>CALSRA010000027.1 GCA_943788635.1 uncultured Alphaproteobacteria bacterium | reverse complement strand
ACATTGCCGGCGCCGCCGATCATTTCCGCTTCATTGTCGACCCGCAGCACCGGGATCGGTGCTTCGGGCGATACCCGTTCGACCTTTCCTATCACAAAGCGGTCGAGCATAAGGTCCCCGACGCACAGCACCCGCGCATCCGCCATTCTGCCGACAATTGCCGCGATTTCCGATATTTCCGTCATACTCGATGCCAAACTCTGCGTTTCGATATCGCGTGGCTAATCCATTCCCGGACAGCATGCAAGGTTCACGGTACGTACTGCCGGTCAAACCTGCAGGAAGTTCCGTTTCGTACCCGCCAGCACGACTGCCGTAAGCGCCCGACCAAACCCCGCGCCGGTGTCGATATCGATCCTGTTGAACCGGTTCACCACCTTCTTTACGGGCGTGTGTCCGTGCACGATAACGTAACCGTGGTCGGCGTCGGATTCGTGGAATTCTTCGCGGATCCACATCAGGTCAGAACCCTCTTGCCGTGACAGCGGTACGCCGGGCCGAATTCCCGCATGCACAAAGGCATAGTCGCCTTCGACATGTGAAAGCGCCAGGGATTCGAGGAACGTTCTATGCGCCGGCGGGAAACATGCCGACAGCGCCTGTTGATAGTCGACAAGGTCGGAGTAATCGGGCCAGGCACTATCACAGGCAACGCCATAACTTTGCAGCATCGTGTTACCACCATGGGCGATCCAGTTGGCGCCCGTGTCAAGATCGCCATCAAGAAAGCGCAACACGATTTCTTCGTGATTACCCTTTAAAAAAACACTGTCAAACCCATCAAGCGGGTGTTCGATCAACATCTCGACCACACCGGCGGAATCAGGGCCACGGTCATAATAATCGCCGACATAGACAATGACCCTGCGGCGTTCCGATGACCGCGCCGCATCATCAACAATAAGCCGATGCAACGCCGCAAGCCGCTCCTTGTGGCCGTGAATGTCGCCGACCGCGTAGACTCGGGTTCCCTCCGGCGGGCGGCTCTTGAAACTGGCTTTGAAAATATCGAACATTGACGACGGTCAGTCAGCCCTCCGTTGTAGCCACGGGATCACCGAAAGATACCCATTCGGCGCGTCCTCCACGGTTTTCAATATGATTGATCAGGGCGGTAACCGCACGCCGATCAAAGCTCTGGCCCGACTCATTTTGCAATATGTCTATCGCACGGTCGAAATCCATCCCCTTGCGGTACGCACGGGCGCTGACCATCGCAACAAAGGCATTGGCAACGGCAACAACCCGCGCCGTCGGCAGGATATCCTCGCCCTGCAGACCGTTCGGCTCCCCGCTGCCGTCGTAATGTTCCTGCAATTGCCGGATTGTCTCCGAGATGGGACCATCGAACTCGATATCGGCAACCAGATCAGCACTGGCCAGTACACTGTCGCGCACAAGCCGGATTTCGTCATCCGTCAGAGCCTCGGTCTTGGTAAGAACCGACTGCGGTACCGAGATCGTGCCGAGATTCATCAGGTTACCGGCAATTTCGGCCGTTTCCCCATCAATGGCATTCATATCCATTTCCCGCGCGATCGCACGGGAAACGGTCCCGACGCGTACAGAATGATTGGCCGAATACGGGTCACGCCGGTCGACGACACTGACCAGCGTACTGACCAGTTGCCGCATGACCCGTTCGCGCCTTGTCCGTTCACTGACCGCCTCTGAAATATCCTGCGAAACGACCAGAACACCGGGGGTTCCGCCGCGGGACTCCGGCATCGGGATCAGCGCGGAACTGAATACTCGCTCACCCTGCCCTTCAATTTCCATTGTATGCGTATGGCTTACCGCCTTGCCATCTTCCAGACAGGCCCGCACCCAACCGGCAACACGCTTGCCGACCACCGGGCCGACCACACTGCTGATATGCTTGCCACGCAGCGATTCCCTGTCGAGCCGGCTGTTTTCAACCGCGACCTTGTTGAACCAGCGGTAATGACCTTCGCCGTCATAGATAATGATGGAGTTTGGCTGGCTGTCCGTCACCAGATGCATGAAGTCTCGCTGGCTCTGGAATTCATTCGCCAGTTCCTGAAACCGGGTCGCTGCTTCAGTCGCCCTGCGCGACGTACCATAATACCATAACGCCGCCATACCGATCAGCACCAGCCCGATAATCAACAAAAACGCGACGACGAGCTGCTGCAATCGGGATTCTGATTCCGCCAGAGCTTCGGCAACGTCCACCTTGTACAGCAGGACCCAGGGCACGCCGGTGATGGCCCGGGCGGTTGCCAGAACATCGGCATTCGCATAGTCACGCTTGCGGGCGAAGCCGCCCGGAGACTTTAAGGCAAAACTGGCGGCCAGTTCCGGCGTATCTTCCGCCATCCGGCGCGCCAGTGGCGCCGTACCGTCGGCCTGCGGCGAGAGGTATACGACAGCGGCACTGTCACGCTGAACCAGCAGCGCCTCAGCAGTCCGCTCGACACTGCCCGGCTGCTTCAAACGCTGATAAAGTTCCGGGGCAACCAGCTTGACGCCCAATACCGCGCCGATCGGCGTATCGACGGAAGTGTCCGCCTGGACGTCAAAAATTGGCGTCAGAAAGGCGATTACGGGCTGGCCCGCCGTCCCCGCAAAGATATCGGAGACCGCACCCTTTCCCTTGGGCGCTTCCGCGACGAAAGCTGCCAACCGCCCGTCCAGCCGAGGCATGGATTCACTGGATACGACGACCCTGCCATCCGCGCCCAACAATGCAATGCCCGCGACGCCCATTTGTTCAACATTTGCCGCGATTGGCGTCGACGACACCGCCGGCGCAAACCGTTCCCGCTGCGCGACCACGGACACAAGGTTGCGCAGGTATGACGCTTCCGCGGTATCCGCAGCAGATGCATCATCGCCTTCTGACAGGACCGACAGATAAAGTTGCAGCGATCCGTTCTCCGCAAGTTCCTCCGTTACGGCCTTCTGTGCGGCAACCCAGCTTTCAACGTCGGCAAGACGGCTATCCGCCACGATTCCCAACCGCTGCTGCCAGCGAACAAGCTCGCGTTCGCGTTCGGCATCGGTGAACTGAAATACAGCAAACACACCGATCGCGGCCGCGAGCGCGATAACCGCCGCGGTTACGCCCATGCGCATCAACGTGCGTCTGCCTTCGGTTCCTGTGCCTGTGGTTGATACGCTCAAATCAAACTCCATTTGCAAATATTGCGACAGCGACATTAACCATCGCAAACGGAAGAGTTGATAAACTTCGTTAATTTTATATTAGAGTTTTCATGGTTAATAACCAACCAGGGACATATGAATGGGGGGGACCGGTGGGTATTTCCGGCTGGCAGAAAGCCACAGCGCTCCTCGCGAGCGTTGTATTGACGTTAACCATAGCTGTCACACCATCGGACGGTCTGGGGGCCGACGGTGCAACTGCGCCGCAACCAAAGCTATTCGGAACAAAAGAGTTCCGCTCATCGAAGCTCAAGAAATTCAGTAAATGGAATGGCGTGATCGCGCGGTACGAAACAGAACTAACCACACAACGCCAGAAATGTCGCGTTTCCCGCGTCAACAGTTGCGCCCTGGAACGCTGGCAGAAATTTCTTGAAGATATTGGCACTGACGCGCCCTACGCCACGGGCGCCAACGAAAACTTAATTCCGGGGCGCGTGCTTGTTCAGGATCCGTTGCAGGGTCCGGCGATGCATTTTCAGGCGCCGCGCGGTCTCGGAAACATTGCGGTCACATTGCTCGAATACGCGCAGGATATGTTCCCAGCGCACCCGGTCGGCGGACATCGGATCATCGGGCGGTGGTGGCAGGGGCCGGTCGGTTTCAAGCAACGCGGCTGTGATCTGGTCCGCATCAGCGGGTTTCGCCAGAAAGTCGACAGCGCCGGCCTTGATGGCCACAACAGCCGTTGCGATATTGCCGTAGCCGGTCAACATGACAATCCGCATATCCGCACGACTGCGGCGCAGTGCTGAAACGACCTCCAGTCCGCTGCCGTCATCCAGCCGAAGGTCTACAACAGCATAGGCCGGCGGCGCCGCAGCCGACGTCGCCACCCCTTCGGCAACGCTTTCAGCCATCGAAACGTCGAACCCGCGTTGTTCCATTGCCCGCGCCAGCCTGTTTCGCAGCGGCGCGTCGTCATCGACGATCAGCAGGGTGCGCTCACCCAAATTCGTCATGCTTCCAACCCCTTATCCTCTAGCTCCGATGCGCGATGCTACGCCCAAACTGTGCTCGTGGCCAGCGTATGACAACTTCGGCCCCGCCCCTGTTGCGAAAGCGCAGGCTCGCACCATCAGCTTCCAAAAGGGTTTGCGCAATAAAAACACCCAGGCCCATGTGACCATCTGACTCAGCCCGTGTGGATATGTAGGGCTCACCGAGAGATGCCAGCACGACCGGCGAAAACCCCGGGCCATCGTCGCGCACTGTCAGGCGTACACTCTTTTCATCCCAGAACAGTTCGATATCCACCTGGCTGACGGCAAACTGGATCGCATTGTTGATCAGGTTTCCGACCCCATGCGTGAATTCAGATGTCTCCGGCGCCTGTGGTTCGTCCCCGGCACAACCCGCCTCGGCAACGATATTCAGCACGATACCCGTGTCCCGATAGGGTTCGCATGCCTGCATCGCCAGCGCAGTCAGCGTCTGCCTGTCGAGTGGCCGGTGATCTGCTTCTTCAGGTCGTTGCGACAGCCCGGCCAGAATATCGCGGCAACGATCCGACTGGCTGATCAATAATGCCACGTCCTCGGCAAACGGGCTGTCCGCAGGTACCTCGCGCGACAACTCATGCGCAACAACAGCGATGGTTGCCAGCGGTGAGCCAAGCTCGTGCGCCGCGGCTGCCGCCAGGCCGCCAAGTGCCGACAGGTTCCGCGCACGACCGAGCGACGCTTCTGCCGCCGCGAGTGCCGTTGCCATACGGCGGGCATCGTCTGCAACCGACCATACATATGTGGCGATAAACGCCAGGGCGACTGACAACGCGGTCCATACCCCCAACGCGTATGGAAACGGTAACGCCAGTGCCGACCCTGTCCAGGGCAAGGCCGCGTGCCAGAGCGAAAGCCCCGCAACCAACGCCAGCGCCAGAAGTGTCAGTGCGATGGTCGGCCCGCGCGACAGAATTGTCGCCGCCACGGTTACCGGCGCGAGAATCAGGATCACGAAAGGATTCTCCAGCCCCCCCGTCAGGTAAAGCAACATGCCAAGCTGGACCATGTCGAAACCAAGCACCATCGTCGCATCACGATGGCCAAGCCGCGCACGTGGAGACATTCTGACGGCTAGAAAAATATTCGACAGCGCGGTCAGGCCGACCACCAGCAGGCAGGCATATACCGGTAGCCGGAATTCAAACCCGTAATGCACAACCAGCACCGTAAGGGTCTGGCCCGCAACCGCGATCCAGCGAATCAAAATCAACGTCCGCAGCCCCAGCCTGCCTTCAGGCCGTGCCGGCGGCACCATCAATGCCGGCCCTTCCGGTTCGCTGTCCCGATCCACCATTCCCGCTTACCTTTTGCCGATTGCCCCTATGCCGGGCCGTCAATCTGCGCCTGTTCAAAAGTCGCCATTCCCGTATGGCAACCGATGGCAGCGCGCAGCAGGCCGAGCGCCAAGGCAGAGCCCGTCCCCTCACCAAGCCGCATATTCAGGTCCAGCAGGGCGTCTTTGCCAAGTTTGTCCAGCAGGTGCCGGTGCCCCGGTTCCGCAGAAAAATGCCCGACGATGCAATGATCCAGCGCCGTTGCATTCATCGCATGCAGCACCGCCGCCGCCGCCGTACAGGCAAACCCGTCCAGAATTACCGGAATGCGCCCCACACGCGCCGCCAGGATTGCCCCGGCAATCGCCGCCAGTTCATGCCCGCCCAGGCGACGCAGCACCTCCAACGGATCATGCAGTGCATCCTTGTGCAGGGCGATCCCGCGGGCCACCACATCTGCCTTGCGCTGCAACGCTGCTTCATTCAGCCCCGTGCCGGGGCCAACCCAGTCCGTTGCCTCGCCACCGAATAACCCGCAGCACAACGCCGCAGCACTCGTCGTATTGGCGATCCCCATCTCGCCAAGACACAATATATCCACCTGATCTTCGACGGCCATCATCCCATACGCCATGGCGCGGGCGCATTCTTCCTCGCTCAGCGCGGCATCACTTGTAAAATCCCGCGTCGGATGCTCCAGCGCCATCTCATAAACGCGAAGGTCCGCATCCTGCTGCAGGCAGAGTTGATTGACCGCCGCGCCACCGCTCTGAAAATTAGCCACCATCTGCGCCGTGACCGACGGCGGATAGGTGGACACACCGTGTACGGCAACGCCGTGATTGGCCGCAAATACCGCAACACGCGGGTGTTCGATCTTGGGCGGGTATTGTCCCTGCCAGGCCGCGCACCATTCGGTCAGCGATTCCAGCTTGCCGAGCGCGCCTGCCGGTTTGGTCAGTAACGCTTCGCGCGCGGCCACCTTTTTCCTCGCGGCATCGTCCCCCCCTGGCAAAACCTCAAACAGGCCCCGGATATCTGCAAATGTCGCTTCGGCTTCCTGCTCTGCCATAATCGTCCCGCCCTATTGTTCCACACCTGGTTGCCAATGCGGCCCAACCGGATGCCCCACCGTATATGACGGTTCCACCACAACCGCAAATTCGCGTTTCGGGATGCGTGCAGTGAACACTGCCGCAGCCTGCCCCTTCCTTGCAAACGGCATTAATTTAGTTTGTTTTCAATGAGCTGCAGACATAACAGCGACAGACTTACCTTCTTCATCAATCCTTAATCAGGTAATTTATCGTAGAATTAATATTGTTTTTTATCTTTTTTTTACACATAGCCCCGTTCAATGCCCCACCAGAAACCCAGTAAAGGTAGGGTATATTGTCATTTTTATCATTACCCGAAGAACGCGCTAATACGTCGGAGCGCACGCAGGACGACAACGTACCGCTGACAAAACCCCCTATGCAGGCAGAGGTAAAGTTGACGAGCATACAATGGGCACAGGTCACACTGGCCTTCCTGATGCTATTGACCCTGTTCACATATTACACGCTGCAACAGAAGAACGAGGAAGTAGCCCAAACCCAGTTCGAGGCCCGCAAGGTCGAATTGATTGTCGCAATCGAACATCGGCTGGAAACCTATACCCAGGCGCTGCGTAGCGGCCTCGGCTTTTTCCAGGGCTCAACATCGGTTAACCGGACCGAATGGCACAACTTCGTCAAAACACTGCAGATGCAAACCATATTTCCCGGCATCCAGGGTCTCGGTTATACCGAGTTCATCAGGCCGGAAGACCGTGGACGTTACGAACAGGCCATTCGCGATGAAGGATTCCCCGACTTCACAATTCGGCCAGAGGGCGCCCGGGATTTATATTCTTCCATAACGTTTCTTGAACCATTCGATCTGCGCAATCAGCAGGCATTCGGGTACGATATGTACTCTCAGGAAACCCGAAGGAGCGCAATGGACCGCGCCCGGGATTCCGGGAAGCCGGCTATTTCCGGCAAAGTGACACTGGTCCAGGAAATCACGGACGATGTTCAGGCAGGGTTCCTGATTTATCTGCCATATTATGGCCCTGGGGAACCGCCCTCGGATATCGAGGAGCGGCGGAAGAAAATTATCGGCTTTGTCTATAGCCCATTTCGCATGGGTGACCTGATGAAAGGTGTGCTGGGCCCCGGAATTCCGGATATGCAGTTTCAGATTTACGATGGAACCACCACCGAGGCAGCAGCGCTGATGTATGATACGGCGCCCACGCATGCCGACCAGCGCGCCACGGCCAAATACAGTCACCTCATTCCGTTCCGGTTCGCGCAGCGCGACTGGTTGCTGACCGGTTACTCGGAACCATCATTCGAAAAACAGCATGACTCCGCAGAAGCAGAGATCGTCCTGGTCGCCGGGCTGATTACCTGCCTGCTTGTTTTCGGTGTGCAATGGTCATTTGCGACAACAGGCCGAAGGGCACAGAGCCTTGCGGACACGATGACTGAATCACTGGGTGAGAGAACCAGGGAACTGTCTCGTTCAAACGAAGAGCTCGAACGTTTTGCCTATGCCGCGTCGCACGATCTGCGATCGCCCTTGCGGGCAATCGCCAATCTGGCAACTTGGCTGGAAGAAGATCTGGAAGAGACGCTAACCGATGACAGCCGAAAACATCTTGTGTTGATGCGCAGTCGCATCACCCGAATGGATGCGCTTCTGGAAGGGTTATTGCAGTATTCCCGCATTGGTAAAATGACATATGACGTTCAACAAATCGATTCCGGCGCCCTGATGCAGGACGTCATCGACCTTGCAAGTTTACCCGACGGATTTTCGGTTACCGTCCAGCCGGACATGCCAGTCTTCTTTGCCCAGAAAACCCCGCTATTGCATGTTTTTTACAACCTAATCGGCAATGCGGCGAAGCACCATGATCGCGATACCGGTCACATAGAAATAAAAGGCCGAGACCTCGGTTCGCATGTCAGTTTTTCAGTTACCGACGACGGGCCGGGTATCGCCAAAGAATATCATGAACGGATTTTCACGATGTTTCAGACGCTGAAACGTCGCGACGAGATAGAAGCAAGCGGCATGGGGCTGGCGATGGTCAAGCGCTACGTCGAGGAGTTCGGTGGCGTCATAAGCGTGAGCAGCAGCGGTGATACACGCGGTTCCACATTCCGGTTTACATGGGAAAAAACGGATAACCGGGAGGGCCCAAAAAATGGCTGATAACGCTGTAAACGTCCTTGTCATTGACGACGATGATGTCGCCGTCATGGGCTTACAACGCGCCTTTCGCAAACTGGATATCGAATTTCCCTGTTTTACAGCCTCCGACGGCCTGGAAGCGCTTGAACTCCTGCGGGGCAAGAATGGCAACGTCGCCATACCAAAACCACACCTGATGCTGCTGGACCTGAACATGCCGCGCATGGACGGTTTCGAATTCCTTGAAGAAATCCGCAACGATCCCGATCTGCAACAATCTGTCATTTTTGTCCTCTCGACATCCACTGCAGAGGAAGACATGGCCAGAGCGTATAATCGGAATGTTGCCGGCTACATCGTCAAATCCAATACTGACTCAACATTCCATTCCACGCTGGCAATGCTCGACCAGTATCGAAGGATTGTCGAACTTCCATGCTGACCAACACCCCCATCCAGATCCTTCTGGTTGAAGATGACGAGGTGGACCGTTCCATCGTTCGCCGCGCGCTCTCCAACTCGGGGCTCGCCTTCGAAATGCAGGAGGTATTCGACGGTGCCGATGCGGTTGAGGCAGTTGCATCGAGACATTTCGATTGCATAATTCTGGATTATAATCTGCCCGACCAAGACGGCAGTGACGTCTTTGAGTCCATTACCCGAAATCAGGACACGACAGCGGCTGTAATCTTCCTGACCGGCGAAGACAGCGAAGAGCTGGCATTGTCGGTTATGGAATCAGGCGCAGTCGATTTCCTGAACAAAAACGACCTAACACCGGCCATACTGCAGCGCGCGATCCGGTTTGCACGCGCGCGGCAAAGCTTCCTTTCCGAACTGACCAGAATCGGGAGGCGCGACTCGCTCACCGGACTCCCAAACCGGTCAGTACTCGAAGATACCCTAACAAACGCTTTGGCACAGTGCCGCCGGTCAAAAACCGTCGTGGCAGCATTGCTTCTGGACCTGGACCACTTCAAGGATGTTAACGACACAATGGGCCATCCAGCCGGTGATGAGTTACTGCAGGCCATTGCTAAGCAACTAAAATTCTCAACCCGTGAATCCGACACCGTAATCCGCCTGGGCGGTGATGAATTCATCATCCTCGCACCGAACATGGAAGACGAACAGGGCGCGCAACAGCTGGCGGAGAAAATTCTCGATGCCATGTCCCAGCCTATTTTGATCGGCGAAGATCAGGTCCATATTTCGACGAGCATCGGGATTGCCATCGCGCCAAATGATGGTACGTCATCGGCCAAAATTCTAAAAAGTGCCGATTTAGCCCTCTACAAGGCAAAAGGCGGAGGCCGTGCCCGCTGCTGTTTCTATGACGAGAGCATGGATATCAAGGCCCATTACCGCGGTCAGATGGAACGGGACCTGCGGCAGGCGCTGCAGCGTCAGGAATTCGAGCTTTACTACCAGCCCAAGGTCAACGCAAAAACCGGCGCCATGATTGGCGTCGAGGCCCTATTGCGTTGGAACCATCCGGAAAGGGGACTGGTCGCGCCTGACGAGTTTGTTCCGCTTGCGGAGGCAACCCGGCTTATAATTCCAATTGGCGAATGGGTATTGCGCACCGCGAGCGCGCAAGTAATGGCCTGGGAAAAGCAGGGTCTTCACGTCACGAATTGTTCCGTAAACCTGTCGGCTGTACAACTTTCTGACTCGCCGCTCCTTGAGGTATTCGACAGCGTCCTCTCTGAAACAGGCATTAACCCTTCATGCCTCGAGTTCGAAATCACCGAAGGGGCTTTGATGAAGGGGATCGACACAATCGCTGCCTGCCTGCAGGCCATGAGGGACAAAGGCAGTTCTATTACGGTCGATGATTTCGGCACCGGCTATTCCTCGCTTGTTCATCTGAAACAACTGCCGCTGGACAAATTGAAAATAGACCGTTCTTTCATTTCAAACATGCTGACCAGCATGAATGACGCTGAAATCACCAACATGATCGTATCGCTGGGTAGAAGCATCGGGCTGGAGGTCATTGCCGAAGGCGCTGAAACAGAAGCGGAAGTGGATATGCTGCAAAATTTCGGTTGCGATCAGATCCAGGGATATTTCTATAGCCGCCCCCTTCCCGCCGACCAATTGTTCGCCTGGCACCAACGCCACAATCTGGTGCCGAGGGACGTGCATTCGAGGCCAGTTGAAGACGGGCATGGCAATTTAGCGCCACAGGGACAGGTGTCAGAAGCGCAACATCTTCACCTTTATCCCGCACCTTAGCGTCAACCACCGACCGAATTGCAAATACGAAACATCCTCTATTCTGGTAATGTCGGTTCAGGCTTGGGATGATACGATCCGAACATCGCGCCCTTGCGCCGAATTTTTCAATCGGACTTCATGCCGGACACGGATTCAAAACAACCTGCAATGTCACCGCGTATCATCCGCGACTTGCGGGTCGCAACAGCATTTCTCACCCGGTTTCCCGTGCGCGGTGTCGAAGGCGTTCTTGCGGATGCATGCTGGGCATTTCCCGTCGCCGGGTTGCTGGCCGGCATTTGTGGCGCAGCCGTCCTGTCCATCGCGATCTGGTTTGCGGTCCCTCTAACCGTCGCGGTAATTCTGGCACTCCTCGCCATTGTTCTGGCCACGGGCGCATTGCATGAAGACGGGCTTGCCGACACCGCAGACGGTTTCGGCGGTGGCGCGAACGCCGAACGCAAGCTCGAGATCATGCGCGACAGCCGCAGCGGCGCCTACGGCGTGCTGGCACTCGTCTTCAGCGTCGGACTTCGCGCGGCAGCCCTTGTCGCGATTGCGGACCCGGACACAGCCGTCGCAGGCCTGATCGCGGCAGCCGCCCTGTCACGCGGGTTGTTACCGGCAATGATGTACGCCCTGCCACTGGCCAGCAGCCGAGGGCTCGCCGCCGCTGCCGGTCAGCCGGAAAAACAACAGGTCTGGATAGCGGGCGGGATCGGGGCCCTGGCAGCCCTCATCCTGCTGGGACCGTCAACCGGTATCGCTGCGATCATCCTGGCAGCGGCAGCGGTTGCCGGTCTGGCCGCAATGGCCCGCAAGCAAATCGGCGGCTATAACGGCGACACGCTGGGTGCCGCACAACAGTTGGCGGAAATCGCCATTCTTATCGTCGTGGCAACGAATGTGCCCTAGCGAAGGAAATCCGCGATGAGCACTGTTACCCCCTGGTGGTGGATACGCCACGCCCCCGTCCACGACGGCGCAAAAACAGTTTACGGCCAGCGCGACCTCGATGCCGATTGTACCGACATCGAATCCTTCCAGTCCCTCGCCGCCCTGCTTCCCGCCGATGCCATCCTGGTGTGCAGCGATCTGAAGCGTGCGATACAGACCGCTGATGCGATCCGCGCGGCGGGGCTGGACCTGCCGGAACCAATCCTTGAACCGGCATTCCGTGAGCAAAGCTTCGGCGATTGGCAGGGAATGACCAGCGAAGAATTCGGCGATATGCGGGACGAAACCGCACAGGAATACTGGCGCGCACCGGCGTTTGTCCGCGCACCCGGCGGCGAAAGCTTCGCCGACCTTATATCGCGCGCCGCCCCGGCAATCATGCGCCTGTCGGCAGAGCATGCCGGGCGCGATATTGTCGCCGTGGCCCATGGCGGCGCCATCCGCGCAGCATTGGCACTGGCCCTTGGCCTTGGTCCGGAACGCGCACTCGCCTTCAGCGCCGTCAATCTGGGGATCACACAGGTTGATTACATTACCGGTCTTTCAGAAGGTGATGCCTGGCGCATCACCGGTGTAAACCGGCCACCGCGCTAGGCCCAGTCAGATGGGCGATCCTATACGCCGAAGTTTTCCGCAGCACTTAATCGCATTTCGATAGGCCGATAGGGGCGCCCCTCATGAATAACCCCTGTTGTCTCGCTGAATCCACCGTGGACAATGTAGCGGTCGATGAGAAGAGATATTCCAAGAGACACAACTGCAACGAACCAGAAGACAGCCGGCGCGTAGTCACGATCGATCAGCGCTCTGAATCGAAAAACAACGATATCGTCCCGTTCTTCCAGAATGATAAAGCCGCGAGACTGAACGCATGCCAACAATGTCTCCCGAACGGCTTCCAGCCCTTCCGGATGAAGCTGGTGCAGTTGGGCGATATCCGCTTTTAATTCCTTATACTTCTGCAAGACATCGTCCCACTGGCCCCTTTCAAGAAACAACCACAAAAAGAAGACACAGAAATTGAATACGGCCCAACCCACAAAAAATGCCATCGGAAGCTGCCTCATTAATATCCCGGAAATCACGATACTCTAAAATCAGGTTTGTGGCCTGGGACTCTGATTGCCGGGATTGCTGCCACGCCATTATAAAAGGTAAAACTGGACCACCGCGTGAACAAGGAGAAACAGAGGGTGACCACAGTCGGGTCCCAACGTCTGAAAGGTGGGTTTCAGCGCATACTGCGCTATCGTCTCCTCATACCGTTACTGCGCGCAAAACATCCCCCGGAATACACGGCACGCGGTGTTCTGGTCGGTCTGCTGGTCGCGATGACACCGACGGTCGGTGTGCAAATGCCCATCTGCTTGGCCATTTGGTTCATCCTGCGCATGGCTTACCCGGCCTGGGAATTCAACGTTGTCATCGCCATGGCCTGGACCTGGGTGACGAATGTATTCACCCTTGGACCAATATATTACGTATTCCTGCTGACGGGACAGTTGATGCTCGGCGAGGGCGGCGCCGCTTCCGGCTATGACGAGTTCATGGCACGGTTGCAGGAAACCCTGTCCTCCGACGCCGGCTTCATTGAGTCACTCTGGGTCTACACAGTTGACCTTTTCAGAATTTGGGGCGTTCCGATGTTCCTGGGATCGATCCCCTGGGCGTTGCTCTCAGGCTTCATCGGTTACCGTTGGAGCCTGAAATTTCTGCAAGGCGTTCGCACCCGCCGATTGCGCAAACGCATGAATAAAAAGGCGACACGAGCCGCTGGTGAAACCCTGTAAAGCTTGCTCCACCACGCCCCGCACGGTACCGTCGCGCCAACGCGTTGGAACAGGGAAGTCCGGTGTAATCCCGGCGCTGCCCCCGCAACTGTGAATGGCGGATCCGGAGCAATGACCACTGGTGGCAATACCGCCGGGAAGGTGTTTCGGGTGCATACCGCTTTAGCCAGGAGACCTCTCCGGCGCGCACGAAAATGGGCCCCCTCGGGCGGAGGATTACGCCATCGCTACGAATGAAGATACGGAATTGCGTCCGGTTACGCTCGTCCTTGGCGGCGCGTCGTCGGGTAAAAGCGCCCATGCCGAGAAGCTGATTGAAGCCGGCTTCGGTACACACTGGGAGGGCGCCACCTATATCGCCACCGCCCATGCGGGCGACGCGGAGATGATCGATCGTATCCGCCGACACCAGGAGCGGCGCGGCGAACGCTGGCAAACAGTAGAGGAACCGATGGCCCTGGCCTTCGCCATCGCGAAACACGCGTCGCCGGACCGTCCGGTTCTGGTCGACTGTCTTACGCTGTGGATCACCAATGTCATGCTGGCCGACCGCGATCCGGACAAGGAAACACAGCATCTCGTCGATACACTGGCCGGATTGGCCGGACCGGTGGTCTTCGTCGCCAACGAAGTCGGGCTCGGCATCGTACCCATGAACCCGCTGGCACGAACGTTCCGGGACTGCGCGGGACATCTGAATCAGGCAATTGCCGAAGCTGCGAACCGGGTCCGCTTCATCGCCGCCGGGCTGCCACTCACGCTAAAGGACGACTTGAAAAACCATGGCTGAAAAAATACCCGCCACCGTCATCACCGGCTTCCTCGGTGCCGGAAAGACAAGCCTGATCCGCCACATGATCCAGCAGAACAAGGGCAAACGGCTCGCGTTCATGATCAATGAATTTGGGGACCTGGGCATCGACCGCGACGTCCTGCTGGGCTGCGGGATCGAGGATTGTGGCGAAGACGACATCGTCGAACTGGCCAACGGCTGCATCTGTTGCACGGTGGCAGATGATTTTCTGCCCGCCATGGAAAAAATCCTGAACAGCGATAATCCTCCCGACCATATCATCATCGAAACTTCCGGCCTGGCGCTGCCCAAGCCGTTGGTCAAGGCATTCAACTGGCCGGAAGTCCGCAGCCGCGTGACCGTGGACGGCGTCGTCGCCGTCGTCGATTCCGCCGCGATGGCGGAAGGCGTCTTCACGGCCGACCCCGCAGCCCTGCTGGCAGCACGCATGGCCGACCCGGCACTGGATCATGACGATCCGTTGGAAGAAGTCTTTCAGGACCAGCTCGCCTGTGCCGATATGGTGGTGATGAACAAGACAGACCTGATCCCGAAAGCCGCCGCCTCCGTGCTGCGCCATCAGATGTCGGCGCGCATCCGGCCCGGCGCACAGGTCCTGAGCGCGGCAAATGCACAGGTCGACCCTACGGTACTGCTGGGGCTGAATGCGGGTGCGGAAGACGATCTCGACACGCGGCATTCGCATCACGACGACGATTCCGATCATGACCATGATGATTTTGAAAGTTTCATCATCACCCCCGGCCCTATTGCCGATGCGGATGCGCTGGAAGCCCGATTGCGCCAGGCCGCGGCACAGCACCATATCCTGCGGATGAAGGGTTTCCTCGACCGGCCCGGCATTGCGCGGCGTGAAGTCGTCCAGATGGTCGGACCACGGCTCGACCGCTATTTCGACCGCGAATGGCAAGCCGATGAAGAACGCAGCAGCCATATCGTCGTCATCGGCTTCGCGGGACTGGACAAGAAGGCGATCTGGGAGACAGTGCTGGGCTAGATCGCCATGCATCTGCTCGCAACACAGCCCGGCACCATAGAGGATGGCAGTCCCGCCATCGATCTGGAACAGACGCCGGGTGACATCGTCATCCTGACCGCCGCTGATAGCGAGATCGCGGGCTTCGCATTCGCCCATCGCCGGCTATCGGATCCGGAAAAACCGACTTTGCGGCTCGCAAACCTGATGCAGCTGGGTCACAACATGTCGGTTGACCTCTATGTCGAATCCGTAATCGAAAATGCCACACTCGTTATAGTCCGGCTGCTTGGCGGTCGGGGTTACTGGCCGTATGGCGTTGAACAGATTGCCGCCACCTGCCGAAAGAAGAATATCGCGCTTGCGTTCCTGCCGGGCGACGACCAGCCGGATGAGGAACTGACATCCCTCTCCACGCTACCCGGCGATGCCGTCCACCGGTTATGGCAATATTGTGTACAGGGCGGCCCCGCGAATTACCGCGAGTGTCTGGCCTATGCCGCCAGCCTTTGCGGGCATGAGACCGATTGGCGCGAGCCCGCACCGCTATTGCGCGCCGGGCTGTATGCGACAGCAGGCTCCGCTGAAACCATTGCGGACCTGAACTGGCAACCGGGCCGGCCAGTCGCGGCACTGGTGTTTTACCGGGCACTTGTCCAGGCATCGAACACCGCTGCCCTGGACGCCATGATCGAGGCGTTGAATACATCTGGGCTTAACGTATTGCCGGTCTATGCCAGCAGCCTGAAGGATCCGGTCGCGGCAGAAACCATGCGCCGGTTGCTCGCCGAAGCATCCCCCGCCGTAATCCTGAACGGCACCGGCTTCGCGCTGAGCAGCCCCGGGGCCGCCCGCAGTGAAACGCCGTTCGACGATGCCGACTGCCCGATCCTGCAAATCGTCTTTTCCGGCGGTACAGAAGAGGCATGGCGTGGCGGCACGCGCGGGTTGTCGGCACGGGACATCGCAATGAATGTAGCGCTGCCGGAGGTAGACGGCCGCATCCTGACCCGCGCTGTATCCTTCAAATCCCCCGCGCAGCGCGACGACACGGTCGAAACGGACATCGTCACCTACAAACCGGTCCCGGACCGCTGCGCATTCGTGGCAGCGCTCGCAGCCAACTGGACAGCCTTGCGCAACACGGATCCGGCCGAACGCCGCATCGGCCTCATCCTCGCCAATTATCCCAACCGGGACGGCCGGATTGGCAATGGCGTCGGGCTCGACACCCCGGCTGGGACGATCACTGTCTTGCAGGCAATGGCGGATGCAGGATATCGCGTAACCGACATTCCAAAGGACGGCGATGCACTTGTCGGGCGCTTGACCGAAGGTCCGACCAATGCAGGCTGGCAGGGCCGCAAGGTCGAAGAATCGCTGTCGCTCGCCGATTACCATCTTTTCTTCGGCACCCTGCCCCAAGCCGTTCGTGATCAGGTTACGGAACGCTGGGGGCCACCGGAAGACGACCCGTTCTACCGGGAAGGCGAACTGGATTGCGGCAGTTTTGCAATTTCCGCCTTCCGCTGCGGCAGCATCGCGATCGGACTGCAACCAGCGCGCGGTTACAATATCGACCCGGTCGCAAGCTACCACGATCCTGCTCTTGTCCCCCCGCACAATTATTTCGCCTTTTACGCCTGGCTGCGTGAATCCTTCCGCGCACAGGCACTGGTCCATATGGGCAAACACGGCAATCTGGAATGGCTGCCCGGCAAGGCGCTGGCTCTGTCGGAAGAGTGTTTTCCGGAGGCGACACTTGGCCCGCTGCCAAACCTGTACCCCTTCATCGTAAACGACCCGGGCGAGGGGACCCAGGCCAAGCGCCGCGCACATGCTGTCGTCATTGACCATATGACCCCGCCGCTGACCCGCGCTGAAAGCTATGGTCCGCTGAAAGACCTGGAAGCGCTGGTCGATGAATATTTCGAAGCCGCCGGGGTCGACCCCCGACGATTAAAGGTGTTGGGTAGCCAGATTCTGGACCTGACCCGGTCGCTGGGGCTGGACAAGGATTGTGGCATCGCACCGGATGCATCTGAAGACGACGCGCTGGGCAGGCTCGATAATTTCCTGTGCGAGTTAAAGGAAATGCAGATCCGCGACGGGCTGCATATCTTCGGTGAATCGCCGGATGGAAACCGGCTGACCGACCTGCTGGTCGCGCTCGCCCGGGTTCCGCGCGGCAAAGGTTCGGGCAGCGACGCTTCGCTGATCCGCGCCCTGGCATCGGATATGGGACTGGCGTTTGATCCGCTGGACTGTGTACTGGGAGAAGCCTGGCCTGAAGCAAAACCGAATGAGCTAGCAGCGGTTATTGTGCCCCCCCTGGAAACAGAAAATGGAGACGACGGAGACGCCCGCCCAGCCTTATGGCGAACCAATGGCGACACGGTGGAACGACTCGAAACCCTCGCCCAGAGCCTCGTAAACGGTACAGCCACGCCATCCATCGGTTGGACCGCCACGCAACCGGTCTTGACCGAAATCGAAAACCGTATCCGCCCCGCCGTTGCCGCCTGCGGCGATGCCGAAATCAACGGCTTGCTTACAGGACTGGACGGACGGTTCGTCGCGCCCGGCCCCTCCGGTGCACCGACGCGCGGGCGGCCGGATGTATTGCCAACGGGGCGCAATTTCTATTCCATCGACACGCGCACCGCGCCGACCCCGGCCGCATGGCTACTGGGCTGGAAATCAGCACAGTTGCTGGTGGAGCGCCATGCACAGGACCACGGCGACTGGCCCAAGGCCATGGCGTTATCCGCCTGGGGCACCTCCAATATGCGCACCGGCGGCGACGATATTGCACAGGCGCTGGCGTTGATAGGTGCACGCCCGACATGGGATTCGGCATCACGCCGGGTGACCGGGTTCGAGGTATTACCACTCGACATACTGGATCGGCCGCGCATTGATGTGACCCTGCGAATATCAGGTTTTTTCCGCGACGCCTTCCCCAACCTGATCGACCTGTTCGATTCAGCCGTCCGTGCCGTCGCTGCCCTCGACGAGGATGCGCGCCAGAACCCACTCGCTGCGCGCGTAACGGAAGAAGCCGCCGCGCTGGAAGCGCAGGGCCTTGATTCCAGCACTGCCCTACGGCACGCCGCAGCGCGCGTATTCGGCTCCAAGCCTGGCGCCTATGGCGCGGGGCTACAGGCACTGATTGATGAAAAAGGCTGGGAAACGCGCGACGACCTTGCCCGCGCCTATATCGCCTGGGGCGGCTACAGTTATGGCGCGGGAGCGGAAGGCGAAGCGGCGCATGATCTTCTGGAAACCCGTTTGGGCGGGGTCGAAGCGGTCATCCACAATCAGGACAACCGCGAGCATGACCTGCTTGATTCCGACGACTACTACCAGTTTGAGGGCGGTATGACCGCAGCCGTCCACAGCCTGCGCGGTGCCCCGCCTGCCGTGTATCACAACGACCATTCCCGCCCGGAAAGCCCGCGCATCCGAACGCTGGAAGAAGAAATTGCACGTACCGTAAGGGCCCGGGTGCTGAACCCGAAATGGATCGCCGGTGTGATGCGTCATGGTTACAAAGGCGCGTTCGAGATGGCCGCCACCGTCGACTATATGTTTGCCTTCGCCGCGACAACCGGCGCTGTCGCGGACCACCATTTCGACGCGGTGTTTGAAGCCTATCTCGCGGACGACGATGTGTGCGCTTTCATGCGCGACCATAACCCGGCGGCGTTGCGGGAAATTGCCGAACGATTGATCGAGGCGCAGGACCGAGGACTTTGGCAGCCCCGTTCAAATACAACCCGGGAAACCCTGGGTCTGCTGGCAAAATAGAGAACGTCAAAGTTGCCGGTACCAAAGCGCGTACCCACCCATCCAATTCAACGACGTTTTAATTGGGCGTTAATCCGCGCAACCGTTCGGCGCGGCGGCGCAAGAGTTCCAGTATCGTCAGCAGCGCAATGGATACCAAAACCAGCAGCGTTGCGACGGCAAGGATTGTCGGACTGATTTCTTCCCGGATACCGGACCACATCTGAATCGGAATGGTGCGCTGTTCGGGCCCCGCGATGAACAAGACGACCACGACTTCATCAAACGACGTAATAAACGCAAACAGGGCCCCCGAAACAACGCCCGGCGTCACCAGCGGCAATACGACCTTGAAGAACGTCCGCACCGGCGATGCACCAAGACTGGCTGCGGCACGCGTGAACGTATGGTCGAAACCTGTCAGCGTCGCGGTAACGGTTATCACCACGAAAGGAATGCCCAGGGCCGTATGTGCCAATATGACACCGGTATATGTCTGGGTCAGTTGATACTTTGAAAAGAAGAAAAACATCCCCGCTGCCGAAATGATAAGCGGTACAATCATCGGCGAGATCAGGACAGCCATCACCGTCGCCCGATATGGCATGTAGCGGCTGGACATTCCCAGTGCCGCAAGCGTCCCCAGCGCTGTCGCCAAAATCGTGGAAAAGAGTGCCACGATAAAGCTGTTTCGGATCGCACCGAGCCACGCATCTGACGTGAAGAAATCCTCGTACCAGCGCAGGGAATATCCCGCCGGATCCAAGACGACCATGGCCTCGGAGAATGTAAAATAAGGTTCAGCGTTAAAGCTGAGCGGTATGATCACCAGAATGGGGCCGATCAGAAACAGGAAAATCAATCCGCACAAAAACCGGAATATGTAATGCCAGCCCCGTTCGGTCGTTGTGGCATATGGTGGTGGTGCCATGTCCCTCAGCCCAGCTTCATATTGTCGACGCCGACGAGGCGGTTATACAGCAGGTAAAACACGATCACGGTCGCCAGTAGCAGCGAGCCGATCGCAGCTGCCAACCCCCAATTCAGCGACTGCTGCATATGATAGGCGACAAAATTTGTTATGAACCGTCCCGACTGGCCACCGACCAGCGCCGGCGTGATGTAATAGCCGATGGACAGGATGAAAACCAAAATGGAACCCGCCCCGATGCCGGAAAGTGTCTGTGGGAAATAGACGCGACGGAACGCCGTGAACCCCGTCGCCCCCAATGATCTGGCCGCGCGCATATAAGTCGGTGGAATTGTCTTCATCACCGAATAAAGCGGCAGGACCATAAACGGCAACAGGATATGCGTCATCGCAATGACGGTCCCTGTCTTGTTGTAGATCAACTGCAGCCGGTTCTCATCCGTGATCAGCCCGGCCCATACGGCAAGGTCGTTCAGCACACCCTGACTCTGCAGGATCGCGATCCAGGTTGTTGTCCTGACCAACAGCGATGTCCAAAACGGTAAAAGCACCAGTATCATGAGCAGGTTGGATTGCCGCATTGGCAAGGTTGCCAGCAGAAAGGCAACCGGGTAGCCCAGCAACAACGCCAGCAAAGTGATCAACCCGCTCATCCACATCGTACGAAAGAACAGATTGACGTAGATCTGCAAATTCTCCGGCTTCGCTTCTATCGAACCGTCGGCGGCATATTTATGATCAACCGCCGCCAGATAATAGGACAGCGTATAGGAACCGGATTCACGCTTTATCAGCTGCCAGACATCTGTCTTGGCCCATCGTTTATCCATACCAATGAGGGCGGCTTTATAGGGCCCGCTTTCGAGCTTCTTTGCCTTTCGCGCCGTTTTCATGATCAGCGAACGCATGCCGCCAATTTCATAATTCAATCGGCTGGCGACCTTACCGATCGTGCGTGCCCGGCTTCCCGCGGCGAGGTCCTGGGCGGCAGCGGCAAACACGGCTTCCTCTGGCACACCCTCACCGTTCCAGGTGGATATGGCGCGGACCGTATTGGGCATATGCGTGACAACTTCAGCGCTGTCGATGCTCCGCAAAAGCATATCGAAGATCGGCAGTATGAAAGCGACGAGCAGAAACAAAAACAGCGGTGCTACCAGAAGCACCGCCTTGATTTTGTTTCGCCGCTGGGCGCGACTGAGGCTGACCTTCAACGGCACGCCGTCTGCCGTTGTCAGATCATTACCCGATGTCGCCGCAAGGCCGGTCACGATATTACACTCACTTCAAATTAAAAAACGGGGGGATCAAGTCCCCCCGTCAGGTTATCTGGCCAGCCAGGCGTTAAAACGCTCGGTCAGCTCGTCCAGGTGATCCGCCCAGAATTCGTCATTCTTGTGCAGGGCGGTTTTGAAGTTCGGGCCATAGGTCGGCATATGCGGTTTCATGTCGATACCGGTCGTTGCATGCGTCGATACCAGTGCCGCCGAGGAAACCCGCGCCGGACCATAGGAAATATATTTGGCCTGATCAGCAAGACGCTGCGTATCGGTCGCAAAGCTGAGATACGCTTTCACTTTGCTCATCTTGCCTTTCGGTACGACCCAGCCATCAATTTCGAAGACCTGCGCATCCCAGATAATCTGGAAAGGCTGCTTTTCATTGACCTGAGCGTTGAAGATACGACCGTTGTAACCGGACGCGAAGGCGACTTCCTTATCCGCCAAAAGCTGCGGCGGCTGCGCACCTTCTTCCCACCAGATCACGTTGTCCTTGATAGTATCAAGCTTGGCAAAGGCGCGATTGACACCTTCTTCCGTGCGGAGCATGTCATAGACCTTGTCCGTCGGAACGCCATCGGCCATCAGGGCCCATTCCAGATTATTGATGGGTTTCTTCTGCAGCGAACGCTTCCCGGGAAAGCCTTTCAGGTCAAACACGTCTTTCATCGTCGACGGTTGTTTGCCGGAAAACATCGTCGTGTTAAACGCGATGATGTTGGAATAGACAATCTGCGGAACGAAGCATTCGCTCAGTGACCCGGCGATGAAATCCTTGCTCGGCGCCACGCCATCGGGCGAAGCGGCAAGATCCTGATCATGGTTGATAATATCGACCAGGCCCTCGTCACATGCGATCTGCGCCTCGGAAGGCAGCATATCGACCAGATCCCAGGTCACATTGCCGGCCTCAACCTGCGCCCGCAATCCCGCCAGACCGGCCTGGGCCTTGTCGACATTGACGATCGTGTCGCCGGTCTTCTTCGTCCACGGATCATGATACGCGCTCTTTTGGCTCGCGGTATATGCGCCGCCCCATGAAACGACCGTCAAGCTGTCGGCCATCGCGGTGGCCGAAAACGCCCCTGCGAATGCTGCCATACCCAGTACTTTGATATGTTTGTTCATTTTGCCTTCTCCCTTGTCAGTTCAATCCGTCTCTTTTGCCGTTCTCAAGCATCAAGCGCTCGGCAATCCTCGCGCGCCCAACCCACAGTGATAATCTGGCCCCGAGTCAGGACCGGGTGTGTTTGTGCATTTGGAATCTTGATGATGAACTCGTCATTGCCGCAAACCGCGACGCGTGTGCGCAGGTGATCTCCCAGATAAATGACCTCAATCACACGCGCTTCGAAAAGGTTGGGAAGCCCGTTCGCCTCCGGGTTGATCGTCACCCGTTCGGGACGCAGCGAAAGAGTCGACCTTGTACCCGCTGCACTCACATTTACCGGCAACGCCTCAATGATGGCGCCCGACTCCATACGCACTTTGCAGCAATCTTCGGTTAGCTCGATCACGTCGCCGATCAACCGGTTGTTTTCTCCAATAAACGACGCCACGAAGGCGTTGTCCGGCTGTTCATACAAAACTGCCGGGCTGGCCAGTTGCTGAACGATCCCGTCGTTGAACACCGCAATCCGATCCGACATCGTGAGCGCTTCCGACTGGTCGTGGGTCACGTAAATCATGGTGACCCCCAGATCTTCGTGAATACGCTTGATTTCGTACTGCATTTCTTCCCGCAGGTTTTTGTCGAGCGCCCCCAGCGGCTCGTCCATGAGGACGATTTCGGGCTCGAACACCAACGCGCGCGCCAATGCCACGCGCTGCTGCTGCCCACCGGACAATTGCGCGGGACGACGGTCACCAAAATCCTCAAGCCGCACCATTTCCAGTGCGCGTTTGACCTTCCGGTCCGTTTCCGCCGCACTAAGCTTTCGTACTTCCAGCGGGAAGGCGAGGTTTTCAGACACGCTCATGTGCGGGAATAGGGCATAATTCTGAAAAACCATACCAATACCGCGCTTGTGTGGCGGCACTGTATTGATCGGTTCACCATTGAGCAGAATATCGCCGTGCGTGGGCGTTTCGAAGCCTGCCATCATCATCAGGCACGTAGTTTTGCCGGATCCTGACGGCCCCAGAAGTGTGATGAATTCGCCGCTGGCGATATCGAGGTTGAAGCCTTTTACGACAAGAATTTCGCCGTCATAACTTTTTTGCACATTGCTGAATCGAACAAATGCCTGCTCGCGCGGCACCTCACTGGTCAGAGGTTCACGCAAGAGTATCTCCCCAAATATGTTTGAACCGCAATCCGCCAGGCACGGCGAAAATTACGCAGCGACAGCTCCATGCCGACAAAATACAGCAGCAGCAACACGCCGAGTTCTGCCAGTTCACCGACCTGTTCGCGATCCGTGATCAATTGCAGACCCGACGGTCCCAACAGGATGCCCGCAAGGATATAACCAACAATTGCAGGTTGCTTCAGACGGGTCATCAACGTTCCGCAAAGCGTCGCCGCACCTGCGACCACCGCAATACCTGTCAATTCCAACCCTCCTTCCATATATGCCTTATCCGACATTCCCCAAGTAGAATGCCCTTTCTTGCATGTTGTCGATGTTTTGTGCCCCGAGCAAGCCGCCTGTACGACTTTCGCTGTTGTTTGGGCACCTGACCCAGGAACTGAGCGCGATTTCTGGTCTCGACAGCTTGGTTAACCCGGATTTTGTTGTGATCAACACCCCTTTGGACGGACCAATCGCGCCGCTTTTCCTCCGATTTTGTTGCTGAGGTCATCATCCTGGAACCGGTGGTGAGCGAAGGCGATGTATGGCTGCAAGGATGCGAGTGAACAGGTCACAGCTGACCGCGACTTCGGCCAGTTGGAACGTGATGGCCCGAGCATGACGCACCACCCTCGCTCCAGTTTTGATCAGCCTTGTTTGGAGGCTGGTCAGAGACCAATCAGCCACCTCTTCGGGTAGTTCGGTCCCTTGCAGTAAAACGCCGAGATTGTAGGCCAGTGCATGAAGTTGCAGGCGGATCTCGTTCTGCGCCATCCCCTTGCAAGATAACCGTGTCCAGTTGATCGCTTGCTTGCCTTCTTTGATATGCTGCTCTGCCGTTCCGCGTTGGTTGTAGAACCGGATGATCCAGTCTGGTTCCATTGGCAGATTGGTGACAACGAAGCCGACGCGAGGGAACAACTCGCTGGGATGCCATTCCACCTTGGCGATGACACGACGGGGTTTGTCCCAAGATGCCGCCTGATACTCGAAGTCGCCGTAGATGCGCTTCACGCCTTTTGGCGGACGACCCACAGGGCGCTTGAGCAGATGCGCAATCTTGCCCTGAAGAACGCGATTGGCCCGAAGGCGGATGGCGTAAAAATAGCTTTCCGCTTCCAGAGTTTTGTATAACTCCGGGATGGCGAACGCAGCATCCCCCCGGAAGAACCGCATCAGGTGACGATCCGCATATCGCGCGATGACGGGCTTCAGAACCGCTTCCCAGCCGTCGGCACTGTGGACGTTGCCGGGGCGCAGGGCGCAACGTTCGAGGTGCCCGAACTGGTTGAAGACGAACAGCGGGTGATAGCACATGCAGCCGAAATGCCCGTTCCAAGCCGTTCCTTCCTGTGCGCCGTGGGTGGGACTGACGGAACTGTCCATGTCCAGTGTGATCCACTTGGGTGGGTTGCGGTCATGAACCCGGTCGATCCAGTGTCCTGATAAATCCGCCAGCACAGTGCGATTGTCGGTTGCCGCCAACACCTCGGTCTCGAACCGGCCCATCTGGCTCGCGGACGCGGCCTTGGCATCAACGGCACGCCCTCCAACGACCTGCCGCATCACCGGATCAAGCGATAAACGGTCTGCGTCATTCACATCATCATATCCGGCCAGCCGCCCAAAGACCGACTGGCGCAACAAGCCAACCAGTGAGTGTAGGCGATTGTGGCCAGTTCGCGTGTCTCTCAGAAATCCGCCCGCAATGTCGTGCAGGCCAAGCACTTCATCCAATTCCCGGAACAACAGTAATCCACCGTCCGAACTGATCTTCGAACCATGAAATTCCAACCGGACCCGTCGGTCAAAACTAAGCCGCGCACCATCCGTTTCGCTTGCACCCTTTGGGTGATCCATGATCCGCCGCCTTAAGCCCACTTAACATGCTGCAATATAACACATTAATTGTCGTCAGAGGAGTGACTTCTCCCTTTTACTTGGGAAATGCGGGTTGAAACGTGCAGGTCGACAAAACTGTCGGTGACGATTGCAATAACAAAACATATTACTTTGGTAATGTGAAGGGAGAAATTTGGATTTCCACCCAATTTACAAGTCTCAAAACAAATACAAAGCGGTTTACATGAATATTTAAATATCCTGCATTCTATTTTTATATTCTATATTTTTGAAATCGTGCGATTTTTTTATTTGAGAAACAGCTTAATTTCATGATTTTTTATTTATACTTTTCAGAAATACAACTAAGTCATTTTAAATATTCACGCTGGGACGCTAAAAACTCAAACGTGTTAACATGGCACAGATTGCGCTGATTTATGCCATGATGGCATCCTGACCAAACCCAGAAGGATTGAAATGCCATGCAACCAATGTTCAACCGCATGGGTCTCGCTTTCATCGCGGCTGTCGGGATTATTCTGCTTCTGGCGTATCTCTGGTAATCGCCGGCACGGCGCCGCCAAACAATTCGAACAGTCTTTGGAACAACACGTCAGAACGTCCCTGGCGTAATACCCGTGCGCCCGCCATCCAGCGTGATAACACTGCCGTTGACATATGAGGACTCATCGCTGGCAAGGTAGAGCGCGACATCGGCAGCTTCCTCTACGAAACCGGGCCGGCCCATCGGCGTTGCATCGCGCTGGGCTTTGCTCATCGGTTGACCGGCGCGATTGTCCTTGTTCAGCCGCACGGGAATGCCCTGCCTGCTTTCGCGCAGCGCGCCGGAATTGATACAATTCACGCGAATACCATGACGCGCCAGCCAGAAACTCATCACATGGGTCAATGGCTGCAGCCCGCCCTTGGACGCCGAATAGGCGACCAGCGTCGGATTACCGAGCACACCATCGATCGAACCATGATGAATAATTGCAGCGTTCCCTGTGGCCTTCAGTGCTGGCAGCAGTTTCTGACTGCACAGGAACGGGGCCGTCAGATTGACGGCAACCTGCCGGTTCCATTCTTCCAACGGCACGTCCTCGAACTCTCGACGCTCCGCAATCGCGGCGTTGTTGAATAGAACGTGGATGCTGTCGCGCCATTCCATGCAGGAACCAGCCATACGATCGATGGCGGCCGCATCGGCAAGGTCGGTTTCGATGAATATGGCATCGCCACCTTCATCGCGAACCATCGCCGCGGTCTCTTCCCCCATCCCCGCGTCGATATCGATACAGGCGACGGCTGCCCCTTCACGCGCAAACAGCAAACTTGCCGCCCGCCCGACGCCGGATGCCGCTCCCGTAATGACTGCGTTTTTACCTTCCAGCCGCCTCATGCTTTCCTCCCCCGTCGCGTGATCATTGTTCCCGATCATCGGCGCGCCAGTGGAGGATGGCAAGGGCCCGGACAGTGACTACATCTGGGCGCCGATCTGCCAGGGTACGAATTCAGCGTCGCCAAAGCCGAGCTGTTCGGAAAGCGTCTGCTCGCCACCAGCGATGGCCAGCAGCTTGCGGAAGATCCGTTCGCCGACATCCTCAAGTGAATCCGTACCGTCGATGCAAGTGCCGCAATTGATATCCATGTCTTCGGACATATGCGCATACATCTGCGTGTTGGTCGCGAGCTTGACGCTCGGCACCGGCTTGTTGCCGTAGCAGGAACCACGCCCGGTCGTGAAAGCGACCAGGTTGCAGCCAGATGCGACCTCGCCAGTGATCGAGCATGGGTCGTAGCCCGGGCTATCCATAAAGGCGAAGCCCTTCGTGGTGATCGGCTCGCCATATTTGTAGACGCCGACGAGATTGGTCGAACCACCCTTGGCGACCGCACCGAGCGACTTTTCAAGGATCGTGGTCAGCCCGCCGGCCTTGTTGCCGGGGGTCGGGTTGTTGTTCATGCTGCCATTGTTCTTGGCGGCGTATTCTTCCCACCAATGGATGCGCTCGATCAGCTTCTCGCCGACCTCGCGGCTGACCGCACGACGTGTAAGAAGGTGCTCCGCGCCATAGACTTCCGGCGTTTCCGCCAGCACACCGGAGCCGCCATGCCGAACCAGTGTGTCGACCGCGATGCCCAGCGCCGGATTGGCGGTCAGGCCGGAATACCCGTCGGACCCGCCGCATTGCAGTGCCACCGTCAACTCCGAAGCCGGGACGGTCTGGCGCTGCATCGCATTGGCGCGCGGCAGTACGGCCTTCACCCAGTCCAGGCAATGTTCCACGGTCTTGCGGGTGCCACCTTCCTCCTGGATCGTGGTGTAATGGAAGGTCTCGTCCGTCGGCTTGCCCATGGTTTCCAGCATGAAGGGGATCTGGTTTGCCTCGCAGCCCAGTCCCAGCATCAGCACGGACGCGAAATTCGGATGCCGCGCATGACCCCAGATGGTCCGCTGCAGCATGCGGAAACCTTCATCATCGGTGCTGATGCAGCAGCCCGCGCCATGGACAATCGGCACGATGCCGTCGACATTCGGGTAGTCGTCCAGCAGCCCTTCCTTCTCCACGGCCTTGGCGACATGCAGCGCCACGGTTGCCGCGCAGTTCACCGAGGTAACGATGCCGATATAATTGCGCGTGCCGACCTTGCCGTCTTCGCGGACATACCCCTGGAACGTCGCACGCTCGGCTTCCGGCACCATCACGGTTTCCGTCGCGCCTTCGCCGAAGGCGTAGTCGCGTTCAAAATCGCCCATCGACACGTTGTGGACATGAACATGTGCGCCGGGCGCAATATGATCCGAGGCAAAACCGATGATCTGGCCATATTTGACGACCGGGGCCCCGGCCTCGATTGGCACCAATGCAATCTTGTGGCTGCGCGGCACGGGTTCCCGTGCCGTGATTGACGCTGGTTGAATCATATCACCCTTGGCAACATCGCCCAGAACGATTGCAACATTGTCCTTCGGGCTGAGCTGCAGTGAATCCAAATTCGCCATGTATTACCCCCTCTGTTCTCCCTGGAAGCCGTGCCGGCCGGCACGGCTTCGAATTAATCGCGGGCCGGTCAGTCTGCCGCATCCTGATAGGCTTCAAGCGGCGGACAGGCGCAGACAATATGGCGATCGCCATAAACCTGATCGATGCGGCCGACCGGCGGCCAGTATTTGTTGGCGCGCACATCCGCAACCGGAAAGGCCGCATCCTCGCGCGAATACGGCCGGTCCCAATCCCCGGAAATGATTGCTTCCAGCGTATGCGGCGCATTGTGCAACGGGCTGTCTTCAAGTGCCGTATCGCCGGACTCGACCTCGTCGATTTCCGTCGATATCGCGATCATTGCATCGCAGAACCGATCGATCTCCACTTTCGATTCACTTTCCGTCGGCTCAATCATCAGCGTCCCCGCCACCGGAAACGAGATCGTCGGCGCGTGCATACCGAAATCCACCAGTCGCTTGGCGACGTCATCGATGCTGGCAATCTTCATTTGCCGCAGATCGATGATGCATTCATGTGCCACCAGCCCGCCCGGCCCGGTATAGAGAACCGGAAAATACGGATCGAGACGCTTGGCCACATAGTTCGCATTGAGGATCGCAACCTGCGTTGCCTTCAGCAGGCCCTCACCGCCCATCAACGCAATATAAGCCCATGAGATCGGCAATATGCTGGGGCTGCCCCACGGTGCCGCCGACACGGCCCCGACGGCCGGGGTGGTGTCACTGTGTTGCGCGCAATGCCCCGGCAGGAACAGCGCCAGATGCGCCTTCACGCCGATAGGTCCCATGCCCGGACCGCCGCCGCCATGCGGAATACAAAATGTCTTGTGCAGATTCATATGCGAAACGTCAGCGCCGATTGCCCCCGGCATCGCGACGCCAAGCAGAGCGTTCAGGTTCGCACCATCCATATAAACCTGCCCACCATGGTCGTGGACAACCTTGCAGATATCCCGAATGGCTTCTTCAAACACACCATGTGTCGATGGGTAGGTCACCATCAGCGCCGCAAGGTTGTCGCCATGTGTTGCTGCTTTCGCCCGCAGGTCGTCGAGATCGATATTACCGCGGCTGTCGCATTCGACGACGATGACGCGCATACCGGCCATCACCGCGCTGGCCGGATTGGTACCATGGGCAGAACTCGGGATCAGACAGATATCCCGCGCCATATCGCCATTGGCATGATGAAAGGCCCGGATCGCCAGCAGCCCGGCATATTCGCCCTGCGAACCCGCATTCGGTTGAAACGATACCGCATCGAAACCTGTCGCGCGGCACAGCATCACTTCCAGCCCGTCGATCAATTCACGATAACCGGCAAGCTGGTCGGCGGGCGCGAATGGATGAATGCGGCCGAACTCAGGCCAGGTAACGGGGATCATCTCCGTTGTGGCATTCAGCTTCATCGTGCAGGAACCAAGCGGAATCATCGACCGGTCGAGCGCGATATCCTTGTCCTGCAGCCGCTTCAGATAGCGCAGCATCTCGGTTTCGGAATGGTAGCTGCTGAACACCGGATGCGTCAGATAGGAAGAGGTGCGCCGCAGCGAACCCGGAATGGCATCCGCGACCTCGGCATCCATTGCGTCCACTGTCAGTGAGCCGTCATCGCCAAAGATACGCCAGACCGCTTCAATATCAGTTCGGGTCGTGGTTTCATCAAACGACAAACCCAGCGTATGGTCGTCGATATGGCGGAAATTGTAACCTTCCGCAACGGCCTCATGGTGCAGCTCCGCCGCATTACCATCCGGCAAACGAACACGCAATGTATCGAACCAGGCAGCCGTGCCGATCTCAACGTCGAGCCGCTTCAGCCCCGCCGCCGTGATGCAGGCCATGCGGTGCACGCGTTCGGCAATGGTCTTCAGCCGGTCCGGCCCGTGATACACTGCATACATGCCCGCCATCACGGCCAGCAGCACCTGCGCCGTGCAGATATTGCTGGTCGCCTTTTCGCGACGAATATGCTGTTCACGGGTCTGTAGCGCCAAACGCAGCGCCGGATTCCCGGCAGAATCAATAGAGACACCAATCAACCGCCCCGGGATCGAGCGGCGGTATTCCTCGCGGGTTGCCATAAACCCGGCATGCGGCCCGCCGCCGCCCATCGGCACACCGAACCGTTGGGCACTGCCGATAACAATATCGGCTCCCCATTCACCCGGCGGCTTCAATAGTGTCAAGGCCAGCAGATCGCTCGCAACCGCGACCAGCGCACCGGTCGCATGCGCGGCTTCGACAACAGCAGCGTAATCTTCGACGCTGCCGGATGCCGCGGGGTACTGAAGCAGAACGCCAAAGGGTTCGGCCTCGGCCAGCTTCGAAAACGGGTCGCCAACTATCAGTTCGATACCGAGCGGCTCCGCCCGGGTCTGAAGAATTTCGATGGTTTGCGGGTGGCAATCCGCGGACACAAAGAAAGTATTACTTTTCGATTTCCCGACACGACGGCACAGCGTCATCGCCTCGGCCGCAGCCGTCCCTTCATCCAGCAGGGAGGCATTCGCCAACCCCATGCCGGTCAGATCCATGACCATGGTCTGGTAGTTCAGCAGCGCCTCGAGCCGGCCTTGCGAAATTTCGGGCTGGTACGGGGTATAGGCCGTGTACCAGCCAGGGTTTTCCAGCACATTTCGCAGGATCACCCCCGGCGTGTAACAGTCGTAGTACCCCATCCCGATCATCGACCGCATGACACGGTTCTTCGACCCGATCCGCTGCAGTTCCATCAGCACATCCGCTTCCGACCGGGATGCTGGAAGATCCAGCGGATCGCGATGACGGATCGCATCCGGCACAGCATTGTCGATCAATGCCTCAAGGGATTCCTGCCCCACAACGGCCAGCATCGCCGTAATTTCGTCGGCGGACGGACCAATGTGCCGGGATACGAAGTCATCATTCTGTTCGAGTTCGGTCAGGCGATTGACGGCCATGTCATGCTCCGGAAAAGTTACGGGTCAGAGTTTTTTCACAAAGGCCTGGTAGGCTTCTTCGTCCATCAGGTTGTCCAGTTCCGCCGTATCGCTGACGCTCAACCGGAAGAACCAGCCTTCGCCCTCGGCATCCTCGTTGATCCGGCCGGGCTCGCCTTCAAGCGTGTCATTGACCTCCTCGATCTCGCCGGTAATCGGGGCATAAATGTCGCTCGCCGCCTTCACGGATTCGACAACGGCGGCATCGTCGCCCTGTGCAAGCGCGGCCCCTATTTCCGGCAAGTCGATGAAAACAATGTCGCCAAGCTGTTCTTGCGCATAGTCGGTGATGCCGACAGTCGCCGTATCACCGTCGATACGAACCCACTCATGATCTTCCGTATATCTGATATCGCTCATGATCCCCTCTTCGGATTAACCCCTGTAATAACGTTGCGGAACGAAAGGCGTCGACGCGACCTGTGCCGGTAGCGCCTTACCACGAACCATCAGGCTGACGGCCGTTCCCACGGCCGCTGAATCACCTGTCACATAACCCATTGAAATCGGCCCGCCGACGCTCGGCCCGAAGCCGCCGCTGGTGACAACGCCAATCTGTTTGCCCTCGCGATCGACAATTTCCGTGCCCTCGCGTGCCGGCGCGCGGCCTTCCGGCAGCAAGCCGATCCGCTTGCGCGTCGTACCTTCCGCAATCTGTTGCTGGATGATGGCGTCACCCGGAAACCCACCATCCTGGCGACGGCGTTTTGAAATGGACCAAAGCAGGTCAGCCTCGACGGGAGTCGTCGTTGTGTCGAGGTCATGCCCGTACAGGCACAGCCCGGCTTCAAGCCGCAGCGAGTCCCGCGCGCCCAGCCCAACCGGCATTACTTCCGGTGCTGCCAGCAACGCTTCCGCCAGTGACGGCGCATCCCTGACTTCGACTGAAATTTCGTACCCGTCCTCGCCGGTATAGCCGCAACGGCTGACGATACATTCGACACCATTCACTGTCATCGCAGCCGAAGACATGAACTTCATCGCCGCAACGCCCGGTGCAAACCGCTCCAGAACCACTGCGGCGGCGGGTCCCTGCAACGCGATCAGCGCGGCATCGTCGAGAATTTCCATCCCGATATGCTGCGGCAGGTTTTCCTGCATATGCGCGATATCGGCTTCCTTGCAAGCAGCGTTGATGACAAGGAACAGGCTGTCCCCGGACTTTGTCACCATCAGATCGTCAAGAATGCCACCGCTGTCATTTGTGAACTGGGTGTAGCGCATTCGGCCGGGTGCAAGGCCGTGGATTTCTCCGGGCACAAGCGTCTCCAGCGCCGCAGCGACACCTTCGCCATGCAGGTAAAGCTGGCCCATATGGGAAACGTCGAACAGGCCCGCTTCGGACCGGGTATGCAAATGTTCCTTGAGCACGCCCGAACCGTACTGGACCGGCATGTCATAACCGGCGAACGGCACCATTTTCCCGCCATGCCTGTCATGCAGCGCAAAAAGCGGCGTGCGTTTCAGCGGCGTCCTGTCTTGATCGTCCACGCATGATCCTCCGGCAAAGCAATATGCGACAGCGGCTCCTTCACCTGGATCCGCTGCCCCGCTCTGTCCGTGAACCTGAGAGTATCACCGGGCATTTGCCCGGCTTTCACCTTCGGTGAGGCACCGAAACCTCGGTGCCTGCTTTCCAGAGTGCTCTTCCCCTGCGGTCCTTTTGCCTGAGAGATTCCGGGGCGGTTGCTCCTTCGGCGCGGATGATCCTTACGGTATCCGCCTCTCCCACAGGGTTCAACGATGCGTAACGTTGTTCAACCTAGCGTGACCGTGACGATTGTCAACCAAATGCGGTCACGAATTAATACGAAAAGCGCGTTATGCCGTTGCCGCCATCCGCGAAGCCTTCTTGCGTTCATGCGGGTCCAGATACCGCTTGCGCAATCTGATCGTGTCCGGGGTGACCTCAACCAGTTCGTCGCCTTCGATATAGGCAACGGCCTGTTCCAGCGACATGCGGCGGGCCGGTGTCAGCTTGACCGCTTCATCGGTACCCGATGCGCGAACGTTGGTCAGCTGCTTCGACTTCAGCGGATTGACCTCCAGGTCATTGCTGCGGCTGTTCTCGCCGATGATCATGCCTTCATAAACCGGGATGCCGGAACCGATGAACAGGGTTGCCCGCGCTTCCAGCCCCATAAGGCCGTAGGCAACGCTGTTGCCCGACGCGATCGATACCAGAACCCCGTTACGCCGCCCTTCGATCGGGCCGGCATGCGGGCCGTATTCGCGGAACAAGCGGTTCATGATCCCGGTGCCGCGGGTTTCAGTCATGAAATCGCCGTGATAGCCGATCAGTCCCCGTGAAGGGGCGACAATGTGCAGCCGCTGCTTGCCGCCACCGGATGGGCGCATATCCGCGATCCGGCCACGCCGCTTCGCAATCGATTCCACTACGGTTCCGGCGAATTCCTCATCGACATCGATGACGACATCCTCATACGGCTCCAGCACGGCACCCGAATCGGGGTCCTTGCGGGTAATGACCTGGGGACGGCTGATGGTCAGCTCGAACCCTTCCCGGCGCATTGATTCAATCAGCACGCCAAGCTGCAAATTCGCCGCGACCGGCGACTTCGAAGGCGTCGCCATTTTCGGTTTCAGTCACGCGGATCGCGACATTGCCTTCGGCTTCGTCCATCAACCGGGCGCGGATCAAACGAGAGGTCACCTTCTTGCCGGACCGGCCGACAAGCGGTGAATCGTTCACCGAAAAAACCATGGACAGGGTCGGCGGATCGACCGGATCAGAAGGAATGGCCTCCGTCACCTCCAGATCGCAAATCGTATCGGCCACCGTCGCGGTACTGAATCCTGACAGCGCGACAATATCGCCGGCATGGGCTTCCGTAACGCCTTCGCGGCCCGTGCCCCGAAATGCGAGCACCTTCGTGATCCGTGTCCGTTCGGCCCGGGTTCCGTCGCGATGCAGCGCCTGGACCGTCATATTTTCGCGCACGGAACCGGATTCGATGCGTCCGGTCAGGATACGGCCAAGGAACGGGTCGCTTTCCAGCGTCGTCGCCAGCATCTTGAAGGCGCTGGACTCGCTAACCGTCGGCGCCTTCACATGCTCGATAACCGTATCGAACAATGCCGACATATCGCCGCTGCGGGCACTCGAATCCCGCGACGCCCAGCCACCCTTTGCCGATGCGAAAAGGACTGGGAAATCAAGCTGCTCTTCATTCGCTTCCAGCGTGACGAACAGATCAAACACCTCGTCGTGTACTTCATCCGGGCGGGCATCCGGCTTGTCGACCTTGTTAACCACGACAACGGGACGCAGCCCCAGCTTCAGGGCCTTTGCGGTAACGAATTTGGTCTGCGGCATCGGCCCTTCGGAAGCGTCAACCAGCAGCAGCACGCCATCGACCATGCTGAGGATACGCTCCACCTCACCGCCGAAATCGGCGTGTCCGGGCGTATCAACGATATTGATCCGCGTATCCTTCCAGACCACGGAGCCGCATTTCGACAGGATCGTGATCCCGCGCTCGCGCTCCTGATCATTGGAATCCATGACCCGCTCGGCAACCTGCTGATTGTCGCGGTACTGGCCACTCTGGCGCAGCAGCGCGTCAACGAGGGTTGTCTTGCCATGATCGACATGGGCAATGATCGCGATATTGCGAATATCCACGGGGGCATCCTTATAAATATACGAATTCAAAAACAAAAAACGGGGGCCATTCCCCCGCTTGTGCGCCTCACTTAATGTATATGTGTCCGAAAATCCAGCATTTATAGGGGTGTCTCAAAAACCGCCATGCTATAAAACCCCCGTGCCGCGCCCGTAGCTCAGTCGGATAGAGCACCAGATTCCTAATCTGGGGGTCACAGGTTCGAATCCTGTCGGGCGCACCACAATTCCCCTCAAATCAACGGTGTACCGGCCGCGAAGCGATCCCGGTACGGCGATATACCGGACGAATGCATGTGGTCGCTTAATCCGGCGTCAGGCCCGGAATATTGCGCGACCGGAACCTCATACCTTCGATCGCTTTCGCCGATTTCCCGTCTATTCTGTGCAGGATATCGTCAATCGTCACCAATTCATCCAGATCGCTATCCGGAAGCGCCGAAACCTCGCTGCCGCAATCGACCTGATAGCGTTGGCGGAACGCCCATTTGAAATACGGGATATCGGTCGTCCGGTTACACCATTTCAAACCGACATTCGCGCAATCGTCGATTGTGACGGGAAAATCCCCGAAATTGCGGGCCAGACCATCTGTCCCGGCGTCCAGATCGAGTGAGAAAAGCCGCTCCGGGGTATCGACAAGCGTAATGACGTCCTCCGGATTCATACCCGCCGTGATCTCGGCAAGTAACCGGGCATCCGCGGTATGGTAATCATAGATGAAGTCGTCGGGCAGCAGCGCCGCCGAAATCATCACGGCGTTGAGCTGAAACGTGTGCATCGCAAAGCCGGTTGCCGTCTTGAAGAAGATCGAGACGGGGTCCTGATTGACGATTGCCGCCTCCGACCGGATGAACAGCGTGAAGAACTGCCGGTTCATGTTTTCCACGAAATAGGCGTGCAGTGACGGGCTGTCGATTTCCAGGGCATTGCCGTTTCGGCCGCCCTGTTTTTCCAGATATGCGGCCATCGGCTGTTCTTGCGCACGCAATGCCCCGTTCACGACGGCACCAGCGCCACTGGAAATCAGCGCCTTGGCTTCTGAAAGGTAATCACAGCTGTAAATATTATCGGCCCCAATTATCGAAAATTCAGCGCCGAAACGACGCGCCGCAATCGCGGCGGTATACTGCATGCCGGCCATACACCAGCGGTCAGCATCAGCGTTCGATGCCGTCCTTTCGGGCCGCAACAACGTGTCCGGAATAATCGTGTACCGAAAATCGGCGTAGCGCTTCAGTTCGCTGACCACCGGATGAGATTCGAAAACAAGCCGGTCTGTTTCCGACGTGCTGATATCGAAAATGACATTGCCGTCGCGCGCCAGAGCCGGGACATTCCCGTCTGCCAGCAAACTCGGCAGACAATACTTAAGGCATTTGTCGACATACTCCTGCCCCCAGATGCCGAGGCTGAGCAGTGTAGGCCTTGCAGTGTCGCGCACGGGCTGCGCCGGTTCGGAAAGCACCTGCGCCTTCGCTTTTTTGAAAAAATCGAGCAATTCCAGAAAAAACCGGCACCTTCATCCTGCCCCACATGCAGGATTGTTTCCAGAATACCGCGCGCTGTATTGTGCTGCCGGTGATGAATCAGCTGTCGCGCAAGCGCTATCCGATTTTCCAACGGCGTCAAGGCGTGCGCCAGAAGATCTTCAGGGCTATCCATAAGGGCCCGGATCGCAAATTGCCGGGAATCCGACATATGCGAAAGGTGCCTGTAACCAAGGGCTAGGCCGGCATATAACGATGGCGGGACATCGGGATGCCCGAAGCCAACCGTATCTGCTATTTCGGGCCAGAACTCACGCATCGCCTGCCTGGCAGCTTCATGCTCTTCGGCCACGACAAGCTCGGTGATCTGCAACAACCGGCTTGTTAACGCGTCATTCTGCGCAGCACTTCCTGCATCATCCGTCACGTCTTTAATATTCCTTACCCGACATTCCCCAAGTAGAATGCCCTTTCTTGCATGTTGTCGATGTTTTGTGCCCCGAGCAAGCCGCCTGTACGACTTTCGCTGTTGTTTGGGCACCTGACCCAGGAACTGAGCGCGATTTCTGGTCTCGACAGCTTGGTTAACCCGGATTTTGTTGTGATCAACACCCCTTTGGACGGACCAATCGCGCCGCTTTTCCTCCGATTTTGTTGCTGAGGTCATCATCCTGGAACCGGTGGTGAGCGAAGGCGATGTATGGCTGCAAGGATGCGAGTGAACAGGTCACAGCTGACCGCGACTTCGGCCAGTTGGAACGTGATGGCCCGAGCATGACGCACCACCCTCGCTCCAGTTTTGATCAGCCTTGTTTGGAGGCTGGTCAGAGACCAATCAGCCACCTCTTCGGGTAGTTCGGTCCCTTGCAGTAAAACGCCGAGATTGTAGGCCAGTGCATGAAGTTGCAGGCGGATCTCGTTCTGCGCCATCCCCTTGCAAGATAACCGTGTCCAGTTGATCGCTTGCTTGCCTTCTTTGATATGCTGCTCTGCCGTTCCGCGTTGGTTGTAGAACCGGATGATCCAGTCTGGTTCCATTGGCAGATTGGTGACAACGAAGCCGACGCGAGGGAACAACTCGCTGGGATGCCATTCCACCTTGGCGATGACACGACGGGGTTTGTCCCAAGATGCCGCCTGATACTCGAAGTCGCCGTAGATGCGCTTCACGCCTTTTGGCGGACGACCCACAGGGCGCTTGAGCAGATGCGCAATCTTGCCCTGAAGAACGCGATTGGCCCGAAGGCGGATGGCGTAAAAATAGCTTTCCGCTTCCAGAGTTTTGTATAACTCCGGGATGGCGAACGCAGCATCCCCCCGGAAGAACCGCATCAGGTGACGATCCGCATATCGCGCGATGACGGGCTTCAGAACCGCTTCCCAGCCGTCGGCACTGTGGACGTTGCCGGGGCGCAGGGCGCAACGTTCGAGGTGCCCGAACTGGTTGAAGACGAACAGCGGGTGATAGCACATGCAGCCGAAATGCCCGTTCCAAGCCGTTCCTTCCTGTGCGCCGTGGGTGGGACTGACGGAACTGTCCATGTCCAGTGTGATCCACTTGGGTGGGTTGCGGTCATGAACCCGGTCGATCCAGTGTCCTGATAAATCCGCCAGCACAGTGCGATTGTCGGTTGCCGCCAACACCTCGGTCTCGAACCGGCCCATCTGGCTCGCGGACGCGGCCTTGGCATCAACGGCACGCCCTCCAACGACCTGCCGCATCACCGGATCAAGCGATAAACGGTCTGCGTCATTCACATCATCATATCCGGCCAGCCGCCCAAAGACCGACTGGCGCAACAAGCCAACCAGTGAGTGTAGGCGATTGTGGCCAGTTCGCGTGTCTCTCAGAAATCCGCCCGCAATGTCGTGCAGGCCAAGCACTTCATCCAATTCCCGGAACAACAGTAATCCACCGTCCGAACTGATCTTCGAACCATGAAATTCCAACCGGACCCGTCGGTCAAAACTAAGCCGCGCACCATCCGTTTCGCTTGCACCCTTTGGGTGATCCATGATCCGCCGCCTTAAGCCCACTTAACATGCTGCAATATAACACATTAATTGTCGTCAGAGGAGTGACTTCTCCCTTTTACTTGGGAAATGCGGGTTTGATTGGAGCCGCCGAGGCGACCCCAACAGAGGCGCTGTCAGCAGATCCCAGGGTTGCCACCCGCCTGTCCCTTGGGATTGGCATGCTGCGGGGCGCCGCATTTTCCCGGATACAAAAGATCGTCTTTCAGGCCCTCGATGAGGACCCCCAAGCAGCATATGCCTACGTCGCATGGGGATTGATGCATGCGCGTGCAGGGTCAGTACTTGAGGGGCTGATGGCGTTTGACGCCGCGCTGGCATTGAACCCGTCCTGTTTGCCGGCGCTGGGCGGCAAGCTGCTCCTGATGGCCATGCAAGGTGACAGGGCCGGTGCATCCCATGAAGCTGTTGCTCTGCTTAGAGCGCTCCGCAGCCATGGCGCAAATGTCGTCGACGCGTTCGCCCCACTTCTGCAGCGCCTTGAATCTGAAGCGCCGCCCGACATTCGGTACGTCAACATCGGCGGTGGCCCAAATTTCAACCATATACGCTGGCGGAACCTGGAAGCTGTCGTTAGCCCCCACAACCCTGAACCCTATCATTTCAGTCCCTACTGCGTCTTTCCGTTTGCGGATGCTTCGCTTGATCTCGTCTATTCCTCGCATTGCATCGAGCATCTCAACGACCCAACGGTTGACCGCGTTCTGGCCGAGGCCGGGCGGGTCGTCGTACGTAGCGGGGCGCTGATTCTAAAAATTCCGGATTTCGACCGAACCCTCGCCGACTGGCGCAGCGGCGCGCCGGAGATGATTTGCGCGCCGATCTGGGGGCTGGAAACACTGCAATCCCTTTGGCAGCGCCGCGGCGTAGCCGATACCCTGGCGAACCGGGCAGCGATGATTTTCTGCGGCTACTGGAACGATGCATATGCAGGCGCCGACGGGCATTTTGCGGGAACGGTTTCGGGGCAAGGCGACGCCTATCACGGACCACCGCCGGTCGATGAAGCGTTCCACAGGGAATTGCTGGACGGCACCTCGCCGCATGATGTCGCGGCCATGCTGCGGCAATGGGTGGTCGATCATGAACCCAGTCATCATTTCAACCACCAGAACGCCTGGAGCCGGGACGAACTCGAGGACTTGTTGGCGCGGCATGGATTCCGTGTGGTCTCCTTTGACGCTGAAACAATAAAGCGGCGCTATCACTGGGTCCCCGACATTGCGGATATGGATTCGATGAGCACCTATTGTTTTGCCGTTCCCGCAACCGACCACGAGGAGACTGCCGCATGAAGGCGTCAACACAGGCGGAAGGTCGCAAGGCGTGGGAAGCCTACGGCAATTTCCTCGATCAGGCTTTGTCACATGGACAGCACGGCCAACGGGATATTTGGGGCAATGCCCATGCCACGTTCGCAGAATATGGTGTCGCCATGGGACAATTGCCGGCCGACCAGGTCGCATCATTGGTGGCGGCATTACAACGCTGTTCCATCGAACCTATCGGACAGGCGGCATCGCATCCGCAATTCGATGAAACCGTTCTGCCGCAGGACGTTATCGACAATCTGAACACGGGCACTGATTTCTATGGATTATCCGCAGAAGCCCTGTGGCATGTCGCCGATATGCTGGATTATTTGCGCGACCAGTTCGCCGCGTTCTTCGGTAGCCCCTGGCGGGTGCTGGGCGCTCGCGGCTACAAGCTGACCGCAAATTCCGTTTCAGCCGGCCCGAACGAATGGCATCTGGACGGGCTACCGTTGTGCCTTTGCAAGGTCATGCTATTTCTGACACCGCTGGACGTACAACGCGGGACAATTCAGATCCGCCTGGCAAACGGGCAGGAAATGACGCTCGAACAGCCGGCACCGACCTGGCTCCTATTCCGGCCTTCGGAACTGTCGCATCGCGGCATACCGCCCCTGTCCGAATCTGCGGAACGCTTTACGGTCGAAGCGACGCTCGTATCCAGCGTCGCATTTGACCAGATGCCCGTCTTTGCCGGCAATAACGCCCGTCATCCGTACTACCCCTGGTACCGGGCCGGCTTCAACGGGGGCTGACGGTGACCGATGTAAAACCGACAGCCGTCATCCTGGGAATAAGCGCCGATATCGGACGCGAAATGGCGCTGCGCTACCTGCGGGACGGCTGGGATATTATCGGCACCTACCGCAACCCGGAGCATGTCGCAGCACTGACTGATCGCCCGGGCGTTACGCTTGTGCAATGTGATCCCGGTGAAAACGGTGGTTTGGCCCCTCTCACCCAAATATTTGCCGACAAGTCCCTGACCTGGGACCTGTTCTTTTCAAGTGTCGGCACGATGGAGCCCATCGGCCCGTTCTTCGAGACAGATTTCGACGCATGGGAACGCTCCGTTGTGCTCAATACAACGGCGCAGCTTCGCGCCCTTCATATGCTGCATCGGTTTCGCCGACCGGAAATGGCGCATGTCTGTTTTCTGGCAGGCGGCGGCACGAATGGTCCATTCCGGAACTATTCTGCCAACTGTGTTTCGAAAATCGCCCTGATCAAGATGTGCGAATTGCTGCACGATGAATCCCCGGATCTGAATGTCTTTATTGTCGGGCCCGGTTTCATGCAGACGAAAATTCACCGAGAAACACTGGCCGCCGGGCGACGTGCTGGCGAGGGCCTTGAAAAAACACAAACTTTCCTGCAAACGCCGGGCACAGATTTCAACGACCTCCACGCGCATTTGGACTGGTGCATGTCACAGGGGCGCAATACGGCCGGCGGCCGCAATTTCTCCACCGTCCACGACCCATGGCGGGATGACGGCGAGGCACTGGCCCGTCGTTTGCACGAATCCCCTGACGCCTTTCGATTACGGCGCCACGACGACCGTTAAGCATAATATGTTAACCATTTTCGTTTGTAATTGTGTTGGACCGGCGACCGGAGCCGGTAATTAACGTCCGGTGTACGCTGCAAAAGGCAAGACCAATGAAACTTTCGGATTACATCGCCGATTTTTTTGCACAGCAGGGCATCAAGTACGTTTTCGCCGTTACCGGCGGCGCATCGATACACATTATCCATTCCCTGGACGCCCATCCGGACACTGATTTTATTGCCCCCCATCACGAACAGGCGGGCGCGATGGCAGCCGACGCCTACGCCCGAACAACGGGCGGACTGGGTGCCGCTGTCGCGACGAGTGGCCCCGGCGCGACCAATCTGCTGACCGGAATTTGCTGTTCCTGGTTCGATTCAGTACCCGTGCTTTATGTGACCGGACAGGTCGCGACCTTCCGCGTCCGGGGCGACACCGGCGTTCGCCAGATGGGGTTTCAGGAAACCCAGATTGTCGACATCGTCGGCTCCGTCACCAAATACGCCGCCCTTATCACCGACCCATATCAGGCCCGCTATGAATTGGAAAAGGCCGTCCACATCGCGCAGGAGGGGCGACCGGGCCCTGTACTCATCGACATTCCCGATGATCTGCAGCGCGCGGAAGTCGATCCCGATGCAATGAAAGGCTACAACCCGCCGAAGTCTAGCGTATCACTCACACGCAACGAGGATCAGGTAATCGACCGGGTCGTGTCATTGATGCAATCGGCACAGCGGCCGGTCCTGATTCCGGGCTGGGGCATCCGGCTGGCAAAGGCCGAACCCGAATTCCGTCGTCTCGCCGATATTCTGGGCTACCCGGTCTGTCCAAGCTGGGGGGCCATGGATCTGTTGCCGCACGATCATCCCGACTTTGTCGGTGGATTTGGCACCCATGGCAGCCGATACGGAAATTTCGCCGTCCAGAACAGCGACCTTGTCCTTGCGGTCGGCGCGCGGATGAGCACACGCGAAACCGGGTCGCCGATTGGCGCCTGGGCCCGTGACGCGCGAACGATTATCGTCGACATCGACGCATCCGAGCTTGGCAAATTCCCATCAATGGGCAAGCCGCTGGACATTGCCGTCCATAGCGGCGCCAAGGAATTCCTGGGCCGTCTTCTGAATCGTCTCGAAGGATACCAGCCGCCGGACATAAGCGAATGGAAAGGCCGTGTCGCGGGCTGGAAAGCCGATTACCCCGCACTAATGCCCGCCTATCGCGACGAAGAAGCCGTGAACCCCTACGTCTTTGTCGACGCCCTTGCGGAACACGCATTACCGGATGAACATTTTTATTCGGATACCGGCTGCGCCATCGCCTGGATGATGCAGGGCTTCGCCTTTCGCGACAATCAGCGGGCGTTTCACGCGTTCAACAACACACCGATGGGCTATGCGTTACCGGCGGCAATCGGCGGCAGCTTTGCCTTGGACAAGGCGCCGGTCTCCTGTCTCGCCGGTGATGGCAGCATCATGATGAACATGCAGGAACTGGCCACGGTCCGATATCACAACCTGCCGATCCGGATATTCATCATCAACAATGACGGATACAGCATGGTTCGCCAGACGCAGGAACAGTGGCTCAATGGTGAGTTTGTCGCGTCATCACGCGAAGGCGGCCTTGGGTTTCCGGATTTTTGCGCGCTCGCAGAATCCTTCGGCATCCCGTCCATGGTGCTCGACCAAAATGCCGATATCCAGGAATCGGTGTTGTCGGTCATGCAGCATAACGGTCCGATACTATGCGACGTTCGCATCCCGGCGGACCACCGCGTCATCCCGCAAAGCCGTTTCGGCCGCCCGATCGAAGATGCCGACCCGCTGCTGCTGCGCGACGAATTCAAAAACAACATGATCGTCGCGCCGCTCGAATCCTCCCTTGTGCCCAATCCGGTCGATTAGCGTGATTCACCAAGCACCCCAGGATTCCGGCCTGCTGGACGGTCTGATCGAAATGCTGCCCGAACTGGCTGGACACCATGCGCCGGCAGGCCGGTTCCACAACTGGCTGAAACCGCGCGTGATTGAAGCCATTGCGGCACGATTTGGCGACGCATCCGACAAGCCCTGCACATTCGAACCATTCGGTTCGCTGGTCTTTCCCTATGTCCGGATGGGCAATATCGATTCACTGGACCTGTTCGGTCTCGATGAACTGATTCTGTTTTCCTTTTACTGGCGCAATCGCAAGCGCTACCGGAAGGCCGTCGATTTCGGGGCAAATCTCGGGCTGCATTCACTCGTGCTCAGCCGCTGCGGATTCGATCTGCGCTCATTCGAACCCGACCCCGTGCATCTCGAACTTCTGCGCGACAGGCTGGGTCGAAACGATTGCGCCGCGGTGAACCTGCACGCCGCAGCGGTATCGACCCAGGCCGGGGAACACGCGTTCACCCGTGTCCTGGGCAATACAACCGGCAGCCACCTGTCCGGTGCAAAACCCAATCCCTATGGCGATTTGGAATCCATCACCGTTCCAGTCGAAGACGCCCTGCCGCATATGGCATGGGCGGACCTGGTGAAAATGGATATTGAAGGATACGAAGCAGAAGTCCTCTGTGCCACGGATGAAGCGCTCTGGCAGGGGCTGGATGCCGTTGCCGAAGTGGGCAGTCCGGAAAACGCAGAACGTATCCACGCCCATTTTTCGAAACTCGCGGTCAATCTGTTCGCCCAGAAAACCGGCTGGCAGCGTGTACAGACACTGGACGACATGCCGACCAGCCATCGCGACGGATCGCTCTTTATCTCTGCGGCACCTGAAATGCCCTGGTAGCCCGCAGGCAGACGCCGTTTACAGTTTACGCGGCGTTACACATCCAGGGCGTTACACATCCAGCCGGTATGCCGTCCCGTCCCGCACAATCCGTCCGGCGGTCGGTGTGGCAAAATGGGTTCCGATCACCAGCACCGGACCGTCCGCATAGCGGTCGAGTATTTCCAGCCGGGTTTTGCGCGCGGCATCAGCGTCACTGTCGGCGGCACTGGCCCATTCCGGCCGCGCCATCTGGCAGGGATGATGAATGCAGTCGCCGGTAATCAGCGCATCCTCGCCACGGGACGATATCCGCACACTGACATGCCCAGGCGTATGGCCAGGCGTCGGTTCCAGCCAGACACCATCAGCAACGGCATGGTCGGTTTCCACCAGGTCCGCAAGGCCGGCATCAAAAACGGGTCGAACCGAATCGGCCATGATGTCGTCGCCCCGACGCTGGGCCATTCCCTCACCGCGCCAGTGGTCCCATTCGCTGCGACCGATCAGATAACGGGCGTTGGGAAAAGTCGGCACCCATTTGCCGTCCACCAGCATGGTGTTCCAGCCGACATGATCGACATGCAGATGGGTGCATAGCACCGTGTCGATGCTTTCTCGCGGATACCCGGCGGCAGCGATGTCGTCCAGGAAGGGGCCCTGCCGCATATTCCAGCCGGGGATCGTGCGCGGCTTGTCATTGCCAAGACAGGTATCGACCATAATTCGCCGGTCGGGTGTTTCAACGATCAGCGCGTGGATGCTCATGATCAATCGCCCGTCGGCATCGGCGAAATGCGGCGCCAGCCATTCGATGGGTTTAACGGCCTCGCGCGTTGCATCGGGCAGGATAAACCGGCTGCCGCCCGCGACCTCCAATTCCACGACTCGCGTGATTGTCACGTCGCCGACCTGCCACCGATTCATTCGCTGCCTCACCCTCTGGTTCAATATCCGTACTGTCTTTCACAGAAGGTGCCGGAACCGCCAGGGAAACACAATCCACCCGGCGTATCGCAATTATTCTTGGCGAAACCCGATGGCTTGTCCAGCCGGGCATTAGCCCGTAACGTCGCGGCCGGGGGAGTGACATGAAAGCTGCTGAGTTCGAATATTTCCGTCCGACAACACTGGACGAAGCCTGCGGCCTGCTGGCCGATACCGGCGATGATGCGGATCGCTGCCTGCTGGCCGGCGGACAGACGCTGGTGCCGATGATGGCGATGCGGCTCGCCCGGCCAACCCATCTGATCGACATCAACCGGATCACCGAATTGCAGGGCATTCGCGATCTGGGCGGCAGCGTCGAAATCGGCGCGGGAACGCGACAGCGGGCAGTGGAAAAAGACCCAATCACACGCCGCAAGCTTCCTCTTCTGGCAGCGGCCCTGCCGCATGTCGGCCATCACCAGACCCGCAATCGCGGCACGGTTGGCGGCAGTATTGTGCTGGGCGATGCCAGCGCCGAAATTCCGCTGGTCGCGCTAATCCTGAACGCGACGCTCATCATCCATCGCCGGGACGGCAGGCGGGAAACCATGGCGGACGGTTTTTTTGAAGGCCCGATGATGACCGCACTGGAACCCGGCGACATCCTGACCACAATCCGCTTCCCGGTTTGGGACGGCACAACCGGTAGCGCCTTTCACGAAGTCGCCCCGCGCAAGGGCGATTATGCATTGGTCAGCGCCGGGGCACAGGTCGCGCTGGATGCGAACGGCACCTGTATCAGGGCCGCAATCGGGGTTGGCGGATGCGCGCCGACGCCGTTGCGCTTGCAGGCCGTCGAAGACGCCCTTGTCGGCCAGCGGCTGACGGATGCCCTGATCACGCAAGCCATCGCCCCCGTTCCGGACCTGATCGATCCGGAAAGCAGCGTTCATGCCAGCGCCGCCTATCGCCGCCGCGCCGCCCCGCAACTGGTGCAGCGGGCGCTGCTGGATGCATTGTCGGAGGCCCGACCGTGATCGCAACAATCGATATCGAATTTACCGTCAACGGCAAGCCCGTCCGTATATCCGTGCCGCCGCGCATGACGCTGGTCGACTGCCTGCGCGACATGCTGGGCCTGACCGGCAGCCATATCGGATGTGAACACGGTGTCTGTGGCGCCTGTTCGGTGATGCTGGACCGAGTGCCGATCCGGTCCTGTCTGATGTTTGCCGTACAGGCCGATGGCGCGGCGGTCACGACCGTCGAAGGGCTGGAAGGCCCCGACGGCAAACTGAGCCCACTGCAGGAAGCCTTCTGGGACTGCCACGCAATGCAATGCGGATACTGCACGCCGGGCATGTTGGTCGCGGCACAAGGGCTGCTGGATGAAAACCCGACGCCGACCAGCGCGGAAATCCGCGAGGCCATCAGCAGCAACCTGTGCCGCTGCACCGGCTACCAGCAAATCGTCGAGGCGATCCAGCTGGCGGCGCAACGGATGAACGAGGGGGTGGATCATGCCTGACGACAGACCCGCCGCCAGCAATTACCGCTACATCTCGCAGCCCCGGCGCACCAAGGAGGACAAGCGCTTCATCACCGGGCGCGGCGCCTTCGTTCAGGATGTGCAGCTTGCCCATACCAAGCATATCGCACTGGTCGCCAGCCCCTATCCGCGCGCCAATATCCTGTCGATCGATACCAGCGCGGCGCTGGCGATGGATGGCGTGCTGGACGTCATCACCGGGGCGGAACTGACGGAACACACCGACCGGCTGTATCACGGGGTCGACCTGCCGAATGTACGCTGGCATCCGCTGGCGGTGGACATGACCCGGTATGCGGGGGAATGGGTCGCGGCGGTAATCGCCGACAGCCGCTATATTGCGGAGGATGCCGCCGAACTGGTCGCGGTCGAATACGAACCGCTGGACGCCGCCATCGGCATCGAGCGGGTGATGGAACCGGATGCACCGCTGGTGCACCCCGATCACGGCTCCAACATCCTGCTGAAGAAAAAATTTGTGTGGGGCGCGGTCGACGACGACTTCGCCGCCGCGGAACACACGATCAGCTACCGGGCGCGCTGGGGCCGGTCCTCGGCGGTGCCGATCGAAACCTTCGGCGTCATCACCCGCTGGAGCGAGAAGGACGAGGTGCTTGAAGTCTGGGCATCCATCCAGATGCCGCAATACCAGGAACAGATCGCCGACGCGCTGCGCATCCCGCTGAACGCCGTGCGTGTCCACAATTACATCGATGTCGGCGGCAGCTACGGTGTCAAACGCGGCATCAAGCAGACTGTTCTGAGCGGGTACGCCGCGCGCAAACTGGGCTGTCCCGTGCGGCTGATCGAGGATCGCATCGACAATATGAGCGGCGGCGATGCGCATGGCCCGGACCGGCTGTTCGACGTGACGCTCGCCTATAACGGTGACGGGCTGATCCGGTCGATGAAGATGCGCGTCGTCGACGATGTCGGCGCGTATCCCGGTCGCTCGATCCAGCAACTCGGCAAGCCGATCTCGGCGCTGTGCGGCCCCTACCGGATGAGCAGCATCGAATACGACGTTACCTCCGTCACCTCCAACAAGACCAGCCAGGTCGCGGTACGCGGCTTTGGACAGGCGCCGACCAATTTCGCACTGGAAACCGGGGTGGAGAAGATCGCCCGGCGGCTCGGGCTCGACCGAACGGAAATCCGCCGCCGCAACTTCATCCGCCACGACGAATTCCCATGGAAGATCCCTTCGGGCACGGCATATGATTCCGGCGACTATCACACGGTGCTGGACAAGGCGATGCGCTTCGCCGGCTGGGACGCGCTGATCGCCCAGCGCGATGCGGCGCGCGCCGAAGGGCGGCTGGTCGGGCTGGGCATCGCCACCTGTCTGGAACCCGGTGGCGGCAATAATATTTTCGAACACCTGCTGAACGAAAAAATCCAGATCACGACGTTTGTCGAATCGGCGCTGCTGAAGATCGACGGGCAGGGCCAGGTCACCGTGGCGATCTCCACCCATACCGCCGGACAGGGGCACCAGACGCTGGCCGCCACGGTCGCGGGCGAGGAGTTGGAACGCGACCCGGACGGTATCCGCGTCGTCCATCTGGATTCGCTGGAAGCCCTGCCGACGCGCGGGCCGGTGGCGAGCCGCATGGCCATCATGCTCGGCAGCGCCGTATCCAAGGCAGCCCGGCGGTTGCGCAACCGGATGATCCATATCGCGGCGCATGACCTGGCGGTCGCGGACACGGAAGTCGAATATGCCGACGGCGAATTCACGGTGCGCGGCGACCCGGCCCGCAAACGAAGCTGGCTGGAAATCGTCTTCATCGCCCACCGGCAACTGCACCGTATGCCACCCGATACCGAACCCGGCCTGCAAACCATCGAGGTCCATGCCGTGCCCGGTGGCGGCAAGCTGCCGAACGAGAAGGGCGAGGTCCAGATCTATCCCTGTTTTTCCTTTCAGGCGCATATCCCGCTGGTCGAGATCGACCGGGTGACGGGGCAGGTCGAAATCCTCGATTACGCGGTCGCGCATGATTGCGGCACGGTCATCAACCCGAAGATCGTGCGCGGCATGATGATGGGCGGCATCGGCCACGGTATCGGCGCCGCACTTTATGAAAAGTTCGACTATACCGAGGACGGGCAACTGCTTTCCGGCACCTTCCTGGATTACCTGCTGCCGTCCGCCCATGAAATTCCCGACATCCGCGATACCGAACACTGCACCCCCTCACCGCTAACCTCGCACGGGCAGAAGGGCTCGGGCGAAGGCGGCTATCTGGGTGCGCCGGCGGCGCTGGCCAGTGCGGTCAATGATGCGCTGGAACCATTGGACATATCGCTCACCGAACTGCCGATGCGGCTCGCCGATATCGAGGCGGCGCTGCATACCCATGCCAACCCCGTACCGGAGACCGCCCCGTGATCGTCGACATCCACGCCCATTACATCCCGCAGAAAATGCTCGACGCGCTGGCATCCGGCCGCGTGTCCTTCCCCAATGTGCAAGTGCTGCATGACGGCGACAGCTACAAGCTGGCCTTCGCCGGTGGCAAGCTGACCCGCCCCGTGATGGGCAAGCTGCGCGACGCCGACCTGCGCCAGGCCTGGATGGCGGAAAACGATATCGACATGCAGGTCACCGGCGGCTGGCTGGACAGTTTCGGCTACGAACTGCCGGCGGAGGAAGGCGCTGCCTGGAGCCGGTATCTGAGCGAATCGCTGCTGGAAGCCACCGGCGATGCAAAGGTCCTGGCCCCGCTGGCCAGCGTGCCCCTGCAGAACGGCCTGCTGGCGGCCGAGGTCCTGCGCGAAGTGCTGGCCGCCGGGCACAAGGGCGTCATGATCGGCACCCAGCCGCATGGCGATTCCGGCAATCTGGACGACCCGGACCTTGACCCGTTCTGGGCGGCGGCGTCGGATCTGGGCGCGGTGATCTATATCCATCCGATGTTCGGCTGCGGCGACCCGCGGCTGCTGGATTACGGGCTGATCAACGCGGCGGGCCGCGGGCTGGACACGACGACGGCGGTGGCGCGGTTGCTCTATGCCGGGCATTTCCTGAAATACCCCGGCATGAAGGTCGTGCTGTCGCATGGCGGCGGCGCGCTGGCCTTCATGCTCGGCCGGTTGCAGCACAACGCCGCGATCCACCCGGGCGAATTCGCCGACCCGACCGAAGGCTTCCGCGCGCTGTATTTCGACACGGTGCTGTCCGACCCGAACGCGCTAAAATTCCTCGCCGGCAAGGTCGATATCGACCGGCTGATGATGGGCTCCGACTACCCCTTCCCCATCGGCGACATGCAGCCCTGCCGAATCGTGCATCAGTCCGGCTTCAGCGAAATCGACACCAGCGCGATCCTCGGTGGCACCGCGGCGAAACTGTTCCAGCTCGATGGCGGCTGCGGGCACAACCACGGCTGAGGCCGGCGAAGCATACGTGCTGGCGGTTGGCATTGATTGGCATTTGTTGGCATTGCTCTACGTCGGGACATCCGTGCCGGGCGAAAAACATGTCTTTTGATTGGCATCGATTGACATCCGGCAGGGAACGCCTCCTCACCCTGCCCTCTCCACCCCGGAGGAGAGGGTGACTTTTATGAAACGTGTCGCTCTATTGGCATTTGTTTGCATTTGTTGGCATCCATAGACATTGCCACCGTTCTTTGAACCCTCTCCCCCCTTGGGGGAGAGGGCAGGGTGAGGGGGGTGCCGAAACATATCCACCAATTGGCATTCATCGGCATCCTGTCGCATCGATTGACATTAATGCGGCGCGCCGCCCACAGATCATCCCCCCGGCGGGATCACGCCCGACGGCACGGAACGGCCGCAGGACATTCGCACTACGCCGCCATCAAACCAAAAAAGGAATAATAGCATATTTTATGCAAAATTGCAACCGGCAAGCCGCCGGGCGGTGCCCCTATTCCGGCGTGTCGTCCCCATCCGGCGGCGCGAACAGCGCGAAGACCTCGGGCCCCGTCATTTTCGCCGTCTTGTTGGCGAAGGCATAGAAGGGCGGCTTTTCATCGATAAAGATCTCGCTGTCGAGGACAAACCCGGCCTGGTCATCCAGCGCCCCGACGCTGACGATATACTGGTCGCTTTCGACGATGCGATAAAACAGGCTGGTCCCGCAGACCCGGCAGAACCCGCGCTCGGCCCATTCCGAGGATTTGTAGCGCTCGATATATTCATCACCCTCGAACGTGACCGGCCCCTCGCCATGCAGCGCAAAAAACGGCCCGCTCGACCAGCGCCGGCACATCTCGCAATGGCACACGTTGATATTCTCGGGCGCTTTCTCGACAGTGAAATGAACGGCGCCGCAGAGACAGCGGCCTGATTTTTTGTGAGTCGTGGTCATTGCTTGGTCCTTCCTTTAGCCCTTATCTCATTATGGGCTATCATACCTCTTAAGGGAATCGATGGGGTTCACCATCGGTCGCTTGCCAAGCCGCGACGACACGGAAGACGGCGCAGCCGTTAACTGTGGGCCAGGCCAGGTTCTTGGTCTGTGCAAGGCGGCAGTCAAACAGGCGCTTGGCGATTGCCCCGCCGAATTCACTCCGAAATAGTCCCCACCGAAATCCGCCGCCCCAGCGCATGAAACGCCGCATCATATTCATCGATGCGCGAAGCGTGGGTCAGGTCGAGCAGGCTGTTGACCTGCGAGGTTTGCCACTGAAGCCGTCTTGCCAGTTCCAACCGGGAGACGTTCTCGCGGCGCATGGCCTGGTAGACGAGCGCTTTCAGCGCCGTCTGTGTCGGCAACCATACCCGGATCCCGTCCGCCGAAGGAACAGGCAGGCCCAGCCCGCGGTCAATTCGCCTGGCGATGGCGTCCGAGAATGACGTTTCGGCGCTGCGCAGGGCCTCTTCGCGGCTTGCGCCAGCCCCGGTCACGTCCGGGAAATCGGGCGACGTCACGAGGAAGATGCCGCCAGCGGGCGTCAGAGTTACAGGATAGCTGAACATGTTGCCTCCCTTCTGAAAATCAAAATTCCTTTCGATATTCGGAGCCAACCCCGGCGCTATTGCATTCGGGTGCCGTATGAGGGGAACCGCGTCTGTTTCTCGCCCTGCGCAATCATGCTCGCAGGCTGACACACGTCGCGGTCACGGCTATCCGCCGCCCTGCGGCAGGGCATCCGTCATGCGCCTTTCCAGACAGGACACACCCTGCCAGCGCCGACGGCGGATTTTCGAAGCAATCGCGGTAAACGGGTAAAGCCGGGACGGCGGCCCCTTAGCCGGAACATATCCGATCAGCAATGGACCATAACGTTCCGTACCGGTGTTCCCGCGCTATTTGAGGTCGATTTCGACATAGCCGCGATCGATGGCATGCCGCAGCGCTTCGAAGGCATCGCGTGCTTCTTCATAGTTAACACGCTGCCGCCGGAGTTCCGCCACTTCGCTGTCGTCAATCGGGTCGTCACCGGTCTTTTTTGAAAACCGGAAGGCCTCTTCAAGATAGCGCGCGCGCAGGCGGGCCACCGAATTCGCGAAAGGCAGGAAATTTTCCGCCGTTACCGGCGGGATGCGTTCGTGAATGATTTTCTGGTTGGTCTCACGAATACCCTGTTCTATTTCCAGAAGAAACCGTTTCTGCATTCCCATCTGATCTACTGGCATCAGTAATTACTCCACAAAATTATTTTCTTTCAAACCTTATTAGGTCGGCAATACCCGGATAAAAATTCTGGGTTTCAGTCGTTTAACAATTCGGTAATCATAATAAACGGTCTTTAAAATTTGATGAACTTTACAATCAAGGCGCGATGAATTTGTCATAATTGCCATGCGCTCCGGTGGCGGTTCGACATGGAATGGCAGGCGAAGGGGCGCCACTATCCGTGCTGATATCGCGGGATATCGCCTTTCCCCCCGTCACCCGCTACCGTGGCCACATCGGATAAACAGGGAGGGACACATCATGCGGTTTCAGGGAAAGACAGTCGTCGTCACCGGGGCGGGCGGTGGGATCGGGCGGGATGTCTGCCTGCATTTCGCGCGCGAGGGCGCGAAGGTCGCGGCGGGCGATCTGGATATCGCGATGGCGGAACGGGTCGTATCCGATGTCACCGGCGAGGGCGGCACGGCGCAGGCCTTCGCGGTCGATGTCACCAGCCCGGAGTCCGTCAATGCCTTCATCGCCGAGGCGGATACGACCTTCAGCGGGCTGGACGTGCTGGTCGCCAATGCCGGGGTGCGGGAGATCGTGCCGGTGCTGGACCTGCCTTTCGAGGAATGGAACCGCGTCATCGATGTGAACCTGACCGGGGTGTTCCTGTCCTGCCAGGCGTTCGCGCGCAACCTGGTCGCGGCGAAACGCACCGGCGCCATCGTCAACCTGGCCTCGACCCTGGGGGTTTCGGCGGCGCCGCAGCGCGCGGCCTATACCGCGTCCAAACATGCGGTCGTCGGGCTAACCAAGGAACTGGCGATGGAGCTGGGCGCGCAGGGCATCCGCGTGAACGCGGTCGGCCCTGGCGTCACCCGCACGCCGATGACCGAACGCTATTTCCAGGAACCGGAATATGCGGAGAAGATCCGCTCGATCCACGCCCTGCACCGCTGGGGCGAACCGCATGAAATCGCCAAGGCGATCCTGTTCCTGGCCTCCGACGATGCCAGCTTCTGCACCGGCACCACGCTGATGGTCGATGGCGGCTGGACGGCGGGGAAGGCGATGTGACCGGCACCGACGGCCGGGCATCGGGCTTCCCCGCGCAATGACGTTGTTACCTGCGGCGGCGACGCGCCAGCCCCAGCCCGACCAGCCCGATGCCAAGAAGCGCCATCGCGCCCGGCTCTGGAACGGGCGGACCACCGAACGAATCGTTAATGAAAATCTCGGTCGAAAAATCGAACGCCCCGCCAACGACCGGCGTCAGGTCGAGGAACGAGATCGAAAAGACCCCCGGTTCGTCGATGGGTACCGGGTTTGAGACACCAAGGTCCTCGTCGATAATTAAATCCAATGCGACGATATCGCCATCCTCGAATATCAATTCCGGAAAATCGGGTGAATCAATATCGCTGGTCTCATCGAAGGCCTGACCGAATATCGTGAAATCCATCAAAACCCCGTCTAATGGGGTAAGGAATTCATCGCCGATCCCCGTGAGCAGGGTCTCATCAAAGGTAAAGGAACCTGATCCGGTTGTACCGGCGAAGGGTCCGCCGATGACCGTGCCTTCAAAGGTATGTGTGGTTATAGCGCCGGCACTTCCAGCGGACATCGCCAAAGCCACGGCCATCCCTACCGCGGCCACCACATGGCGAATAAACAATACTTTCATAACATGCGTCCCGAAAAACGCCCCTCATCCGAAAAACATGCAATTGAAATGCCAGTTATCGCAAACCGTTGGTTTGCTGGACGGGCATTTTGATGCGGATCGCGGGTTTGTAAAAAATCCCGACACAAGCGGCATCACAGCCCGAACATGAACCTAAAACTATGCAATAAAATCAATTGCCTGATAGGCAACATCGTTGCCGGAACCTGATTGTAAAATATTCCGACACCGCCCGGCGCGTTCGCCAGCTAGACCGGTACGTCGCCGATGATCGTCGTGCGGTACATATGCCGGGTGTATTCCGGATTATAGGGCACCGCGTTATGCATGGTGCAGCGGTTGTCCCAGAAGATCAGGTCATGTGGCTGCCAGACATGGCGGTAGATGAATTCGGGGCGCTTGCTGAAGGCGAACAGTTCCTGCAGCAGCGCCTCGCCTTCCTCGTCATCCATGTCCTTGATGTAATCGGTATGCCCTTCGGAGACATACAGCGCCTTGCGCCCGGTTTCCGGATGGGTTCGGATAATGGGGTGGGTCGCGCCCGTGGTGCGGGCGATCTGCTCCGGGGTCAGCGGTTTGCGGTCGGCATTCCCGGATTTGAGGCGGTTGTATTCGCGCTGATAGTTGAAGACCGCGTATTTGCCTTCGATCCGGGACCGCAGCGATTCCGGCATCGCCTCCAGCACCGCATACATGTTGCAGAACAGCGTATCGCCGCCTTCGGGCGGAATTTCCTGCGCATGCAAAAGCGAGCCCATCGCCGGGATGTGTTCATAGGCCTGATCGGAATGCCAGTGCCGCCCCGCATCGGCGATGCCGATGGCCTTGCCGTTTTCCCGCTTGTTGGAAATGCAGGTGATCTGCGGGTATCCCGGAAGCTGGAAATCGGTCAGCACATGGACCGACAGCTCACCGAAGCGTTTGGAAAACGCGATATGGTCATCCGGCGAGATGTGCTGGTTGCGGATGACAATGATGCCGTTGTCCAGCAGCGCCCGGTGCAAGGCCGCGGCCTGTGCGTCGTCATCCTGCCGCGACAGATCCGCGCCGATGACTTCCGCGCTCAGCACATCCGACAGCCGGTTTACCTGTAGGTCCATTTTCTTCCCCCCGGAATAATCGCCGGGCGACGCCGCAGCCCCGCCCGGTTTCCTGCGCCCTATTCCACCGGCGCCGGTGTCGCGCTGTAATCTTCGTCGCTGACATGCTCGAACCATTGGGTGCCGTTGCCCTGATCGTCGATTTCGGACATCGCCAGATGGGTGAACAGCCGGTCGCCGGCGGAACCGTGCCAGTGGCGGGTGTTCGGCGGGATCACGGCGGTATCGCCGGGATGCAGTTCCTGCACCTGTTCCCCTTCAAGCTGCACCCGGCCGACGCCGGACACGACATACAGTGTCTGCCCGACCGGATGCGCATGCCATGCGGTACGCGCGCCCGGGGTAAAGTGCACATTGGTCGCCCGCATGCGGGACGGCGCTGTGCCGACAATAACCGGATCCTGCAACACGACGCCGGTAAAATTATCCGCCGAGGCCTGCTTGGTTTGGCGTGAATTTGCCCTGTAAACCTGCATTTTCAATCTCCCTCCAGTGATGTGATCAGCCGTTACGCGCAACAGTAGCGCAATCGAACCACGCGTGTCATCGTGGCACGGAAAACGGGAACAGGAGAGTCAGATGCCAACCGATATCGACCCGGAAAACCAGGTCATCCGCTTCAACGAACTGGACAAGATGGAATCACCTTTCCAGCCCGCCGACATGGCGCTGGAGCGTTTTGCGCGGCACCGCTATTCGGTGGTCGGTCGGCCGGCGGAAAAGACCGCAGCGGGCAAGGGTCCCGGCGACGTGAAGGATTTTTCCGTCGTCTATATATCCTGCGAACCGGGCAAGGGCATCGGCAGCCATGCCCATTCCAACGCCGAGGTGTTCATCCCGATGTCGGGCCGCTGGCGGGTTACGATGCGCGACGAAACCGAAAAATCCGTCGAACTGTCGGCCTGGGACGTGATCTCGGTCCCGCCCGACGTGATGCACGGGGCGGAGAATATCGGCGAGGAGACCGCCTGGCTGCTGGCCATCAATGCCGGTGGCGGCACCGCCAAGAGCCACTGGGACCCGAAGCTGGTCGCGGAAATCCTTGCCGCCGGCGGCAAGGTCGACGCCTGACCGGCGGAACGCAAAAAGGGCGCCGGCAATGCCAACGCCCTTTTCTATTTCCACAAACCGTCGTCGCAGATCGATCCGATCTGCTCGGGGTTTGCCTGGATCGTTTTCGCAAACCGTCGTCACAGATCGATCCGATCTGCTCGGGGTTTGCTTTTAGTAAACTGCGACCGAACCGTCCTTTTCGATCGCAGCCAGACGGGATGCAACCACATCCCAGTCGACCAGCGTGTCGAAGAAGGTTTCCAGGAACTTCGGACGCAGGTTCTGGAAGTCCAGGTAATAGGCGTGTTCCCAGACATCGCAGTTCAGCAGCGGCTTGCCGCCGGACGAAATCGGGGTTTCGGCATTGCCCAGGCTGGACAGGACCAGCTTGCCGCCTTCGAAGGTCAGCCAGGAATAGCCGCTGCCGAAATGGTTCGCGGAAACATCCAGGAACTTCGCCTTGAAATCGGCCATGGAACCGAAGCTGCTGTCGATCAGTTCCGCCAGACGGCCCGACGGGGCAGAGGCAGCAGCCGACATGCCGGCCCAGAAGAACGAATGATTCCATATCTGAGCGGAGTTGTTGAAGATGCCCTTGTCGGCAGCAACCTTGCTGCTTTCCGCGATGACATCCATCAGGCTCATGCCTTCATACTTGGTGCCGGGCACCAGTGTGTTGAGCTTGACGACATATCCATTGTGATGCTTGCCATAATGGAAGCTCAGCGTGTTTTCGGACATGTGGGGTGCCAGCGCGTCCATGGCATATGGCAGGGGGGGAAGTTCAAAGGACATATCGATCTCTCCTCTTAATGTGAGTCAGCCGGTTTTCGAATTTTTGGAATAGCCGTCAACAGAAGCCGCCACGCGGTAACAGGCGAACCTGCCTTCTGGCAAGTGAATGTTCCGTATTGCTATTTGTGACACGACGCGCCCGGCGTCAATGGTGCCACGCCAATTGTTGGAAAAATATTTGCGCCGCTTCACGAATCCGGCGAAGCGCGGTCGCCCGCGGGATACCGCTTCCGCCCAACGGCTTCCCGACCGCCGAACAGCGCATCCCAGCCCCATAGCGCGATGATGACCAGCACGGGTTCCATCGGCAGCCGGAACCGCGGCTGCCCAAGAAACAGATACAAAGTGGAAAAGAACGTCAGCACCCCGGCATACAGAAGAACATCACGCCAGTGCGGGCTTCTGGCAATCGCCACGAGCCCGGCAAGGCCGAGGACCCGCAGGATGAAGGCAAACGCCAGTCCCGCAAAGACGAGTACCGCATAACCCGGTGAGATCCGCTGCAGGAACTGCCAGGCCGACCCGAACATGCTGCCGTCACCCTCGAAATGCTCAATCGCGTGAACGCCCTGTGCTTCCAGGCCCCACAAGTCCCGCAATGTACCGGTGCCGCCGGTACCGTACAGGAACAGGACACTTTGCACTGCAGTGCGCGCGATGGAGGACAGAGGCTGGTCGGCCAGCTCCCCCAGCGAAAACCGCACCATCGTGCCGCTTTCTTCGCCAAGGTTCATCCGGTTGCGCGGCTTGATTGACTCGCCCACCAGCCAGGCGTCGAAGCGTTCGTCGAAATGCGCGGCCATTGCCTGCGCGGTCTCGCCCGTGGTCTTGGTATAGACATAGATAACGTTGTCGCGCAGATACAGGCCCAGATTGGTGCTGAAGACATATTTCCCGACCACGTCATGATTCCGCGCATACCACGGCGCCAGCGCAACGACCGCGACGACAACAACGATCAGCGCCCGCGCGAATTGCCGCGATGCCTGACGCGCGCCCTCGCCGAACGACCGGCAACCGGCTGTGGCGTAAAGTGCCGCGCCAAACGGAATCATCAGCCCCAGGTAAAGCCCCGCCGGCCGGCAATAGGCCGCGGCGGCGATCACCAGCCCGATCACCGGCAACAGCCGGAATCGCCTACTGTCGGTGTATCGCAGAAACAGGAAAAGCGACACGGCCATCAGAAAGGTAAAGACGGTTTCGGTCTGGGTGCCATGCGCGGCAGCGAAACTGTTCGGATTGAAAATCATCAACAGCAGCGCCGGAAAGGCCAGGCGCGGATGCGTTCGCGCGACAATGCCCGCCACGACCAGCCCGGTCAGGAACAGCAGCACAATCTGCTGGTAGATCATCGCATAGGGACCGGCATCTTCGCCGAACACCCACATATTGGCCGCAATCAGCAACGGATAGAGCGGTGTGTGAAAGGTCGACAGGTGATCCGCGCCCGGCACCGCGAAACGCCCCTCGTTCAGCAGGCCCAGGGCGTGCTGGATATAGGCGCTCATATCAGCGCTGACGATCCAGGCCGCATTCTCCACCGCGAAAACACGCGCCAGAACCGCCACGCCCAGATAAACGACCAGCGCGAGAAGGATTTTGGTGCGGTCAACTGGCAAGGCCATCTCCCGATGGTGACCGAATGACGCCCGCGCGGCAAACAGGCTCGGTCCTGTATTCTTATTCCGAAGGGGGGTTGGTGGAGCCGAGGGGAATCGAACCCCTGACCTTCCGCATGCCATGCGAACGCGGCGCTCTCCCAGCTGAGCTACGGCCCCCACGCAGCGCGGCCCGGTTAGGGGTCGCCCGCGAAACGTGCCGGAATATGTTCGCAGCAGGGTGCGCTGTCAAGGCTCGTCATCATGCGGGATTTCCGCCCATCAGGCTTGCCTATGGCACGCGTCGCAAGTAGTTTCGGCGGATAATTCCCCCGCATGCAAAAGGCCGGAATAATCATGGACTCGCTGCTAGGTCTCATTAACACCGTCATCCAGCTCTACGTCTGGTGTCTGATCATTTCCGCCATCCTGAGCTGGCTTGTGGCGTTCAATGTCGTCAACACCCAGAACCGCATCATCTTCACGGTTGGCGATTTCCTGTACCGCATCACGGAACCGGCCCTGCGGCGGATCCGCCAGTTTCTGCCCAGCTTCGGCGGAATCGACCTGTCGCCGATCGTCCTTATCCTGCTGCTGTTCTTCGTTCGCAGCCTGCTGAACGAATACTGGCCACGCTGATCCGATGGCGACAGCGCCTGTCCACCCTGTTCACCGGGTCGATGGCGGCATTACCGTCGCAATCCGGCTGACACCGAAGGCACGGGCAAGCGGCTTCAACGGCACACTGCCCCGACCGGGCGGCAAGTTGCTGAAGGTCAGCGTTACCGCCGCCCCTGAACGCAACAAGGCCAATAGCGCGTTGCTGGCGCTGCTGGCAAAGGCCTGGCGGTTGCCGAAATCGGCGATGCATGTCGCCAGCGGCCAGACCGACCGGAACAAGCTTGTCCATGTCGCGGGCGACCCGGACATTCTGGAAGAAACCCTTAGCGAATGGATGACGGCGCACCGTGACTGATCCAAAAATCATTGATGGCAAGGCCATCGCCGAAACCCAGCGTGCACGGATCACCGCCGCCGTGGCAGTGCTGAAAAGCGAGCATGACCTGACCCCCGGGCTGGCAGTCGTCCTGGTCGGCGAGGACCCGGCCAGCCAGATCTATGTCCGCAACAAGGCGAAACAGACCGTCGCCTGCGGCATGCAAAGCATGGAACACCGGCTGCCGGCGGATACGGATCAGAAAACCCTGGTCGATCTGGTCACGTCACTGAACGAAGATCCGGCGGTGCATGGCATCCTGGTGCAATTGCCGCTGCCCGACGGGATCGAGGAACAGGCGGTGATCGATACCATCGACCCGGACAAGGATGTCGACGGGTTCCACGTCATCAATACCGGGCGGCTGGCAACCGGGGCGGCGGCCATGGTGCCCTGCACCCCGCTGGGATGCCTGACGATGCTGCAGGACCGGCTGGGCGATCTTTCAGGGCTGGAAGCGGTTATTGTCGGCCGTTCCAATATCGTCGGCAAGCCGATGGCAGCGCTGCTGCTGGCCGCAAACTGTACGGTCACCATCGCCCATTCGCGCAGCCGCGACCTGCCGGCACTCTGCCGACGGGCCGATATCCTGGTCGCCGCCGTCGGCCGGCCGGAAATGATCCGCGGCGACTGGATCAAGCCGGGCGCCGCCGTCATTGATGTTGGAATCAACCGCGTCCCCGCGGCGGAAGAAGGCAAGACACGACTGGTCGGCGACGTCGCCTTCGCCAAAGCCATTGCGGTGGCCGGGGCAATCACACCGGTTCCCGGCGGCGTGGGTCCGATGACAATCGCGATGCTGTTGCGCAATACCGTCATCGCCGCCTGTCGCCAGAACGCAATTCCCGAACCCGACCTGTAGGGTGGGCCCGGGTTTCACCCGCGCTTACATGCGGTGGCGGCCGCGATATTCCCAGACCGAAACCTTGCCGTCGCCATCCGTATCGGCCGCGGCAAAACGTTGCTCGGTATCGGCCATGTATTCGGCAAGTGTGATACTGCCATCCGAGTTGTCATCGATGGCGATGAAACGCGCCTCGCGCCGGTTAAAATGCTGCGCACCGCGCCCCATCCCGGCCCCCAGGAACTCGGCCTTTTCGACCTTGCCGTCGCCGTTTTCATCCATTCGGCTGAAATTGGCCTCGTGCCAGGCGGCGGCTTCGTCGGCCGACACCATGCCGTTGGTATCCTGATCGATAATCATTGTGCCCATGTGGCGGTCGAACGACATGCCCGGCGCCCAGAACGGCCCCTGTCCGTACATCGGGTGTCCCGTCATCATCGGCGCGGTATAAACCGGCCCAAGGCCCTGGGCCGTTGCGGTATTGACCGCTGCCCCCAGAGAGATCGCCACTGCCGCGGCTGCAAAAATCGCTTTCATCGTCATCATGCTCCCTGTTTCAGGAAAAATGTCGAAAAAAGGGGTTCGTCCCTGCGAAGCACCCTTTCAACCTGAACAGGATTATCCGCCATCCACCCCCATCGGGCATTGATCTGAATCAGGACGTTTCGCGATCCCACAGCGGCAGTGACAACAGGGCGCCCAGCGCCATCGCCCCGCCGCCGATCAGGAATACCGGGGTATAGCTTCCCGTTGCATCGAAAAGCGTTACCAGTGCATAGCCGCCAATGGTCTGGCTGATACCAACCGACAGCACCATCCAGCGCCAGACCTGCGGCATATCCCGCACGCCGACCACCTGCCGGGCACGACCGGCAATCACGGCAGACAGCCCCGGCTGCGCGCCGAAAACAAGCGACGAGACGATCAGCGCGGGCAACGCCGGCACCAGCACCGGCAATGCAATCCCCGCCGCGAGCCCGGCAAACACCGCCACCAGTGCCGCCCCGAAACCAACCCGGTCGGCCAGCAAGCCGCACAGATAGGTGCCGCCGACCGCACCGATGCCGACCAGCACCCATTGCAACCCGCCCTGCCCCATGCCGTGCCCCAGCCCGCGCGCCACGTAATCCACCCAGTAGATCGAATGCGGCACCAGCCCGATGGCGAACATGCCCTGTGCCGCCACCAGCCGCGCCGACGCAAAGGTTACGGCCGGCGCCTTTGCGGAACCACCATCATGCCCGCCCCCGGTTCTGGCCGGTGACAGGCCCCACCAGGCCAGCCCGACGCCAAGCGCCCCCCCCGACCGCAAGCCCGGCCCACGCCGCGGCGAGACCGACCCCCAGCAACATCGGCACCAGCGTTCCGGAAAACAGGATGCCGATCCCTACCCCGGTAAAGGCGACACCGGTAGCCTTGCCAAGCTGGCCGGGCGGCACCGAAACAGTGACCAGCGCGAGGCTGTAGATCATCATCACCGCGACGGTGACGCCGACAAGAAACCGCCACCAGGCAAGCCACAGGAATCCGAATGCCGGGATGCTGGCGACAAGGCATAGCAGGGACAGCAGCAGCGCCGCCTTCAATACCGGTACGGTTTCAAATCGACGACGCAGCATTGGCACGCAGAGGGCGCCAACCAGATAGCCACCCAGATTGAACGCGCCGACATATCCGGCCTGCGCTTCGGTCAGGGCACCATCAAGAATGATCGCGGGGATCAGCGGTGTATAGGAAAACCGGCCAATGCCCATGCCCACCAGCAGGGTCGCACCCCCACCAATGGCCAGGCGCAACCAGACCGGCATGGCCTATTCCGGCTGGTCCGGCTGGTCGGGTTGGTCAGGCTGCGGCAACCGCAACCGGACGACGCCCTTGAAATTGGCCGGATCGACCTTTTCGCCCTTGCGGGTAATATCAATTCGCCCGGCGCGCGCCAGATGCTTCATCTGCTGCTTGACCGCGGTCAGATAGCGCCGCCAGACCTCGGGCGGGTCCTTCGGTTTGGCGCGCATTTCCGCATAGGCCTTGGCAATATCCATCGGCGACGCGGACTTGTCCGCGCCTATAGCATCCAGATAGTTCAGGATCGCCGTGGCGACAGGGTCGTCCTTCGGCGCCGTTTTTTCATCATTTTCCGTCATCTGCGCTGTTTAGCATGACGAACCATTTCATCAACAACCAATTTGTTATGCCCGGCGACAGCACACACGATCACGCACTCATTTAACGAAAAAAGCCCTCATAAGTTGCGCCGCTCGATATAAAATGCCTATCCTGACACTTGGCGTGCTTCAAACCATTCGGTTTGTCGACATCAGACGGAGTTCACGGAAATGCCGGAGAACCCTCCACAAGATAAGTCACCCGGGATGTTACCCGAAACCGGGACATTTTCCCCTAGCGACGCCGAGGTTCCATCAGGTGCCCCCGCAACCGCAACGAAACCGATTAAAACGGATGACGACGAATCCGAAGCGACGGAGAGTAACGCGGCTGCAGTCAGCGTAGAATCGGAAGAAGACGCCGAGCAAGAAGCCGATATGGCCGAAGATGTGCGGCGAAATCGCGTCACATACCTGCGACAGTCCATCATCAATTCACAATCACTTCTGGCATTCAGTGCCGAGTCGAGTGTGAGTATCCCGTCACAAGTCGTCGCCGGAATCACATCGGCACAACGGACATTCGGCACGACAAACTGGACTCCGGAAATCGAAAACGCCTTCTGGCAGGCCTTCCGCGAACTATCCCTTCGCCTTAAACCGGTGACATCTAATTCGCTTCAATGGGTTGCCACACAGAGCAGACGAGTCACGATAACCTTCATATCGCTCGGTATACTCTCGCTGCTGCTGCTGATTTTCGGGCAGATTTTCTGGGTCTATATCAACAACACATCGACGCAGATTCGGGAATCAATAAAGGCTCTGAATGAAAAAGAGGCACTTGTTACAGAACTGGACGGTACAATCCGTCTTTTGGATGGTCAGATATTTTCTCCACAATTCAACGACCTTACCGACGCTGATCGCCAGAAAATTCAGCAGAACAGGAACAAATCTACTGCGAAATCCAATACGTATTACACCGAAATCGATCAGATCAAGCGGCTCCTGACCGCACAATATGTCATCTTGGCGGACTGGGTGCCCAAATTTGCCGGCGACCCAAAACCAGCCGAGCCGGGATGGTTCGATTCCAGTGAACAGGCCAAGGCGAAACAGACCGCCCTCGCCAAATGGTACGACGAGCAGAATACCGAGCGCGATTTCGAGAAGGAGTACCTTCTGGCGCAGGCCGGATCGATTCTGGCATTGATGTCGACCTATGTGCTGCCGGTGCTCTATGGCGTTCTGGGAACCTTCGCATATATTCTGCGGTCGATTTCGCGTGGTGTCGAAGAACGGGTTCTGAACGAATCAACGATCCTGAACTTCTGGGTCCGCATCCCGCTTGGCATGCTGTCCGGCGTTGCAGTCGGCTGGTTCCTGACGAGCGAGACCCTTCCGACAGGGTGGGAATCCGTGCAGCCACTGGCCTTCGCCTTCGTGGCCGGCTACAGCGTCGAGCTGATATTTACCGGAATGGACCGGCTGGTCGGCGCATTTACAGGGAAGAATCAGGCCGGCACGCCATAGCCAGGCCGACGATACATGCGGCAATGCAGCACTGGACGCGGCAAACCACCCGGCCGATAATCGCCGGATGACTGGGACCATCGGCGAACTGGCATTGGCAACGGCATTTTTCGTCGGCGCCCATTTCATTCTTTCCAGCATACCGGTCCGCCTGGGGCTGGTGGCGCTGATTGGCGAAAACATCTTCAAGATGCTTTATTCGCTGGTCGTTCTGGCCGGGTTCGGCTGGATGTTGCTCGGCTGGCGCGATGCGCCCTATGTCGAAATCTGGGCGCAGAGCCTGGCGCTGCAACACGTCCCCGTTTTCACCATGCCGTTCGTCTGCCTGCTCGTCGTGCTGGGCCTGACGACGCGCAACGTGACCGCGGTCGGTGGCGAAAAGCTGCTCGACGACCTGCGGCCGGTGCGCGGCATTGCCACGATCACCCGTCATCCGTTCCTGTGGGGCGTCGCGTTGTGGGGGTTGTCGCATATCGCCGCCAATGGCGACCTTGCCGGGATCGTGATGTTTGGCGGGCTGACCGTGCTGGCGCTGGGCGGGATGGCGCATATCGACCATCGGCGGCGGGAAACAACGGGGGCCGACTGGGGCCCGGTGGCCATGACCAGTTCAGCAATCCCGTTCCTTGCCGTCATCCAGGGCCGGTCGAAAATAGACTGGGCCGGTATCGGCATCACCCGACCGCTGGCCGGGCTTGCCCTGTATGTCGTTATCCTGCTGACCCACGAACTGGCGTTCGGGGTCGCGGTGCTGCCGAAAGGGTTATAGGGCCTGTATTTTCCGAAAACCGTCGTCGCAGATTGGGCCAATCTGCTCGGGGTTTTCTCTAAGTGTCCGGCCCGAAATGAGTTGAGTGATTTCAGTAAGTTGTGATTCTCTCGTTTGTGTTGAAGCAAATGAGGAGACACAACATGTGGACTGAGATCACCCGCCCGCAGTTTGATCGTTCGAGCCTTCGTTACGCAAGCGACTTGACGGATAAGGAGTGGCGTTTGATTTCGCCATTATTGTCCCCGCCGCGTCGATTAGGCCGCCCGCGAACCACGGATTTTCGAGAAGTGGTGAATGGGATTTTTTATGTGGCGCGCACCGGTTGCCAATGGCGCATGGTGCCCCGGGAATTTCCGCCACGCAGTACGATCCAGCGATATTTTTACGCTTGGCGCTCGGATGGAACCTTGCACGTCATCAATCGCCAACTGGTGATGTCGATGCGGGAAACCTCTGGGCGCACGACCAGCCCGACCGCCGGGGTGATCGACAGCCAGACGGTGAAAACCACGGAAAGCGGCGGTGTTCGGGGCTATGACGCGGGAAAGAAGGTCAAAGGGCGCAAGCGTCATATCGTGACCGACACAGGCGGCTTTCTGGTCGCCGTCATGGTTCACGCCGCCGATATCCAGGATCGCGACGGCGCGCCCGCGCTGTTGGCGTCGATACGCCACGCCTTTCCCCGGTTGCGCCATGTTTTCGCCGATGGTGGTTACGCGGGACCGAAGTTGCGCGACGCGCTGGCCAAACTTGGGAAGTGGACCGTGCAGATCGTCAAGCGCTCCGACGCCGCCAAGGGGTTCGTATTGTTGCCCCGCCGCTGGGTGGTTGAGCGCACCTTCGCTTGGCTCGGTCGTAACCGCCGTCTCGCCAAAGATTTCGAGGAAACCATCGAAAGCGCGGAGGCATGGCTCCTGATCGCCAGCATTCAACTGCTCGCCCGACGATTGGCAAGAGCATGAAAACATGGATATCATTTCGAGTCAGACTCTAACCTTCGCGGCGCTTCGCCAACCGCAGGCGCAGGGCATTCAGCTTGATGAAGCCTTCGGCGTCGTGCTGGTCATAAACGTCATCTTCCTCGAACGTCACATGCGCCAGCGAATACAGGCTGTCCGGCGAGGCACGGCCGATCACATGGACGCCGCCCTTGTACAGCTTCAACCGCACGGTGCCGTTAACCCGTTCCTGGCTTTTGTCGATCAGCGCCTGCAGCATCTCGCGTTCCGGCGCGAACCAGAACCCGTTATAGATCAGCTTGGCGTAGCGCGGCATGATCTCGTCCTTGAGATGCATGGCCTCGCGATCCAGCGTGATCGATTCCATGGCCCGATGCGCCGCCAGCAGGATCGTGCCGCCCGGTGTTTCGTAAACGCCGCGCGACTTCATGCCGACGAAGCGGTTTTCCACCAGGTCAAGCCGCCCGATTCCATTGGCCCCGCCCAGTTCGTTCAGCTTCGTCAGCAGGGTTGCCGGTGACATCGCCGCGCCATCGATGGAAACCGGGTCGCCCTTGGCGAAACCGACTTCGACCACGGTCGCCACATCGGGTGCCGCTTCCGGCGAAACGCTGCGCGAATAGATGTATTCCGGCGCTTCCTCGTTCGGGTCTTCCAGCACTTTCCCTTCAGCGGAAATATGCAGCAGGTTCGCATCAACAGAGAACGGCGCTTCGCCGCGCTTGTCCTTCGGCACCGGGATCTGATGCTCTTCGGCATATTCGATCAGCCGTGTGCGGCTGGTCAGGTCCCATTCGCGCCACGGCGAGATGACCTTGATATCCGGGTTCAGCCCGTAATAGCCAAGCTCGAACCGCACCTGGTCATTACCCTTGCCGGTCGCGCCATGGGCGACGGCGTCAGCGCCGGTTTCCCGGGCGATTTCGATCTGTCGTTTGGCGATCAATGGCCGCGCGATGGAGGTGCCCAACAGGTAGGTCCCTTCATACACCGCATTGGCGCGGAACATCGGGAAGACATAATCGCGCACGAAAACCTCGCGCAAATCCTCGATGTAGATTTCCTTCACGCCCATCATTTCCGCCTTGGCGCGGGCGGGTTCGATTTCCTCGCCCTGGCCCAGGTCGGCGGTGAAGGTTACGACCTCACACTGATAGGTATCCTGCAGCCAGCGCAGGATAACGGAGGTATCAAGTCCGCCTGAATAGGCAAGGACGACTTTTTTCACGTTCTGAATCGACATATCGGCGGCCCCGGTTGGTTGCGGCGGCGCAGTATAGGCATTGCGGAAAGCCCCGCAAGCGGCCCTTGCGTCCTGCGGCAAAACATCCGATTGTCGGCGCAATCCAAATTAAATGTGACACGGGGGGAAATGACCGATGAGTGACATCATCCTGACTGAAGAAGACTTTGCGGCGCTGCGCGCGCTGGACACGCCGACCGTCTGCAATGCACTGGAAATCACCTCGCCGGAACGCCGCGCGATGGGCTTCACCACCACACCGCTGGTATGCCCCCGACCGGAACTGCCGCCAATGGTCGGTTTCGCCCGCACGGCCACCCTGCGGTCGATGAAGCCGGCCGCGCCCGACGTCGTCAACCGGGTTGCCTATTACGAATATGTCGCCGCCGGCACCGGCCCGACCATCACCTGCATCCAGGATATCGACGACCATCCGGGCTACGGCGCGTTCTGGGGCGAAGTTAACACCGCGATCCACAAGGCCATCGGCTGCCTGGGCGTGATCACCACCGGCAGCATCCGCGATCTGCCCGATTGCGCCGAAGGCTTCCAGCTTCTCGCCGACCGGGTCGGCCCGTCGCATGCGCATGTGCATATCGTCGATTACGGCAAGCCCGTGCATATCCACGGCATGGACGTGCAGTCCGGCGACCTGATCCATGCCGACCAGCATGGCGCGGTGGTCATTCCGATCGAGGTTGCGCGGGAAGTGCCAAAGGCGGCCAAGCAGATCCAGAACCGCGAAGCCATCGTGCTCGCCGCCTGCAATGCGCCGGACGCGGGAATCGAGTCGGTAAAGGCCGCGCTGGCGAAATCCGCCGAATATCACTGAGCCGCGTAAAACCCGGCCCGGCAATAACGGTGCTTGATACCGGCTAGAATTTCTCCACCCAGGGGCGAAGTTCCATTTCCCAGGTCCAGGCGCTGCGGTGCTGGCGGTGGACCTGCAAATAGGATTTTGCGATCTCGTCCGGGTTCAAGGTACCGTCTTCGCCAAGGCGTTCGGCGCGTTTGTCCTCGCCGTCGAGCAACAGAATGCCGCCATCGATGATGAAATGGCCGACATGGATGTTCTGCGGCTGCAATTCACGAGCGAGGCTCTGCGCCAATCCACGCAGCCCGAACTTGCCCAGCGCGAATGAGGATGAATTCGGGTAGCCCTTCACGCTGGCCGATGCGCCGGTCAGCAGGATCGTGCCGCCACCGGCCGGGATCATCTGTTTCGCCGCCGCCTGCGCGACCAGGAAACCGCCAAACGCCGTAATCATCAGCGCGTTGCGCACTGCTTCGGCGTCCAGTTCGGTGATCGGCCCACGGCCACCGCGATTGCTGGCGTTATAGACAACAAGGTTCGGCGTACCGATATCGGTGGTTACCGAAGCGAACAGCGCATCGACCGAGGCCGGGTCGGACGCATCGCACTGATAGGCTTTCGCGCCGGTATCCGCGACCAGCTTGTCCAGCTTGTCGGTGTTACGCGCGGCGATGGCCACCGCCATGCCTTCCGCTGCCAACAACCGTGTCAGTGAGGCGCTGAGCCCCCGACCCGCGCCGATGATCAGCGCTGTTTCCTGCTCTGCCATAACAATTTCCTCCCTGTCGTCGAATTCTATCCCGCTGTCGCCACCCGGCGCTGCCGCACGCTTTCCGATTTTAGCTGCCCGCAGGCGGCGAGGATATCGCGTCCGCGCGGCGCGCGCACGGTTGCCGTCATCCCCCCTTCACTGATGGTGTCGGCAAAGCGCCGGATCGCATTGCCACTGGAACATTCGTATTCGACGCCCGGCCACGGGTTGAACGGGATCAGATTGACCTTTGACGGGATATCCTTCACCAGCCGCACCAGTTCGCGCGCGTCCGCCACGGAATCGTTCACATCCTTCAGCATCACGTATTCGAAGGTAATGCGCCGCGAATTGGATACGGTCGCATATTCGCGGCAGGCATCCAGCAGTTCGGCGATCGGGTATTTCTTGTTGATCGGCACCAGTTCGTTGCGCAGGTCGTCGCGCACCGCATGCAGGGAAATCGCCAGCATCACGCCCAGTTCATCGCCACAGCGCTTGATACCCGGCACCACGCCGGACGTGGACAGCGTCACCCGGCGGCGCGACATGGCCAGCCCGTCACCATCCATGACGATCCTCAGCGCCTTGGCGACGTTTTCGAAATTGTACAACGGTTCGCCCATGCCCATCATGACGATGTTGGTCAGCCGGGAATTATCCTTCGACGCCGGCCACAGCGCGTAGGAATCGCGCGCCAGCATCACCTGGCCGACGACTTCACCGATTGTCAGGTTGCGCACCAGACGCTGTGTTCCCGTATGGCAGAAAGAACATGTCAGCGTGCAGCCAACCTGGCTGGAAACGCACAGCGTGCCGCGGGTTTCTTCGGGAATCGAGACCATCTCGGCTTCGTTGTGATCACCGAAGCCCAGCACCCATTTGCGCGTGCCGTCCGTTGAAGTCAGTTCCGTATTCACCGTCGGCCGGCCGATTCTGAACTGTTCGGTCAGTTGCTCGCGCAGCTTCTTCGACAGGTTCAGCATGTCGTTGAAGTCGGTCAGCCCGTGCTGGTAGATCCATTGGTATATCTGCTTGCCGCGATAGGCGGGAAGGCCCATTTCGTTGGTAAGCGCGGTGATTTCATCGCTGTTCAGCCCAACCAGATCCGTTCGGGAATCGGCGGTGGTGGCTGCGGCGGGGGCTTGTATCTGTTCCATAGCGCCTAGATATAGACTTTTGGCGGTGCCGGACAACTCGCTTTTCACCCTCGGGCCGCGATTGACGCATGTCATATCCCGGCTATCGCGGATGTTGTGCTATACTGGCAGGTACCAACATTAAGGAATAATTATGGATCTGAACGATATCGAAGCAGCGATATCCCTGTTGGTTGACGAAATGGAGGGCGATCAGGGTGACCGCCATGAAATTTTCATGCGAATACAGCAGATGCTTTCGACCATGCGCGCCGAAGGCCTGCCGTTACCGGAAGATCTCGTCCGGCTTGAACAGGAACTGGGCGCTGAATTCGAGGCCGACCTCAAGGACTGATGGCGGATATGGCGGATAACCCCTTCGACGGGCTGGCCGGGCGGTATCAGGCAAACCGGCCGCACTACCCCGAAGCCTTGCTGGCAGAGCTTGGCGACCGTGTGGCCGGGCCGTCTATCGTAAAACGCGCCGCCGATGTGGGGGCCGGCACCGGCATCCTGACCCGTGCGCTGCGCGTCACGCTGGGACCGGGCTGGCTCATTGAAGGTATCGAGCCCGGCGCGGATATGCGGCGGCAGGCGGATGAATCAACCGCCCCCGACGACAATATCACCTACCGGGAGGGCGACGCGGAAATCCTGCCCTGCGGCGATGCCTCGCTGGGGCTGATCACCGCCGCGCAGGCAATCCAGTTTTTTGACCGGCCGGTTTTCTATGCCGAATGCGACCACGCCCTCACCCCCGGCGGCGTCCTGGCGGTGATCCAGAACAACCGGGTCTGGGAGGGTTCGTCCTTGCTGGACGCCCATGAAACCTTCGTTGAAGAAAACGCGCCGGGCTATTCCCGCCATTACCGCGACATCGACCTGCAGGCCGAGTTTCAGGCGCTCGATTGGGCAAACGCCGCGGAACTGCTGACCCATGACTGGTCGATGAAAATATCCGTCGACCGTTTTACCGGCATGATGCTGTCCCGCCGCACCATGAAGCCCGCCGTCGCCAACCGGGGCGAAATGTTCGTCGAAACCGCCCTTCGGGTCATGGCAGCGCGCCACGGCAATGCCGATGGCAGCGTCACCATCCCCTACCAGAGCGAATTGTACCTGGCGACAAAACCGCGCTAGCCGCATGGCAAAGCGTGTGTCGCGACAAAAACAGGCGCATACTGCAGACATAGTCCCGCATGACCATCATGCGGCGCCCCCATATGAAAGACCGAAATGACGACAAGTGATTCCGAATACACCATGGCCCTGTTCTGCGATTTCGAGAATGTGGCGCTTGGTGTGCGCGACGCGAAGATTCCAAAATTCGATATGAAGCTGGTGCTCGAACGGCTGCTGCTGAAGGGCAGCATCGTGGTCAAGAAGGCCTATTGCGACTGGGACCGGTACAAGGAGTTCAAGGGCTCCATGCATGAAGTCGCCTTCGAGCTGATCGAGATTCCCCATACCCGCATGTCCGGCAAGAATTCCGCCGATATCCGCATGGTCGTGGACGCGCTCGACCTTTGCTACACCAAGGAACATATTGATACCTTTGTGATTATCAGCGGCGATTCCGATTTTTCGCCGCTGGTCAGCAAGCTGCGCGAAAATGCAAAAACCGTGATTGGCGTCGGCGTGAAGAACAGCACATCCGACCTGCTGATGAACAATTGCGACGAGTTCATCTATTACGACGACCTCGCCCGCGCCATCGCCGCCCCCACACCGCGCCGGAAACCGCCCGCGCCGAAGAAACCGGCTGTCGCGACGGAAAAACCGGCCGTGGAGAAACCCGCCGTCGCGGCAAAGGCGCCTGCTGCGAAACCGGCATCGGCCGAAGACAATGCCGCGCTGGAGGCCAAGGAAGCCGAAGCCATCGACATGGTCGTGAAACTGGCCGAGGAGCTGATCGCCGAACGCGGCGGACAGGTCTGGAGTTCGATGGTCAAACAGACCCTGAAACGCCGCAAGCCCGGCTTCAACGAAAGCTTCTACGGCTTCCGGTCATTCAGCGAAGTACTGGAGGAAGCAGAAGACCTGGGCCTGCTGGAACTGGAACTGGACGACCGCTCCGGCGGTTACATTGTCCGGACAGTGCCCTCCGGGGACTGATAGGGCTGTTATCGGGCCGCCTGCGCGTTCTGGCCGTCGCGAAGTGCTGCGAATTCAGCCGTAACGCTGTCGCGCAGGCTCAACGCGGCAGGCGAAAGCGCCGCCCCCCGGCGCCGGATGATGCCGATACGGCGCGTCACCTCCGGCCCGGTGAGCCTGCGATACACCAGGTCGGCGGCGTTCATCGATCCCAGCGCCAGTGCCGGGATCGCCGCGACCCCGATGCCCGCCGCCAGAAACCCCAGCACGGTGCTGAGATGCTGTACCTCGCATTGCCAGTCGATATGGGGCACGGCGGCGCGAAGCTGGCGGCCGATACCGCTATCCGGTCCCAGCACGATACAGCGGTGCCCATGCACTGCGGACCAATCCAGCGGTGTATCACCGGCCAGCGGATGGCCCGGCCGGCAGGCCAGCACGTAATGTTCCACAGCCAGCGGTTCGAAGGCGATTTCCGCATCGGGTTCGGCTTCCATATCGATCCCGAATTCAGCCTCACCTGACCGGACATGCGCGGCAATTTCGGGGCCGGTGGCATCGAGAATCCGCAACCGGACATCGGGATGCGCTGCCCCGAACCGCGCCGCCACCGGCGGCAGCACCCCGAACGCCACGGTCATCAGGCTGGCAATCGTCACCACCCCCCCGCGTTTGAGGATAACGTCGCCGATCCGGTCCAGTGATCGTTCGAATTCGCCCAGCATTCGATGCGCCAGCGGCAGAAACTCCCGGCCAATTGCCGTCAGCGCCACATGGCGGGTGGATCGGTCAAACAGGCGGGCGCCCAGATGGTCCTCGATCTTCACGATCCGCCGGGACAGGGCGGATTGCGATACCGAAAGACGGTCCGCCGCCTGGCTGAAGCTTTCCAGTTCGGCAATCACCAGGAAGGCCCGGATATCCTCAAGGCTCACATTCATCTGTTTTTTGCATCAATATTTGATTTAATTGAATTTCTCATATCAATGCGATGCAGGCAAGGTGTCTTCGAACAATGGAGACACCGACAATGCAGCACTCGATCCCATGCGTCATGATGCGCGGCGGCACATCCCGCGGTTTGTATTTCCGGGCTGCCGACCTGCCCTTGGACAGGGCCGCGCGCGATGCGGTGTTGCTGGCGGCAATGGGTGCCACCGATCCGACCCAGATCGACGGCGCCGGGGGTGCGACGAGCGTGACCAGCAAGGTCGCAATTGTTTCCCCGTCAACCCATAAAGATGCGGATGTGGATTACCTGTTCGCCCAGGTCGGCGTGGACAAGCCCAGTGTCGACACCGCACCGTCCTGCGGCAATATTCTCGCCGGGGTCGGCCCCTTCGCTATCGAAAACGGGTATGTCGCGGCCCAGGATGGTGAAACGACGGTTCGTGTCCGCAACGTCAATACCGGCGCGATGATCGACTGCGTCGTGCAGACGCCGAACCATCAGGTGACCTATGAAGGCGATACATCCGTCGACGGCGTTCCCGGCACATCCGCGCCGATCCGGCTTGAGTTTCGGCAGATCGCCGGCGGCAAGACCGGCCGATTGCTACCCACGGGCAAGGCGCGCGACCGGGTCTGCGGCGTCGATGTTTCCTGTGTGGACCTGGCGATGCCGATGGTGCTGGTCGCCGCCGAAAGCCTGGGCCGAACCGGCTATGAAAGCAAAGCCGAGTTGGATGCCGATGCGGATCTGCTGGACCGGCTGGAAACGATCCGCCGGGCCGCAGGTCGGCTGATGGGACTGGGTGATGTATCGAATTCCGTCATCCCGAAGATCGCGATACTGGCCAAGTCGCGCGGCGACAGCGGCATTTCATCACGCTATTTCACCCCAGGCCGTTGCCACGCGGCCCATGCCGCAACCGGTGCCATCTGCGTCGCGGGCGCGACCCGGATCAACGGCACGATTGCTCATGCCCTGGCGAACGGGACAGATGACTCGGAAATCCGGGTCGAACACCCCGGGGGTGCCATCGAAATTGGCATCGTCACCAAGGGCTTTGGCGCAGCGACCGGCATCGACGCCGCTTTCCTGACCCGCACCGCCCGGCCGATCTTCAGCGGACAGGTTTTCGTGCCGCAATCAGCCCTTGCGGTAGAACCGGCAATTCAGGCCGCTGCGTAACCTGAACTGTTAATCCTTACTCCAACTATCGCTGCAATTTTAAGTATTATTCCCTTATCATGTTGGCAGTTCGATAGAACGCTCGGTACTCTGGGCCACCGCGAAATTCCCTAGAATCTAATATTAGCGGAGCGTTTGGTCGCATTATAAACGGAGACATAAATTTCGGAGTTGGCCTTCTGTCAACCTTAACGTAAAGGGCATAGCTGCCCAGCAAAAATCTATAAAAATTTATTCCTTCATACTTTTCACGAAAGGGAGACAAAAAACCTGATTGCCAATCTTTTACGTCGCTGAATCGAGTTAATTGGCAACTAAACACTTCAGGGCACTCAGGGTCTTCATTTTTCAACAACTGCGTAAGGATACCCTGAAATAGTCCTAGCTTTACATTTGAAAACTCAATACGACTTGTAAAAGCAGATCTCCATAGCAAGGATAACCCGAAAAGTTTCAGTTTTTTATAATCAAAAGTATCAATAAGATATCCAACCAGATCGCCATGGTTTTCTATAACTTTATGCCTTTCTCTATTAACCAATAAAAGTTTGGCAGCATAATCGTCAAATGGGTCAAATTTTTTTTCGCATCCTTCACACACAAGGTATTTATCATATATTCCGATCCGAGAACGCCCGTTTCGTATATTTTTGTTCATAGTCATAACGATCAACGCTTCTCGTCCGCGCCCCCTCTCAGGATAGAAGCTACGAGGAACAATATGCGCATCTACGAAGTCAGATCGCTCGTCGCACATTTTACAAACGTTTCTCATTATTGAAGTATACCAGAATCAATTTTGACAAGGGAGTAAACATCATCCCTGCGGCAGTACCCCTACAGCAATTCTATTCCGCTTCGAAAATTTATCTTTCGACCTTATCAACTAACCCTTAGAAAATTGAAAAATGGCAATAACTCGAAAAAGAGTATTGTAACGTTCAAGACTATGAACTCAACCTAAACGTTCTTTTTAGTTTTTTGCGTTTCGATTTCCAGCGGACAGGTTTTCGTGCCGCAATCGGCCCTTGCGGTGGAACCGGCAATTCAGGCCGCTGCGTAACAGCCGCCCCCGATATAGCCGGTTGCGCCGGTAAGAAAGATGTTCATGGACAGCATCTCCCGCTCATTCCGGAGGCAGAGAGGCCCTCATGGCCTGTCGCTCACTTCACCTTGCACGCCTTGTTGATAGCGTTATGGGCCGCGGTAAAGCCCAGCAGGGAATAGGTATCAGTCGTTTTCGTGCCACGGCCGGATACGCCGTTCACGACCATCTTCTTGCCGATGCGCATGGCTTTGACCATCGCCGCATCATCCTTCGCCGACCGGTTCCAGGCTGTGTCGCCATCGGTAAACAGCGCAAACTTCCGGCCATCGATCGTGGCGGCGGCTTCACTGTCCTTCCGAAACCCGTACCCGGCTTCGAAACTGATCTCGTTGACCCGTTTCGGCCGGGTCCAGGGACGGTGCGCGATGAAGACCCGAACCTCGCCCCGCTTGGTATACTTGCCCGCTTCCTTCGCGGGCTTCCCCCAGACGACGCAGACATTCTTGTCGCCTTCCTTGAAGGAATAGGCCTGCCAGTCCTTGAAGGTACCCAGCGACACCTCGTCGGCCTGCGCCATGCCGGCGGTCAGCACGAGCCCCAATGCCGCCAGAGAAATTCGAATAATGGATGGAAAACGCACGTTCTACTCCTTGCCTTACAGCCCCGACCTTACAACCCCCGTCGCGAGATCCGTCCCCCGTGCACATGCGGCTGCAAGCCTTCGACAGGGCCACCCGCCCCGGTCGGTCGCGGCGGGTATCGCCCCTTGGTTATGTGCCGGTCATACATCAGGATTGCGCCGGCGATTCCGACATTCACACAGAAATTAGTCGGAATTTTGACGGTGAAATCACAACGGTCAACCAGCCCCGGCGACAGGGATCCCCGTTCCGGTCCCAGCACATAGGCCGCCCGGTCCGGATGGGTGAAACTTGGCAGCTCCACCGCGTCATCCATCAGTTCAACCCCGACCAGCCGGCATTCATGCGGCAGCTTGAAATCCTCCAGCGAATCGAACTGGTACAGCGGCACATGCTTGGCGGTCGACGAGGTATCGGCGCGATAGGCCGCGCGCACGTCAAACACCGGCGCGATCACGAAAACGAAACTCGCACCGAAGGCATGCGCCGACCGAAACAGACTGCCGACATTCATTGGCTTCGAGATATTCTCGACGCCGATTCCGAAGAAACCCCGCATGCGGCGGAACCTTGCATGGACGCCCGGTCCGGGGCAAGCTGGTAATTACATTCCACCGCCGCAGGGCCATTGCGCCGATAATTGTTTCGGCACCTTAACAAATCTGGGAAGGCCACATGCGGGCCATGCTCGTCAACGAACTCGGGAAACCCGACACCCTGACCCTTACGGAGACGGCCTCACCGCCCCCTGGACCGGGAGAAGTGCGCGTTGCCGTCCATGCCGCCGGCTGCAATTTTGCCGATACGCTGATGATCAGCGGGCATTACCAGTACAAGCCGGAATTGCCGTTCGCGCCTGGGCTGGAAGTTGCCGGCACGATCATCGATTCGGGTGAAGGTGTGACCGGATTCAAACCGGGCGACCGGGTGATGTCCTGGACCAGGCTGGGCGGTTTTGCGGAAGAAGCAGTCGCCGAGGCTGCCAATACGATGCCGATTCCCGATGGCATGGATTATGTCACCGCCGCCGGCTTCCCGATCACCTATTCCACCGCTGTTGTCACGCTGAACCACCGGCAAATTCATCTTGAAGCGGGTGAAGTATTGCTGGTCAACGGTGCAACCGGCGGCGCGGGACTGGCCGCGGTCGATATTGGCAAGGCCATGGGCGCGACCGTCATCGCGGCGGTCGGCGGTGCGGCCAAGGCGGCAATGGCACGGGAATACGGCGCCGACCACGCCATCGATTACACCACCGAAAATATCCGCGACAGGGTGAAGGAATTGACCGGGGGCGCAGATGTCGTGTTCGATCCCGTCGGCGGCGATGCCTTTGCCCAATCGCTGCGCAGCCTGAATGTCGACGGGCGGATCGCCATCATCGGCTTTGCCGGCGGTACGATCCCGCAGATCCCCGCAAATTACCTGCTGGTGAAGAACCTTTCAGCCGTCGGTGTTTCAGTCGGTGGATACCGGCGCACGCATCCGGAAGTAACCGGACAGACCTTTACAAAACTGGGAGAGTGGTTCGCCGCGGGCAAACTGCATCCGAAGGTCGGACACAGCTTCCCGCTGGAACGTGCCGCGGAGGCCCTGACGATGCTGACGACACGACAGGCGACAGGCAAGGTTGTTATTACGGTCCGCTAGGCTGTAGCGCGAAGGTTCAGACGCGCCAGAAGGGTTTGTCGGCTTCCTGTTTCGCCATCACCCGGTCAACCCCGATATCCATCAGCAGATGCGCGTCCAGATGACCCAGCGCGCGGCGCTGTTTGGCGCGCTTGCGCCAGACGGACAGGATCATGACAACACGCGCGAACATGCTGTCTGTATGACCGTCAATGCCAAGGATGGGCTGCGTGGTCAGCAGGCCCGGCTGGGTGCATATGGAGTCGTTGGGGCTCATTTTTTCGGTCCTTATCCTTTTATCGGTTAAACGCCCCGGAGCAGGTTTTCCAATCGTCCGGAACACGGTATTTAGGAGGGTTTTCAATGGTTCACAAACGATCAATATTCATGCTATGGATTAGAATAATTAATCCGAAAGGCATACCGGATGGCCTATCGCCTGCCGCCGTTGAATGCCCTGCGCACCTTCGAAGCCGCGGGGCGGCACCTTAGTTTCACCAAGGCCGCGGATGAACTGCACGTCACCCAGGCCGCGGTCAGCCACCAGATAAAATCGCTCGAATCCTGGCTGGAAGCGCCGCTGTTCCGGCGGCTCAACCGGGCGCTGCTGCTGACGGAAACGGGGCAGCGTTATCTCATCGCCATCCGCGACGCGCTGGATCAGATCGACAGCGCGACCCGGCAGGTTGTCTCCGTCCGCCCGGACAACCTGCTGACGATCAGCGTGATCCCCGTCCTTTGGCGCGAAATGGCTGGTGTCGCGCCTGGCCCGTTTTGCGCATCGCCATCCGGAAATCGAGGTCCGTTTTACGGCCGAGGACCGGAGCGTCGATTTCGCGCGCGAGGATGTCGACAGCGGTATTCGCTACAGCCGCGACAGCGGGCGACTGGGGCTGCACGCCACGCGACTGATGGAACAGGAGGTCTTCCCCATATGCAGCCCGAAACTTATCGAGGAAGGACCGCATCCCCTGCGCCGGCCGGAAGACCTGAAATACCACACGCTGCTGCACGAGGACGTGAAGGCCTTCGACTGGGGCATGTGGCTGCGCGCGGCCGGGGTCGAAGGCGTTGATTTCGTCGCACGGGCCGAACTTCAGCCATGCCCATGTCAGTTATCAGGCAGCCATTGTCGGCCAGGGGGTGGCGCTTGGCGTTACGCCCGCTGGCCGATGATGACATCGCGGCGGGACGGCTGGTCGCGCCGTTCGAATTTTCGATGAAGGTCGACTGGGCCTATTATCTGGTCTGTCCCGAATCCCGGGCGGACGAACCGAAGATCGCCGCCTTCCGCAACTGGTTGCTGGAGGAAGTGGCGCAGATAAGCGGGTAGCGGTGACAGGGCCGACATTTCCGTTCTCCGGGACGATTACGATATCTGGCAACCTACCGGCAATGCGGCAGGCGATGGTTTGGTCGAAACCGAAGCAATAAACCCCTTGTTTTTCGCCGGATCGCCTTGCGATTTGGCATGAAAAATTGGAGATACCGCTTGCCCCGGCGGTTTTGCCGATTACATTGTGTTCACCAAATGGAACAACCGGGCATGACATCATGAAACGCTCCCGATCACTGAAGCTGGCCCTTATGGGCGCATCCGCCCTGACACTGTCGGCATGCGAAGAAGCGCCGCAGGATGTGGCGATCTTCAAGGATGTCCTGCAGTGCGAAAACGAGGTCGGGTTCGACCGCGATGCCTGCATCGCCAATTTCGAGCAAGCCAAGCAGGAACATGTTCGCGTGGCGCCCAAATACACCTCCGCCGAGGATTGCGAAGCGGATTTCGGCGCAGCGCAATGTGAAACCGCCCCGCAGAAAACGCAGAGCGGCGGTTCCGTCTTCATGCCGCTGATGATGGGCTACATGATGGGCAGCATGCTGTCGAATGGCTCACGTGCCGCAACACAGCCCCTCTACCGCTCCAAGGACGACCCGAAGAATTTCCGCACCGGCGACAACCAGAAGGTTGGCAGCAAGACCGGCGTCACCAAGGTTCCGGCCCAGGTCGCAAAGGCGCCGAGCACCAAGACATCGACGGTCAGGCGCAACGGCTTCGGCTCATCCGCACGCTCGACAAGCCGTTCCCGCAGTTACGGCGGCTGATGGCAGCCCATCCGGCCCGGCCATGAAACGCATCGCGATCGAGGAACGGGGCGATTGGAAAGCCCAGGCGGATTCGCTCGGCTTCACCTTTCACACCATAGACGGCGCCCCGTACTGGGACGAATCCGCGTGCTATCGATTCACCCTGCAGCAGATCGAGGACGATATCGAGGACCCCAGCGGGGAAATCGAGAAAATGTGCTTCGATGTGGTCCGGCGTGCCGTCGACAGCGAAGAGGTCATGCAACGCCTCGCGATCCCGGAAGCCTTCTGGGATTACATCCGCACGAGCTGGCGTAACGGCGAAAAGAACCTCTACGGCCGGCTGGACCTGTCCTATGACGGCACCGGCCCGGCGAAGCTGCTGGAATACAACGCCGACACGCCGACATCGCTATACGAAACCGGGGCCTTTCAGTGGCTGTGGCTGGAACAGGCGATGGAACGCGGCATCATCCCGCCCGGCTGCGACCAGTTCAATTCGATCCATGAACGCATGACCGAAGCATTCGGCGTTTTCGGCATCCCCGGTGCGCTGCATCTGGCATCCGGCAGTGGCAGCGCCGAAGATGAAGGCACTGTGCGCTATGTCGAGGAATGCGCCGCACAGGCCGGGATCGAAACCATTTTCCTGAATATGGAAGATATCGGTATCGACCCGGCCAGCCGTTTCACGGACATTGATGACAATATCATCACTACCCTGTTCAAGCTGTATCCATGGGAATGGATGATGTCCGACGAATTCGGGGCGTCGATCCCGGATTCCGGCGTCACCTTCATCGAACCGGCCTGGAAGGCGATCCTGTCCAACAAGGGGCTGTTGCCGCTGTTGTGGGAAATGTTCGAGGGGCACCCCAATCTGCTGCCCGCCTATTTTGCAGACGATCCGCGCGCCGCCACACTGGAAGGCGGCCATGTGCGCAAACCGCTGCTGTCTCGCGAAGGCGCCAATGTGGAGATGGTCCGGCCGGGCGAACAACCGCTATCGGTCGACGGCCCCTATGGCGCCGAAGGCTTTATCGTGCAGGCGCTGCACCCGCTGCCGGTGTTCGAGGGCAACCATACGGTAATCGGCTCCTGGCTGATCGCCAGCCAACCCTGCGGCATCGGTATCCGCGAGGATGACTCCCCCATCACCAAGGACAGTTCCCGCTTCCTGCCGCATGTGATCCGGGACTAGGCGGTCTCGGGACAGCCCTGCCGTCTTGCAGAGTTCCGCCACGGTTGTGCGATATCGTTTCAGCGGCCGCGGGAATAGGGTAGATTCGGACCCTGTAATTCCATTAGGGCGAATGCATCATGCAATGGCTGACCGAACGGACCGATGCGATCTGGCAGGAGGCGACAGCTTCCCTCGCCAGTACTGAATTTTATGTCCAGATCGGTATTGTCGCAGGCGCACTGATACTCGCCTGGGCACTCTCGGCCCTGCTGATATCGCGCGTCAGGATCTTCCGCGAGGAACCCAAGCCAGGCGCCCTGTTTGACCTGCGTCTGAGCTGCACGGCACGCATGAACTGTTGTTGCCGGTCCTTGCCGCCATCATGCTCGGAATCGCGACACAGATCAGCGCCGACGTGACCGGACAAGCCTGGCTGGTCCGGGCAGCGCAGGGCATGGCCTTCATTTTCATGGTCTACAGCCTGGCCAACCATTTCGTGCAGAACACAACGATCCTGTTCATCCTGAAATGGATCGGTGTCCCTGTCGCGCTCCTTTATACCTTTGGCTGGCTGGACGATGTCACCGGACATCTGGAAAGCATTTCGATCGAAATCGGCAATATCCGGGTTTCGCTCTATGCCATCCTGCGCACGTTCATTTTCGGCATTGTCCTGTTCTGGCTTGGCCGCGTATCGAATGCCACCGGCCAGCGCGTGATCCGCAACCGCAATGCATTGGATGCCGGCACGCGCGAAGTCGTCGCCAAGCTGTTCGAGATCGGCATCTTCATGCTGATCTTCCTGCTGCTCATGAATGTGATGGGTATCGATCTGACGGCGCTGGCCGTGTTCGGCGGCGCGCTGGGCGTCGGCCTTGGTTTCGGGTTGCAACAGATTGCCTCGAACTTCATATCCGGCATCATCATCCTGCTCGACCGGACCATCACCATTGGCGACTATATCGAACTGGAGGATGGCCGCACCGGCAGACTGCGCGAACTGACCATGCGTTCCGCGACGCTGGAAACCTTCGACGGCAAGGACATCATGGTGCCGAACGAACGGTTCATCACCACCGCCTTCACCAACTGGACCCATAACAACCGCAAGCAGCGCTATTCGCTGCATATTCAGGTGGCTTACGATACCGATCTGGAGAAACTGTTTGATATCCTCCGCAGCGTCGTGGCCAGCCATCCCAAGGTGCTCAGCGGGGACGACCTGCCAATCGAGGAACGCCCGGATGCCGAAATCGAAAAATTCGGCGATTCCGGCATCGATATCCTGATCGAATTCTGGATGGAAGGTATCGACGACGGTGAAAACCGTGTCGGGGGCGACCTGAACCTGATGATCTGGACCGCGTTGCAGACCAATGGTGTCGAAATCCCCTTCCCGCAACGCGAAATCAAACTGTTGCGCGACGACTAGGACGGATCCGGATTTACCGGGTGCAAGCGTATCGACGTTCCTTCGTTGCCAGCAGGTAAACGACGTTCATCATCTGGCATCATCCCGGCTTGCTAACCTTTTATTAACCATAGTTTCTGTTCTTTCATTAACCATTATACCCATACACTCCACGCGGGCACTAAGAAGAAAATGCACCGAGCATAGATAACGTCCGGCCATGATTTCGACCCGGATCGCGCGTTGTCGTCATCGACAAAAGACCCAGGCCTCACATTCGGGGGCCCGGCCACGGCAAGGCAGGGACAGGAGAGCCGTCAGAGTGTTCTTTCAGTCAATTCCGTTAATGACGGTCATCGACCTGGCTGTCATCGCAATGATCGCGTACGGCTTCGTGCTTGTTTCCAGGGTCCGAAATCTTTTGCAGCCGCAATCGATGCCGCGGATGTCCTGGGCGATTCATGCGGGATTGGCCGTCTTCGGGCTGCTTTACAGTCTGGACCTGATGGCAATGCACGTGTTGCCCCATTTCACCAGCGATACAGCATTAATGGGATTCATGCGCGAGCTCCACCTGGAATATATATGGTTTGCCCTGCCGCTGGCGATTGGTGCCATTATGGTCGGGCTTCACCTGAACGCCCGGGTATTCCGCAGCATGTTTGAAAGTTTCCGGCACAGCGAGAGCCGGTTCCAGGACTTCGCCATTGCGTCGTCCGACTGGTTCTGGGAATTGGGGCCGGATCTGAAATTCACCTATGTGTCGGACCGTTTTTTCAATGATATGCAGCTGAGCGGAAGCACCAGAATCGGAAAATCGCCCCGGGAAGTGCTTGGCCATTCGAGCACCATTTGCAGCGCAGAGGCGATTGACGAACTATTGGCAACGCTTACCGCCCGGCTTCCGGTCCGAAATTTCGATTACGCCTACCGGGGCGACGACGGCAGTATCAAATTTTGCCGTGCCAGCGCCGTTCCGTTTTTCAGCCCGGACGGGGAATTCAAAGGCTATCGCGGCTCGTCCAGTGACACCACGATGACGAAGCAGGCCGAAATCCGGCTTGCGGAAAGCGAGGCGCTGTTCCGGGGCATCGTCGAACATACCCCCGCAAGCATTAATCTGAAGAATACTGACGGAACGTTCCTTTTCGCCACCCGGCGCTTTGCGGAACAATTCGACACGACGCCGGAACAACTTGTCGGAAAAAACGTGTTCGATTTTTTCACCGAGGAAAAAGCAAGCGAATTCCGGTCTCACGACGCTGAGGTAGAGAGGACACGTCAGTCGGTCACCCGCGAGACCGAAGTCCCCTTCGCGGATGGCACAATTCACAATATTCTGAGCACCAAGTTCCCCGTTTACGATGCCGATGGTCAACTGACCAGTATTGGCAGTATCGGCGTCGATATCTCCACGCTGAAACAACGCGACGCAGAATTGTCCGAAAAATCAGCGCTGCTGCAAACAATTCTGGATACGGTTCCGGGCCGCATTTCAATTCTCGACAACGACAACCGGATGCTCTTCGCAAACAAGCTGTTCAGCGATCTGCATGCAAAACCCGTCGGTGAACTGCAAGGCAAGACGCTGCGGGAAATTCATGGCGGGCCATACCCCGAACAATACGACCGGTTTATCGACGACATCCGCGAAACAGGCAAGCTCGTCTCGGTTCCACGGTACAAGTCCACCTTGCACCCCGGCAGAACCCAGTGGGTTCTGGGGGCGCCGATTGTCGAACAGGATGGCCGGAACCTGGGCGTCCTTGTGATCAGCATCGATACAACCGAACAGCAGCGCGCCAAAGATCAGCTTCGTCAGTCACAGAAAATGGAAGTCGTCGGCCAGCTTACCGGCGGCGTCGCACATGACTTCAATAATCTGTTGGCCGTCATCATCGGCAACCTGGACCTCATGGCCGCAATGATGAGCGAGGACGACCCCTTACAGGTTCTGATCCGGGAATCGACGACCGCGGCCATGCACGGCGGCAAGCTGAACGACCGGCTCCTCGCCTTTTCCCGCCAACAATCCCTGTCCCCGGTCGTCATGAATCCGAACGATCATATCACCAGCATATTGGGTATGTTGCGTCGGACACTGGGCGAAACCATCACGATCAACGCAAACCTTTCAGAAGAGTTGTGGACCGTCGATGTGGATCCGGCGCTGCTGGAAACGGCGCTGTTGAACCTCGCAGTCAACGCGCGCGACGCCATGCCCGACGGCGGCACGCTGATGATCGCAACCGCCAATCAACAGCTCGACAGCGGACATGTCGTCCTGCAGGGACAAATGACGCCGGGCGATTATATCGTGGTGACGCTGTCAGATACCGGTGCGGGTATGGACGAGGACAGCCAGCAACGCGCCTTTGAACCATTCTTTACGACCAAGGACGCAGGGGCGGGTACAGGGCTTGGCCTGTCGATGGTATTCGGATTCGCCAAGCAGGCCGGCGGCCTTGTCATGCTCGATAGCAGCCCGGGCGTTGGAACGACCGTTTCGGTCTATTTGCCGCGTGCCCGGCGCACGATTCAGGTCGCCAGCAAGCCAAAAGTCTCGACACCCAGGGGCCGGGGCGAGACGATCCTGTTAATCGAGGATGACCCCGTGCTCCGACCGCTCTATGCGCGAATAGTCGGTGGCCTGGGATACAACGTCCTGCAGGCCGGGAATGGAGAAACCGCCCTGAAGATCGCGAACGATACGAACACGATCGACCTGGTCCTTTCCGATGTGGTGCTACCGGGCGGCATGAGCGGTCCCCAGGTCGCATCAAAAATCTGCGCACGTCGGCCGGATATCAAATATCTGTACATGTCCGGATATCCACGCGACATGGTCGCGCGCCAGAACGCACTGGGCGATCAGATACCCATTGTCCGAAAACCGTTCAAAACAGCAGAGGTTGCCGCCCGGCTGCGCGACCTGCTCGACACCCAAATACTGGTGCACTAACCGCCGCCGCGCCGGTGCGTGATATCGCCGGATCGGCCAATTCTGACCAAAGCGGTTTCAGCGGTGCAATTCACCATCGGGCACTATTCACAAAAATTGTGTCTGAACCGGCACCATATATCAATGGTATGTCCTTCCGATCTTCGAATTTACCTGAATAATGGTGATTCATTCATATTTTTCAATTCATTAATAGATTTCAAAAAATGTAAAATTAGCTATCATCGTGCCGGGTGTTTTGTGGCATAAAGACGCTGGCCAATATTGTGGTTAATGACCTGTAGCGACGTTCGATACGGGTTCAATAAAACGATAAATATGGGAGGAAGAAACATGCATCCTTTGATTTCAAAACTGCTGCGACCCGCACTGGTCGTCGCACTGACCGGCTTTACGATGGGTTCTACCGCGCATGCGGAAAAAATCACGCTGCATGGTGCAAGCCAGTTTGACGAAAAACACGCATTCACCCGGCTGATGCGCAAGTTCGAACAGCTGACCCGGCTTTACTACAGCGGCGACGCCGAACTTGAATTCGTCATGCATCTGAACAGCGAACTGGGTCTCGAAAAAGACTATGTCGCCTATATGAACCAGGGCCTGTCGGTTGATTATGCCGTCGCCTCGCCATCGCATATGTCGACATTCTCGAAGCTGGCAACCGTGCTTGACCCGCCGATGCTGTACCGGGATGCCGGACACTGGAGCAAGGTCCTCGCCAGCGATGTGCTGAAGCCTGTTGTCGACGATATTTACAAACGTGCCGACATCCTGCTGCTCGGCTATGGCGGCGGTGGCATCCGTCACCTGATCGTCAACAAGCCGGTTTCCAACATGTCGGAAATCAAGAATGTCCCGATCCGCGTGATGGGCGCCCCGATTCAGACGAAGCTGTTCAACGCTTTCGGCATGACGCCGAACGTCATCGCCTATTCGGAAGTCTATAACGCCATCCAGACCGGCGTCATCGACGCGGCCGAGAACGAAGCTGCCGGTATCCGGCAGATGAAATTCTATGAAGTCGGCCCGAATATTTCGCTGACGGCGCATTCGATCACGGTTCGTCCGCTGGCGTTCAGCGGCAAGACCCTGCGCCGGCTGCCCGAAGATCTGCAAAGCGCGATCATTCAGGCAGGCAAGGATGCCGGAACCTACGGCCGGGTCATCGAACTCAGCGAAGGCCAGGGCATCATGAACGAGATGGAAGGCAGCGGTAAGCTGAAGACCGTCATGTTCACCGAACGCCAGAAGCTGATCGATGCCGCGGTGCCGGTCCTGAAGGAATACTTCAAGGATGTCGGCGCGGCCGATCTTTACGACCAGATCCAGGCAATCAAATAAGCCTGGCGGTTCGCACGAACGGTTAACGGAATATCAGGGTCGGCGGTCGCACGGGTCGCCGGCCCTTTTATTTCGCACGATGCGCCTTTGACAATTTTACAAGCCACCCAAAGCCATGAAAATTATTCTCAACGGATATTATTCGTTTCTCAAGGTCGCCCTGACCGTCCTGATGGGTGTTCTGATCATCCCCGTCACGATGCAGATTTTTGCCCGCTATATCGATTTCATTCCCCGGTATATCTGGACCGAAGAACTGGCGCGCTTCTGTTTCATCTGGATTATCCTGGTCGGCGCCATGATCGCCGTGCGCGAGGGCGATCATTTCACCGTTGACCTGCTGCCGACGCCGAAGACCAACAAGGGCAAGGCCATCGCGCTGATATTCGTCGATGCCATGACCTTCATCATGGCCGCTATATTCGTCATCTGGGGCTGGCCGCTGGTTGAATTCGGCCTGCTGCAAACCTCCGAAATGGCGGAATTACCGATGGTTTTTATCTACATGGCCTGGCCGCTGACAGGAGCCACCTGGATCCTTTTTCTGGCCGAACGGGTCGTCGATCATATCAAATTATACCGGAGTGATCGGCCATGATGCCCTGGGAAGTCGCGGCCATCATGTTTCCGCTTTTCATCCTCCTTGTCGTCCTGCGCGTGCCTGTCGCCGTCGCACTGGGGCTGGCCTGCATTCCTGTTTTCCTGATCGAGGAACGGCTGACGCCATTCCTGCTCATGAACGAGATGTTCAAATCCTATAACGCTTTCTTGTTGCTGGCGGTGCCGTTCTTTCTTCTTGCCGCCAATATCATGAACGCGGCCGGCATCACGGACCGGTTGATCCGCTTGTCCCGGTCCATGGTCGGCCATCTGCCGGGCGGGTTGGGTCACGTCAACGTGGTCGTCAGCATGCTGTTCGCCGGCATTTCCGGATCGTCCACGGCGGATGCCGCCGGCATCGGGTCACTGCTGATCCCGCAGATGAAAAAACAGGGATATTCGAGCAGCTTTTCGGTCGCCATCACGGCCTGTTCGTCCGTCATGGGCGTGGTCATACCCCCCAGCATCCTGATGGTCGTCTGGGGCGGGTTGATGTCTGTATCCATTGGCGGGCTGTTCCTGGCCGGCGTTGTTCCGGGCATCCTGATCGCGGGCTCACAGATGCTGGCCGTGTATATATTCGCCAAGGTCTACAATTACCCGATCTACACGCGCACCTCGCTCAAGGAGTTTGCGATTGCGCTGATCCACGCCTTGCCGCCGCTGATGACGCCTCTGATTATTGTTGGCGGGATCGTCGCGGGCTTCTTCACGCCGACGGAAGCATCCGTCATTGCCGTGCTCTATTCTGTCGTCCTCGGGGCGGTTTTCTACCGCACGATCGGGCTCCATAACGTGCCCTCGATCCTGTACAACTCGGCGAAGTTCGCCGCCATGTCACTGTTCTGTATCGGGACGGCGTCGGCATTCGGTTGGATTTTGGCCTATTTCAAGATTCCGCTGGCCGTTGTCCAGGTGCTGGAGCCTTTCGGCACCGGGCCGGTAACCACCGGGCTGATCGTCGCCGCATCGTTCCTGTTGATCGGCATGTTCATCGACGCGATCCCGGCCATCATCATTCTTGGCACGGTTCTGTGGCCGCTGGCGGAAGTATCGCAGATGCACCCGATCCATTTCGCGATCATCGGCGTCATTTCGCTGGCATTCGGTCTGGTAACGCCGCCCTACGGGCTGTGCCTGCTGATCGCCTGCAAGGTCGGCGATATCGAGGTCAAACAGGCGTTGCGTGACGTTGCGATTGTCCTGATGCCGATGCTGGTTGTTCTTCTGATCGTCATCTTTTTCCCGGACCTCATCCTGGCGCTGCCGAAAATGTTGATGGCGAAATTCATCTAGGCGCCCGGCAATACCGGCCGAGGGAACCTGTCATGCCGGCCGGGCGTCAGTCGTCCAGCGCGTCTCGCAGGGCCGTTGCCAGCGCCAGGCGCTGAAAGGGCTTGCGGATCAGAACCTGGCTTGCTTCGGGGAAGCCGTCACTGGTATCCGCCTCTGTTGCGAAGCCCGACATGAAAATAACCTTCAGGTCCGGATGGCTTGCGCGGATTTCCCGCGCGAATTCAGGGCCGCTCATGCCGCCGGGCAGAATGACATCCGACAGCACCAGGTCCAGGACAGCGCCATCCGCCAGTATCCGCCGCGCGTCGGCGACATCGGGAACCGCCGTCACCAGATAATCCAGACCGGTCAACAGTTTCGCCGCGAGATCGCGGACTTCCTCGCTGTCTTCAATAACCATAATGGCCTCGCCCCTGCCGGGCGGCACGTCGGCCGAACTTTCCGTATACGCGGTCACGGGCGCGGCAGTCCCCCGGGGCAGATATAGCGTGACGGTCGTTCCCTGGCCCTCTTCGCTGCGGATGACCGCATGGCCGCCGGACTGCTTCGCGAAGCCATAGACCATGGACAGGCCCAGCCCGCTTCCCTGACCAACTTCCTTGGTCGCGTGAAAAACGGTTCGAACGCACGCATTCGCACGTCACCGGGCATACCATCACCGGTATCACGCACGGATAGTTCGACGTATTCACCCGGCTGCATTTCCTCAAAGTCAGCAACATCAGCCGCATTGAGACGCGCATTCCGGGATGAAATCTTCAGTGTACCGCCGCCCGGCATCGCATCGCGGGCATTGAGCGCCAGATTCAGCAATGCGTTCTCGACCTGGCCCGGATCGGCCAGCGCGGGCCACAGCCCGTGCACGCCCTTGATCTCGACGGAAACTGTCTCCCCCAGTGTCCGAACCAGAAGATTGGAGAGTCCCGAAACCAGCTTGCCGACATCCAGCGCCTGCGGCTTCAGCGGCTGTCGCCGTGAAAAGGCCAGCAATCGCTGTGTCAGCTCCGCACCTCTTGTGACAGCCCGGATAATCGCATTGATCATCCGGTCGCCATCCTTGGGACGAAGTTGCAGCAGTTCAGCGTTGCTCATGATGACCGCGAGCAGATTGTTGAAATCATGCGCGACACCGCCGGTTAACTGGCCCACCGCTTCCATTCTGTGTGTCTGGCGCTGCCGGTGTTCGGTTTCGCGGTGCCGCGTAATATCCGTTGCCGTGCCCACGTAACCGGTCACAACCCCTTCCGCGTCCCTATTCGCCACCGCCTGGCCCAGAACCCAGAACACTTCGCCATCCGCATGCATGAACCGGTATTCCTGCACGAATTCGGAATTGTTCTGCACGGCGGCACGCCATTCGCTGGCCACTCTTTCCCGGTCGTCGATATGAATGGCACCGACCCAGCCACCGCGTCGGGCCGATGCCTCGCTGACCCCGGTTATGTCGGACCATTGCCGATTAACGTGGACACAGGCGCCATCCGCATCCGTTTCAAAAATGCCGACCGGCGCGATCCGCGCGAGATTCCGGAACCGTTCCTCGATTTCCCGCTGCGTCGCGGCCACACGCCGGCGTTCCAGCTCTTCCGTCTCGTGCCGCCGCAGTAATTCCTGCTCGGCCAACCGGCGCTCCATCAGGGCATTCCGGTTCCGGGAGATCAGTTCAAAAATAACCGCGGCCGCAACCGCCCCCACAAAAAACAAGGGCAGAACCGCGAAAATCGGGACATTCTCAAAACCGAAGGCCTGCCCCTGCACAACGAAAGCCAAAATTCCGACAGCAAGTCCACCGCCTAAAAAACACAGGGCGCACAGGCGGTATTTCCGGAATATTTCGTACATTGGCTCTCGGTAACAAGTGCAGATAGGATATGAGACGGACCCGGATACCATTGTTACAGTATCAACGGGAATACGTGTTCATACATTTTTTCGATGAGGCACTACAGCTGCTGACAATATAGTGACCCTGGCGTACTATCCGACAGGCAAGCACCTCGTTATACGTGGCGATCAGGAGACTGGGTCACGGCCCGACAACGATAATCCAACACAGGGGTATACGATGTTTCGAAATATTTTCATGACAGCGGCAATGCTGCTGGGGCTTAGCGCCGCGGCACATGCAGACACGTTTGTTTTCACCGCTATTCCAGACGAAGACGAAAGCCGGTTGCAGACACGATTCCAGAAAGTCGCAACCTATCTGACCAAAACGCTGGGCGTGGACGTGAAGTTCATTCCGGTAAAGTCCTATGATGCGGCAGTCACCGCCTTCCGTAACGACCAGGTGCAGCTCGCCTGGTTCGGCGGCTTGTCCGGCGTACGGGCACGGCGACTGGTCGATGGTTCCAAGGCCATCGCGCAGGGTTACGAGGACCAGTTCTTCGTCACCTATTTCATCGCCAATGCCAGCACGGGCCTGAATGAAAGCAAGGGCTTCCCGATGGGGATCAAGGACAAGACCTTTACCTTCGGGTCCAAGGGTTCAACCTCCGGTCGGCTGATGCCGGAATTCCACATCCGCAAGGAACTGGGCGGCGCACCCGACAAAGTGTTCGGCCGGGTCGGCTTCAGCGGCGACCATTCGCGCACAATCGCACTGGTACAGTCCGGCGCCTATGAAGTCGGCGCCACCAATTACGCCGTGTGGGAAAACGAAGTGAAGGCGGGCAAGATCGATCCGTCCAAGGTCAAGGTCATCTGGAAGACCCCGGCCTATCCCGATTACCAGTGGACAATTCGCGGCGATGTTGAAAAGAAATTCGGCGCGGGTTTCACCGAAAAGGTAACGCAGGCGCTGCTCGGCATGAATGACAAGGACCTGCTGGCATCGTTCCCGCGCAAAAGCTTCGTGCCCGCATCCAATGCGGATTACCAGCCAATCGTTGATACGGGCAAATCGATCGGGCTGATCGACTGACCCAGCCTACAGCACTGTTTGACCTGCGCGAGGCGAGCGCCCGTTACGACGGGCGCGCCGTCCTCAGCGATATCTCGTTACATATCGCCGAGGGCGAACGCGTCGCGCTGGTCGGCCGCAGCGGCGCTGGAAAATCGACGCTGCTGAAGCTGCTTTACGAACAGCGCGCCGCCGAGGCCGCCCTGCTACCGCAGGAACTCGGCCTCGTGCGGGTGCTGTCCGTCTTTCACAATATTTATATGGGCCGGCTGAACCGCCATTCCGCCTGGTACAACCTCGTCAATCTGATCCGCCCGATGGCGAAGGAGGTTACGCCCGTACGCGCGATGGCAGAACGTCTGGGCATCGGCGAAAAACTTTTCGCGCCCGTGGGCCAGTTATCCGGCGGGCAGCAACAACGCACCGCCGTCGCCCGCGCGCTGCATCAGGGCGCCAAGGTCCTGATTGGCGACGAACCCGTTTCAGCCGTGGATGATCACCAGTCGCGCATCGTCCTGCAGGCAATCAACGATTGCTGTCCAACCGTCATCATTGCCATGCACGACACCGCGCTGGCGATCGAATACACCGACCGAATTATCGGATTGCGCGGCGGGCGGATCGTCCTGGACCAGCCGACGGCGGGAATGACCCCGTCCGATCTCGATGACCTCTACCGCGGTTGATCGCGCCATAGAGCGGGGCGGCGCCTCGCCAATGGCACGGACAAGTCTGGGCTTCCTCGCCCTCGCCGTCGTATTGCTGTTCGTCGCCGACATCGAAATCAGTACCTCCGATCCGTGGACCGAATTCGGCCGCATGGCGCTGGGCGTCGTCACCCCGGATTTCACGGCGACGGAATCCCTGTTCGAAGCCATCCTGATGACCCTTGCCTTCGCGCTGGTCGGAGTGGCACTGGCCAATGTCTTCGGCTTCATGCTGGCGCTTGCCTTCCACTACCGCGTCGTTCGCGTCGGCTGCGCCTTCATCCGGGCGATCCATGAGTTGTTCTGGGCGCTGATCTTCCTGCAGATATTCGGGTTGTCGCCACTGACCGGCGTGCTGGCCATCGCCATTCCCTATTCCGGCATCATCGCCAAGGTCTATTCGGAGATCATGGAAGAGGCGGATCAATCCCCGCTGCGGGTGATTCCGGCCGGTACCGGCAACATTTCCACATTCCTGTTCGCCCGGCTTCCCGAAGCCTTCGCCCATTTCAAGAATTATTCACTGTACCGGCTGGAATGCGGACTGCGTTCCAGTGCGGTATTGGGCTTTGTCGGCCTGCCGACCCTGGGCTATCATCTCGAATCCGCCTTCCGGCAGGGGCACTACTCCGAAGTCTCGGCGCTGCTGATCCTGTTCTACATCATCATCGCGACCCTGCGCCGCTGGATGCATCGCAAGTTGCTGCCGCTCTACCTGATCGGCGCGCTGTTCGCGCTGCCGTCCAGCGCGGGCTTCTCGCTCGACAACATCATCCGCTTCCTGACCAGCGATATTGTCCCGCATCCGCTGCGCACGGCCGAGACAATCGATACCGCAGCGCTGACGGCATTCTGGCATTGGCTCACCGAACTGTTCACGACGCAGGCCCTGCCCGGTATCGCCAACACGCTCGTGCTGACCATGATCGCGCTGGTCGGGGCGGGGATCGGCACATTGATCTTCTTCCCGCTGATATCGCCAAAATTTTTCGGCCCGAAGGGACGCACCGCCGGACATGTCTTCCTCGTCGTGCTGCGCTCCACGCCGGAATACATCCTCGCCTATGTCTTCCTGCAGCTCTGGGGACCGTCCATGGCGCCGGCCATCGTCGCGCTGTCGCTGCACAACGCGGCGATCATCGGCCACCTGATCGGCCGCCATACCGAAACCCTGCCCCTGCGGGCAGACAGCGCCAAAGGGTTGAACCTGTATTTCTGGGAGGCCCTGCCGCGCGTTTACCCGCAGTTTCTCGCCTTCTTGTTCTACCGCTGGGAAGTGATTTTGCGGGAAACCGCGATCCTCGGCATTCTGGGGATACCGACACTGGGATTTTTCGTCGACAGCGCTTTCGCCGATATCCGCTATGATCGGGCCCTGTTGCTCATCCTGATCACCGCGCTGCTGAACATCGCGGTGGACACACTGTCACGGATGATCCGCGCGCGGCTGCGGTTAAAGACCACATTGGACCACGAATGAAATTTACGGATAAAAGGGCATGATGGATTCCGGCACCCCGATCGTAAAAGACCTCGTCCTCGTCGGCGGCGGGCACAGCCATGTGTCCGTCTTGCGAAAATTCGGCATGAAACCCTTGCCAGGCGTGCGACTGACCGTGATCTGCCGGGACGTGCACACACCCTATTCCGGCATGCTGCCGGGCATGATCGCCGGGCATTACAGCTATGACGACGCGCATATCGACCTGGGTCCACTATCGCAATTCGCCCATGCACGCTTCTATCACAGCGACGTCACCCGCATCGATACGGTCAACAAACGGGTGCTGTGCGACAACCGCCCGCCGGTCCCCTATGACCTGCTGAGCGTCAATATCGGCTCTGCACCGGCAACGCATCTTGTATCCGGCGCCACGGAAAATTCAGTCCCCGTAAAACCCATCGCCCGCTTTTTCGCCCATTGGGAAGCCATGCGCGACCGCATGCTGAACCGAACCGAACCCGCGCGGATCGGCGTGGTCGGCGGCGGCGCCGGCGGGGTGGAACTGCTGCTGTCGGTCCAGTACCGGCTGCAAACCATGTTGCAACAACAGGGCCGCACAGCGGACCATCTGGAATTCCATCTGTTCACCAACCAGAATGCGGTGCTGCATACCCATAACGAGAAGGTCAGCGCCATCTTCGCGCGGGTTCTGGCGGAGCGCGGTGTCGTCGTCCATACCGGTCACGCGGTTTCCAACGTCGAACCGGGCCGACTGCATTGCGATGATGGTTCAAGCTTCGAGCTCGATGAAATCCTGTGGGTGACTTCCGCCGGGGCCGCACCCTGGCTGAAGGAATCCGGGCTGGATGTGGATGAGAACGGCTTTGTCGCGGTCAACGATTTCCTGCAATCGACCTCACATCCCGATATTTTCGCCGCCGGCGACATCGCGGCGGTTCTGAACCACCCACGCCCGAAATCCGGTGTCTTTGCCGTGCGCCAGGGAGCACCACTGACCGAGAACCTGCGCCGCCGCCTGCAAAGCCGACGGTTGAAACCCTTCACCCCGCAGAAGGATTTCCTCGGCCTGATCAGCACAGGCAACAAATACGCCGTCGCCTCGCGCGGTAACTGGGCCCGCGAAGGCAAGCTGTTATGGCGCTGGAAGGACTGGATCGACCGGCGCTTCATGCGCAAGTACAACGAACTGCCGGAGATGAAGACCGACGAGAAGGTCAATATCGCCAGTGGCATCGCCGATGCGGCCACGATCAAGGAAATTTCCGCCATCGCCATGCGCTGCGGCGGCTGTGGTGCGAAGGTTGGCGCGACGGTGCTGACCCGGGCGCTGAGCCTGCTGGAGCCGGTCGACCGGCCAGAGGTGCTGATCGGACTGCATGCGCCGGACGATGCGGCGGTGGTCGATGTCGGTGCCGAAAAGGTCGTGGTCCATACGGTCGATTCCTTCCGCGCGATGATCGATGACCCCTATACCTTCGGCCAGATTTCGGCCAATCACAGCCTCGGCGATATCTTTGCGATGGGCGGCGACCCGACAACCGCGCTGGCCATCGCCACCCTGCCCTACGGAATAGAGGCCAAGGTCGAGGACGACCTGACCCAGATGATGAGCGGCGCGATGCTGGTGCTGAAAGACGCCAATTGCGCGCTGGTCGGCGGTCATACCAGTGAGGGGGCGGAGCTGTCGCTCGGTTTCGCGGTCAACGGGCTGGTCGAACGCGACAAGATCATGCGCAAGGGCGGCATGAACGTCGGCGACAAACTGATCGTTACCAAGGCAATCGGCACCGGCACGCTGTTCGCCGCCGATATGCGGCTGAAGGCAAAGGGTCGCTGGATCGCGGCGGCGCTGGAATCGATGCTGAAATCGAACCGGGCCGGGGCGGAATCCCTGTTCCGGCACGGCGCCACCGCCTGCACCGACGTCACCGGCTTTGGCCTTCTGGGCCACCTTGTGGAAATGACCAAGCCGTCCGGCGTCGATGTCGAACTCGACCTGAACGCCATCCCGATGATGGATGGCGCCCTGGACACCGTGAAAGCAGGGATCGTCAGCTCGCTGCAGCCACAGAACGTGCGCCTGCGCCGCGCCATCAAGGATCTCGACAAGGTCGGCAAGGACCCGCGCTACCCGCTGCTGTTCGATCCGCAGACCGCCGGCGGGTTGCTGGCCAGCGTACCGGCAGATCAGGCGGAAGCCTGCGTCGAAGAACTGAAAAATCTGGGTTACGAGCGCACGGCGATCATCGGCACGATCACGCCCGAAGGCGACGCCCTGGAACCGGTTACGCTGTTGCTGTAACGCGCGCGATCACATCGCGCCAGCCTGCCGCCTCAACCTCGAGCGTATAGTGCGGGGCCAGCGCCTTGCAGCGTCGCGTCAGGTCTTCGAGGAATGCCGGTTCCGATTCCGCGCGGATCAGCAGCGCCCGCAAGGCGTCCGTATCCTCACATTTGTAATAACCCGGATAGTCTTCACCCAGCATGCCGATATTCCCCGAAATATCGGACGCCAGCACCGGCACCCCCGCCACAATGGCTTCCGACACCACATTCGCGCCGCCTTCCATGATCGAACTCATCACCACCGCATGCGTGTGCCCGTATTCGCGGCGCACGCGCCAGCCCGGCACCTCGCCATGCCAGATATAGCGCGGATTTCGGGCCATCTCGTCCTGCGCCATTTCCGCCCATTCCGCGTTATACGCCTTGCCCAGATGGATCACCCGCAGCCGCGATTGCGGCGGCAGGTCCCGCACCGCATAAGCCGCGCGCAGCGAATCCTTCTCAGCCCGCAGATGGCCGACCACGCAAACGTCAAAATGCTGTTTCGCGGGCACACGCGGCCCGGGCAAGGGCGGGGCGGATTGCGGGATCGCGGTCAGCTTGGCGCCGAACTCCACCGGGATATCCATCGCCACCCGGTCATGCAGGCAGACCAGCCCGTCCGCCACCCGCATCGATTCCAGCGTTGTTTCGGGGTGGCTGTACTGGAAGGCGTAGATATCGGTGCCGGTCAGCGCGACAATGACGGGGCGGCCGGGAAATTTCGCCCGGAAGGCAACAATCGATTCAGCGCTGCGCCAGGCATGCAGCGCCACCATCAGATCGGCATCCTCGGCATCATATTCTTCAGCAACATGTACATGATGGCCAATACCGCGCAGAATCCGCGCCCAGCGATTGGCGGTCTTGCGGTTTCCGGATTTGGACCGCCGCGCCGCCGGCGTTATAAGAACAATCCGGCATCCATGAGTTTCGTGCAGGCGCGTCAATGACCCATCCCGTATCCACCATCCGTCTTCAGGATATCATGCGCGACGCACGGTCACGCAGCCTCGAACTCCTGAACGGACTCTGCGAGACCCAACTTATCGGGCCGCAGATGCCCATCGTCAACCCGCTGCACTGGGAAATCGGGCATGTCGCCTGGTTCCACGAATATTTCATCCTGCGCCGCCGCTACGGTCACGAACCCCTGCTGGCGCGCGGCGACCAGCTTTACGATTCAATCGGCATCCAGCATCATCAGCGCTGGGACCTGCCGCTGTATTCGATGGCCGACACGCTGGACTACATGGCCCGCGTCCAGAATGCGCTGCTGGACCGGCTTGGCACGGGCGAAGCAAGTGAGCAGGACAGCTACCTGTACCAGTTCACCACCTTCCACGAGGACATGCATACCGAGGCCTATACCTGGGCGCGGCAGACACTTGCCTATTCCACGCCGGTCTTCGCCAATGCGCTGGCTTTGGCTGAAGATGATACTGCCGGGCCATTGCCGGGCGACGCGGATATTCCCGGCGGCACGCTGATGCTCGGCAGTCCAGAAGGCGCGCCCTTCGTCTTCGACAATGAAAAATGGGCGCATCCCGTGACGGTCGCCCCGTTCCGCATGGCCCGCGCGCCGGTGACCAATTCGGAATTTGCCGCCTTCGTCGAGGCCGGCGGCTACCACCGGCATGAATTCTGGGACGACGACGGCTGGCAATGGCGGCAGAAAGCCAACGCCACGCACCCGGTCTACTGGCAGCCCGATGGCGCCGGCGGCTGGACCCTGCGCCGCTTCGACAAAACGGTTTCGCTGCCGCCAAACCAACCGGTCATCCATGTCTGCTGGCACGAAGCACAGGCCTGGTGCCGATGGGCGGGACGCCGCCTGCCAAGCGAGGCCGAATGGGAATGCGCGGCAACCGCGGGCCCGGCAGGCGAAGACAACAAACGCGCCTATCCCTGGGGCGAGACCGAGCCGGACATCACCCGCGCCAACCTGGACGGCCGCGCATTGGGCGTGATCGACGTCGCGGCGCGCGCGGCGGGCGACAGCATCCACGGGCTGCGCCAGATGATCGGCAACGTGTGGGAATGGACCGACACGACCTTTGGCCCCTATCCCGGGTTTTCCCCCGATGATTACAAGGAATATTCCGAACCCCTGTTCGACGACACGATGGTCCTGCGCGGCGGCGCCTGGGCAACCCGGTCCCGCGTGATCGATTCCACTTACCGTAATTATTTCGGTCCGGACCGTCGGGATGTGCTGGCCGGCTTCCGGACCTGCGCGCTTGGATGACTCATAAAAGCCCGCAGTAGAGCGAGGTTTATCGCGCTGTTTCCAACACTCGGAATTGCGCGTTTTCGAATACCGTGACGAAGTTGGTGGCGATCACCGGATGAGTCAGAATCCAGTCCGATGCATACATGCCACCGCGCTTCGTTTTCCCAAACACAAGATGGGTCACACCGCGTTCTTCAATATCTGCCATCAGGTTTTCCGGGCCGACATTCCCATCGAAAACCGTTGCGCGTCGACGCGTAAACAGCACCAGTGCCCTCGGTTTCGGCGCGATAATGAGGTCGGTATCCTCAATATTATTCGTAATGAATTCAAACAACGCCTGAGCATCCGGCGACGTAACGGAAGCTTCGGATTGTTGACGATCCGGGGAAACCAAATAGGTGGCGTAAACCGCAGCGTAAAGGCAGAGAAATCCCATTGCAGCACCACTCAACGCCCATTCCCGCCCCCTTGTGCCAGATGCGACCTTAAGAAGAGAAACCAGAATGTAAAAAAGCGCAATGGGCAGGAGCGGCAGAAGAAACCGGGGTGCGGAATGTACCGGCAACAGAAAAATCAGCAGTATCGTGCCACAAAAATAAATATCTACCGGCGAAAACGATGCCAGGAACCGCTGCCAAACAGGCTCGGTGTGCAGACGTTTCTGATATGCGCGGCGGACGACAAGCCCAAGGCCCGACAATGTGAGGAGTATGCCGCTGATACAGATAACATCGCGGTACATGCCAACCCCGGGGAGCGCCCCGCCTGCTGACAGAAAATCGATCAGTCCCTGATAATAGAAATAAAGATTCATCGGCAGGCAGGAAGCGCATAACCAGACGACGTCTTCGTCATGCGTCGCATATTCCGTTGAAATATCAAAGAGCAGATACAGCAGGCAGAAAGTGGCAACAATGAGCAACGACGCGTTTCGTTTCGGTCGGCTGCTGAAATTCAGGATTCCGTAGGTAATACAGGCCAGCAATAACGTCAGCCCTACCGTTCGGGTCATGACCGCAGCAAAGATCAGCGCACCGGCGATCAGGCAACATAACAGTCGGGCGCGCGCCTCCTTCTCATATGCAAGGTGCACAAAATATAGGGCGCAAAACGATCCCATGATATAGGGAAATTCCGACAAAATGTACTGCTGATATGACCAGACATAGGGATTCAGGGCGAAGATCAACACCACAGCGAACGCCATGCCAGGCGAATGCATGCGATTGAACAGCAGATATACTGCGATAAAACCAAGGCAGGCAGACAGGATCACCAGAACCTTCAGGCTCTGAATATCCAGACCGAACATGGCGTAACCGGCCGCCAGCATGACGGGCAACCCCGGAGGATAAGCCAGGGGGCTATACCCCAGTGCATCGGGGTTAAACACATAGTCCGGGTCCGTCAGCGATCCGCTTTCGACAATAGCCCGCGCTTGCGCGATGTAAAATGCAAAGTCATCGCCCCAACCCTGGCGACCATCCGACACCACCAGGGCCACGAAAAAATACAGGCAGACAAACACACCAAATACGACATATCTGCCACTATGTGTCGCTCTGCCCGACATGAAATCTATGACCATCTGCACGCCACGACCTTAAGTTACCCGGCAAACAACAGACAAGCCGGTTCAGGTGCGTTTTCAAATAAACCGAACCTGAACATGTCACAGGCGTCGGAATTCCTGTAAGGTAAAGCGAAGTCGAAAATTCAGGTCACTTGCCGACGGTTTTATCCGTGTGGCGGCAAGGCGCTATGCTTTCACCGTCTTCAGACATAGGGCACCTTTAGGGCAAGCACAATTTTTGGAGTAGACCGAAGGCAGTGTCCAAACTTCTGCGTCATTTTTCGATAATAAGCGCCTGCGCCATCATTGTGATGATGGCTGTGTTGATGCTTTTTCTCCGGCATCTTTCCATCGAAGACATGATCCATCTGGGCGAAAGTCAGAATAAGATTGTAGGGCAGGCCGTCGAAAATCACCTCCGGTCGCAATTCGGTACACTTCAAAATGTTTTTGCCCGCCTTGATGGCAAGCCCCCTGAAAGGGAAATGGCCGCGACAGCTGTATCCAACAGCCTGTCACAACAGATCGCCGGCTTGCCGGTGCTGCGGATCAGTATCCTGAATCTTGAAGGCCGCGTCATTGCCTCGTCCACGACTGAAAAAAACGGGCGCAGCAGGGCGGAGGATGCCGCGTTCAAAATAGCCCGCGACGGCAACTCCAACTCCCGGAGACGCCCTTCCAGTGCCAGCGAAACCCTGTCCAGTTTTGTTCCTCTTCGCGAGAGCACCGGAAGGGTCATCGGGGTTTTGGAAATAGATTCCGATCTGGCCCCGGTCCTGGCCAATATCGACAAACACGTAACGCATGTCTTCATCGCGCTCCTCACGGCCCTGGTCCTGCTTTATGTCATCCTGTTTCAGGTCGTCCGGCGCGCCGACAAGGTCATCAGGCAACAGCAAATCGAACTACGGCGCAGCAACGATAACCTGCTGCAATCCGTCATGGACGGCATGCCTGATTTCATCTGTGTCAAGGATACGGACGGGCGCTACCTGTTCGTCAACGAAGTGTTTGAAGCGTGGTGCATGACAACGCGGAAAGAAGCGATCGGCAAGACAAACCATGCGTATTTTCCAAGAGACGTTGCAGATAACTTTTCCGCCAAAGACCACGAAACGACCCGGTCGCCGGCGCTTCGGCTATACGAATCCGAAATCACGACTGCTGACGGGGTAACCCGGTCCGTCACCGCCAGCCGGTTTGCCGTATCGCGGGATGACGGCAGTGTCGCGGCGATGGTGCTGATTTGCCGTGACGACACCGAGCTGAAAACGACGCAGGAGCGGCTGCATCAGGCTCAAAAAATGGAAGCGATCGGGCAACTGACCGGTGGGGTAGCGCATGATTTCAACAATCTGCTCATGATCATCATGGGCAATGCGCAGATGCTGGAAGACCAGTTGGGCAGGGACAACGAATCGCTGACAGCAATTTATCGCGCATCCCGGCGCGGTGGTGAACTGACCCAACGGCTTCTGGCCTTTTCGCGCCGACAACCCCTGCGGCCACAGGCAATCGATCTTGGCGCGCTGACAAGGGGCATGTCGGATTTGCTGTCCCGAACCCTCGGCGCAACGGTCTAGATTCAGACCAGCGCATCGCCGGACCTCTGGCAGGCCACGGCGGATTCCGGCCAGGTTGAGAACGCCCTGCTAAACCTTTGCCTGAACGCGCGGGATGCAATGCCCGACGGCGGAACGCTGAAAATCGAGTGCACGAATGCACGGCTCAGCGACTCCGACACAGCGGATGACCCGGAGGCGATCCCCGGCGACTATGTTGTCCTGACCGTCAGCGACGACGGGGTCGGCATGACGGCAGAAATCCGCACACAGGCTTTTGAACCGTTCTTCACAACCAAGGATGTTGGCGAAGGAAGCGGCTTGGGCCTGTCGATGGTGTATGGTTTCGCCCGGCAATCAGGCGGACATACGGCAATCCACAGCGAACCGGGCAAGGGCACGACAGTCAGGCTTTATCTGCCACGGGGTGCCCTGACCGCCGAACGGGAAGACATCGTGCGCCAACACGATGACATCCCCCAGGGAAACGGCGAAACCATTCTGGTTGTCGAAGACGATCCCGACGTCTGCAAGCTCGCGGTCGGCATGCTGCACAGCCTTGGATACCGAACCATCGCCACCAGCTACGCCGTGGAGGCAAAAGCCGTACTGACAGCGGAGCGGCCGGTTGACCTGTTGCTCGTTGATGTGATTCTGCCCGGCGGAGTCAGCGGCCCGGCATTCGTCAGAAACGCCCTTGCGGATAACCCGAAACTGAAGGTCGTCTTCATGTCCGGCTACCCGGCCGACTCCGGTCGGCGCAACGGTTTGCTGCATTCCGACCAGGTATTGCTCAACAAGCCCTTCGAGCGCGACCTTCTGGCCCGGACGCTCCGCGACATGCTGCAGTAATCCATTTTCAGGCCATATCGCGGCTCGAAGGGGTTTCGGCGGATATTTCCCACTGCCCTCCCCCATCGGGAGAGGGCAGGATCGTGGAACGGCCGAAACCTGTTACGCCGGCGGGGCGACCGAAAGGCGGCCTTCGACGCCGAATTTTTTAATCATCTCGCCGATAAAGCCGGAGCTCTTCAATTCCTCGACATATTCACTGAGGAACCGGGCAGCCGCATCATTGCCCTTGTTGCAGCCCACGGCCTGTTGCACGGCGCTGAACTGACCATCGAGAATGCGGGCACCCGGCATCTTCAAAACGTCCTCGATCAGGCGCGGGCGCAGCCCGGCGAGCACTTCCAGCTTCTGGTCGACGAACTGGTCAAAGGAACCGTCCAGCCCTTCGGTCGGCATCAGGGTCGCGTGCTTGATATTATTTTCAAGCCAGAGGCCATAGGCGCTGCGGCCGGAAACCGAGATGCGGTTACCTGCCTTGTCGACATCCGCGATGGCCTGGATCGGCGAACCCGGGGGGACCATGTAGGTTGACTGGATTTCGGCATAAGCAGCCGTGAAATCCATTTTCATAGCACGCTGCGGTTCGGCGCCGATATTGCCGATATCCCACTTGCCGGTGCCCGCGTCGTCAGAAACCTCGCCCGGTGTCTTATAGGGGAGGAGCTGCAGCTTCACGCCCAGCTTGTCGGCGATAGCCTGCGCCACCGAAGCCGAAACGCCGACGGGCAGGCCGTCATCGGTTTTGCTGGTGACAAGCAGGAAGTTGGACATATTGATCGCGGCACGAAGGGTGCCGGTCGGCGCGAGCTGGGCAACGACGTCTGAAGTCATGATTGGTATATCCCTGTATCTGTTGAAGTGTTTATCTGTTGAATGGGGCCGCTACTGGATACTGGCCTTGATCATATCCGCACCCTTTTCGGCAATCATCAGGGTCGCGGCGTTGGTATTGGCCGAAACCATGCGCGGCATGACCGAGGCATCAATGACGCGCAGGCCCGGCAAGCCGTGCATACGAAGCTGCGGATCAACAACCGCCGCCTGATCGCCCTCGCCGCCCATCCGGCAGGTTCCGATCGGATGATAAACGGTGGCACCACTGTTCCGGACATAATCCAGTATTTCATCGTCACTCTGCACATCCGCGCCGGGGAAGAATTCGGCATCGACATATTGGGCCAGCGCTGGCTGCTGGAAAATGCGCCGCACCATCTTGGCCGCTTCCACCGCCGTATCGCGATCGATCTGTTCGCCCAGATAATTCGGCCGGATACTGGGCTGAACCATCGGGTCCTTCGATACACAGTGCAGCGATCCGGTGCTGGCCGGACGGTGCTGCCAGAAACCGCAGGTCATGCCCGGAAAGTCGTTCAGGACGCCGATCAACCCGTCAACATAGCTTGCGGGCGCAAAGGTAAACTGAACATCGGGATTGTCGACGCCTGGCATCACCTTGACGGAGGCGCTGGCATTGCCGGGCGCGGCCGTCAGCATGCCGGTACGGGTCAACGCATATTTGGCGATTTCCATACCAAGGCGGATACCGCGTGATCGTTCATTATAGGTCCCGGCGCCCTTTACCCTGAAGGACATGCGGGCAAGGTAGTGATCCTGCAGGTTCTCGCCGACGCCGGGCAGGTGATGCACCACGTCGATACCCAGCGCCTTCAGCCGTTCTCCATCGCCGATACCGGACAGTTCCAAGACCTGCGGCGACCCGATGGAACCCGACGACAACAGGACTTCACGCCCCGCCTTGGCATGCTTTTTCTGTCCGCCCTGTTCGTATTCGACAACGGTGACGCGCCCGTTCTCGACCACGATGCGGCGGGTCATTGCTTCGGTTTCAATGCGAAGATTCGGACGGCCACGGGCCAGTTTCAGGAATGTCTGCGCCGTGCTCTGGCGGCGGCCCTTCAGGATCGCATGCTGAAAATAGCCGACGCCTTCCTGCGCCACGCCGTTGTAATCGCTGTTGCGCTTGATCCCGGCTTCAACACAAGCCTCGATAAAGCTTTCGGTCAGCGTATGTTTTTCGACAGGTTCGCGCACATTGATCGGCCCGCCCTTGCCGCGCACCGTCGGGTCACCAACCTGTGAATTTTCAAATTTCTTGAAGTAGTCCGCGATATCGTCGAATGCCCAGCCACGCGCACCAAGCTGCGCCCAGCCGTTGTAATCATCGGGCTGACCCCGCACGATCAGGTGACCGTTGATCGAGGAAGACCCGCCAAGCACCTTGCCGCGCGGCCAGTGGATCGACCGATTGCCCCAGCCGTCTTCCTTTTCGGTGCTGAAGCACCAATTGACCTTCTTGTCATACAGCGTCTTGAAGAACCCGGCGGGGATATGGATGAACGGGTTGGTGTCCTTCGGGCCGGCTTCAAGCAGCAGGACCCTGACCTTCGGGTCTTCGGTCAGGCGATTGGCCAGCACACAACCCGCAGATCCCGCGCCGACAATAACAAAATCGAACTCATCCATGTCCCGTTCCCCCGCCTGTTTGTTCTGCGCGAATGCCGTGCACAATTGTCCAGACTCAACGCCACAGGTGCGGCGCTGTCAATCCGGATTGCCCGCGCGGTAACGGATCAATCGGTGAAAAATCCCGGCAGAGCCTTGCGCAGGTTGCCTTCGATCCGGTCACGGACGGAAACGCCGGGAAGCGGGCGCGCAAACTGCCGGCCGGTGACCTGTTCGTACAGACGGATATAGCGGCCGCTGAAATCCTGCAATGTTTCCGCCGGTATATCCGGGATCGGATCGTTATACGGATCGCAGCGCGCATTGATCCACAGCCGCAGGAATTCCTTGTCCAGGCTGTCCGGCTCGCCACCGGCAGCCAGGCGGGATTCATAGCTTTCGGCAATCCAGTAACGGCTGGAATCCGGCGTATGCACTTCGTCGGCCAACGTGATCGTACCATTCTCGTCGATCCCGAATTCATACTTGGTATCGACCAGGATCAGCCCGTGGCGCGCGGCAACTTCCTGCCCCCGCGCAAAGACGGCGAAGCTGCGGGCGCACAGTTCTTCCCACTGCGCCGGGGTCACGATGTTATTGGCCAGCAATTCATCCGCCGTAGTCGCCACGTCATGCACATCACCAATCCCCTTGGTCGACGGCGTGATGATCGTTTTCGCCAGCGGCTGGTTTTTGACCATCCCATCCGCCAGCGTGTGGCCATAAACCGTGCGTTCGCCACGTTCATACATCGGCCATATGCTGGTGCTGGTGGACCCTGTCAGATAGGCGCGCACCACCATTTCCACCCGCAGCATGGTCAGTTTGCGACCGATGATGACGTTCGGGTCCGGGTATTCAATCACATGATTCGGGCACAGGTCGGCGGTCTGTTCGAACCAGAATTGCGCGGTCTGGTTCAGCACTTGCCCCTTATAGGGCACCGCCGCCAGCACCAGATCGAACGCCGACTGGCGGTCGGTCGCGATCATGACCCGGCGGCCATCGGGCAGATCATAGGAATCGCGAACCTTGCCACGCTCGAAATTCGGCAGTTGCGGAAATTTCGCGTCGGTCAGCCGGTTGCGCAGCGCCGTTTCGAAATCGGGATCGATCACGCGCCAGCTTTCTGGCGGAAGAATGCGCCGATCGCCTCGATCGCCTCGCGTGCTTCGGGCAGCATATCGCCGAACCCGTGCCAGCCATGGATCATTTCGTCCCAGGCCTTATAGGTCACATCAACACCGGCTGCCTTCGCCCGTTCCGCGAACAACCGGCTGTCATCCAGAAGCGTTTCCGCATCGCCGACATGAATCAGCATGGGTGGCAGGCCAGTCAGGTCACCGTATAGTGGCGAGGCCAGCGGCGTCGTCGGATCGGTATCTCCAAGATACAGGCCTGCCATACGATCCAGATACGCCTTGCTGATCACGGGGTCAGCCTCTGCGCGGGAAACAAATGTATCGCCGCTCTGGGTCAGGTCGGTCCAGGCGCTCATCGGTGCGGCCATTGCCGGCTGGGGCAATCCGGCCTCTTTCAGCTTCAGCAATAATGACAGGGTAAGACCGCCGCCGGCGGAAATACCGCCAACGCCGATTTTCCCCGCATCAATCCCCTGATCAAGCAGCCAGCGATAAGCCGCCAGCGCATCGTCCACCGCCGCAGGGAACGGGTCTTCCGGTGCCAGCCGGTAGTCGAGGGAGAATACCCGCGCGCCGCAGGCGGCCGAGAAGCGGGCCGAAGTCGACCGCGACGCCATCGACGAGCCACGGTAGTAACCACCGCCATGAAAAAACAGGAAGACCCGGTCCGACGCGGCACCCGGCGCATCAACCCATTCGCCCGGCACGCCATTGGCGCTGAGTTGTTCATTTGTCGTCCCATCCAGCAGGGGTACACTGGCCCGCACTTCTGAATCGGCGCGCAATTCATCGATTGTCTTTTCCGGCGCATAGCCGTTGGCGCGCCTTGCGGCGATTACTTTTTGCAGTTCAGCACTGGCCATATCGTGTTCTCCCGTCTGTCAGATCGCTTGTTTGTTGACTTGCTTTCCTTATCCATAATCCGCCACGCACGTTCCGGCAACGGCGGATCAGCTTCCTGGCACATTGATGACACGGCCCAGTCCTTCAGGCCGTGGCAGGGTCGCGTGCGCATCGCGGACGGCCTGGATACGGGCCAGCATTTCGGGCGCCATCGGCGCGACACGCCGGGTCGCCATATCGACATGAAGGTCGAGAAATTCCGCCGTCGCCGACAGGTAGCCCTCGTCGGCATGGTACATTTCCAGCCAGTAATGCACCCGTTTGGCATCGCAGGCGATAATCCGGCCACTGAACCGCAGCGGGTCGCCTTCCTTCACTTCGCGTTTATAGGTGATGTGGACATCGCCGACGAAGGTCGCGACATTGGCCTGCTTCTTGTATTCCCGCGACAGGCCAACATAGGTGCCAAGCGCGTCGGCAGCGGTATCGAACGCGCGCAGATAATTCGCGACATTCATATGGCCGTTATGGTCGATCCATTCGGGAATGACGACGGCGCTGGGTAAATCGAATGGAGTCGAGATATCGGATTGGGTCGGCACGGCAATACTCGCTTGGTCAGGGAAAACCGGTTCGGAAGATCCGGCGTAGGAACGCCCTTCCTAAGAACCGGAGCCCGAAATAGCAAGTATGGGGAACGGAAACGGAGCCGTCAGTTGCCCGAAAATGGCAGCGATGCCGCAGCCAGGATGGGACCGGCCCCCTGCTGCTGGATGAGCACGGCGCAGCCGCCATCGCCCTTCAAACCCGCAATGGAGACGTCGATCTCTGTCGGCTTGCCGACCCAGTGGCCGATATTCTTCATGTTGCGGACGATATTCGTATTCACCAGCGTCTTGCCCCGGTTTTCGCCGCGCATGATTTCCGTTGAATGCTCTGCATCATAGGTGACGAAAAACACATCATAGACACCGGTCCGGTCTGTCCCGCCGATTTTGACCCGCACGGTATCGCCATCCCGGGACAGCGTCACCTGCGGCCCCCTGGGGGGAATGTCGCCGACCGCCTTGATGGCATCTTCCACCTTGTCGCGGTCGGAACCGACCGCATCGACCCGGCCATTGATAACCATCTGCGGGGTATAGACATAACGGCTGCCGAGTTTGCCGCCGTACAGCCGCTGCCGTTCGACGTTATTGCGATCCGCGAACGGATCTTTCCAGCCGATATAATCCCAGTAATCGACGTGCAGTTCGAGCGCGAGGACATCGGACCGCTTGGCAAGTTCGCCCAGATAGGCTTCCGCCGGCGGGCAGGACGAACAGCCCTGACTGGTGAACAGCTCAACGACGATCGGGGATTTCCCGTCGCCGGCAGACGCTTCGGGCGCTGTGCCGGCAAAAGCCAGAACCAGCGCCGCGAAGGCTATTGTGAAATGTGTCAGTTTCAGCATGGCGCACAGGATATAACCACCTGTTGCGCCATGCCGAATCACATGTCGGTGAGAGCTTCGAGAGCTACGCCGCATCCTGCATCATATTCCGCAGCACATATTGCAGAATGCCGCCGTTGCGGTAGTAGTCGACCTCATCCGCGGTATCGATCCGGCACAGCAAGCGTGATATTCCTGTGACCGTCCGCGCGGTGATCGTGCAGTCGATGTCCATCCGCGGCTGAGACGCCGGGATGCCCGTGATGTCGAAGAGTCTCGGTGCCGTCCAGCTTCAGGGTCTTGCGGCTCTGGCCATCCTTGAACTGCAGAGGCAGCACGCCCATGCCGACCAGGTTCGAGCGGTGGATACGCTCAAAGCTCTCGACGATCACCGCCTTGATGCCGAGACAGACGGTGCCCTTCGCCGCCCAGTCGCGGGACGAGCCGGTGCCGTATTCCTTGCCGCCGACGACGATCAGCGGCACGCCTTCGTCCTGATACTGCATGCGCACGCGTCGTAGATCGGCATGACTTTGCCACGGGATGATGCTTGGTGTACGCCGCCTTCGGTTCCGGGCCATTTCGTTGCGGATGCGGATATTGGCGAAGGTGCCGCGCATCATGATCTGATGATTGCCGCGCCGCGCGCCGTAGGAGTTGAAGTCACCGGGCGAACCTGATGTTCCATCAGATAGTCACCGGCCGGGCCGTCCTGCTGGATCGATCCCGCGGGCGAGATGTGGTCGGTGGTGATCGAATCGCCAGCAACGCCAGCGACCGCGCGCCGAGGATATCGGAGAAGTGCACCGGCTCCATCGTCATGCCTCTCGAAATAAGGCGGGTTCTGGACATAGGTCGAACCGGAGTCTCCATTCATAGGTCAGGCTCCACCGTGGCCTGGATCGCCTGCCACTGTCTCGGGCCCTGCGAGACATTGTCATAGCGGGCGCGGAACATCTCGCGGCGTAAGGACGCGCTGACGATCCTGATTTCCTGGTTGGTCGGCCAGATGTCCTTCAGGTAGACCGGTTGCCGTCCTGATCCTTGCCCAGCGGATCGTTCAGCAGATCGAGCTTGCAACGTCCCGGCGATGCGTAGGCGACCACCAGCGGCGGCGAGGCGAGATAGTTCAGCTTGCGTCAGCGGGTGGACCCGGCCCTCGAAGTTGCGGTTGCCGGACAGCACCGGCACCGACGGAGACATCCGCCTTCGATGGCGTCCGCGATGCTCGACGCAGCGGGCCGGAGTTACCGATGCAGGTCGTGCAACCGAAGCCGACGATGTTGAAGCCGAGCGCGTCCAGGTGCTCCTGCAGGCCGGCGGCTCCAGGTAATCCTGCACGACCTGAGCCCGGGCGCGAGCGAGGTCTTCACCCATGGCTTGGCTGCAGGCCCAGCGCGTTGGCCTTCTTGCGCCACCAGCCCGGCGGCGATCAACACAGCCGGGTTGGAGGTATTGGTGCAGCTGGTGATCGCCGCGATGACGACATCGCCGCGGATCGATGGAATAGTCGCTGCCGGCACCGGCGTCGATGCCCGGCGCCCATCTCGTCCATGGCCGTTTGCGCGATGGCGCTCATATCGGACAGCAGACACGGTCCTGCGGGACGCTTCGGTCCGGCAAGCGAGGGCTCGACCGTGGAGAGGTCGAGTTCCAGCGTATCGGTGAAGACCGGTCCGGCGCTGGTCGCGCCACATGCCCTGTGCCTTCGCATAGGCCTCGACCAGCGCAATGCGATCGTCGTCGCGCCCGGTGAAGCGCAGGTAGTTAATGGTCTCGGCATCGATCGGGAAGATAGCCGCAGGTGGCGCCGTATTCCGGCGCCATATTGGCGATCGTGGCGCGGTCGGCCAGCGTCAGATTGTCCAGGCCGGGACCGAAGAATTCGACGAACTTGCCGACGACGCCCTTGGCACGCAGCATCTGCACGACGGTCAGCACCAGATCGGTGGCGGTCGCGCCTTCTCGGCATTGCCCGGTCAGCTGGAAGCCGACGACTTCGGGGATCAGCATGGAAACCGGCTGGCCGAGCATCGCCGCCTCCGCCTCGATACCGCCGACGCCCCAGCCGAGGACGCCAGCCGTTGACCATGGTCGTGTGGCTGTCGGTGCCGACCAGCGTATCGGGATAGGCGACGGTCTTGCCGTCGCTCGTCATCGCGTCCAGACAACCTGGGCCAGATATTCCAGGTTCACCTGGTGGCAGATGCCGGTGCCCGGCGGGACAACGCGGAAGTTGTCGAAGCGCCGCTGGCCCCAGCGCAGGAATTCATAGCGCTCGCGATTGCGCTCGAACTCCAGATCGACGTTCTTTCGAAGGACGGCCGGCGTGCCGAACTCGTCGATCATGCACCGAGTGGTCGATGACCAGATCGACCGGCGAGAGCGGGTTGATCTGCTTCGGATCGCCGCCCAGCTTGCCATCGCGTCGCGCATGGCGGCCAGATCGACCACGGCGGGAACGCCGGTGAAATCCTGCATCAGCACGCGGGCGGGCGATACGAATTTCGCGGGTACTGGTCTTGTCGGTCAACCACTGGCCAATGGCCTTGATGTCATCGACCTTGACGGCACCACCGTCTTCGGAGCGCAGCAGGTTTTCCAGCAGCACCTTCATCGAATAAGGCAGGCGGGTGAAATCGACGCCAAGCGCCTCACCCGCTGCTTCGACGGAAAAATAATCATAGGCTTTGCCGTTCACATTCAGGGTACGGCGGGTCTTAAGGCTGTCTTGACCAGTCACGGGCGGGTCCCCTCCTCTGGAAACTCGGACCTCTCGCGCCGCCATGGCGCAGTCCGAATTAACTATGTTGCTAAGATGACACAGTGATTACACCTATTTGCCCGCCTTGAGAAGCGGCGAACAGTTGCAGCGCATTGTACTTTCCATAAAGAGTATAAACAGGCGATACCATTAACGAAACGTAACCCCCGACGTTACAAAGTTGCGCCAGGAAATTTTCTTCCATAGCGGGAAATATTTTCACAAACTACCATCCAGAATGATGTAATCTGGAAATATTTCATATCGCGCCTTTACGGCCACCAGGCAACGGACCCGCCAGAAACCATGCGACCACTGAACATCGGATCGACTGCCGCCGAAGCGTTGAAGCTGCCGGTGCATGCATTCCGGCCCGTTATGAACAATGGCTGGCCCATACTTCTGGCGATTGTTGCGCTGGGCTGGATCGACAGTCCGTGGGGCCGGATGCACCTGAACGATCTGACCCAGCCGTTGTCACACGATGACATGGATGCACTCTATTCCGGCCCCGTGAACGCCGCCATCGATCTTGTTCGGTATATACTGAATGTCCTTTTACTCGCCGTCGTAATCCGGGTTGTGTTGCTGTCCGAACCCGAAAACCCCGACAGAGAGGGGTTTCGACTTGGACGTGCGGACTTTCTCTGTGGGATCGGGTTTTTGATCCTGACGATCCCAGTCGCCTTGCTGGGTGTCTTTCTGGTTTCAACCGGCTTTATGTTTTCCAATGGCTATATTTCTTCATTGGGACCCTGGAAATACGGGTTCGCCGTTGTTCCAGCGAGCATTGTTATTCTGACGGCCGCATGCAGGCTTCTTGTTCTTCCTGCGATGGGCGCAATGGGTAAGCAACCCCGGCTGAAAGAGGCGTGGACCCTGACAGCAGGGCAGTTTGGAAAATTTCTGACACTGGCCGTTGTATCGGCCCTGGTTTGGCTATTTCTGAATACATTTTTTTCATCTGCCTACGTGCTTCTTTATTGGGACGTATTCGATATCTGGCGCGGCAAGCAATTCACCAGCGCCGAAACGGCCTTGTCGTTAGCAAGCTTCGTATTTGAAAATTATGTGACCGTTACGATCATCGCCGGGCTGTCGGCATCACTGTATCGCCAGCTATTTACCGTTCCCCCGGTTGACGTATCCGCCTTTGATTGACGGACATTGCCACACGCCATAGCCTGAATCGAAACGGGCGCACACGGGTTGCCTGGCACGAAGGAGCATGCTTCATGACCGCGACGCAGACCCTTTCAGAGCGCGCGGACATACTCGTTCCCTGCCACGTGAATGAGCGCTGTGATTGGCGGGTCATGAAACCCCTCCGGCGCGCAGTAACGCCCTGAATCGATGAGCCCATTGCTGTTCTTTCGCGACGCTGATTTCCGCCGGCTGTTGTCGGGTGCGGCGTTCAACCAGCAGGGTATGACCGGCGAGCACGTCGTCATAGGCTTGCTGGTGCTGCAGATTACGGGCTCCATCGCCTGGGTCGGGATCACGCTTGCGGTCTATTTCGTCCCCTTCTTCGTTTTCGGCATGGTGTCCGGCGCCGTCGCCGATCAGATCGACCGGCGGACATTGCTGCGCCGCATCGAATTGCTGATCGTTGCCAATCTGCTGACATTCGCACTCTGCCTGTGGTTCGAATTCACGGCATTATGGCTGCTGCTGTGTTTCACCCTGGTCAGTGGCAGCCTGCGCGCGATGCATCAACCGGTTCGGGTCAGCTACGCCTATGACATTGTCGGCGCCAAGCAGGCCGTCGCCGGGATAGGGTTGATCAATCTGGCCTCGCGAACCGGGCAATTATTCGGGGCGCTGGCGTCCGGCGCGATCATGCACCGGCTCGGTGCACCCGAAGCCCTGATTGCGGTGGCGGGCGGGCACGCCATCGCGTTCCTGCTGTTTTCGCGACTTCAGGAAGCCGGTATCGCCGCAGCAAAGGAACGCGTATCGATCCGGCAAAACCTGCGCGAATACACCGTCGAACTGCGCCATAACCGCATTCTGCTGATGCTGATCGCCGTCACCGCATCAACCGAAATATTTGGATTTTCATTCGCCACCGCGTTACCCGAACTCGCCGTCACGCGCACAACACTGGGCGCTGACGGGCTGGGGCTGATGCACGCGGCGCGGGCCTCGGGCGGAATCGCCGCCGGGGCCGCATTTTCCATGGCCGGCACCCTGCAGCGACGCGGCATCGCGTTCCTGTTTGTCGTCATCGGGTTCGGAACAAGCATCATGCTGCTGTCCATACCAAGCCCGCTGCTGTTAACGCTGGCCGCTATCTTCCTGGTCACCACGATGGCGACCTCTTCCGATATCCTGACCCAGAGCATGATGCAGTTGAGCGTTGCCAACCACCTGCGTGGGCGGGCCATGGGTGTCTGGGTTCTGGCCATCGGTGTCGCACCGCTGGGACACCTGCAGATGGGCGCCTTCGCAGAATGGGCCGGCGTTGACAACGCGCTGCTGGCCAATGGCGCGATGCTGGTTGCAATTGGCCTGCTGACGGTGCTGATCGTTCCGGCCTTGCGCCGCCTCTAGAGGCCGAATTCAATCGAGTCCGCTCGAACCTGGCTCTCGAAGCTGGCTATGGATTTATGATGTTTTCCGCAAACCGTCGTCGCAGATTTAATCAATCTGCCCGGGATTTACGCTCGACACTAAAACGCGTAGCGGTGCATGCCGCCATCGACATGAATGATCTCGCCGGTGATGTAACGGGCCCGCGGCGAGGCCAGGAAGGCGATCAGGTAGCCCATATCTTCCGGTTCGCCAAAGTAGCCGACGGGAATATTCTCTTCGATATAGCGTTCACGCGCCACCGGATCGGCATGCAGCCGGTCCATAATCTGTTCACTCTTGATCCGGCCGGGCGGCAGGCAATTGAAGGTAATACCCGCCTTCGCATGGACCCGGGACATACCCTTCGACCAGGCGTGAATCGCCGCCTTGGCCGCGATCGCGACATTGACGCCGGGCGGCTCCATGATTCCGGTCATCGTCATGACCCGGCCATAACCGTTGGCGATCATGGATGGGACAATGGCGTTGGTCAGCCGCCGCACCGCATCGAAGTTGAGCAGCATGCCTTCATCCCAGACGTCGTCTTCGGCATCCCAGGGAATGGACCGCGACCCGCCCGCCGAATTGATCAGAATGTCGCAGCGGTCGAATTCGGTCATCAACCTGTCCCGTATCCGGGCGCCCGCATCCTTCGGCAGAACGTCCTCGACTATCAGGAACGGACGTTGATGGCCGGCCGCTTCGATTTCATCGGCCACGCCAAGCAACAGGTTCTCCCGCCGAGCGCAGATCGCAACGCGGCACCCTTCCGCCGCCAGGACCTTCGCCGCCCCCATGCCGATCCCCCGGCTAGCGCCGGTCACCAGCGCGACTTTGTCCGCCAGTTGCAGATCCATTGCCTGTCCTTCCCGTACATCCGATCACAGGGCCGCGAAGATAGACCGGTCGCACCATATGGTCGAGTGCTTCAGCGCGCGTGCGGCCGCAATCGCACAGGCTCGGCCTCGGCACCGTGATCACCTTCCCAGTCGGTGATGTAGTCACGGGTCAGCGGCACCGCATCGCGTTGTTTTGTGATCTGGATCTGAAAGACGAAATGGTCGCCATACCGGAATACGGCCTCGCTGATGGCAAGGTAGAATTCCCACATCCGGCAAAACCGCTCGTCATATATTGCGGCGGCCTTGTGGCGGTTCGCTTGAAACCTCCCCTGCCAGGCCAGCAGCGTTTCGGCATAGTGCAGGCGCAGCACTTCGATATCCGTAACCCAGAGGCCCGCCTTCTCGATTGCCGCCATGACTTCCGACAGCGCCGGCGAATATCCCCCGGGGAAAATATATTTCCGGACCCAGCCCGCCGTCGAAGCCGGCCCGGACATGCGGCCGATCGAATGGAGCAGGCACACCCCGTCATCGGCGAGGAGCTCGCGGATCTTGCCGAAGTAGTCCTTGTAGTAGCGGACACCGACATGTTCGAACATGCCGACGGAAACAATCCGGTCATAGGCACCGGTTTCCTCCCGGTAATCGCGCAGGTGAAAATCCACCCGGTCGTCCAGCCCTTCCTCCGCCACGATGCGTCTTGCGACCTGCAGCTGTTCGGTGGACAGCGTCAGGCCGGATACCTGCACATCGCATGTCTTCGCCAGATAGGTCGACAAACCGCCCCACCCAGAACCGATATCAAGCAGTTTCTGGCCCGGCGCGAGCAGCAACTTGGCAGCGATATGCAGGCGCTTGTCCAGTTGCGCCTGCTCAAGCGTTTCGTCGGGTTCACGAAAATACCCGCAGGAATACTGTCTGTCCCGGTCCAGGAAAAGGTCATAGAAATTGACTGCCAGATCATAGTGATGTGCGACATGTTCCTTCGACCGCGACACCGGGTTGTACTGATGCATCCACCGTATTGCGCGACTGAGGTTCGTGGCAAATGCATACATCGGATGGTCACGCGCGAAGGCATGATTGCCGATCACCACCCGCAGGAAGTCCCGCAAGCTGCAATCCTCAACCGTCAGGGTCCCGTCCATATAGGCTTCGCCCAGATAGAGGTCAGGATTGAAGAAAAGTTTGTAATACAGGGATTTATCGTGAAGCCTGATTGTGGCTTCGGGACCCGGTTCGCCGGCAAAGCAGTGCAGGCGTCCGTTGGCGTCGATAACGTTCAGCGTACCGACGCGAATCATGCGCTTGAGAAAATGGGACAATAACATTTCAACTACCTCCCAATCCGTTCTTTGCGGTTTTCTGTGCGTCTCTCCTGTGATTCGATTCGCAGCGGGCTGTCAGACAAGCCAGCGCCACTCACTACCACGGTAATCAAATCACACTTTCTTCACCTTGCGCAATGATGTGGCACATATCCCGACAGCGACGGTCGCAAACGTGGCAGAAAAGACCGGTCGACGACTGGACAACGCCCATGCTGCATGGTGTCATCGGCGGCCTTGACGATGACAGGATTTGACGATGCAGCAACTGGCGGATGACCTTCGCGCGGAAGGCGAAGAGCTTTTCGGACTTCTTCGTTCCCTGGACGAAAGCGACTGGGAGCGACCGACCCCGTTCAAGGGCTGGACGGTGAATGATGTCATCGGCCATCTGCATGGTGGTGACTGGGCGGTAATCCTGTCGATGAGCGACCCCGCCGCCTATGCCGTGTTCAAGCAGGCGCGGCAGGAAGCCCGCGACCGGGGCGATGAAGCCGCGCGCAACCGGCTGGGCCCGGAGTTGGAAAGCGGCAGTCGCCTGATGGCGCAATGGTATGAGTATTTCCAGGAAATGTGCCTGCAAACCGGCGCCGCCGACCCCAAGGCCCGTATCCAGTGGTCCGGGCCGGACATGAGCATCCGGATGGCGGCAACGGCCCGACAGATGGAAACCTGGGCGCATGGACAGGACATTTTCGACCTGATGAAACGGCCCCGCGTTCCAACCGACCGGCTGAAAAACATTGCGGTGCTGGGCGTGAAAACCTTTGGCTGGACCTTCCGAAACCGCGGCGAACCGGTTCCGGGGGACATGCCCCATGTCACGCTGACGGCGCCGTCGGGCGCGGTCTGGGATTTTCCCGGCGCGGCAGGCACAAGCGACCGTGTCGAAGGCAGCGCCGCCGAATTCTGTCATGTGGTCACCCAGGGCCGGAATATCGCCGATACCGCGTTAAAGGTCACCGGGGACACCGCCATCCGCTGGATGGCGATTGCACAATGCTATGCCGGACCGCCACACACCCCGCCGGCCCCCGGCGAACGAAGCTGGCAGTAACACGACCCCCTGCAGGAGAGCCGATATGACCGATCCCGATTCAGAACAGCGCCGCGCCACAATCGAATCCTATGTTGCCGAACTGACGGCGATCCGGCGCGATATCCACAAGCATCCGGAAATGGCCTACGCGGAAAACCGGACGGCGGATATCGTCGCAAAAAACCTGGAATCATGGGGGCTGGAGGTTGATCGCGGCCTTGGCAAAACCGGCGTGGTCGGCACCCTGCGGCGGGGCGATTCAAATCGCGCCATCGGACTGCGCGCCGATATGGACGCCTTGTATATCCACGAAAAGAACACCTTCGATCACAAGTCGGTCCATGAAGGCCAGATGCATGCCTGCGGCCATGACGGCCATACGACGATGCTGCTGGGCGCGGCGCGCTACCTGGCGGAATCGGATGAATTCAACGGCACCTTGCATTTCATCTTTCAGCCGGCGGAAGAAGGCGAAGCCGGTGCAAAGGCGATGATGGATGACGGCCTGTTCGAAAAATTTCCCTGCGACGCGGTCTACGGACTGCACAACATGCCCGGTATCGAGAAGGGCCATATCGGGCTGCGGCACGGACCGACACTCGCCGCGAGCGATCGCTGGACCGCAACCTTCAGCGGCACGGGCGGGCATGGTTCCATGCCGCATACGGGAACGGACCCGACCATGCCGGCCGCCCAGTTCACCATGGCGCTGCAAACCATCGTCAGCCGCAACGTCAATCCGCTGCAAACCGGTGTTATCAGCCTGGGCAATATTTCGGCCGGCGACCCCGGGTCGCTGAACATCATTCCGTCAGAGGTCTTCATCGGCGGCACGGCCCGCAGCTTCGTCCCGCAGGTACGCGACCTGCTGGAAAAGCGCCTGGCGGAAATGGCCGATGCCATTGCCAGCGTCCATAACTGCACGGTGGAATCTACCTATACCCACGGTTATCCGGCAACCGTCAACTGGGACGAACAGACCGACATCGCCATTGCGGCGGCGCAGGACGCCATCGGCGCTGCGAATGTCGATCCCAACCTGAACCCGCTGCCCGGGGGCGAGGATTTCGCCTTCATGCTGGAAAAGGTGCCCGGCTGTTATGCCTTCATCGGCAACGGGCTGACGCGGTCGGACGAGTTCATCCACGCCCCACGCTACGACTTCAACGACGACATCACCGCCAACGGCGTGTCCTACTGGGTCGCCCTGGCACGCCGCGAACTGGAAAAGCGCGAGGCGTAGCGGCAAAACGGAGTGATAAAACGAATCCAGCTCCGCCGAACCGCCACTTATGATAGCGCGAGAAAGCGAAAACCATTTAAACCTGCTGCCTGTTGAGGCATAACCATGTAGTGGCCCATTGGAATATTACATGGAACTGAAATGCTAGATCCTCATCGTTTTTTGCGCTGTATCGCTGCGGTTATCGTACCGATTTACGTCAGCGGCTGCGTCAGCACATCGACCCTGCAAATATCGTCGACGACCGCCGATGCCCTGAAGACAGCGGATATCGTCGTACTGAAGTCGCAGCCACAGATGTATATTGCGGCCAACCCCACAACGATACCGGTCCCCGCATACACCAGTGCACCAAGCCTGATTGGCGGCGAAATGGTCGCTATCATGCTCCTCACAGGCCTTGTTGGCGGCATCGCCTATGGCAGCATTCAAGGTTCCAAGCAGCGCGAGATCGATGGCAAACTTTCGATGATCGCAAATAATATGAAGAATGTTGATATCGAAGACGGGCTTCGCCGGGTTATCGAGGCAAATTTCGACAACATTGAATGGTTTCAAAATCGTCCGGTTACCCTGGACGATGCCCATCGGGCGGAAGCCATCGCAGAGACGATCGAGCAAAGTACCGCCGACGCTGTTGTCGCCGTGATACCGCATTATCATTTCAGCCAGAACTTGTCGGAATTCGCCATCACCCTGCGCTACGCGATGTATGCAGCATCCGCGAAAGCAAGGCAGTCCGTCGGCACCGACAGTATTTCCACGACGCCGTTTTTTCGAACGGAACAAAGCTGGGTTATTGGTATTCCGTTTGAACATCGGGGTTCGGAAGCAGTGAATGCAATTTACTGGTCCGAAAACGATGGCCAGAAGATAAAGGAGGCGCTGCATGAGGCGATGCTGTTCGCGACGGCGAAAATCCACAAAGCCCTGACTGACCCTGGCAGCGAAGTACAGGCGCAGCTCGTTGCCACCAAAACCGAAACGGTCGAGACAGAGGCCAAGACGTTTCCAAGCATCGCGGAACGGAACGCCTGGTTTCGCAAACGCGTCGAAACCATGTCTCTCGAATGGCCGCAGAATATCCGAAAGATCATAACAGCCTGCGACCAGCCCACAGAAACACTGACATGCCCAAAATTGAAGGCGGCAGCGGCATTGGAGCGGAATGAACGGCTCAGCCTTCTCTCGAATAAATGTGGGTCTGCATCAATCGAATCTGACAATAGCGCGGCGGGTGGCGATATTGCTGACGGCTGCACTTTCAAGGAAGTGGAACAATCCAGTGTCCTGATGGCAGCGGCCGCGCCATCTGTTGACGATTCAAAAAGTGCGCCAACTGTGCAGCAAACCTACGTCGCCGCCTTTGTGCCGGAAAAATTCCGGACTCCGGGATTTAAGAAACTCAACGGACAGGAAATCAATGCACTCTTCAGGGGGCTGGAATCGGCGGAATACTTCTCGATACCCGGCCACTATTCATCCTTTCCCTGGACCGTTTCATACGACCACACCGGCAAGTGGATAGGAACGATGGATTCGCGTGGTGCAGAAGGCGCCGGGACATGGAAAGTCGATAGCAATCGTTTGTGCATGGATGTTACGGAAGGCCTCGAGTTGCTCGAGAGACCCAATAGCGGGTGTTTCGACGTGCAGGTCGATTGGGAAAACGCCACGATAGCAATCGACGCGCCACAACGAAAAAAGGGGCTCTACATAATGAAGCAATTCGCGACTGCTGACCTGAAACGACTCGTCCCGCCGAAAAATCTGCAGCAATAATAAGGTCGCGAATTAAGGGTCGCGGGATACTGGAAAGCCGAAGAAACGAAATGCGCCGGGCAGGCTGAGATCAGCAGGCCCGGCGCATTTTACGTAAAACGTTTCAGTCGCGTTCGACGCACATGGCGATGCCCATGCCGCCACCGATGCACAGGGTAGCGAGACCCTTTTTCGCGTCACGTCGCGCCATTTCGAACAGCAGCGTGCAGAGCACGCGGGTGCCGCTGGCGCCGATCGGATGGCCAAGTGCTATGGCACCGCCATTCACGTTAACTTTGGAAGTGTCCCAGCCGAGTTCGCGGTTAACCGCGCAGGCCTGTGCAGCGAAGGCTTCATTGGCTTCGATCAGGTCAAGATCATCGACGCTCCAGCCGGCTTTTTCCAGCGCCCGGCGGCTTGCCGGGATCGGGCCGGTCCCCATGATGGTCGGGTCCACCCCCGCTGTTGCCCAGGAAACGATCCGGGCCAGCGGGGTAATGCCACGCTTTGCCGCCATGTCCGCGCTCATCAGCACGGTTGCCGCCGCACCGTCATTGATGCCGGACGCATTGCCGGCCGTTACCGTACCGTCCTTTTCAAAGGCCGCCCGCAGCCTGCCCAGCGTTTCAACGGTCGTGCCGGACTTGGGATGCTCGTCGGTGTCGATGATCGTATCACCGCGTCGTCCCTTGATCGTGACCGGAACGATTTCGTCCACGAACTTGCCGGCGGCCATCGCCGCTTCGGCCTTTTGCTGCGATGCGGCGGCAAAGACGTCCTGATCTTCGCGGGTCAACTGCCACTGGCGCGCAACGTTTTCCGCCGTATTGCCCATGTGATAGCCATTGAAGGCGTCAAACAGGCCGTCCTTCAGCATCGTGTCGACGAAGCTCAGATCACCCATCTTCTGGCCGTTGCGCAGATGCGCGCAATGCGGTGACATACTCATGCTTTCCTGTCCGCCGGCGACGACGACATCGCAATCCCCCGTCAGGATGGACTGATAGCCAAGCGCGACTGTACGCAGCCCCGATCCGCATAGCTGATTGATCTGGTAGGCCGTCTTTTCGACCGGAATGCCGGCATCAATCGCTGCCTGGCGGGCCGGGTTCTGCCCCGTACCGGCTGTCAGAATCTGGCCCATGATAACTTCGTCAACCTCACCGGGGTCGACCGTGGCGCGCTTCATCGCCTCGCTGATGGCGACGGACCCCAGATACGAGGCCGGCACCGTACTGAGACCACCACTGAACGCACCCACCGGGGTGCGCGCGGCGCTTGCGATAACGACTTCCGACATGAAGCAACTCCTTTCGATGGAAAACAGGCCCGTCTGCCGGAAGGCGACCGGCAACGCGCGATTTTGCAATGCAACATAACGCGCCGCCGCAACGCAAATCAAGAAGCCGAAACCGGGAATTCCTGTTTCGGCTTTCGCACCGACCGGACAACCGGAACATTCCCGCATGCATTGCAGTGCAGCAATCCTTTGATCGCAAGCGCAGAGAATGCTATTCGTTGCGTCGAATTCGATACAGCATCAACTCTGCGAGGCCATATGGCGGACAAGAAAAGCACGGGCGATACACCGGTAACCATCAAGAAATATGCCAACCGGCGGCTCTACAACACGTCCACAAGCAGCTACGTCACGCTTGAATATCTGTGTCAGATGGTCAAGGAAGGTATCGATTTTGTCGTCTATGACGCCAAGTCAGGCGAGGACATCACGCGCTCGGTCCTGACCCAGATCATCGTCGAGGAAGAAGCCAAGGGCCAGAACCTGCTGCCAATCGATTTTCTGCGGCAGGTCATCGGCTGCTACGGCGACGCCATGCAAACCACCCTGTTGCCAAGATACCTGGAACACTCGATGGCGGCGTTTATGCATAATCAGACAAAGATGCAGGAAACGCTGCGGGATTCATTCGGCAATGTCTTTCCCATCGGATCGCTGGAAGATATCGGCCGCCAGAACATGAACATGTTCGAAAAGGCAATCGGGATGTTCAAACCCTTTGCCGGGCCGAACGGCGATGCGGCGCAGGACGAGTCAGAGGCAGCGCCCTCATCCGACGCCGCAGCGCCTGCGGATGGCAAAATCGATGCCCTGACGCAGAAACTCGACGCGCTCCAGGCGCAGATTGACGCGATGTCCCAAAAGCAGAAATAGCGTAAAGGCAATCCCACGACCTGACCCGACCGTGACTGCGACGCGCTGCCTTAGCCGGCGTTAACCGGTAGGGCCGAATGCGCAAGAGCGGGATGCGCAAGAGCGGGGGCGCCCAGTTCCCAGCCCTGCAGATAGGTGACGCCGCGGCCCAGCAGGAAATCCATATCCGCCTGCGTTTCAACGCATTCCGCGACAGTTTCCATTCCGAATGACCGCGCCATGCCGAGAAGGGTATCGATAAATTCCTGATTGGCCTCGTTCTGCGCCACGCCGCGAACGAACGACCCGTCGATTTTCACGGTATCGACCGGAAAGGTTTGCAGGTGCCGGAATCCCGTAAACCCAACACCGAAATCATCCAGCGATACCCGGCAGCCCAGCGCACGAACAGCGGAAACAAAACGCAGCGAATCCTCGAAATCATAGAGCGCCGCCGTTTCCGTTATTTCGACAATCAGGCGCCGCGCAATTTCCGGACGGCCACCGACCAGACCGCTGAGGCGGCGCAGCCATGAGCGGTCCGTGACCGTGAACCCGGAAATGTTTATCGCCAGATGCAATGATTCATGGGTTTCAAGTTCCACCATGGCGAGGTCCAGCACATGGCGGTCAACCCTTTGCGAATGGCCCAGCTTTTCGGCAACCGGCACGAACAACGAGGCGGGAACCGGGTCCTTGTCGTCATCCACGATCCGCAGCAATGTCTCGTAATAGGCGACCTCGCGACTGTTTCCATGCACAACCGGCTGGTAAGCGAATGCAACCCGCCCGTCATTCATCGCGTTCAGCAGGGCTTCGCCGATATCCTCTTGCGTGGTATCCGGAATGGTTGGTCCCGGGCCCGTTCCGCACAGGACAGCGGCTCCCCCGCCGCTTCGCATGGCATCTTCAAGGGCCGTTTCAGCGCTCACCATCGCGCCTGCCGCTGTCGTGGCTGCGATCGGGAAGAGGATCCCACCGATTGAAACACTGACAGGGATCGCACCCGCGGATGTCGGCACCGGTTCGCTGGAAACAGCGGCAATAATCTTGGCCGCCGCCGCCGCAAGCCCGGCTTGGGGACAATGACTGAGCACGACGCCGAAACAGTGCGTATCCAGCCGCCCGATCATATCTGCTGTCCGAAGACAGGCTTCCAGCCGCTGGCCAACGGTCAAGACGAGCTGATCCACGACCGCGTCACTGTAGGTCGCCGCAATATCGGCCGCACCGTCAAGCCCGACAACCAGATAGCCGCCTTCAGCCCCATAGCGCCGGGCATAGGACAGCGTGTTTTCCAGGGCATCCCGCAATCTGGACTGATTGTAATGACCGGTAAGCGTGTCATAGCTCGCCCGCTCACGCTGGCCTTCCTCAGCCGACTTGCGCTCGGTCACAACACGCAGCGTCCCGGTCATGGAGCGCGGCTTCCCTTCCGCGCCGTTTTCGACCTGACCACGATCATGCACCCAGCAGAATGCGCCATCCGGCTGACGCAGGCGATATTCGCAATCGAACCGGTCGCCTGTCGAAAAATGCCTGGCTAGGGTTTCCAGCCGGCGCGCCTGATCCTCGGCATTGACATGCGCCTGATACGCAGCCCCGTCGACGATGCGGCTCCGTCCGACAAGCGGACCGGAATCGCCCATGAATGTCATCCGGTCACTTTCGATGTCCCAGACATAGACGGTATCGCCCGCCGCCATCAACGCGCCAAGCAGTGTTTCCGACCCACCGGTCAAATCAATCATAAGCCAGTCTTTATCAGTATTTCCAGCATTCGTCTAAAATTTTATCTAATTTAACAAAAAAACAAAAATAAATCGATTTCCAAGCTTTCCGGTAACAAACCGTTAAGGATGAAGTGGGATGGTTAACGTGGGTGCAGGGGGCAAAATTCGTATGTCATTACGGAAGGTTCGCCATGACGGAAGTAACCGTCATATCGCCGAACATCGTAGAGTTGGTCGGCACCCTGCAGAAGCAGTTCGGCGCTCCCAGAACGGAGAACCCGCTGCCGCGCCCACCTGTCCAGACAGCATCGGGAGATGCTGCCGGTAACAGGAGTGGCCGGCGTGCCGGCGGCCGATACTCCGCCCGCGTCCTCCGCCCTTCGCCGCAGCCAGGTCAGCGAACGGCAACCCGAACAGCTTTCACGCCCCCCCCCCTTTTCCAGCCGGAACGCCGACCGACCAACCGGCCATCCACGCCATTCCTGACCCAGTTGATCGGGCAACAAAGCGCCGGTGTATCGGTTGCGAACAATGCCGCTTCGGCCCGGCGCCAGGAAGCCGGGATTGCCGCCTATCAGCGCGCCAATGGCGGCCCGGCCCGTTCACCATCCGGTATTGTCTTCCTGTCACGCCGTGTCGACGCAATTGCCTGACCAGCGCCAGAGAACGCGCTAGCGTCGTTCCAGAACCGTCAACAACCGAAACCCCATGGCCCGCCCCACCATCGGGGCAATGGTATTTTCCAATGCCGTAACCGGCGCCACGAGACAGTCGGGGATCAGCGACCAGGGGCGGGAAACCGCCCGATAACGGGTAGGCAAACAGGGCAAGGTGTTGCGTCGTCATGATCGAAAACTCCGGAAACCTGCTTTCGAACACCGACCGTCGAGCAGCATTGCCAAACAGCAGCGACGGAATTCCCTGATTGGAATCGTAGGGGTCGCGATCCGGATCAATGGACCCTTCAGACAGCGGGTCCTCGGTCATATCAACCGGTTCAGGATGAAATTTGGCGTAGAAGACATGGCTGATGGGCGTAATCGCGGGTTCCAGCATCACAACCCGGCCGCCAGGTCGCAGCACGCGCGATGCTTCCGCGAAGAAAAGTGCGGGCCGCTGCAAATGATGCAGAACATCAAACATCACAATATTGTCGAAACACGCATCGGCAAACGGCAGGGAATGTGCGTCGCATACCGAATCCAGCCAAGCGGCCGGCAGGATATCTCGTGGATACCACATCCGGCGCAAAGGATTTGAAATTGCCCGAACCGCCACCGATTTCCAGCGACCGGCCCGGACGGCAGGCATCGGCCATTTGCCGATACCAGCTCTGGTAAAATCCGGCGCAATACCGGTTTCGACATCCAGACGTCGCGATAATCCGCTGGATCAGCGGATGCCACGTCAGAACGCCTTCAGGCGGAAAAAAGCAAAGACAACCATCCGCAACAGCAGAACGCCATGCGAAAATCGCGATATCTGTGTTTCGCCATATCGACGGCTGGCATAACGGATCGGCACTTCCACCACCTTGAGGTTCAGCTTGGTGGCCCCGAAGATCAGGTCGAAATCGCCGAACGGATCAAAATCGCCAAAATACGACCGGTTGGCCGCGATCATGTCGTAATGGCGGCGGCGCAAGACCTTGGTCCCGCAAAGCGTATCGGTTAAAGCGCTGGTTCAGCAGCCAGCTGAACAGTAACGAGAAAATCTGGTTGGCGACCCAGTTCAGAAAGCGCATAGCTTCCTGCTCCATGGGATAAACCAGACGCGAACCGTTGATGAACTCACCTTTGCCTTCCACCAGCGCATCGTAGAATTTGGGCAGGTCCTCCGGCGGCATCGTCAGATCGGAATCGAGAATCATCAGGACATCGCCCCGCGCAAGGTCATATCCCTTACGCATGGCGTCCCCCTTGCCCTTGCCGTCCTGCTGCACCGCCTTGATATCCCATTCCCCGGCATAGGCGTCGCGGACCCGTTCACATTCTTCAAAGGTTCCGTCGCTGGAATGCCCTTCGACCGAACAGGATTTCCATATCCTTTGCGAAACGGGGCATCCTCTGAATCGCCGGTTCGATATTACCGCGCTCGTTGCGGCAGGGAATAATGACCGTCGCAGACAGGTCGCCCAGCGATTCCGTTGGTGTGGGGCAGGCTACAACGTAGTTGCGCAGTGAAAACCGCCGGAAGAACGGCAGCGTCCCCAATGAACCGATTGACCAGTGGCCCCAGCCCGAAAAGCCGACGCGGCAGGAGTTGCCGCCAGTCCCGCTTGATAATGTCGAAATCAGCCAGATGCAGAAGATTGGCGATGTCGCTGGATGACAGCCAGTTCAGCGGCGGCTGCCGCATCTTCATGCCGAACATTTCCGCCATCGACAGGATCGGTTCCCAGTACTTCGAATAATACGCGATGATGATTCGCGTGTCCGGCGTGCACAGCGGCTGCAGATTCCGCAACGCGGTTTCACAATCGTCGAAGAAACCAACCGTATCGGACAGGATGATCACATCGAAGGGTCCGCCAAGGCGCTCCGCCAGGTCCGGGTCTTCTGCATCGCCGGAGTTCAAACTGTAGTTCGGGATAGTTTTCCCGCGCGATTTCGACCATCCGCTGGCTGAAATCGACGCCGACACCGTGGCTGGGTTCCAGCGACGCAAGAACCTGTCCGGTGCCGCAGCCCACATCAAGCACCCGCAACCCCTTGGAAACCAGGAATTTAAGGTATCGTTCGTGTTCCTGGTGGAAATAGCTGTTCTTCTGCAGCCAGGAATTTCGGGTATCGGCGATGCGGTCGAGCCACGCAATCATGCTTTCCTTGCGCGGCGACTGCTTCCTTCCTGATTCACTCATATCGGGGAACTTCTCCGTCGGGTTATCTAATTTAGCTGTTCTCGGGCCGGACACGCTGTCGGAAAGCAACCACAAAACACCCCCCGGCAATCCTGCGGCAATCAGCAGAATACCGAAAGCGAGGCGATATAACCAGTGCATCTGCAGCCGGCACATCAACAAACCCAAGCGCCACGACCATGGCCCCTTCCCGCACACCCCAGCCGGCAATCGATATGGGAACTCATCGATATCAGGATTACCGGCGGCACCAGCACGATACAATGCAACAGGGACAGGTCGGCAGCGATGGATTCCGCGATCAACCAGATGACCAGCACCGTGCCGGCGAGAATTGCCAATGCCCAGCGTAACCCACCACCAGCAACCGGCTTCCGGATCTGGCGAGGTCGTAGGTTCCCCGCCCCCAGCGCGACAAAGGGTCGTAAAAACCGCCAGCGGCCGACGACCACGCCCAACCGGCTGCCGAGCGCGATCAGAACGACGATACCCACGGCCCCCAGCAAAACGGCCGCAGGCATGCTCCAGCGTGCAACCGGGTCGTCAATCAAGGCGAACAGCGTCGGCACCGAAAACCCGACAACGACCAGCAATGCCACAAGCGCGCTCAGCCGGTCGAGAATAACCGTAACCGCTGCCTGTTCGATGGATATACCGTCACGACGCAATATCGCCACGCGCACGACATCGCCACCAATCGTCGAGGGAAGCACCTGGCTGAAAAAAAGGCCAACGAAGGTCAGCCACATCGCCCGGCCTGCGGCCAACGGCATTTTCAAAACACGACTGACCGCCAACCAACGCAGCGCCAGCACAACCGTTGCTAAAACTGTCACGATAAAAGCGGCAATCATGGGACCAGCAGACATTCGCCCGGCCGCTTCCGCAACCGGCGTCAGGTCAATGCGACTGAAAAGCCACCAGACCAACAGGACCGAAACAATCGCTCTGACAGCGAAAAAAATGCCTTGCTTCACAGTGCTGCGCGCCGAATCTGAATCGTTTCGGGAAAGCCCGGCACCGCGCCGGAACATAGCAGTCCATCTAGCAGTTTCATCCCGTTCCGGGCAAGGCCGGTGCGATCATTCGTCGCCATCCACGACGCTGTAATGGTCGCGCAGAAATGCCGGACTGAATTTGCCGCTCAGGCGGTCATCGTCAATAGCCGTCGCCGCGCGGGAAGCGGGCGGGCCGTATCCGCCGGCGCCGGGTGTTTCAACCACGATCTGTTCACCGGCCGAAAGCGCGATTCCCGACGGCTTGATCTCCAGCGGCTGCGCCGTGCCATCCGTGCCGACCCGGGTGAATTGTCCCGATGCGCCGGCCTCTCCGCCAAAGATACCCCAGGGCTGATTGCTGAACCGTTCCCCGGCACCGTTGAAAATGCAGTCATGACCAACCGGGCCGATGACCCGGCGGATTCCAAGGCCGCCGCGAAACTGTCCCGCGCCGCCGGAATCAGGAATCAGCCCGTAACTGGTGACCCGCAGCGGATATTCGGTCTCGATGACTTCCACCGGCAGATTGGACGTATTGGTGATATGGACCTGCACACCGTCCTTGCCGTCACGATCGTCCCGTCCGCCAAACCCGCCGCCCAGCGTTTCCAGATAAAGATAACCCCGTCCCGTCTCGGGGTGATGCCGGAAAACACCGCCGTCGTATTCGCCCCGTTCGCCGCTCCAACCGCGGCATGCGGCAAGGCATCGGCCAGCGCGCCGATAATCACGTCAATGATCCGCTGGCTGGTATTGGCGCGGGCGGCGACCGGTGCGGGTGCGATGCAATTCAACATCGACCCTTCCGGCGCAATCACCTGGCAGGCATCGAGCACGCCCTGATTGTTCGGGATTTCCGGATCGAGCATGGCTTTCAGGCAATACGCGACAGCGGCCTGCGTCGCGTTCATCGTCACATTGATATTGCCCTGCACCTGTGGGGCCGTTCCCGTGAAATCGGCGGTTATACGGTCGCCGGCCACATCGATCCGCAACCGGATCGGAATATCGACCGCCCCCAGCCCGTCATCATCCATGACATCCTCGAACCGGTAGACACCATCCGGGATGCTGCGGATACCGTCGCGCATACGCTTTTCGGTCCGTGATACAATTTCGCCGAAACTGGCAAGTATGGTGTCCCGGCCATGCTTTTCGATGACTTCCTGTAACCGGCGAGCCCCCAGCCGACAGGCCGCAATCTGCGCGTAATAGTCGCCGCGCCGTTCTTCCGGCAGGCGGACATTCAACAAAAGAATGTCAAACAGGTCTTGCTGTAATTTGTCCTGGCGGAACAGTTTCACCACCGGGATACGCAGCCCTTCCTGGTAGATCTCCGACATGCCGCCAGCCATCGAGCCCGGCGCCATTCCACCGACATCGGCGTGATGGGCGATATTGCAGACAAAGGCGACCAGTTTCCCATCGACGAAGACGGGTTGCGCCATATTGATGTCCGGCAGATGCGTGCCGCCTGCGACATGCGGGTCATTGGCGACGAACAGGTCGCCTTCATGAATATCGTCCGGACCGAATTTTTCCCGCAGGTGCCGCATCAGCCCGACCATCGACGCCAGATGGATCGGGATCGAATTTTCCGCCTGAACGACAAGCATCCCTTCGGCGTCGCAGATCGCGGTGGAATGGTCGCGGCGTTCCTTGATATTGGTCGAATAAGCGCTGCGGGTCAGCGCGATAAACGTTTCATCGGTTATTGACCGCAATCCGTTAAACAGGATTTCCAGCGTAATCGGGTCGAGTTCCGTTTTGTCTGTCATGACCTAACCCGCCAGTTCGATTATCAGGTTGCGCGCCCCGTCAACCCGCGCCGTATCGCCGGGATAGACCAGCGTCGTCGAATCGAGCTGATCGATCACGGCCGGGCCGGTAATTCGCATACCGGGCAACAGGGCCTCACGGTCATACAACGCCGTCACAACCGGCGTTTCAGCATCGAAATAAACCGCGCGCTCGCCGACCGCAGAAGGCATCGCCACATTTTCAGCCAGGGCCGCGGGATCAGGACGCGGCAGGCGACCCAGCGCCGTCAGCCGGAAATTGACGATCTCGACCGGGTCATCCGGATTGAAATAGCCGTAGTTCATTTCATGCGCTTCGAAGAACCGTTTTTTCAGATCTTCGGCCCGGTAGCGCAACGCCTGCGCGTCCACCGTGACCGAAAGTTCGAAATTCTGCCCGACATACCGCATATCGAGGGAAAGCATCAGGTCGCGCCGGTCTTCCGATACGTCTTCAGCCGCAAACCAGTCCGCCGCCCGCTGCCGCAGCGCGGCGATTTCCGCCGCCGCTGTTTCCATGCCAGCATCGGCGGCGACGATACGCGCACTGGCGACGAAGTCTTCCTTCAGATCGGAAACGACCAGTCCCTGCGCGCATAAAATACCTGGCGACAGGGGGATAATTACCTCGCGCATATCCAGCGCGCGCGCCACATCGACCGCATGCAGCGGCCCGGCACCGCCAAACGCCATCAGCGAAAATTCCCGCGGGTCGTGCCCGCGCTCAACCGAGACCGCGCGGATCGCCCGCACCATATTGGCGGCGACGATGCCCAGCACGCCATGCGCCGTTTTCTCCGTGCTGAAACCAAGCCGCTCGGCAACCGGCGCGAAGGCGATCCGCGCCGCCGCGGTATCCAGCGCCATGGTGCCGCCCAGCAACCCGCCCGGCGCCAACCGGCCCAGAATCAGGTTGGCATCCGAAACCGTCGGTTCCGTGCCGCCGCGGCCGTAGCAGGCAGGCCCCGGAACCGCGCCAGCGCTGGCGGGTCCAACCTTCATCAACCCATCGCGTTCGAACCAGGCGATGGACCCCCCGCCGGCACCAACCGTATTGATATCAACCATCGGCAGCCGAACCGGAAAATCGGCGATTTTCTGGTCATAGCCAATACCCGCTTCGCCATCGCGGATCAGGCAGACATCGGCGCTGGTCCCGCCCATATCGAGCGTTATGACATTGCCCCGACCGGCGGAACGCGCGACATGCACCGCACCGACAGCCCCGGCGGCGGGCCCGGACAAGGCCGTTCGCACCGGAAACTCGCCCGCCCGCTCGACCGACATCAAACCGCCGGACGACTGGTAGATACCCAGTGCGGCGGTTGCTGCGCGGTCCGTCACCCCGCTGCGCAACTGTTCAAGATAGCGCGACATCACGGGCTGCAGATACGCGTTCAAAACCGTTGTCGACAACCGTTCGAACTCCCGAAATTCGGGCTGTACCGCTGATGACAGGGAAACAAAGACACCCGGCAGCGCAGCCTGTAGGGCCGCGCCAATCCGCCGTTCATGATCCGGATTCAGATAGGCGAACAACAGCCCGACAGCACAGGCCTTCACACCGGACGCTCTGACGGCTTCCACGGCGGTGGCAATGGCAGCATCGTCCAGTGCCTGAACGACCTCCCCCTTCGAGCCGACCCGCTCGGCAATTTCAAACCGGTGGTGACGCGGCACCAATGGCACCGGGTCATCGGCCTTGAGATCATACATTTTCGGCCGGATCTGGCGGCCGATTTCCAGCAGATCGCGAAACCCTTCGGTGGTGATCAGCGCAACCGGGGCACCACGCCGCTGGATCAGGGCATTGGTCGCAACTGTCGTGCCATGGGACAGGCGCGCGATGGTATCGGTTTTTATCCCGGCTTCGGCGCAAAGCGCGTCTAGTCCGCCCAGAATCGCCTCGGCGGGATTGCCCGGCGTCGAGGGCGTCTTGAAGACCCGCGCTTCGCCGCGGTCAATTTCATAGGCGTGAAAATCCGTAAACGTACCGCCGACATCGACACCAATCACCCAAACCATTCTCTATCGACCCCGTCCTTGTACGATCCGCAGAAAACAGGCAATGCCGGGGCTTGTCAAACCGACGCTGCGGAGCGTCCCCTTCTCTGGACATCGCCTACAAACGGCCATAGGGTACCTGCAACGATTGTAAACAAAATCGATGTGACAGGATTTGCAGGGAGACCCAATTCTCGGCGCGCGGCCCCGAAAAAAAAACAGGGGATGCGACGCGACCGGTAAATTCATAACTATTGACTTCACCCCGCCCTTTGCCGCGGATGCCGTCGGACAGCCGAACGGTATTCAAAGGCAATCGGCAACAACCCCCCGGGAGCCATGCTGGACAGACTTCTCCTCCGCGCGGAGAAAGCATCGCAAATCGCCGTTTGGATCGGCGGAGCGCTGCTGATTTTCGCTGCCATCATGACGACGATAGACGTCCTCGTTCGAAAAATTTTCAACTGGTCGTTCGGCGGCGCCGATGAAATTGCGGGTTATATATTCGCCATTTCCACCGCGCTGGCATTCGCATTCGCGACATTGCATCGAACCCATGTCCGGATTGACGCGCTGTACCTGCAGCTTCCGAAAATCCTCCGGCCATTTCTCGATATCCTCGGGTTCCTGCTGCTTGGCGGTTTTCTGGCAATCGTCACCGAACGCGCCTTTGCCGTCTGGCTGAACAGCTATGAAAGCGACTCCGTGTCGATCACGCCGCTGGTGACGCCACTGGCAATTCCGCAGGGGTTCTGGCTGATCGGTCTCGTGTTTTTCATGATTGTTTTTACGCTGATTTTACTGCGCCTGATCGTCGCGCTGTTTCAGCGTGACTGGACCCGCATCGCGCATCTCGTTGGCCCGCGCGGTATCGAAGAAGAAGTTGCTGAGGAACGCGCGCAGGCCCGCGCTGAAATAGAGCGCGAACACGCGCTTAGTGAACAAGCCCGGATAAAACGCGGCGGAGACAACTGACATGCTCGCATGGACCGGAGTAATTCTTCTATCGCTGCTGGCGCTAAGCGTGCCGGTGGCTGCCGCCCTCGGCTGGTTGGGGCTCATCCTCGATAATTTCTTCTCGCTGATGCCGCTGCATCTCGCACTGGGCGAGATCGTCTGGCAGAACGCTGTGGAATATGTGCTGGTTGCCATCCCGCTGTTCATCCTGCTGGGTGAAATCCTGCTGCGCGCCGGCATCGCCGAACGCATGTACGGCGCCATGGTGCAATGGATGTCCTGGCTACCGGGCGGGACGATGCATTCGAATATCGGTTCCTGCGCCATTTTTGCCGCGTCATCCGGGTCCAGCGTGGCAACGGCAGCCACGGTTGGCACCGTTGCCTATCCGGAAGTCGCCCGACGGGGCTACAACGAACCGCTGTTTCTTGGCACATTGGCCGCGGGCGGGACGCTGGGCATCCTGATTCCGCCGTCGATCAACCTGATTATTTACGGGCTGCTCACCGATACATCCGTGCCGCAGCTCTATCTCGCCGGGTTCATCCCCGGCTTGCTGCTTGCCAGCCTGTTCATGCTGACGATCCTTGTCGCCGTCCTCATCAAACCGAAATGGGGCGGTTCTCCGGTTGAAACGACCTGGGACAAGCGCTGGAAATCACTGCCGCACCTGTTGCCGCCGCTGAGTATCTTTGTCGTCGTCGTTGGATCGATCTACGCCGGTATCGCAACCCCCACCGAAGCCGCTTCGGTCGGTGTCGTGGCATCCATGATCCTGGCCGCCTGTTTCGGCGCGCTGAATCTCGACATGCTTCGCCAGGCGGTCGAAGGGACCTTGCGGACGACCGCGATGGTCATGCTGATCATCTTTGCGGCCCTGTTCCTGAACTTCGTGCTGGCAGCGGTCGGCATGACCGGCAAGCTGATCGAACTGATCGACAATCTTGGCGTGACACCGATGCAGACCCTCTGGGTCGTTATCGTGTTCTATATCGTGCTCGGCTGTTTCATGGAAACGCTGTCGATGCTGATCACGACGACGCCGCTGATCGCGCCGATCCTGATCGGCCTGGGATTCGATCCGGTATGGCTGGGTATCCTGATCACGATCCTTCTGGAAACCGCACTGATTACGCCGCCGGTCGGGGTCAACCTGTATATCGTTCACGGGGTCCGCGACGGGGGTGCGATGAATGACGTGATTATCGGCACCCTGCCATTCGTGCTGACGATGTTCGTCATGATCGGCATGCTGGTCATGTTCCCGAAGATCGCCCTGTTCCTGCCCAGCCTGTTTTACTGATCGGTCTGGCAGGGCGGCGCCCAACGGAGAGACAACTGTAAACCGGAGTTTCAGATGGTGCACAAACCCGCTTCTTCGGCCCTGTCCGATATCACGGTCATCGACCTGACCCGCGCGCGGTCCGGGCCGACAGCTGTTCGCCAACTCGCCGACTGGGGCGCGGATGTCATCAAGGTCGAAATTCCCGAAGCGCTGGAACCCGGTGACGTGCTGGGCGGCAGTCGGCACGGCGCCGATTTCCAGAACCTGCAGCGTAACAAGCGCAGCCTGACCCTCAATCTGAAAGACCCCGCCGGCGTCGAGATACTGAAACGCATGGTGAAGGACGCGGATGTCCTGATCGAGAATTACCGGCCGAGCGTCAAGCATCGACTGGGAATCGATTACGACACGCTGTCGGCGATCAACCCGCGCCTCGTCTATGGCAGCATTTCAGGTTTCGGGCAGAAGGGTCCCTATCGCGACCGGCCCGGTTTCGACCAGATCGCACAAGGCATGGGCGGGCTGATGTCGATCACCGGCGCGCCAGGCCAGGGACCGATGCGCGTCGGCATTCCGATTGACGATCTGTGCGCCGGCATCCTGCTGGCCCACGGCATCATGGTCGCGCTGTATGAACGGGAAAAATCCGGTAAGGGACAATGGGTTCATACCTCGTTGCTGCAGGCGCAGATTTTCATGCTCGATTTTCAGGCCGCACGCTGGCTGATGGATCAGGAAGTCCCTCCGCAGGCCGGCAACAATCACCCGACCACGATCCCGCAGGGCGTGTTCGAAACCAGCGACGGCCATATCAATATCGCCGCGGCGGGGCAGGTCATCTGGAAGCGGCTCTGTGCGGCGCTGGATGCCGACGAACTCACCACCAACCCGGATTACGAAACCGTGGCCCTGCGCTCGACAAACCGGGACGCGCTGGGTGTGGAGATCAACAAGCGAACAAGGCTGAAAAGCAGCGCGCACTGGATAGAAAGTCTCGCCGAAGCAGGGGTGCCCTGTGGCCCGATCTATTCAATTGATCAGGTGTTCGGCGACGAACATGTTCGGCAGTTGGGCGTGACCGAGGTCGTGAAGTCCGATGCCATCGGCCCGATCGAAATAGCCACCCAGGCCATCGGGCTGGAGCGGACGCCAAGCCATATCGCCACCGTCGCGCCGGAACGCAGCGAACACAGCGATGAAATACTGGAGCGGTTTGGTTATTCAGCGAATGAAATCGCAGCGTTCAAAAGCCGCAACGTCGTCTGAGCACAACAAGAAACCAAAGAGGAATATACGGGTGAACACCAACAACATGCTTTCCGAAAAACGGGGTCCGGTCGGACATATAATTTTCGACAACCCGGCCCGCCTCAATGCTGTCTATGGTGCGATGTGGGTGACGGTTGCGGAAATTCTGGAGGATTTCCAGAATGACAATGATATCCGCGTTGTCGTCGTGTCGGGCGCTGGCGGCAGAGCCTTCATGTCTGGCAGGGATATCACGAAGCTGGCGGAAGAAGGCGAAACACCCGAGGCACAGGAACTTTACAACAGCCGCAGCAATCGGGCGCAGAAGCTGCTGCTGAACATGCCGAAACCGACCATTGCCATGATCCGTGGTTACTGTATCGGCGGCGGGATCTCTCTGGGGCTGAAATGTGATACCCGCATCAGTTCCGAAAAATCCAGCTTCGCCATAACCGCAAGCAAGCTGGGTGTCGGTTACGACTACGACGGCATTTCCCGGCTGGTAGCCCATATCGGCCCGTCATTCGCGAAGGAGCTGTTCTATACGGCGCGTCAGTTCAGCGCCCAGGAAGCGCTCGACATGAAACTGATCAACCGCCTGGTACCGGATAACGTTCTGGAAGAATACGTCCAGAAATATGCCGAGAACATTGCCGCCAACGCCCCCCTGACCATGCAGGCCGTGAAGCAGTCCGTCCTGGAAGATCTAAAGGACCCGGATGACCGCGATGTCGCCCTTTGCGATCGCCTGGTCGACATCTGCAATAGCAGTGAAGATTATACCGAAGGCCGCCGGGCCTTCATGGAGAAACGCCAACCCGTTTTCAACGGACGCTAGACCGTCCCCATTCAGAAGCGAAAAAGCAGCGCCATGGACGAAGAACAATCCGGTATTGAAGCCGGGATCGCCGAACTGGAGGAGCGCCGCCGGAAAGCCCTGGCGATGGGCGGCGAACGGAAACTGGACCGCCGCCGGAATGCCGGTGTGCTGAATGCCCGGGAACGGGTCGCCTATATTGCCGATACAGACAGTTTTCTGGAAACCGGGTTGCTGGGGACGTCCGGCGTATACCCCGAACAACACGACGAAACCCCGACCGACGGCAAGATTACCGGCTATGCCAAGATTGACGGCCGGGATATCGCGCTGGTCGTCAACGATTTCACGGTTAAGGGATCGTCCACCAGCGCGACCAACAGCAAGAAGGTCGGGCAGGTCAAACGGATTGCGACCGACCGTGGCATGCCGTCCGTATTCATCGGCGAATCCACCGGCGCACGCCTGCCGGACGCGATGGGTTCGCGCGGCATGGGCGCTTTGCTGGGCAATGACATCACCCAGTTCCAGCGCATGCGGGACACGCCCTGGGCGGCGGCGGCACTGGGTTTTTCCTTTGGGTCATCGGCCTGGCTCGCCTGTTGTTCCGACTTCGCGGTGATGCGCAAGGGGTCGACCATGTCGGTATCCAGCCCGCGCCTTGTCAGCCGCGCCATCGGCGAGGAAGTGGACCTGGAGGAACTCGGCGGCTGGAAGCTGCACGCGGAAACCACCGGACAGATCGACATGGTGGTCGATACGGACGAGGAAGCGCTGGACGCGATCCGTACCTTCCTCAGCTACCTGCCGAGCCACAACATGGAAGCGCCACCGGTGCGCGCGGTCACGCCGGGATCCGGCGAGGACATGGCCGATATCCACAAGATCCTGCCGGCGAAGCGCACCCAGGTCTGCAACATGCGCAAGATTCTGGAAGCCGTGGTCGACAAAGGCAGCCTGTTCGAAATGAAGCCGCGCTTCGGCAAACCGGCGATCACCGCGCTGGCCCGGCTGGACGGCAAGAGCGTCGGCATCATCGCCAACAACCCGCAGCATCGCGGCGGCGCACTGGATACCCAGTGCTGCGAGAAGATCGTGGATTTCCTCGTACTCTGCGATTCATTCAACATTCCCATTGTGCAGCTTGTTGATACACCGGGCTTTGCCATCGGCACCGACGCGGAACGCAGCCGCGCGCCGGGCCGGATCATGAACTTCATGAATGCCATGACCCTGGTCACCGTGCCGCGCGTCGCCGTCATCCTGCGCAAAAGCTATGGCCGTGCCTATGTCTGCATGGGCGGTGGGCGGCATTCGGATACGCTGGCTGCCTGGCCGACCGGCGAGGTCAGCTTCATGGACCCGCGTTTTGCGACGATGATCGTGCACGGGCTGGAAGAAGGCATGGACGGATTCGAGGAAGCCTTCGCCCAGGTCCAGAAGGATACGGAAATCTGGGATATGGCCTCGACCTATGCGGTGCATGACGTAATCAAGCCGTCGGAAACGCGGGACTTCCTGATCCGCATGCTCGACATCCACCGGCTGCGCATGACAAATGGCGTCGGCAAGCATCTGATGCGCACCTGGCCGACCAGCTACTAGAACGGAACAATGACCAACACACAGATTTTCGCCGAGGCCCGCAGCGCGGGCCGCGAAGCGCTTGACGAAGCCGCAGGCAAAACGCTGCTGGCACAGTACGGCATCGCCACCCCGAAATCCGTCATCGTGCAGGGACCGGAAGATTCCGCTGCCGCATTCGAAGGCCTGACCGCACCCGTTGTAGTGAAGGTCATGTCGCCGGACCTTCTGCACAAGAGCGATTCCGGCGGCGTCGCCGTCGGGCTGGACAGCGCCGAAGCCGTCGCGAAAGCCATTCACACCATGCAGCAGACACCGGCTATTTCCGACTGCCGGGTTGATGGTTTCCTGATCGAGGAAATGGCGCCCCCGGGACAGGAAGTCGTGATTGGCGGCGTATATGCACCGCAATTCGGCCCCATGATCATGGTCGGGCTTGGCGGTATCTTCGTCGAGGTGATGGGCGATGTCGCCTTCCGCCTGTGCCCGATTTCGGAACCCGACGCATGGGCCATGCTGCGCGAATTACGCGGCGCGCCGCTGCTATCCGGCGCGCGGGGGCCGCAAGCCGGTTTCGGAGCAGGCGATTGTCGATGCCCTGATGCAAATCGGCGGGCCGGGTGGATTACTGCTCGACAACGCCGACGACATCGGCGAACTGGATATCAACCCGATCATTGTTTCCGCCAATGGCGCCGTCGCCGTGGATGCGCGCGTCATTTTGGCGCCGGCAGGGGGCCGCCCCGAAAACCCCGAACCGATCCCCGCCGATTTCAGCCCGCTGTTTGAGCCCAGGGCGGTTGCCGTGCTGGGTGCATCCGCCGACCGCTTTGCCGTTGGCAATAACTGCATCGCGCGGCTGCGCGAAAGCGGCTTTGCGGGCGACATCTATCCGATCCACCCCAAGGCCGACGAAATAGACGGCTTGCCCGTTTACCGCTCGCTGGGTGAAACCCCCAATCCCATAGACTATGCCTTCATCGCCGTCGCCGCCGCCCGCGTGCCGGATATGTTGCGCGCCGCCAACGGCCGATTAAAATTCGCGCAGGTCATTTCCGCCGGGTTCGGCGAGGTAAGCGAAGGCGTCGATCTGCAACACGACCTTATCGCCGCAGCCCGCGAAGGCGGCTGCAGAGTCATCGGACCGAATTGTCTGGGCCTGTACTCGCCACGGGGACGCGTCACCTTTGCCAAGGGCTCCTCGATGGAACCGGGCACTGTCGGCGTGATCTCGCAAAGCGGCGGCCTTGGCACCGATATCGTCCGACGCGGCCTGCTGCGCGGGGTGCGGTTCAGTGGCCTCGTCACGGTCGGGAACAGTGCCGACCTCGGCCCGAACGATTTACTGGAACATTATCTTTCGGATTCGAACACCAAAGTGGTCGGCATGTATCTGGAGGATGCCAAGGATGGTGGCCGTTTCGCGCAAATCCTGCGCAATGCAAAAGCCGCCAAGCCGGTTGTGATCCTGAAAGGTGGCCGCACGCGCGCCGGGCAGGCCGCCGCCGCATCCCATACCGGGTCACTGGCCGGCGACGACCGGGTCTGGACCGCGCTGGAGAAACAAACCGGCTGCGTATTGGTCGATACACTGGACGATTTCGTCGAAACCCTGCTCGCTTTCCAGATGCTGACGCCAAAACCGGAACGCCCGACAAACCGGGTTGTCATGTTTGGTAATGGCGGCGGTACCAGCGTGCTGGCCACCGACTATTTCGCCCGGCTGGGCCTCGACATCGACCCGCTGAGCGCAAAGGCGCAGGCCGCATTGGACGCCCTTGGCCTGCCGCCGGGCACCAGCACCGTCAATCCAATCGACACCCCGGTCGGAACATTGCAGACGGAGCATGGCAAGATTGCCGAAAAAATTCTGGATGCGGTCTATGCATCTGACGAGGCCGATGCGCTTGTCATGCACCTGAATCTCGCGGCATTCGTCGGTCGCAGCGCGGTCGACCCGCTGGAAAACCTGATGCAGGCCGCCTTGCGGGTACAAGCGAATTATCCGGGCCAATCCCATTTCCTTCTGGTATTGCGATCCGATGGCGGCGCGGAAATTGACGCGGCGAAGCGCGAATATCGTGCCCGGGCGCTGGATGTCGGGATTCCCGTTTATGACGAACTGGCGAACGCCGCCCGCGTCCTGACCGCCCTGCGAAAGGTCGAGCGGTTCCGGCGCGAACTATCCTCCTGATAAGACTTGCGGCCCAATAAAGGTCTTTGCGCAGGCACAGCCTTTCGCTGAGCCGCGATGGTTTCGTTACCGTTTCCTTCTGGGCACTTGTCGAATATACTGGAATCGTTTCAAATTCCGCCACCTTGTAAATGCCGGAGAAGATTGATGACAAAACTGGGCGAACTCGCCGAACGCGTCGGTGCCGGACTAAAGGAGCGCGGCGAAACAGTTGCCGTATCGGAATCATCATCAGGCGGTCTTGTGTCCGCGGCATTGCTGGCGATACCCGGTGCATCGGCCTATTTCATGGGCGGCGCCGTGGTCTATACCCGCGACGCAAAAATGGCGCTGCTGGAAATTCCGGGAAAGACCCTGGATGAGATCCGGTCATCTTCCGAACCACACGCGATGATGATGGCACGCACCGTGCGGGAGAAACTGGGCACGGACTGGGGCATTGCCGAAACCGGCGCCGCTGGACCGACCGGAAACAGATATGGCGACGATGCCGGACATGTCTGCGTTGCAATTTCAGGACCTGTCGAAATCGTCACCACTGTCGAAACCGGCAAATCGGACAGGGCCGAGAACATGCAGGTTTTTGCGGAAGCAGCCCTGACGCTCGCGGACAAAACAATGAACAAGGGCTGACGCGTGGCAGTTGGGGGAAAGTACGGCCCGACGCCTGAAATACGCTCCACGCGACTTTGATACACAGAATAATTCGTATACAACATTTTGATAATGAACAGTAAATCAGCAAACTAGAGGCCATGTCCCGGCATAACATCACTGGTATGGGAATCGTTGCATTCGGCATCGGGATTGGTCTTGCCTTTCCCCCGCATGCTGCTTTCGCGACATCCATGTCGTTACAGGACGTACCGGCGTTTTCCGTTGCGGACCCAGTCGCGCCCCCCGCGGATGCCGCTGACCTGTCGGATCTTATTACCGCCCCCGAAGGCAGAGAACTCTGGGGGCCCCGCAACGACCTTCGCGTTCCCGGGGCTGGATCCGATACAATGACCTTCGGCGGTGCCGCACTGGCAGAACTCATTGCGGCCCACGGATCAATAAGCCGGTCACAGTTTGCTTCGGATTTGGAGTTTGATGCGGCTAACTTCGCTGACTGGTACCGGTTCAGTACCGACTTTTCCTTTGAACTTGAATTTGACGAAATGCTCGATTACCAGGCAATCGCAGTCGCGACCTACCGACCGGATGTTCAATACTGGCTCGAAGGTAACCATTGGGCCCAGTTCGGTTCCAGCGTGCCTATATTCCAACTGGCCGCGAAAGAGAACAAGGCGAAACAGGGCACACCGGGCCCAAATCAAAAATCCTTTGCCCCCCTTGCCAAGAGCGTAGCCAATAACAGTTTCGGGGAACCAAAACCCAACAAGCGCGATGAAGAAACGACGCGTGTCTTTTCGTTGGGCGACTTCCTGTTGAGCATGTTCTTCAAACTTCTCAGCCTGCCGATTACGTATGTCATACTGGCGGTTTGCCTTGGCGCTGTCGTCATAAGCTATTACCGACAGCCCAGGACCTGAAGGAATCAGGAAACCGATGATCAATATTCTGACCTTCTCGACGCTGTTTCCAAATTTGGCGCAACCCGTCCATGGTATTTTCGTTGAAAACCGGCTGCGCCATCTGGTCGCCAGCGGCAACGTCACAGCGCGCGTCGTCGCACCCGTTCCATGGTTTCCGTTTCAGGGAGAACGGTTCGGCAGCTATGCCGCCTATGCGAAGGTACCGGCTGTTGAAGAACGCCACGGACTGACAATCCACCACCCGCGCTATCCGGTCATCCCCAAATTCGGCGCCAGCCTGGCACCGGCGCTGATGTATATGTTCATGAAGCCGTTCATTGCCGAACTTATCCGTCAGGGTAACGATTTCGACCTGATCGACTCGCACTACTTCTATCCCGATGGCGTCGCGGCGGCATGGCTTGGACGGACATTCGGCAAGCCTGTCACCATTACCGCCCGCGGCACCGATATCAACCTGATGCCCCAATACGCATTGCCCCGGGCGCAAATCAAATGGGCCGCGCGACAGGCCGACGGCATGGTCACGGTATGTCAGGCGCTAAAGGACGAACTCGTCGCGCTGGATGTTGATGCGGACAAGGTGCGCGTGCTGCGGAACGGTGTCGACCTGGATATGTTCCGTCCCGGCGACCGCCAGGCAGATCGCGAAAAACTGGGCCTGACCGGCCGCACACTGCTGTCGGTGGGGCTGCTCATCGAACGCAAGGGCCATGACCTGATTATCGGCGCCCTGCCCCGGCTGCCGGATATAACCCTGCTGATTGCGGGCGACGGGCCGGAACGTGGCGCACTGGAACGTCAGGCGCAGACACTCGGGGTTCAGGACCGGGTTCGTTTCCTCGGACGCATCGGGCATGACGAATTACGCAATGTCTATGGCGCGGTGGATGCGCTGGTGCTGGCTTCCAGCCGCGAAGGCTGGGCCAATGTGCTGCTGGAATCGATGGCCTGCGGTACCCCGGTCGTTGCCAGCAACGTATGGGGAACCCCGGAAATTGTCGCCGAACATGCCGCCGGTGTGTTGATGGCTGCCCGCGAGTCGGATGCATTGGCCGACGCGGTCGAAACCCTGTTTGCCAATCTCCCCGACCGTGCGGCAACCCGCACCTATGCCGAACGGTTCGACTGGGATTCAACAACACAGGGCCAGCAGGACCTGTTCGAGAGCATTCTGCAGCGCAAGTGACGCCGCCGTCATAGTCTGCGAACATGCGCGGCAACGCCCCCAAACGCTGGAAACTGATTCTTCTTGAAAGACCTTCTGCAACGAAGCGTGCTGATCCCGCTGGTGATGATCCTGATGATTCAGTCGATCATTACCATGGCGGCCTATGGCATTCCGGTCGTTACGGCCGTGGTCGCCGCCGACCTAGGCATTGCGCCCACGCTGGTCGGCGGGCTGGTTTCAGTGATCTATTTCGTCGCCATGCTGACGGGGCTGTTGTCGGGCGCGCTGGTCGCCCGTTTCGGTGCCCGCGCCTCGTTTCAGGCCATGCTGGGCTTTACCGGTATCGGCATGATGCTGATCGGATTGGGGAATCCATTCGGCATGGTACTTGGCGCTGCCCTGCTTGGCGTTGGGACGGGTCCGATGAATCCAATTGGCAGCCACGTCCTGGCCCGTGTATCCCCGGCGGATTGGCGGCCGCTCATCTTTTCGCTCAAACAATGCGGAACGCCATTGGGCGGCGCGCTGGCCGGGGTCATCCTGCCGCCCCTTCTGCTCGCCTATGGCTGGAACATCGCCATTCAGGTCATCCCCGCTGCAGCACTGGCCGCAATCGCACTCGCCGCAATCATTGGTGTCGGTCCCAGCGAGCCACGCCGGGAGAACGCCCAATTCGCCTTTGGTGACGCCATCGCCACGCTGAAGCTTGTCGCGCGCAGCCCGGTGCTGCGGCCATACGCGGTGGCCGGGCTGGGCTTCGCGGGATGCCAGCTCGCCATGACGACCTATCTTGTCGTGTATCTGTGGACCGAGATCAAACTCGCGCCTGAACTCGCCGGGCTGACCTTTTCCATTGTCCATGTCACCGGCATTTCAGCCCGCATCGCTCTGGGCGCTATCGCCGAGCGCTGGATTCCGACACATGTTCTGTTGGGCCTTCTTGGCCTGGTCATGATGGTCGGACTGGCCGGTCTGGCGTTCTCGACACCGGCATGGCCGCCGGTGACCTTCATGGTCCTTGCGGCCATTTTCGGTATCGGCGGTAATGGCTGGGTTGGTCTTTTCTTCTCCGAAATCGCACGCCGAGCCCCGGAAGGCCGCACAGCGGACGCCGCCGGTGGGGCACAGTTTTTCATGTATATCGGTATCACCACCGGCCCGATCGTCGGCGGCACACTGATATCCCTTACCGGTTATCCGATAACCTTTGGCATCTTTGCCGCGATCTCCCTGCTGTGTGGCATCCTGCTTTACAGGGTTGCCGGGGCGGATTGACCGGCACATCGTTTCGGCACGGAAATCGCGCCGGTTTCACAAATTGTTGTGTTGCGGTCGGACACTGCATGTCCATTTATTCATCGGAATTAATTAACCGGAAGGAACACGAACAATGCGGAAGAATTTTCTGATTTTTTCCGGCGCAATTTTCAGCGCCGCATTTGCCGCAAGCAGTGCCACAGCCGAAACCACCGTTGTTGAGCTGACGCAGGTTGCCTGCCAGTTTGTCGAGTCTGAAAACGGTATCGACCACGACTTCAAAACGGGCGAAAAAGCCGATTGTGAAGCCATCAATGCCGACAGCGCCGGGAAACGCCTGCAGGCCGCGAAACCCATACAGCTGAAAGCCGGCGATTATGTTTTCCGGGTTACCAACAAGGACGTGCCCTACATGCTCGGCTTCTGGCTGCGGGAAAAGGATTATAACCCGGTCAACCCGGTCGACAAGCTGACGAAAACCAGTGTGTCCGGCGGGGGCCTTCATCTGGGGGTAACGCAAGATTACAAGGTAACGCTAGGACCCGGTGAGTATGTATACTCATGTCCATTGAATACGACGCCGGATTACCGGTTGGTCGTTACTGAGTAACCGCCCGGCGCAGCGCCGGCATCAATCGGAGGAAGAAGATGGAACAGCCGGGAAACAACCTTCGAATTGACGGCGCGCGGCTGTGGGACAGCCTGATGGAAATGGCGAAGATCGGCGCGACGGACCTTGGCGGTGTCCGGCGGCTGGCGCTGACCGACCTAGACAGGCAATCACGCGACCTGTTTCGCCACTGGTGCGAGGAAGCGGGCTGCACCGTCACCCACGATGCCATGGGCAATATGTTCGCCAGGCGCCCGGGCCGGAACGATTCCCTGCCTCCCATTGTTACCGGCAGCCATCTGGACAGCCAGCCAACCGGCGGCAAGTTCGACGGTGCGTATGGCGTGCTGGCGGGACTGGAAGTTGTGCGGGCGCTGAATGACGCCGGACTGGAAACCGAAGCCCCGATCGAAGTTGCCGTCTGGACCAATGAAGAGGGCAGCCGCTTCGCCCCCGCCATGGTCGGGTCCGGCGTCCATGCCGGGATTTTTACCGTGGACGAAGCCCATGCCATTGCCGACACCGATGGCAAGACCATGGGCGAGGAACTGGAACGCATCGGCTACAAGGGCGAAGGCTGCGGCGGGCGCGATTTCGGCGCCTATTTCGAAGCCCATATCGAACAGGGCCCGATCCTGGAAGCCGCCGAGCTGCCGATTGGAATCGTTTCCGGTGCCCAGGCCCAGCGCTGGTATGAAATCAACGTCACCGGACAGGAAAGCCATGCCGGGCCAACCCCCATGGCCATACGCAAGGATGCGCTGGTCGGCGCGTCCGCCATCGTGCTGGCGGTCAACCGCATCGGTCATGACTTCCAGCCCGGCGCATGCTCGACCTGCGGCATGATCGAATCCAGCCCGAACAGCCGTAATGTCATTCCCGGCAAGGTCTTTCTGACCGTCGATCTGCGCCATCCCGACGATGACAAACTGGCTGAAATGGATCAGGCGTTTCGCAAGGCCGTAGCTGAGATCACCGAAACCTATGGCCTGACCGCCGATGTCGAACAGATCTGGTCGTTTGCCGCCACGCATTTCGATCCCGATTGCGTCGCCGCCGTGCGATCCGGGGCGGAAGCCGCCGGGTTGCCGCATATGGATATCGTCAGCGGTGCGGGCCATGACGCGGTCTACATGGCGCAGGTCGCGCCAACAGCGATGATCTTTGTCCCCTGCGAAGACGGCATCAGCCACAACGAAATCGAAAATGCCGCACCCGCCGATATATCGGCGGGCTGTCAGGTTCTGCTACATGCCATGCTGGAACGCGCCGGCGGACGCTGATTTACCGCATGACGCGTCGGTGGCTGATTTTCGCGCTAAAGCTCGGCATTTCCGCTGGTCTGCTCGGCTGGCTGATCGTTCAGTTCGACTTTGCCCCGGTCTTCGCCCAGATGCGCACCATGCATCCCGGATGGCTTGCCGCGGCGTTTGTGGTCCTGATGGCGCATGGGTTCGTCAGCGCCTGGCGCTGGTGGGCCATTATGCGGCTGCAGGGTGATGCCCCGGGATATGGGCCAACCCTGAAACTGTTCTTCATTGGCATGTTTTTCAACCAGACCCTGTCGACAACGCTGGGCGGCGATGCAGCCCGGGTATGGCTGCTGCGGGCCAGCGGCATATCAACCGGCAAGGCGGCAACCGGTGTCGTCCTGGAACGGGCGGCCGGTATGCTGTCGATGCTGGCGCTGGTCCCGGCGGCAATACTGGTGGCACCCTTGTCCGGCCGGGGCACCTGGTTCGCCATGATCGCCGCCGGCGCCGTTTTGGTCTCCATTATCCTGTTCGGCCCCGCGTTGCGCGACACCCGGTGGCAATGGACCCGCAGCACAGGGACATTCCTGCAGGAAGCCCGGCGCGTGCTGCTGTCCCGGGCCGGAATACCGATCCTGATCCTGTCATTGGCGATCCATCTGGGCAGCGGGTTTACGGTCTGGCTCGTTGCCATGGCCGCCGACGCATCACCGGGCCTGCTGGTCTGCCTGACCCTGTCACCGCTGGCACTGTTGCTGGCGACAATGCCGATTTCCCTTGGCGGCTGGGGCGTGCGGGAAGCGGTGCTGGTCGGCATGTTCGCCCCGTTCGGTATCGCAACGGAACCCGCGCTCGGCATTTCCATCACACTGGGGTTGCTGGTGATGATGGCCGGTTTGCCCGGCGGCGTCTTATGGCTTATTCGCGGCCAGACAATGCGTGCAGCACCCACACCGCAAGACTGAAGGTTATCGCCGCCCCGGCCTGATGCAGCACCGCCAGCGGCAGGGGCACGACCAGCAGAAGCGTCGCGATGCCAAGGCCGACCTGCAGCACCGTCATATGGGTTAGCGCCGTAACGGCGCGGCGAATATGCGGTTCCGCGTTTCGCGCGCGCAGCCACAGCCAGCCGACAAGCACGACTGTCAGATAGGCCAGCATGCGGTGATCGAACTGTACGGTCGCAATATTTTCAAACGCGTTCAGCCACCACGGCGACAGGGCCAGAATCCCGTCCGGCACGAAACTGTCGCCCATCAGCGGCCAGGTGTTGTAGTCCAGCCCGGCGCGCAGCCCCGCGACAAGCCCGCCGGCAAACGCGGTGATAAACACGACAACGACAATGGCCATCCCATGCCCCCGCAAAGACGAGGCCGGGTGATCGCGCGGCGCGACGATATCCAGCGCCACCCAGAGCAGATATCCCAGAATAAAGAACGCCATGACCAAATGGACCGCTAGGCGATACTGACTGACATCCGTGCGGTCCACGAACCCGCTCTTGACCATCCACCAGCCGATCACACCCTGCAATCCGCCCAGCACGAACAGCAAGGCCAGATGCGGCACCATGCGGCGCGGGATCATGCCCCGGATCAGAAAGACCCCGAACGGTATCGCGAACACCAGCCCGATCGACCGCCCCCACAGGCGATGGATGAACTCCCACCAGAATATTGTCTGGAATTCAGACAGGGTCATCCCGGCATTGGCTAACTGATATTCCGAGGTCTCCTTATACAGAGCGAAAACCCGATTCCATTCTTCCGCACCCCACGGCGGCATTGCACCCAGCAGGGGGCGCCACTCGACCATCGACAGGCCGGATTCGGTCAGCCGTGTAATCGCCCCGATTATCATCATCGCCAGAACCATGCCGGCACAGGCAAATAGCCACACGGCGACGGAACGCGGCGCAACCTCCTGCCCCCGACTTCCGTTTGCAACGCCTTCTGCCGCCATCACCTGCCGTCCCTGCATGTTTCTATCAACAGGACCAGGATATACGGAATCAACGGAAACGGCGCGGGTTGCAATGGTCGCACCCTGAAATTTCTATTTCCCATTTTTTTATGTTGTTTAATTTATAAAGAACACTATTGTATTGTTTAATATTTATTTACACATTTTAATTTGTGTAAATAAAGAGGCCAACGCTGGAAAATCGATATCCGGCGCACAGCGGAGAGAATAAATGAGCCATCAAGTCGTAACGGCAAGCCGCCTTCGGGACGGACGCGCGGTCTACCTGACCGCCGGAAAGACGTGGTCCGAAAAGATCGCGGGGAGCCTCGTCGCTGCAACCGAAGATGACAGCAACGCAATGCTGGCCGATGCACAGGAAGCAGCCGATGCACGGATCGTCGTTGATCCTTATCTGGTTGACGTCACCCTGGATGATGCCCTGCCGACGCCAGTCACCATGCGTGAAAAAATGCGCGCAACCGGCCCTTCGGTGACCTATAGCGCCACCCAGAGCGAATACCGTCAGGTCGCCTGAGCATGTACAGCTATGACCAGTATGACACCCAGCTCGTCAATGAGCGGGTGGCACAGTTCCGCGACCAGGTGCAACGCCGTCTGGACGGCCGGCTCAGTGAAGAGGAATTCCGCCCGCTTCGGCTGCTGAACGGCCTGTACCTGCAACTTCATGCCTATATGCTGCGCGTCGCCGTTCCCTACGGCACATTGTCGTCAGCGCAGTTGCGCATGCTGGCGCAGATCGCCCGGCGCTACGACCGTGGCTATGGCCATTTCACCACGCGGCAGAATATCCAGTACAACTGGACCAAGCTGGAAGACGCACCCGATATCCTGGCCGACCTGGCCAGCGTCGAAATGCATGCGATCCAGACCAGCGGCAATACGATCCGCAACACCACGTCCGACCCCTATGCGGGCGTCGCAGCCGAAGAACTGGAAGATCCGCGCGTCTATTGCGAGATCATCCGGCAGTGGTCGACACTACATCCGGAATTCACCTTCCTGCCGCGCAAGTTCAAGATCGCGGTAACCGCATCCCCGAACGATCGCGCCGCCGTCAAGGTGCACGATATCGGCATTGCGATCCGCAAGAACGCCGAGGGCGAAACCGGGTTTGAAATTCTGGTCGGTGGCGGGCTGGGGCGGACACCGATGGTCGGCAAGACCATCCGGGACTTCCTGCCAAAGGAACACCTGCTGTCCTATCTGGAAGCGATCCTGCGGGTCTATAACCTGAACGGCCGGCGCGACAACAAGTACAAGGCGCGCATCAAGATCCTGGTGCATGACCTTGGCACCGACGCGTTCCGCGAACAGGTCGACGCCGAATGGGAAAACCTGCGGGGCAAAGGCCCGGAACTGCCGCCGGCGGAAATGGAGCGCATCAGGGCCTTCTTCGCGCCGCCGGAATATGAAAAGCCCGGCAGCAATCATCAGGACTATATCGAGAAGCTGCGCACCAATGCCGGTTTCGCCGAATGGGTCCGCGCCAATGTCGTGGAGCACAAACAAAACGGCTACGCGATCGTCAATATATCGCTGAAGCCCGAGGGCGGCATTCCCGGCGACGCCACCGCGGTGCAGATGGATTCGGTTGCCGATCTTGCCGAAAAATACAGCATGGCCGAAATTCGCGTCACACATCAGCAGAATCTGGTGCTGCCGAATGTTCGTCAGGCCGACCTGTTTGTGATGTGGGAAGAACTGCGAAATCAGGGACTGGCCACCAACAATATCGGGCTGATCAGCGATATAATTGCCTGCCCCGGCCTCGATTATTGCGGGCTGGCAACCGCGCGGTCGATCCCGGTGGCCCAGCGCATCAGCACGCGCTTCGCCGACCTGAAACGACAGCACGATCTGGGCGAATTGCAGCTCAAGATTTCCGGCTGCATCAATGCCTGCGGCCACCACCATGTCGGCCATATCGGCATTCTGGGCGTCGACCGGAACAACGAAGAATATTACCAGATCACGCTGGGCGGCCGCGCTGACGAAAACGCGGCTATCGGCAAGATCATCGGTCGCGCCTTTTCCAGTGACGATGTCGTCGACGCGGTGGAAACCGTCGTGAACACCTATGTCGACCAGCGTCAGGACGATGAGCGGTTCATCGACACCTACGAACGGATCGGCCCAAAGCCATTCAAGGAGGCGCTCTATGACGCTGCTTAAGGGCGGAACGCCGATTGAGGATAGCTGGGTTCATCTCGACGACGAGACTGCGGCGCCAGCAGGCGCGGCGATCACCGTCTCCTTCGCCCGCTGGCAGGCCGAGAGCGAGGCGCTCAAGGCGTCAGGTGTGACGCTGGGCGTGCGGCTGACCGGCGACGATGCCGCCGAAGAAATCACCGATGATCTGAACGCGCTGCAGCTTGTGGTCATCGCCTTCCCCGCCTTCACCGACGGGCGTGGCTATTCCATCGCCCGCATCCTGCGCGAACGGTACGGTTATGAAGGCGAAGTCCGGGCCACCGGAAATATACTGCGCGATCAGGCCAGCCTGATGACGCGGTGCGGCTTCGACGCTTTCGACCTTGCCGCGCATACCGATGTCGCAGACTGGCTGGAAGGGTTGAAGGACATAACGCTGGAATATCAGCCGGCGGCCGACCGTCGCCGTTCGGTGCCGCAAATCCGGCACGCCTGAACCGGTCTGGTGCAACTGCGCTGAATCTGCGTGCGGCGGGCTCTCTGCTAGAAACCAAGCGCGCGCAGCTTCGCCATCGCTTCGTTCAACTGGCTCATCCGCCGCGTATCGCCATAGGCACTGTCCGGGTGATGGATCGTCGCCAGCGCACGGAACCGGCTTCGGACCAGATCCGTGCCGATTTTGGCGTTCGGGGGAAACCCAAGCACGTATAGCGCATCAGATCGCGTCTTCACCCCGTTCCGCAGCGGGGCGAAGGACAATGTCCGGATAATGCCCCGCTGGCGATCCGCCTCGCTTGCCGCCTGCTGAAGTTTTTCCGCCGCATCGGGCGCTTTGGCGTCTTCAAGCCGGATATTCTGTTCGCCGGCCGACATGGCTAGCGCCAGGTTCAGCGCCCGGCGCAATTCCGGCACTGTATGCCCGGCCGGCAGGCGAACCTGCAGGCGCGGTTTCCGCCGCCACGGCTTGCCCGCACCGGGTCCCGATTTCAGGGTGATTGTCTCTCGGTCGCCTTCCGCCGGTTCTCCGGGGTCTTCCATCGCGGCAATTTCATCCGTCGGCACAACCAGCATCACCGAACGGGCAATATCCCCGACATTGACGCCACGCCGGTCGGCCAAAGCCTGTATCCGGTCGCGGAAAGCACTGCTGCAGGGAATTGCGTAGGATTTTTTCGTCGCCGCCATAACAATGTTATTCGCCGAATCACGCCGCGCCGTCAACTGCAATCGCAGTTAGAGTTAACGGAGAGCTACATTTGCAGTTCAAATTCACCGCTCGGGCCACTAGCCGACCGCATTTCCCGTAAAGGGTGTGCATTATGCCCCGACAAATCAGAAAACTCCGCCTGAAACCACCACAACAAACTGATATTATGTAATTATCATAACGTCGCCGATCTAACCAAAAGCTATTCGGCGAACCGGAAGAACCGGCCAAACCGCCACACATTCCCGCATAGAGATAGTATTCAGGCCATGCATGACCGGAAAACATGGTTAATATTCTGGGAAGAGAAGACCACGCCCGATCACCACAGACCGCAAACTTCAATTGCAGTTTGCTTCAACCGGCCCCTACCGTTCCGTTTTATGCCGGGGTGTTTGCCTTGAGGAAGGTGCGCAGGTGGCGTACAGCCAGATCAACCCGGTTCTGAGGCTCCTTCCAGGGAAAGAAGGTCATCTGGGCGTTCTGGGCCAGCAATACGGTTTCTTCCGCCGGGCCGTAGGGATGCGAGTCGGTGTCGTCCGGCATGACAAGAACCGGCGTTGTGCAGCGGCGCACGGAATCGCGCGTCACGCTGAACACGAAATCGGGGTCGCCATACATGTTTGACAGGAACGCCTCGCACATTTCCATCGTCACATCGGGCCGTTTCTCGCACAGCGCCGGGGCCCATTTCGCCATGTTATTCCGGTAGAAATGATCCGGAAATTCCGGGCGAAAGCCGCTGGGCGTTGCCGGGACAGCGGCGATCACCCGTTCGGGCGCGCGTTCCAGCATTTTCCAGATGAAGGGACCGCCGATGCAAAAGCCGATGACCATGAACTTGTCGATCCCCAGATGATCCATCAGACCCAGCTGATCATCGACATAGGAATCCCATGGCCGGTCGACTTCCACCGGTCCGGAGGATTTACCACCAATGGCATTCCGCAAATCCATCGTGATGCAATGGTACTCGTCATTGAGGGTGTTCATCGGGTTGAACGGCGTCCGCTCGGAAATGTAGGCGATATTCGCGTTCAGCCCGCCCCCGGGAATAACCAGCAGCGGAAAGCCGGACCCGGCTTCCTCATAATAGATTTTGACGGAACCATTTTCGTAGAAAGACATAGCGAAAATCCATTGTGGCGGTGAAGGGATATTGCCTCTGATTTCGGACGAACAGAATCATCGCCCTACAGCGAAATACTGTAACCGTCACACAAATTCCGCGGCCCTTCAAGGGCCTCCGCCCGGATGCCCGCCTGCCGCCATCGGCTCGGTTGGGAGTGCGCAATCAGCGCCAGACCATCCGCCTAGCTATTCGCTTTCGCCCATGCCAGGGCATCCGCCAGAACTTCGGGAATGTCTCGCATATTGACGCCAAGGCTGTCGCGGCGCGCGAAATCAAACCCCGTCGGTGCTGCCGGGGTGCCTCCATATAACGGCGGCAGGGCGAGCGTCGGGTCTATCTCTCCCAGGGTTCGATAAATGTCGTTCCAGTGCCAGCTTTCGCGGACGGCGAAATAACGTCCTTCCGCCACAGGGCTCTCATACGCCGCCATGAAAAGGGCCGCGACATCTTCAATATGCGCCATTGAGGAAGAATCATTTGGCGTTTTTTCGTGCCGTCCCGTCTCGCCACGCAGCATGCGTTTGAGGGCGGCCATGAAACCTTCCTCGCCATGTGCGGGAAGAACCATCGGGCCCAGCATCAGGGTCGGCAGCAAAATACGAAGCCTGACCCCGTGCTCGGCGGCAAGAGCCATCGCCGCGCGCTCCATCGAAGCCTTGGCGGCGGATGTAAACTTCCTGTCCGCACATTGCTGATCCGGATCGGACCAGTGATCCACTTCATTCTTAACCGGTACCGCGGGCACCGGGTTCGTGCTGGATGTGGAGGAGCAGATTACGATATCGCGCACACCCGAACGAATTGCGGACCGCATAATGTTCAGGCACCCGTCAACAGTCGGCTGAATAATCTCGGCCCTGCCGCGAGTGTCATCCAGTTCCCGTGCCGGCGTTCCATCCGGTGCGAAATATACCGGCACAAGACAGGCGATAAAAACGCCGTCAACACCCTGCATGACCGGATCGAATGCGCCTTCGACAGCCATGTCGGCCGCCATCAGTTCCAACCGGTCCGCGGCGCCCGGCAGATCCATGAGGCGTGCGGCGGGACCGGTCGGGTTCCGCATCGCGCCATTCACGGCATAACCGCGCGCTAGTGCCGCTTTCAGGATATTCGCGCCGACGAGCCCGCTCGCCCCGGCGATTGCGACCTTTTCTGTCATTGTTTTCTCCCGTTGGAGTTCGCCATAGACGCTTCACGCCGCAGCCTGAAGGCAGGATAACAGGGTTATCCCATTCAGCAGACCCGGGCAGTCAATCCAGAACGGAAACGGGTCTCCGGCCTCAGCCGCGCAGACTGCCGCCGGTCTGCTTTTCGACATTGGCCACGACCTTGCCGGCCACCGCATCGATTTCCGCATCGGTCATCGTCGCCGCGACGGGCTGCAGGGTAACGGACAGGGCCACCGACTTGCGACCTTCGCCAACCGACGGTCCGACAAAGACGTCGAACACCGTGACATCGACGACCAGCTTCTTGTCCGCCTGTCGAATGGCCGCAATCAGCTTTGCGGCGGGCACGTCGTCATCAACGACAAAGGCGAAATCGCGATTGACCGGCTGATAGGGCGATACCTGCAGCAACGGCCGCGACTTGCCGGATGCTTTTGATTTCGGCTGTGGAATGGCATCCAGGAAAACTTCGAATGCCGCGACGGGTCCACGCACACCGAGTGCCTTTAGCACGCGCGGATGGATTTCACCGAACCAGGCCAAAACGTTAGGCCCCAACCGCAGCGCGCCCCGACCGGCCCGGGTGATACCAGCCCGGTGCGTCCGCGGTCGCCTGCAGCTTGTCCACGGGTGCGCTGCAGGCACCCAGCGCCGCCATCGCATCCGCCTTGGCATCGAACACATCGACGACACGCTGCGCCGCGCCCCATTGGCGCGGTACCGCCATGCCGGATCGCACACCGGCCGCGACCGAACGCTGACCTTTGGGTTTATCGCTTTCCCACGCGGCACCTGTTTCGAACAACGCCGTATCGGCAATGCCGCGATCCATATTCCGCCCGGCTGCTGCCACAAGGTTCGGCAGAACCGATGGGCGCATAACATCAAGATCGGCACTGATCGGGTTCGCCAGCCGTAATGCATCCGTGACGCCACCGAAATGCGCGGCATCGGCATCGCGCATGAACGACCATGTGACCGCTTCGAGCATGCCGCGATTCGCCAGCGCACGGCGCGCGAAAGACACCTGCCGCTGCGCGGAGGTAATCGCCGGCTGCGAAAGCGGCGTGACCGCCCGCAGGGGCACCGTCGGAATATTGTCGAACCCGCGAACCCGCAGCACTTCCTCAACAAGACAGGCTTCGCCTTCCACATCGAAACGCCAGCTTGGCGGCGCAGCGTGAATCTTTCCATCCGCGATTTCGGTTTCGAAACCGAGATCGTCAAGAATCTTCCGCGCCGATTCGGTATCGACGGCGACACCGCCCAGCGTTTCAACCCGGTTGGGATCCATAACGATCATCGGCGCCCGGGCCGGCATCTCACCGGCAATGGTCGGCGCACTGGCCTCCCCGCCGCAGATATCCAGAATCATGCGTGCCGCGACTTCCGCACCCCACAAGGCCGATGCCGGATCGACACCCGCGTTCGAACCGGTAGCGCGCATCGGAATCGATCCCGAGCTTGCGGCCCGTCGTCGCCGTGCGGATCGGATCAAACAGCGCGACTTCCAGGAACACATCCGTTGTGTCGTCCTGGCAGCCGGAATATTCGCCGCCCATGATGCCGCCGATTGCCAGGGGACGGGCGGAATCGGCAATCACAGTCATGCCGCTTTCCAGCGTATAGCTGCGGCCGTCCAGCGCGTCGATTTCTTCGCCATCCCGGGCCATACGCATCGTCAGCGTATCGCCGGTCAGCTTGCCGATATCAAAAACATGCAGGGGCCGACCAAGATCGTAAGTGACGTAATTCGTAATATCGACCAGCGCCGAAATCGGCCGCAGGCCAATGGCGCGCAAACGATCCTGCAGCCAATCAGGGCTGGGTCCGTTTTTCACGCCACGGAAGGCGCGGCCAACCACCAGCGGGCAGGCGTCGCCGTCGTCGCCAAGGTCGCGGGCCCAGCGCACCGGACTGTCGAAACCGCCGCTCACGGATACCGCTTCCGGGCCCGGCTTCAGCGTGCCGATTCCGGTGGCGGAAAGATCACGGGCGATGCCGCGCACCCCGGCACAATCCGCCCGATCCGGCGTCAGACCGATTTCAATGACCGGGTCATCCAATCCCATGATATCGACGAACGACGCACCGATCGGCGTATCGGCCGGCAGGTCGATGATGCCGTCATGATCGTCGGACAATCCCATTTCGCGTTCCGAACACAGCATGCCGGCGGATTCAACGCCGCGAACCTTGGCCACCTTCAGATCGATGCCGGTGCCGGGCACATGCGTACCGGCCGGCGCAAACACGCCCTTCATCCCCTGCCGGGCATTCGGCGCGCCGCAGACGACCTGAATTTTCTCCGAGCCCGTATCGACGAGGCAGACCCGCAACCGGTCGGCATCGGGATGCTGTTTGCAATCAACGACATGGCCGACGACGAATGCTTCGAACCCGGCCGCGCGATCGTGCAGCTCTTCCAGTTCGAGGCCAAGCGCCGTCAACTGATCGGTGATTTCCGGTACCGGGGCATCGGTGTCGAGATGGTCCTTCAGCCAGGACAGCGTGAACTTCATGGCGTCAATCCACGCAGCAGGGTCGGCACTTCCAGCGGCACAAATCCGTAATGCCGCAGCCAGCGCATATCCGCATCGAAGAAAGTGCGCAGATCGGGAATGCCGTATTTCAGCATCGCGATGCGTTCGATCCCCATGCCGAAGGCAAAGCCCTGGTATTCGTTCGGATCGATACCACAGGCGGCCAGCACCTTGGGATGCACCATGCCGCAACCGAGAATTTCCAGCCAGTCGTCACCGGCGCCGATCTTCAGTTCACCGCCGGAGCGGCTGCAACCGATATCCATTTCCGCCGATGGTTCAGTAAACGGAAAATAGCTTGGCCGAAAACGCGCCGGCACATCGGGCACTTCGAAATAGGCGCGGCAGAATTCGATCAGGCAGCCCTTGAGGTGTCCCATATGGCTGGTCTTGTCGATGACCAACCCTTCGACCTGATGAAACATCGGCGTATGGGTCATGTCGGAATCACAGCGATACGTCCGTCCCGGCGCAATGATCCGCAACGGCGGCGTCACAGTCTGCATGGTGCGAACCTGCACCGGCGAGGTATGGGTGCGCAGCACCGGCCGCTCGCCATCCGGGCCTTCCGGCAGATAGAAGGTATCGTGCATCTGCCGGGCCGGATGTTCCGGTGGAATATTCAGGGCCGTGAAGTTATGGAAATCGTCCTCGATATCCGGGCCTTCGGCGACTGAAAAACCCATCTCGCCGAAAATCGCGATGATCTCGTCAAAGGTCTGGCTGATCGGATGCAGCCGTCCTTCGCTTTCAGACCGCACGGGCAGGGTTATATCAACCCGTTCGGCTGCGAGTTCGGATTCGAGCGCCGCATCCGCAAGCCCGCCCTGCCGTGCATCGATGGCATCGGAAACCGCGGTTTTAACGGCATTCAGGGACTGACCCGCCACGCGCCGTTCATCGGCGTCCAGCTTGCCCAGCCCCTTCATCAGTTCCGTCACCCGGCCCTTGCGGCCGAGCGCCGAAACGCGAATCGATTCCAGCGCGTCAACGCTGTCCGCCGCCGCGACGGCAGACAGCAGTTCTTCGCGCAATTCGTCGAGATTTTCCATCACCAGACCTGCCCGCGGGTTGACGGCGCTATTTCGGGAGCGCCGCCTGTGCCTGCGTGGCCAATTCCTGGAATGCTGCCGGCTCGTGGATTGCAATATCGGACAGCACCTTGCGGTCGAGATCGATCCCGGCCAGCTTCAACCCGTTGATGAAGGTCGAATAGGTCAGCCCGTGCAGACGGGCACCGGCATTGATGCGCTGGATCCAAAGCCGACGGAAGTCGCGCTTTTTGGTGCGACGGTCGCGATAGGCGTATTGCAGGTCCTTATGGACCCGCTGGATAGCAGCGCGAAACGTATTCTTGGACCGGCCTCGGGACCCCTTGGCGGCCTTGATGACTTTGCGATGACGGGCGTGTGTGGTTACGCCCCGTTTTACTCGAGACATGTGTCTGGCTCCGTTTTTCTAAAGGTTAGGCAGGAAATGACGCTTGACGACGCGGGCATCCGCGGCAGCCATGATCTGCGTCCCGCGATTGGTACGCTTCATCTTCTGCGACCGGCGGCGCAGCATGTGCGACAGGCACGCACTGTTAAACCGGACCTTGCCCTTAGCGGTAATACGGAACCGTTTCTTGGCACTGGACTTGTTCTTCAACTTGGGCATTTCGGTTTCCTCTTTAGTCGAAAGTGTTTTTGTGGTTTCAAAAAACCAACCTTATTTGACGGTCAGGGCATACCCAGGGCCACAGCCGCCACGTTGAGGCGCGCCTTATACCCCCCAAAAGGGCACAACGCAAGGCCTGCCGCCGCTTGACGGCATGGGCACCGCCCCGCACATTGCCGCCAAACATACACACAACAGGGGGATATCATGGATTTGAACCTGGCGGGCAAGACCGCACTGGTCACAGGCGCATCCAAGGGGATCGGGTTGGCGGTCGCGCGGGAACTCGCGGCGGAAGGGTGCAACCTGCACCTGGCATCGCGGACACAGGCGGATCTGGAGGCCGCGCGCGACGGCATTAACCGCGATTTCGGCGCCCAGGTCACGGTCCATGCGGCCGATCTGTCAAATGGCGACCGGGTCCGGCAGCTGGCGCAGGATACGGCGGGAATCGACATTCTGGTCAACAATGCGGGCGCGATACCGTTCGGCAGCGTCGATTTGGTCGATGAACCGACCTGGCGCGCCGCCTGGGACCTGAAGGTCATGGGCTATATCAACCTGGTGCGTGAAGTGTATCCGGCCATGATCGCGCGCGGCAGCGGCGTGATCGTCAACGTGCTGGGCACGGCCGGCGAACGGCCAACACCGAGCTACATCGCCGGTTCCATGGGCAATGCCAGCCTGATGGCCATGTGCGTCGCATTGGGCGGCGAATCAGTGGACAAGGGCGTGCGCGTCGTCGGCGTCAATCCGGGCCTGATCGAAACCGAACGCATGGTCACCTTGAGCGAAGCGCGCGCCGAGGAGAAATTCGGCGACAAAACCCGCTGGCGGGAATTTCTGGAGAACATGCCGCAGGGCCGTGCCGGCAAACCGGAAGAAGTCGCCGACCTCGTCACCTACCTTGCCAGCCCCCGGGCGTCATGGGTCAGCGGCACGGTCGTCACCGTCGATGGCGGCGTCACCAAACGCGCAACACTGTAAGGACAAACGGAATGGCACGCATCGCCGTCGAAATCGAAACCCGGCCGGAAGGCCGCATCGCATGGGTCACGCTGGAGAACGCTGAAAAAGCGAACTGCCTGACCAGCGAACTGGTCGCGGAACTTGGAACCGCGTTCCGGGACCTGGCCCGCGACCAGGACTTGCGCCTGGCCGTCCTGACCGGCGAAGGGCCCCGTTCCTTCATCGCCGGCGCCAACCTGCAGGAACTGCGTCATTTCGACGAGGACGCGGCGCGCACCTATATCACCAGCCTCACCGCCGCCAACCGGGCAATCCGCGACCTGCCGGTCCCGGTGATCGCACGGGTCAACGGCGCCTGCATGGGGGCCGGTCTGGAAGTCGCGGTGAGCTGCGATATCCGGATCGCTTCCGACAACGCCCGCTTCGCCATGCCGGAAGTGCTGTTCGATCTGCCATCGGTGGTCGAGGCGGCCTTGCTGCCCCGGCTGATCGGCTGGGGCCGGACCAACTGGTTCCTGTATCGCGGCGACGCCATCGACGCGGCAACCGCATTGAACTGGGGCATGGTGGAACAGGTCGTTCCCGCCGCCGAACTGGACAAGGCTGTCGCGGAAACCGTGGACATCTTCATGGGCAACGGGCCCGTCGGCATGCGGCAACAGAAGAAGCTGATGCGCGACTGGGAGCACCTGTCGCTGGAAGACGGTATCCACGCGGGGATCGAATCGCTCAGCAGCGCCTTCCGGGACGGCACGCCTGGCGCGCGCATGTCGAAGTTCCTGGATCGGGACTAGCCCCTGCTGCCGGTTTGCCACAAACAAAAAGAGCGGATTCCTCAGGGAATCCGCTCTAACCGTTTTCTCTGGCTGTTCGAACCTTAACGCGGTGCGAGCACCATAATCATTTGCCGGCCTTCCATCTGCGGGAACTGCTCGACCTTGGCTGATTCGTCCAGTTGGTTACGAACCTTGTCCAGGACATCGCGCCCCAGTTCCTGATGGGCCATTTCCCGGCCACGGAACCGCATCGTCACCTTGACCTTATCGCCTTCGCCAAGGAACTTGACCATCGCGCGCATCTTCACATCGTAATCATGGCTGTCGATGTTCGGACGCATCTTGATCTCTTTGACCTCGATGATCTTCTGTTTCTTGCGGGTCTCGTTCGCCTTTTTCTGGGCGATATATTTGAATTTTCCGTAATCAAGAATCTTGCAGACCGGCGGATCGGCATTTGGTGAAACCTCCACCAGATCCAGGCCCGCTGCATCGGCCCTGTTTAATCCTTCAATCAAGGGAACAACGCCTACCATCTCGCCATCAGCATCGACGAGACGGATATTCGTGGAATCGATATCCCTGTTGACGCGCGGACCATGTTTTGTCGGCGCGGCGTTAAAAGGTGGACGAGCTATAGATTCCTCCTGTTTTAGTTGTTATCGGCTTTCCGTTCGCTGCGGTTCAGGTGTTCATTAATGCAGCAGAACGACGGCCTTGCCCTACAGGGGCATCGCCGCTTCTTCTTTCAGTGTATTGAGTGCCTCGTCAAGTGCAAGGATTTCTTGCTTCTGACCGCCAAGACGGCGGATCGCCACGGTCCTTGCTTCGGCCTCGCGCTGCCCGACCACTATGATAACCGGGACTTTGGCGAGCGAATGCTCCCGCACTTTATAATTGATCTTTTCATTGCGCAGATCGGCTTCGACACGCAACCCGGCCGCCTTGCAGGCACTGGCGACCTCCTGGGCGTATTCATCGCCCTCGGACGTAATCGTCGAAACCACAACCTGAACCGGCGACAGCCATAGCGGCATCCGTCCGGCATAGTGCTCGATCAGCACGCCAAGGAACCGCTCGAAAGAGCCCAGAATTGCACGATGCAGCATGACCGGCCGGTGCCGCGCACTGTCTTCGCCGATATAGGACGCGTCCAGCCGTTCCGGCAGCACGAAATCGACCTGCAGGGTACCGCATTGCCATTCGCGACCAATCGTATCGCGCAGCACGAATTCCAGCTTCGGGCCGTAAAACGCGCCCTCGCCCGGGTTCAGCGTATATTTCAGCCCGGCCGCTTCAGTGGCTTCGGTCAGCGCCTGTTCGGCCCGGTCCCAGGTGGCGTCGTCACCGGCGCGAACCTCCGGCCGGTCGGAAAACTTGACCACCACATCCTCGAACCCGAAATCCCGATAGACCGACAGCAGCAATTCGCAGAACTGCTCTGTTTCCGAAACAATCTGGTCTTCGGTGCAAAAAATATGCGCATCGTCCTGGGTAAAGGCGCGCACGCGCATGATACCGTGCAACGCGCCAGACGGCTCGTTCCGATGACAGGAACCGAATTCGGCCATGCGGATCGGCAGATCGCGATAGCTCTTCAGGCCCTGACGGAAAATCTGCACATGACACGGGCAGTTCATCGGCTTCAGCGCCAGCACCCGGTCATTCTCATCATCGACCGTAAACATGTGCTCGCGGAATTTTTCCCAATGCCCGGAACGTTCCCACAGGGTCCGATCGACAAGCTGCGGCGTCTTTACCTCGCCATAACCGGCCTTTTCCAGACGGCGGCGCATGTATTCCTCGCAGGTCCGGTACAGGGTCCAGCCCTTGGGATGCCAGAACACACTGCCGACTGCTTCCTCCTGGATGTGGAACAGGTCCATTTCACGACCCAGCCGACGGTGGTCGCGCTTTTCCGCTTCCTCCAGACGATGCAGGTAGGCCTTGAGTTCCTTTTCGGTGCGCCAGCAGGTGCCGTAGATGCGCTGCAGCTTCGGATTGTTCGGGTCGCCGCGCCAGTTCGTACCGGCCAGCTTCATCAGCTTGAACGCCTTGCCCAGCTTGCCCGTGGACGGCAGATGCGGCCCGGCGCAAAGATCAACCCAATTGCCCTGACGATACAGCGAAATTTCCGCATCCTCGGGCAGATTGCCGACATGCTCCGCCTTGAAGGTTTCGCCAAGACTTTCGAAAAATTTGGTTGCGTCGGCGCGGGTCCAGACTTCCCGGGAAATCGTCTCGTCGCGATCCACGATCTCCGCCATCTTTTTCTCAATGGCTTCAAAATCATCGGTCGAGAAAGATTCTTCGCGATGGAAATCGTAATAGAATCCATCCTCGATGGACGGTCCGAAGGTGATCTGCGTGCCCGGATACAATTCCTGCACCGCTTCCGCCAGCACATGCGCGCAGTCATGGCGCAGCAGTTCCAGCCCCGCGTCGCTGTCGCGGGTAACGATGGCAACCGTCGCATCGGTATCGATGACATGGGTGAGGTCACGGTCAACACCGTCCACCGTAACCATCATCGCGGCCTTCGCCAGGCCGGGGCCAATCGACGCCGCCAGTTCAGCGCCGGTCACTGCATCATCGAACGCGCGGACGCTGCCGTCCGGAAGAGTAATCGCTACCATTGTTCGTTCCGTTTCAATGCCGCGCCGATTCGCGGCGCACAGGTACTACCGCAAGCGGATAGCGGCTTCAACCTCGGCGAGTTCCAGATCGGCCAGGTTGTCCCGCCGCAAAATCGCCACCGACGCCCCGCGCTGGGCACAAAGCGCCGGATTGGACGCCGAAGAATACAGCACCAGCGACGGACAATCCGACGCCGCGATCAGATGCATCGGCCCGTTATCATTGCCCACGGCCCCCGCCGCCGACCGCGCGAGACTGGCAATATCGAATAATGACGTTCGGCCGGTCAGGTTGATGACGCCGGCGCACAGGTCGGCAATTTCCGCGTTGCGTTCCGATTCATCCCCGGCCCCGATCAGCACAGGCTGGCAGCCCTTTGCCATCAGCGCCTTGGCCAGCGCAACGTAGCCGGTAACCGGCCAGCGCTTGGCGGGACGGTGCGCCGATCCGCCCGGCAGCAGCAGCACGAAAGGCGATTGTGTACCGAACGCTGAAATATCGCCGTTTACCCAGCCCAGGTCGGGCGCCGGCACCGTATCGATACCGGCCATCGCCAACTGTTCGCGCTGGCGGTCGATCGAATGCATTGAATCGCGCGCCGGATTCGCATGCGGATGCGAACATCCCCGGGCGATTCCGCTCCATTCCGGTTTGGGCGCGGCGAACAGCCGGAAATAAATTCCCGACCGGTCCGATGTCTGCAGATCGTAGACCCTTTGGAACCCGGTGCTGTCGAACCGGCGCTTCAGCCCCAGCCATTCACCGACCTGCCACCATCGCGGCCGCTTGTCGATCCAGATGTCGTTGAAATAACCGCTGGCCTCCGCCAGGGCGACATAGGGCGCGGTTGTCAGCAGCGTAATTTGGGCGTCGGCATGGCGCTTGCGGATCGCCGCAAAGGGACCCATTGCCTGGACGAAATCACCGAGCGCCCCCAGCTTGATGACCAGAACCTGTTCGGCAGTCGAATTCACGCGGCCGCTTCGCCCGAGAGCTGTATTTCCTCAAGGAGCTCGCGATAGACATCGAGCGTGGCTTCCGACATCGCCCGCTTGCTGAAATGGTCGCGCGCGCGCTTGATGGCCTCCGCGGCAAAAGTGGCGCGGTCATCGGCGTTGAGCGAAAGCGCCGCCTGCAGAGCCTCGGCCAGCGCGTCCGGATTACCCGGCTCCGTCAGCCAGCCGCCCCGACCGGGCACGACGAGTTCGGCACTGGCGCCGTGATCCGACGCGATGATCGGGCGTCCCATCGCCTGGGCTTCGATAATGACACGGCCAAAACCTTCCGGGTCGGTCGACGCATGCACGACCACATCCGCCAGCATCATTGCTGCCGGCATATCACTACAATTGCCAACCAGGTGAACCACACTGTCGAGCCCCAGCCGCGCGACCTGGGCTTCGAGGTCACGGCGGTATCCGCCACGCCCTTTTTCCGCCCCGACAATCAGGCAGCGCAAATTTGTATGTCCCAACCGGGCAATCGCATCGATCAGCACGCTGTGCCCTTTCCAGCGCGTTAACCGGCCCGGCAGCATGATAACCGGCACGCCATCGGGTAGCCGCCAGTCTGTTGACAGTTTGATCAGTCGTTCGGCGCTGACCCGCGCCGGATCGAAATGGTCGACATCGATACCCCGGTGAATGACCCTGATTTTCCCCGGATCGACGTTATAAGTCTGGATCGCGTGGCGGGCGATATAATCACTGATTGCGATCATCCGCTCCCCGGTGGTCATGACCGAATTGTACAGGCGCTTGAGCGGCAGGCCGAGGTTATAGGTCGCATGGAACGTCGTCAGAAACTGCCGGTCGGTCTGCTTTGCCGCGCGGCGCGCGCACCATGCCGGCGCACGGCTGCGCGCATGCACGATATCAACCTCGTTGCGGCGGATCAGGTTGACCAGTTCCTCGGAATTCTTGCGCATGACCAGCGGATTCTTGGAATGCACCGGTAATTCGATATGCTGGGCGCCACCGCGCAACACTTCACGCACCATCGGCCCACCGGACGACACAATGATCGATTGCCAGCCCGCATCCGCCAGCGCCACCGCGATATCAACGGCACCGCGCTCTACCCCACCGGTCACCAGTGATGGCAATACCTGCATGACGACGGGCGGCCGGCTGGCATCGTCGTGTTGCGCCATGGTACTGTCCGCGCCGTCCGTCATCGTCATTCCGTCTCATTGATTTTCAATCTGCGCATCGGTTCGATACCTTGGCACAGCATTCAATATTAGCACGCCCCAACGGCGCGACAATCGCCTACCACCATATTCCCGCCGGGCCGGAGGGTCTGGCGCTACCCGGAATCTTGTTCTGCGGCGGCTTCCATTCAAGTATGGAAGGGGCCAAAGCGACCATGCTGGATGCATTTTGCCGGTCGCGTGGTCAGCAATATACCCGTTTCGACTATCAGGGACACGGGGCGTCGTCGGGTGATTTTGCCGCAGGGACGATCGGTGAATGGTTCGAAGACATGCTGGCGGTGTTCGAGGACATAACCGAAGGCCCGCAGGTCGTGGTCGGCTCGTCAATGGGCGGCTGGATGGCGTTGCTGCTCACATTGCTGCGCCGGGAACGGATTGCGGGGCTGGTCCTGCTTGCCCCCGCCGCCGATTTCACGACCGAACTGCTCTGGAAAGCCATTCCCCCGGAAGGCCGCCAGCAGATTCAGGACGAAGGCGTATGGATGCGCCCGTCAATCTATGATGACGGCCCCTATCCGGTCACCCGGACCCTGATTGAGGAATCGCGCAACCATCAGGTTCTGGGGCATCCAATCCCGTTCGACGGTCCGGTGCGTATCCTTCTGGGCCTGCGGGACCATGTCATTCCGGTGGAACACGTGCAACGCACCGCGGACGCCATCACATCCGACGATATCGAGATAACCCTGATCAAGCGCGGCGACCACCGGCTTTCCGAACCGGATGATCTGGCCAAAATTCGCGCCGCCGTCGCGGAGCTCAGCCGTTCTGGAGCAACGCCCTGAGGGCATCGCGATAATCCGGCCATTGCAGCGCGACACCCAGGTCCTCGCGGATCCGGCGGTTGGAGACCCGCTTGTTGTCGCGATAGAAGCTGCGCGCCATCGGCGACAGTTCCGCATCTTCAAAGGCAATCGGCGCGGGCGGTTCAACCCCCAGCAATTCGCAGGCGAAGGCAATCACTTCTTCGGGCGGCGCCGCCTCGTCATCGCAGACATTGAAGGCCGGGCCGGCATCGGGGCGGTCGATGGCCGCCCGCAGCACAGCCGCGATATCATCGACATGGGTCCGGCTGAAGACCTGCCCCGGCTTGATAATCCGTCGCGCCTGCCCCCGGCGTACGGTTTCCAGCGCATTCCGGCCGGGACCGTAGATTCCCGCAAGCCGGAACAATTGCACCGGCACCCCTGCCCGCTCGCCAACCGCCCGCCAGCCGTCCTCCGCGGCAACCCGCCGTTCCCCGCGCTGTCCGGTCGGTTCACGTGGCGATTCCTCATCGACCCAGCCGCCCTGCCGGTCCCCGTAAACACCCGTTGTCGACAGATACCCGATCCAGCGCAATCCTTCGATCGCGGCAATATCATCGGCATGCCGTTTCAGTACCGGGTCCCCATCCGCCCCCGGCGGCACCGAAGACAGCAGATGTGTCGTGCCCGCCAAGGCCTCCCCGGCATCCGGCATGGCCGCCGTCCCGTCGAAGGCGAACATCGCGCATCCGGGCATTGACGTTTTCTGCGGCTCGCGGCCGGTTCCGGCAATTTTCCAGCCTTCGGCCTGCAATTGCGTGGCCAGGGCGCGGGCAGAATAACCAAGGCCGAAACAGAACAGGCGCGGGGAATCAGCTTCAGACATGGTTTGGTTCCGGACTTGCAAACAGGGCCGGACATTATGACTTTAGGGCATCATCGGCTCAAGGTTTAACGGAGGACGAAAAACTGTCCCGGTTGCCATTCATCGCGTTCAGCGCCTGCTTTCTGCTCGCCGCCCCGCTCGGCGCCGCCGATAATTCGGAAAGGGGCCGCTATGAAAACTGTATGCGGCTCGCCCGGACTGATCCGGGCACCGCCTTCGAAACGGCCCTTGCCTGGCAGGAACTCGGCGGCGGCGATGCCGCCCGGCACTGCAGCGCCGTCGCCTTGATCGGGCTGGAACAATACGCGCAAGCGGCAACCCGACTCGAGGCGCTCGCCAAAGCCATGACCGCGGCCGACGCCCCAAGCCGCGCGGCAATCATGGGCCAGGCCGGTACCGCGTGGTTCCAGGCCGAGGATTATGACCGCGCCTTCGCGGCGCAAAGCGCGGCGCTGGAGCAGGCGCCGAACGACCCCGAGCTGCTGATCGACCGGGCGATGACGCTGGCAGGTGCGAAGAATTACTGGGAAGCCATCGACGATCTGAACCGGGTAATCGAAGCCGATCCCAGCCGCTACGACGCGCTGATCCTGCGGGCCAGCGCCTATCGGTTCGTCGACGCCCTGCCGCTGGCCCGCGAAGACGCGGAAGCCGCCGCCCACATCGCCCCGGACCGGCCGGATGTGCTGCTGGAATACGGCATCCAGCTGCGGCTCGCCGGCGAAAATGACGCCGCGCGCCAGCAATGGCTGCGGCTGATCCGCCTGCATGACGGCACCCCGGCATCGGACGCGGCGCGGCGGAACCTCGAATTGCTGGACGTGAAAGCGGACTGACCGCCAGAGGCCTATTCCTCCCCCGGCCCCCAATAGCCACGATGAATCCCCCTGCGTAATGTCCCTTTTTCGCCACCTGTCGCCACGATCTGCGCATCAGTGCGGGTCAACCGAAGTTTCCGCTGACGGAACCACCGGAACAGCCGCTCCCGCATCTCTGCCATGATTTCCACACTGGCCGGGTCAGGGCCAAGGTCATTCTGTTCCGCGGGGTCCGCATGCATGTCGAATAATTGTGCCGGGAAATTTTCCCAGAACAGATATTTGTATCGCCTGGTCCGCACCATATAGCCGCGGGCCTCCGCCGGGGGCTGGTTAAGGATCGCGCGGGCGTCGCGCATGGAATAGTCGATTTCCGAAAACGCCGCGTCCCGCCATTCAGAGTCATCCGCACCAAATAGCAGTGGCTGCAGCGAATGCCCCTCCAGCCGGTTATAGGCGGGCTCCCCTCCAAGTGCCGCGACAAAGGTCGGGATCAGATCGATCCCCTCGACCAGCGCATCGGAATGCTGGCCACGACAGGCATCGGCCTCGGCGCGCGGATCATAGACGATCATCGGGATGCGCACAGATTCTTCGTGCAGCAATTCCCTCTCGCCAAGATAATGATCGCCCAGATAGTCGCCGTGATCGCTGGTGAATACGATCATCGTATTTTGGAACAGGTCGCGTTCTTCCAGAAACATCCATAGCCGGCCGAGATGATCATCGATTTCCGTGATCAATCCCATATAGGCCGGAATCACACGCTCCCTGACCTCGGCGCGGGCAAAGGTTGCACTGTCACCATGTTGCATGAAAGCACCATGCACCGGATGCGGATTCCGGCGTTCCGCGCTGCCCTGATTCACGGGCAGCACGTGGGACGCGTCATACATATCGTGATAGGGCGCCGGCGCCACATAGGGCCAGTGCGGCTTGATGTAGGACAGATGAATACACCAGGGATCGTCCCCCAATCCGTCGATACAGTCCATCGCCCGGTCAGTCATATAGGCTGTCTCGGAATGTTCTGCACTGATTCGGGCGGGCAAATGCGCCCATTTCATATGCCAGCCGGAAAGCACCTCCCCGCTCGGCCCCGCCGCCGAATTGGCAAAATCGTGCCACGGATTCGGGCTATCGTAGCCTTTTTCCCGCAGCCAGCGATTATAGCGCAGGTTCGGGTCAAAAGCCTCGTGCGGATGCAGGCCGTCATCCCGTTCAAATGCTTCGAACCCGCATTCGGAAACTAGCACGCCAAGATCGCTGTCCGGATTGATACCAAGACGCTTCATATCGTCCCTATTGGCCGCCATGTGGGTCTTGCCGACCAGCACCGAACGCACGCCCAGCGGCCGCAGATGGTCGCCCAGCGTCATCTCATCCACCCGTGGCGGGAATCCGTTATAGCCGGAACCGAGCGTCCACGGATAACGGCCGGTGTAAAACGACATACGTGATGGCCCGCAAATCGGTGCCTGGCAATAGGCATGGTCAAAGGTCACGCCGCGCGCCGCCAGCCTGTCTACATTTGGGGTCCGCAAATAAGGGTGCCCGGTGCATTACAGGTAATCCCAGCGTAGCTGGTCGCACATGATGAACAGGATATTTTTAACAACGTCCACCATGCCATTGTCCTCACCGGTAACCGGGTTGAGCTTCGTTATGAAAATGCCGCCGCCAAGGGTATGGCAAAACCCATTGTGATCAAACCCGCATCCCCGCTGCCTTTGGCGTGACGTGCTGCCTGGCCCCTTGCGCCATTTGCAGACGCCGAACGGAAGTTTTAGACTAATCCCTCCACGCAAGAGGAGGCTGTCCCCGATGACCGACACCAATCAAGCGCATGGCGCTGGCGCCGATACCGGCCTGCTGCCGACGACATCGCATCAGATCCTTGGGCCTTTTTATCCGCTCATCAAACCGTCCAAAGGCGGCGACCTGACAACAGTTGACGGCCGCCCCGGCCGTGCCGCGGGTCAGTTGATATACCTGTCCGGGCGGGTTCTCGACCGGACCGGCGCCCCGGCGCGCAATGCCAAGATCGAAATCTGGCAGGCCAACTCCCACGGGCGTTATACCCATCCCAATGACGACAACCCGGCGCCGCTCGACCCCAGCTTTGAAGGGTTTGCGGTCGTTGAAACCGACAGCGACGGCGCCTACAGCCTGAAAACCATCAAGCCCGGTGCCTACCCCGCCGGCCCTGGCCGCATCCGCCCGTCGCATATCCATTTCGAGGTTTTCGGCAAGCGCGAGCGCTTTGTGACGCAGATGTATTTCGCCGGCGACGAGCACCACGAGCAGGACCCCTGGCTGCAATCGTCCATCAAGCAGGAAACGATCGTTATGCCGATCATCGACCCGGTCGAGGGTATGGAAGCGGAAGCCAAGCGGGTCAATTTCGACATCGTCCTCATGAACGGCTGACCGACCGGACAGAGACGCGAATCAAACCCCGCGCCTAAAAATCCAGATCGGCGTAATGCTTTGGTGGTGGGGCGCCAGGGATGTGGTCGCCGAGCAGGGGTCGGAAGCTGGGGCGTGATTTGATCTTTGCGTACCAGTCCTTGGCCGCCGGATGGTCCTCCCACGGCACATCGCCCAGGTAATCGACGCAGGACAGGTGCGCCGCCGCCGTCAGGTCGGCAAGCGTGAGTTCATCGCCCGCGAGCCAGCGCCGCCGTCCCGTCAGGTAGCCGATATAATCCAGATGATAGTGGATATTCTGGTTGCCAGCCCGGATTGCCGCGGAATTGGGTTCGCCCAGCCCGAGAAACCGTTTCATGATCTTTTCGTTGACCAGGTTGTCGGTGACCTCGCTGTGGAATTTCTGGTCAAACCAGGCGGTCAGCCGGCGCGTTTCCGCGCGAATTGTGGGTGACCGGCCGATCAGCGGCGGTTCGGGATGTGCCTCGTCAAGATACTCGGCGATGGCCCGGGAATCCGCCAGCACCATGCCGTCGTCCTCCACCAGCACCGGTACCTCACCCGTCGGGTTCAGCGCCAGAAACGCATCACGCCGTTCCCAGACCTTTTCGACCTTCAGGGTCGTGTCCAGGCCCTTCTCGCCGAGAACAAGGCGAACCTTCCGGCTGAACGGCGATAACCAGAGATGATAAAGCAGGCGCATGTCACTCATATTAGGGGGTCCGCGCGAAATGGAAAGAGGATGCAGCGCATGAAAGGCAGGCCCATCCGGTAATCCCCCGCGAAATTAAGGTTTTCCGGTTCGTTGTTATTGCGCGTATAACACATCCTGTATCTGGGGAGATTCGGTTGGTACTGTACCACATTTTGATTCTGGCACTGGTGCAGGGCGTTACAGAGTTCCTGCCGATCAGCTCTTCGGGGCATCTCGTCCTGACCTCCCAGGTCATGGGCTGGCCCGATCAGGGACTGATGATCGATGTGGCGGTTCATGTCGGCACCCTGCTCGCCGTCATCCTGTATTTCTGGCGCAGCGTCTGGGAAATGACCGTTGGTTTCCTGTTGCTGCTGCGCGGCCGCAGCAGCCCCGGCGGCCGGCTGGCGCTGCTGGTTATTCTGGCGACAATTCCGGTCATCGTCGCCGGATATTTCGGCAAACCCTATATCGAATCGCACTTGCGCAGCGCCGAGGTCATCGCCTGGGCAACGCTGGGATTCGGCATTCTGCTGTGGATCGCGGACAAGACCGGCATGACCGTACACCGGATCGAACATCTGGGCTGGGGCAGCGCGGTATTCATCGGATTGTCGCAGGTGCTGGCACTCATCCCCGGCACGAGCCGATCCGGCATTACCATGACGGCGGCGCGATTCCTGGGCATGGAACGGTCTGATGCAGCGCAATTTTCCATGCTCCTGTCGATCCCGACGATTCTGGGCGCCGGCGTATTGAGCGGTTTCGACCTTTACGATTCCGGTGACCTGGCGCTGGGCGGCGACGTGATCATCGCCGCGGCATTGTCCTTCATCACCGCGATTGTCGCGATATGGGGATTAATGCAATGGCTGCGGCATGCCGGCTTCGGACCGTTCGTCCTGTACCGGATCGTTCTGGCCTGCGGGCTGCTGTACTGGGTTTACGCCTGAGCCTGAGCCAGTGCCTTTTTGAAGCCTGAACCCAGGCTTCAGGCCTGCACCGACGTATTAAAACGGCCACCACGGCGGAACCGGTCCAGATAGGTCGGCATGATCACTTCCGCCGCAACCGGCGTAATGTCCAGCGCATCCAGCCCCGGCGCATCACCCGTCGCAACATTGTCGCTGCGCAACAGTGTAACCTGATCTGGTGTCAGCGGCGGCGTCGGCAGGAATTGCAGGAAAACCGCCATCAGGCTGGCGGTCCAGAACGGCACCGGCAGCAGCAGGCAGTGGCGATCGGTCTGCCGTAACACCAGTTCCATCAGTTCCCGGAACGTGTAAACCGCCGGTCCCGCCAGTTCATATGTCTTGCCGGCAGCATCATCGCGCGACAGGCAGGCCATGATCGCATCCGCCACATCGCCGACATAAACCGGCTGGAACCGGTTGCCGCCATCGTCCGGACCGGCATTGGCCTGACCGTAAATCGGGCAAGCACCGCCGAATACCGGCAGCGCCGGCAGCAGCCGCGCCATCCCGGCGAACCGGTTGAAAAAATCATCCTGGGGCCCGAAGACCACGCCGGGGCGCAGGATCGACGCTTCCGGAAAGGCTTCCAGCACCGCTTCCTCACCCGCCGCCTTGGACCAGGCGTAGCGTGACGCCGACCGGGTCGACGCACCAAGCGCCGATATCTGCACCAGCCGCTGCACGCCTGCCGCCTTGGATTGCCGCGCGATTCGGGCCGCAGCGTCCTTGTGAATCGCTTCGAACGTCCGTTTTCCGCGCTCAAACAGGATACCCACCAGATTGACCACCGCGTCGGAGCCTTCGACCGCCGCCGCAACAGAGGCATCGTCGCGCACATCGGCGCGCACTGGCGTCACCTGCCCGACATCACCCATCGGGCGCAGGAAAATTGCACCGGCAGGGTCCCGAACCGCAACACGTACGATGAGTCCCTGTTCCGCCAGCCGCTTGACAAGATGGCGGCCGATAAACCCCGAACCGCCAAAAACCGTGACCTGTTTCATGCTTTGTCATCCCCTCACGCCAATGGGCCGCAGCATATCCGCCCGGCACCGCTACGATGCGCATATTAGAGCAAAGGTTCTCAGGTTCAATCGCCCATCGGAAACTGACCCGCCGGAAACGCAGTCAATGTCGATTCTGGCCCCCTTCATGTCGTAACATTATTGACATGCCGGATGCGCCAGCCTATGACGCCTCCCGAGCCCAGGTGGCGGAATTGGTAGACGCGCAGGTTTCAGGTACCTGTGACCGAAAGGTCGTGGAAGTTCGAGTCTTCTCCTGGGCACCATCTTTAGTTTGATTGATGGCGCTGTGCCACGAAGGAATTACCGGTAAGTGACGATTACACTGCATCATGGCGATTTGCCCGCAGATGTCGATTTCGGCGATTCTGTCGCAATCGATACGGAAACGATGGGCCTGAAGCCGCACCGCGACCGGCTGTGCCTGGTGCAGCTTTCCGCAGGCGACGGCAATTGCCACCTCGTAAAAATCCCCCTGGGCGGCGCCGAAGCGCCAAACCTCACACGCTTGCTGACCGACAGCAACGTGCTGAAACTGTTCCATTTCGCGCGGTTTGATATCGCTGCACTGCGCAACGGGCTGGGCGCCATAACCGGGCCGGTATTCTGCACCAAGATCGCCTCACGGCTGGTTCGGACCTATACGGACCGACACGGCCTGAAGGATCTGTGCCGCGAATTGCTGGGCGTCGACCTGTCCAAGCAGCAACAGTCTTCCGACTGGGGTGCCGATACGCTGACGGACGCACAAATGAACTATGCCGCCAGCGACGTCCTGTACCTGCATGACCTGCGGGCACGACTGTCAGAAATGCTGGTTCGCGAAGACCGCATGCACCTGGCACAGGCGGCATTTGACTTCCTTCCCGTCCGGGCCGAGCTGGATCTTGTCGGCTGGGAAGAACAGGACATTTTTTCTCATAGCTGACCGGATGCGCTTGCGTCCGATGCATGTTTCCTTTTTGCGCCGCAACAGGCATAATCGGAATGATTCGGTAGGGATTCCAATGCGATTCCCCCGATCAGCAGTTTAAAGACACCGATGGCGTCCCCACTTATGCGGAACGCCTCTGACGAAGGATTTGGACACTGAGCTCCCCGAAGACCGAAAGTCGTGACACGACTGATAATGCCGACCGTATTTCCGCCGCGCGTGTGCTCAAGCTGGAAGCGGATGGTATCATCGCGCTCTCGAATGCTCTGGACGACCGGCTGACGGCCGCGCTGGATATTCTCGCCGGGATTACAGGTCGCGTCATCGTCACCGGCATGGGCAAAAGCGGCCATGTGGCGCGGAAGATCGCCGCGACACTGGCATCGACCGGCACACCCGCACATTTCGTCCATCCAGGCGAGGCCAGCCACGGTGACCTTGGGATGATCGCGCGCGACGATGCGGTGATCGCCCTGTCCAATTCGGGCAATACCCGCGAACTTTACGACCTGTTCGAATACACGCGGCGCTTCTCTATCCCCCTGATCGCCATTACGTCGGGGGCTGACAGCACCATGTCGGACGTGGCGGATATCGCGTTCATCCTGCCGCCTGTTCCCGAAGGCTGCCCGATGGGGCTGGCACCGACCACATCGACGACCATGGCGCTTGCCCTGGGTGATGCCATCGCGGTCGCCCTGCTGGAACGCCAGGGGTTTTCGACGACTGATTTCAGAGTCCTGCATCCCGGCGGCCAGATCGGGTCCAGCCTGCAACGGGTTTCGGACCTGATGCATTCGGGTGAGAACCTGCCCGTCATTGCGGGCGACGCCCGCATGAGTGACGCCGTCCTCTCCATGACCGCAAAGCATTTCGGCTGCGTCGGTGTACTCGACGAAAACGGTAGCCTGCAGGGGGTTATTACCGATGGTGACCTGCGACGGCATATGTCCGATGCGCTGCTGGGCAAGACAGCCCGGGAAGTCATGACCTCGAACCCCGCGACGATACGGCCCGCGGCCCTGGGGGCCGAAGCCCTGTCGCTGATGAACGAACGCTCCATCACCAGCCTTTTCGTCATGGAAGACGGGCGGCCGGTCGGCATTCTGCATATACATGACTGTCTCCGAGCCGGGATCCGGTAACGCACCGGCAGACGGACCGGCAGCCCCGCCGGAGCGGAAGTTCGCCCAGCTGGCATTCCGGCGCGAACGGCCGCGCTATAACCCGCTATACGGTCGTTTCGTCAGTATTACCAAGGTCATCCTGCCGACAATCGCCACGGCAATCATCGCGCTGATCGTCGTCTGGCCGGAACTGAACGAACAGGAAGACCGTTTCGTTCTGGGCCCGGCGCGAATCGATCGATCGGAAGCGGAAAACCTTCGTATGGTGAACGCGCGATTTACCGGCAGCGATGCCACCCGGCGGCCCTATACCATCACGGCGGATACAGCGGACCAGGCGAATGCGGAATCGGCGGTCATCGCACTGGACGCGCCCAAAGCCGATATTGCGCTGAGCAACGGCGCCTGGGTTGCGCTGACGGCGACAAGCGGCTCCTTCGACAGCAACAGTCAGGTTCTGGAACTGAACGGCGGCGTCAACCTGTATCATGACAGCGGCTACGAGTTCCGCACCGACAGCGCCGTCTTCGACCTCACGGCGGGCGATGCCACGGGAATCGAGCCCGTACAGGGCCAGGGCCCTTTCGGCCAGTTGCAGGCGGAAGGTTTCCGCATTTACAACCGGGGCGAACGGGTCGTGTTCACGGGCAAGGCCAAACTGACCCTGACACCAAAGAAACCAGACGGATCATGATATTGCGAATTATAGGGGCCTGCATGGCGGCGGCCATTGCTATCGGGGGCCTGTCCCCCGCCAATGCGCAAAGCATCGTCGGCCGCAGCGGCGACAGCCCCGTCGATATCGAGGCGAATGACGGCATCGAATGGCAGCGCGACACCAAGGCCTATATCGCCCGGGGCGACGCCCGCGCCCGAAAAGACGGCGTTGAAATCCAGGCCGATACGCTGACCGCATTCTACCGCGACGGCGCGGACGGCACCGGACAGGAAATTTACCGGATCGATGCCGACGGCAAGGTCCGGATCAAATCCCAGACGGAAAAGGCATTCGGCGACAAGGGCGTCTACCATGTCGATGAATCCGTCCTGGTGCTGGTCGGCCGCAACCTGCGCTTCGAAACGACCACTGCGACCATTACGGCGCGCGACACGCTGGAATACTGGGATACCAAAAGCCTCGCGGTTGCTCGCGGTGACGCCATTGTCGAAAGCGAAAATGGCCGACTGAAGGCAGATATCCTGACCGCCCATATCGCCAAGGAGGGCAAAAGGGAGGTCAATCGAATCGATGCTTTTGGTAACGTTTTGGTAACTACTGGCACGGAAATTGCTCAGGGCGAAGAAGGTGTGTATAATCCGCGCACTGGGCTGGCTACCTTGTGTGGAAATGTAAGAATCACACGGGGGAAAAACCAGCTCAACGGCAATTGTGCGGAAGTAAACCTCGTAACCGGCATCAGCAAGCTGTTGGGGGGGAACGGCCGCGTCAAGGGTCTGATCACACCGGAAAAATAAGGCAATGAAAGCTCGGGTGACGTGAAAAACAAGGACGACGACATAAACGCCGATGAACGCGGCACCGTTCCCTGGCCGGGCGAAGGCCTGCTGGCAAGCGGCCGGGAAGCCGGACCGGAAGATGACGGTCCGCAACTCGTCGCCGACAATCAGGGGCTCGTTGTCAGCAATATCGGCAAAAGCTTCAAGAAGCGGCCCATCCTGCGCGATGTCAGCCTCAAGGTGCAGCGCGGCGAGGTCATCGGATTGCTCGGACCGAACGGTGCGGGCAAGACCACCTGCTTCTATATCGTCACCGGACTGATCGCGCCGGATTACGGCGCAATCTCTATCGACGGCGCCGATGTCACGCAGTTGCCGATGTATCGCCGGGCACGTCTTGGCGTCGGCTACCTGCCGCAGGAAGCATCGATTTTCCGGGGACTGACCGTCGAAAACAATATTCGTGCGGTGCTTGAGGTCGTCGAATCCGACCGTGACCAGCGCGAAGCCATGCTGGATGAACTGCTTGCGGAATTTTCCATCACCCATCTGCGCCGCACCCCATCGCTGGCGCTGTCGGGCGGCGAACGACGCCGGGTGGAAATCGCCCGCGCCCTGGCATCGCAGCCGGCCTTCATGCTTCTGGACGAACCGCTGGCGGGCATTGACCCGATTGCCGTGCATGATATCCGCGAACTTGTTTTCCATCTCAAGGATCGCGGTATTGGCGTCCTGATTACAGACCACAATGTTCGCGAAACGCTGGATCTCGTCGAACGCGCCTACATCCTGCATGACGGCAGGGTGCTGATGCAGGGGGCCCCCGAAGAGATCGTGGATCACGCTGAAGTGCGTCGAGTCTATCTCGGCGAACGGTTCAGCCTTTAAGCAAGCGGCATTGATGTTCCAATGGCAATAGCACCTCGACTGGAAATCAGGCTCGGCCAGACACTGGTCATGACGCCACAGTTGCAGCAGGCGATCAAGCTGCTGCAGCTGTCGAGCCTTGAACTGTCCGCCTATGTCGAAACGGAGCTGGAAACCAATCCGCTGCTGGAACAGGACACCAGCGAAAATGACAATCGTCGCGAAAGCGACCGCGAACAGGCCGGCGATGGTGCTGCCGATGGTACTGCCGAAACCCCCGCCAATGACGGCCTGTCCGATGGCGCCGACGGCCCGGATACTGTCGACCTGACCGGGGCGGAAAACATGCCGGCGGATGGCGACCTGCCGCTGGATGCCGATTATACCAACAGTTACGAAGCCGACGGCATTGTCGATGTATCCGGCGACCCACCGGCCGCATTTGCCGATGTCGGCAGCAGCCGCAGCCGCGGCAACATGCCGGATGACGATCGGGATTTCGAATCGTCGATCGCTACCGAAATGTCGCTGCGCGACTACCTGACCGAACAGCTGAATGTCGACATCCATGACCCGGTGGAACGCATCATCGGCGTGCATCTGATCGATTCACTGGACGAGTCGGGCTGGCTGGGGACTGAACCGGAGCAGATCGCGGAAACCCTGAATTGCGAAACCAGCCTTGTTGAATCGGTCCTCAGCACGCTGCAGCAATTCGACCCACCCGGCATTTTCGCACGCGACCTGCGCGAATGCCTGGCACTACAGCTGCGCGAAAAGGACCGGCTGGATCCGGCCATGGAGGCCCTGATCGTCAACCTGGACAAGTTGGCCCGGCAGGACCTCAAGGGGTTGCTGAAAGCCTGCGCCGTCGACGAGGACGACCTCGTCGAAATGATCGAAGAAATCCGCGCCCTGAACCCGAAGCCCGCCCTCGCCTTTCATCATGAGGTGGCGCAGACGATCATTCCGGACATTCTGATGCGGCCGAGCCCCGATGGGGGCTGGATTGTCGAACTTAATCCGGAAACCCTGCCGCGCGTGCTGGTCAACACGTCCTATTATGCGGAAATCAGCAAGGATGCCAGTTCCAAGAAAGACAAGGAATACATCGCCGAACGCTTCCAATCGGCAAGCTGGCTGGTCAAATCGCTGGACCAGCGCGCCAATACGATCCTGAAGGTTTCAACAGAAATCGTTCGCCAGCAGCAGGGCTTCTTCCTGCACGGGGTCGCGGAATTGCGCCCGCTGGTATTACGGGACATCGCCGAAGTGATCGAAATGCACGAAAGCACGGTGAGCCGCGTCACAACGAACAAATACATGTCGACGCCGCGCGGATTGTTCGAACTGAAGTATTTCTTTACCTCATCCATCGCCAGCGCCACGGGCGGCGAGGCCCATTCGGCGGAAGCGGTTCGCCACAGAATCAAGGCGCTGATCGACGAAGAAACCGTCGATACGGTCCATTCCGACGACCGGCTGGTCGAACTTCTTCGCGAAAACGGTATCGAAATCGCGCGCCGCACCGTCGCCAAATACCGGGAATCGCTAAAAATCCCCTCCTCGGTACAGCGGAAACGGCTGAAAACAAGCGCGTTTCGCTAGGAAAATCGCCATTTTTACGGGTTTGGGGCATTCTGCAGCACCACATTGATGCAGATACGGCTTGCGCCCGATACGCAATACGTTAACTTCTTTTTCCTATTGTTGACTCTAATTTGTAGCATAACTATGTTGCCGCTCCTCGACTGATGGGCAGCGTTAAGGCGCCCGGCGAGACACACAAGATCAACATACGGACTTATCCGCCCATGCAGCTTTCCGTGAATGGCAAGCAGATCGATATCGGCGACGCATTGCGTGGCCATATTGAAGAAAATCTGCCGAGCATCGTAACGAAGTACTTTGAAAACCCGACCGACGCCCACGTCACCATGACGCGCGAAGGCAAGGATTTCAGAGCCGACATCACCGTCCACGTCGGCAAGGGCATCATGGTCCAGAGCCAGGGCAGTTCGGAAGATCCGTACGCGGCTTTCGACACCGCAGCGGTGCATATCGCCAAACGGTTACGGCGCTACAAGCGCCGGCTGCGCGATCATCATCGTGGCAAGGCCGAACGGCCGGAAACCCTGGCGGCCCAGCATTATGTCATGGAACCCCATGGCGACGAATCCGGCGATATACCGGTTCCCGATCAGCCAATTATCGTTGCCGAAATGACGGCAGAGATTGAATCGCTGAGCGTCGGTGAAGCCGTGATGCGCATGGATTTGTCAGGCCAGCCCGCGCTGATGTTCCACAACAAGGCGCATGGCGGCATGAACATGGTCTATATCCGCAGCGACGGAAATATCGGCTGGATCGATCCCAAAGGAAACGCCGGCACGCCGGGTACCTGACAGGAGAATTCGTTTGGTCATTCTTTCCAATATCCTGAGCGCAGACCGCGTTGTTCCAAATTTGCATGCTTCTTCGAAAAAGCAGGCATTGCAGGAACTGTCGCGGCGTGCGGAAAAAGAAACCGGACTTTCTGACCGTCAGATACTGGATGCATTGCTGGAACGCGAGCGCCTCGGCTCGACCGGTGTCGGCAATGGCGTCGCAATTCCACATGGTACCCTTGCAGGGCTGACCGAAATCTGCGGGCTGTTCGCCCGGCTTGAAAAGCCGATCAATTTTGACGCGGCTGACGACCAGCCTGTGGATCTTATATTCGTCCTGCTCGCCCCCGAAAATGCCGGTGCGGCGCATCTCAAGACCCTGTCAAAGCTTGCCCGCATTTTCCGTGATGAAGAATCGTGCAAACGGTTGCGTGAACTGGAAAGCGAAACAGAGCTGCTGGGTGTCTTCACGGATAATCTCGCAAGCGCAGCCGCCTGATCCGGCCGCCGAACCGCCCGGCATCCGTCACAATCCCTTAATAATCCGACGATGTTTCCCTAGTGCCGGGTCAACGCGACCAGTTCACGTTCATAGGCCTCGGCAAGGGCTTCGTCCCGGCTGCCGACGGCCAGCAGGTCTTCGCCCGCGGCAGATGTCAGAACGTAATATGTCCCGCCATCGATTATCGCTTTCTTGATATAGGCGACATTATCGCGCCCCAGATGCGCGAAGGCATCATCGGACAGCGTTTCGAACCCGTTTTCAGTATGCATGATCGTATCCTTACCTCTGCCTGCCGCGTGTCGTAACATCCATATCGCTGGACGGTGTGCTGCGTTTCCTGATCTGGATGGTCTGGACCCGGGCTTCCGGTTCCGGGCGCACCAGTTCGATATGCAAAAGCCCGTTATCGAGTTCCGCACCGACAATTTCGATCCCTTCGGCCAGGACGAAACTGCGCTGAAACTGCCGCGCCGCGATACCCCGATGCAGATAGACCCGCTCCTTGTCGTCAGTCTGCCGCCCGCGCACGAGCAACTGGCTGTCCTCAAGCTGGATGGTCAGATCCGCCTCGGCAAACCCGGCTACCGCCAGCGTAATCCGCAGGCTGTTCCCGCCGGTCTGTTCGATATTGTAAGGGGGATACCCTTCAGCCGGCATTTTCGAGATTCGGTCGAGCGTCTGCTCAAACTGTTCGAACCCCAGCAAAAGCGGGCTGTTGAAAATGGATACGCGTGGCATGGCGTGGCGTCTCCTCCTCATCTGAGCGAGTGGCCGTTGAAAACCGGAGCCCGAATTCGGCACTCCCCACACGGACGCTTGCGCCAACCGCCTGGTGACACTTTATTTGGGGGCCGCCCGATACGGTTTCAAGAGACCGGCGGCAAGCCGGGCGCGCGCGGTTATGCCCGTGCAGGCACAATCACGGCACCACTATCCGCTGCCACGGCAAGCGGTATACCGCAGAAAATGGTCGAAAACGCCATTGAATCAGGCCGCGTGACCTGCCCGGGTAAGCGGTCCGGGGATTGAAATACAACGGATCACGGGACGACAACCGCCCTTGGCGGCCATCGTCCCGGCCCACCGGTCCCCTCCGAAAAATCAGATTCTAGTGAATTGTTTCCAGGTCGTTCTGGTACTCGCCGACAAGCTGGCTGATGATCAGCGCGGCCTCGCTGCGGGCGACATCAGGATGCCGCTCTCGATACGCGGTCATCGCGACAACAAAAGCCGTATGATCGACGGCCCCGGCATCGCGTTGATCGCGATATGCATCGGCAATCGCGCACAGATCGGCGCTATGGGTGTTCAGGTCTGGCATTTTCTCTCTCTCACTTACGCTGTTGTCGCTCTCCGGCGACTCACAAGTACAATAAACCCTATTCGCCGGATTCCGGACGTCACCCAAACGGGTAAGCCAGACGCCGCGCGCGACTTTAACCTGCCGGCGCAACATCGCGAATGAAATGCTCCATCCGGTCCAGGGTCTCGCTGAGGGTTGCCCCCTGGAAGTTCAGCATGAGGCTGCACAGGCCCGCTTCCTCGAATTGCGCGATATCCGACGCAATCTCGCCGACCTCCCCGGTGAAGACCATCCGACCGCCATCGGTTGCTTCCTGCCGGGCCCCGTCGCCGTACCAGTTCGCTCCATAGGACAGGTCGATTGCCGCCGGATCCCGGTCGGCATTGTCCAAAGCGCGGTTCAGCTTCTCCAGCCCTGCCGCATAGCGCGCCACGGTATCCAGCGGCTGGCGCGGATTGTTGCCAATGGGATACCAGCAATCGCCCAGCGCCGCGACACGGCGATGCGCGCGACCGCTCTCCCCACCGATCCACAAGGGCGGGTGCGGGTCCTGAACCGGCCGGGGCAGGAAGGTAATATTGCTGAAACTGGCGTATTTCCCCGAAAATTCGGGGTTCTCGTCTGTCCACAGGGTCTTGAAGACTTCCAGGTATTCGTCCGTTACGGCACCTCGTTCATCGTAGGGGTCGGTGCCGATCGCTTCGAATTCCTCCCGCATCCAGCCCGTCCCGCAGCCAACCGTAACCCGGCCTTCCGACAGGACATCAATTGTCGACAGCATCTTCGCCGTCGTCACGGGATTGCGGTGCGGCACGACCATGATCGATGTCAGCAACCGCATTGTGTCGGTCGCACTGGCCAAATAGGACAGCAACACCAGCTGTTCCATCGCTTCACCGGACGCGCCCCCCGGCCATGCCCCGGATCCGGAATAGGGATACCGGGAATCCACGTCGCGTGGCACGACGATATGATCGTTTACGAAAACTGTGTCAAAACCAAGCGCTTCGCCTTTTGCCGCCATCGCGGCGATATCGCGCGGGTTCGCCATCGGTCCGCGCGTCGGGACTCCAAAACCATATTTCATGGTCGCTCCATTCGATTGATACCGTGTTGCAACAGTCATACCGGACGCCAGGGGGCAGGAACAGATTTACCTGTACCGCGGGTGGCACCGGCCGCCTGATCAATGGTCGATACGTCCACCACGGGCGCGACCCTGAAGTGAATTTAACGTTATACTTCAAATTGTTTACATACTCATGTTTTGCGATTAACAGTCTCGCATGTCTGAAACGTCCTGGGCAGATCCCGCTATCTGGACCTCCACGACCGCAGCCGCAACAGCGGCGGGCGTCGTGCTGTCCGTCGCGCTCGCCTGGGTTTTCTGGCGACGCTGGAAAGCGGTACGCGAACAACACCGGACCGCGCATCGGCGAACCCGGATGGTGTCCCAGTTCCAGTCCGCGTCGCCGCTTCGGGTTGCCATGACCGAGCTGGAACAGGAACGCGACCCCACGGCACGCGCCGCGATTATCGAGAAACTGAAAGCGGAAGCACGAGGTTCAGCGAAGAGTTACTGGGCGGTGATGGAAGTGATGACCAGCCACCTGCGGCGGCATGCCCGTTCGCCGCTGGGGGCATCCCCGGCAAAGGGGGCCGGTACAGACGCCAAGACGCTGGCGCCTGATATTCAGGGCATCGTGAGCTTCCTTCTGCACCGGGACACCCGCCATGAAGAACAGGGCGCCGGGCTGGACCTGCGCAGCACCGACCTGAGCCATGCGGATATGCGCGGCATTTACCTGCGCTATGCGGATTTTCGGGGGGCGGCCCTGTATGGCACCGCCCTGCGCGGCGCCAACCTGCGCGACGCAGACCTGCGATCGGCCCGGCTGGCCGGGGCGAATTTCCGCGGCGCGGACCTGCGGGGCGCCAATTTCAGCGAGGCCACCCTGCGGGACGCCGACCTGCGCTATGCCGATTTGCGGGGCGCCGTGCTGGACAATCTGGCCGACCTTATCAGTGCGGACCTGAGCAATGCCGATTTACGCGGCACCATCCTGACCGACGTGGTCCTGTGTCAGGCGGTCCTCAGTCAGGCGAGCCTGCGGGGCGCCCGACTGGACTTCGCCGACCTGCGCCGTGCCGTGCTGGACGGCGCCTATCTGCGGGACGTCAACCTGAACGGTGCCGACCTGCGGCATGCCAATCTGCGCGATTGTGACTTCCAGGATGCGGACCTGCGCGATGCCGACCTGCGCGACTCCGACCTGCGCGGCGCCAAAATGAAGGGGGCCCTGTTGCGCGGCGCACAGTTCTCCAACGCGAAACTGCATCGCGCGGATTTTCGCGAAACCGATATATCGGAAGCCAATTTCGGCAGTGCCGACCTCAATGCCGCGCTGATGCCGGAACCGTCACCCGATACCGAAGCCCGCTCGGCAACACAGTAAGCTGTCCCGGACCGCCAGATCATGACGGCGCAACGACATGACCGGTGACGGACACGCGATCATCCGGGCCTGGCTCTGGGTTCTTCTGGCGACGCTACTGTTCGCCATCATGTTCACGATTCCAAAATTTCTGGACGGATCGGTCGCAGCGGTCCAGGTCGCCTTTTTCCGTTATTGCGCCGGGTTCCTTACCATCGTCCCGGTCTTTCTGATGCGGCGAAAATCGATCCGCCGCGAAAGGCACCCGATTACCGGCTACGGGTTTCACATCCTGCGGGCACTTATGGGCAGCCTGTCTGTGGTCGCCATCGCATACGCAGTTGTCGAGATCCCACTGGCCAATGCGCAGGCAATCAACATGACCAGCGGCATGTTCGCCGCCATTTTCGCGGTCCTGGTCCTGCGGGAGCGCCTCAACCGGTTCGGCACTGCGGCCATTTTCATCAGCCTTGCCGGCGCGGTCGTCGTCGCCGAACCCAGGCTGGATGCGGGCGGCCAATGGCTGTCTTTCGGTGCCCTTGCCGCGCTCGCCAGCGCTGTCGCCTGGGGCGTCGACAGCATCACGCTCAAATACACCTCCACCCGCGACGACCCCGCCCGCCAGTTATGCATCGTCAATGGCGCCGCCTGCCTGTTGCTGCTGGGACCGGCGCTTTACATGTGGCGCGACGCACCGCTGGCGGACTGCCTGCTGTTATTGGCCATGGGGCCCATCGCCATTTTTGGCCAGTACTGCAACATCCGGGGCTTCCGGCTGGCGAATGCCGTCGACCTGACTATTATCCGCTACAGCGGAATCGTCTTCGCCGTTCTGATCGGCATTGCGATTTTCGACGAATGGCCCAATCTGGCAACGATTCTGGGCAGCGCCATGATCTTCGCCAGCGCCTTCATCATGTTACGCTTCGGTGCCCGGCACCCGTAACAATGCAGGCTGGCATTCCAACACGGTGGCGCGTAATGATGCGGCGGGCGCGGGTCCCGGTCACAACCGGGCCGGGAGAGACAGATTAAAAGGGGTCAGACGATGAATACGACGGTGCAACGGATCGATGCCGCAGCGCTGCGCGCGGCGTTCCATGATGGTGGCGAAATCGCCCTGCTGGATGCGCGCGAGGAAGTCCCATTCGATGCGCGCCACCTGCTGATGGCATCCTGTGTGCCACTGGGCCGGATGGAAGCGCTGATTGACGCCCTGGTCCCGCGCCGCGACGCCCGCGTCGTTTGGTGCGACGACGGCGATGGCTATGCCGAACAGGCCGCCGCGCGGATGACAGCGCTGGGCTGGCGCAATGTATCGATCCTCGACGGCGGCATCGCCGCCTGGGAAGCGAACGGATTTCCGATCTATAGCGGCGTTCACGTCCCCAGCAAGGCCTTCGCGGAAGTCGTCGAGCACGAAGCCGGCACGCCCTATATTTCGGCGCAGGAACTGAAGGATCTGATCGACAGCAAAGCCGATATCGCGATCTTCGACAGCCGCTCATACGAAGAATTTCACGGCAACAGCATTCCCGGCGCCATCAGCGTACCGGGGGCGGAACTCGTTTACCGGTTCCGCGACCTGACCCCATCGCCCGATACCATGGTCGTGGTCAATTGCGGCGGTCGGACCCGCAGCATCATCGGCGCGCAATCCCTGATCAATGCCGGTTTCTCCAACAAGATCGTCTCGCTGATGAACGGCACGCAGGACTGGCATCTGGCCGGTTACGAGGTCATCAAGGGCGCGACCCGCCGCCCGCCGGACGTATCCGCAACGGGACTGGCCGACGCACAGGCGGCGGCGGCACGGGTCGTCGAACGCGCCGGCATACAGGCCGTTGATCCGGCAACGCTGGACCAATGGCGCGCCGACCGGTCGCGCACACTCTATGTATTGGATGTCCGTACGCCGGAGGAATATGAAGCCGGCCACCTGCCCGGAGTCCGATCCGCACCCGGCGGTCAGTTGATCCAGGAAACCGATACGTTTTGTGCCACCTGGGGCGCGCGGGTCGTGCTGGTGGATGACAACGGCGTCCGCGCGGCGATGACCGCGTCATGGATGCAGCAGATGGGCTGGGAAACCGCCATTCTCACCTTCGACCCCGCAACATCGGTTCCGGGGCTGGTGAGTGGCTCCTATACGCCCAAACGGCTGGGGCTGGACGGTATCTCGGTCGCCAGCATTGATCCGGACGGCCTTGCCTCGCGGCTGAAGGCCGGCAAAACGGTTGTGGTCGACCTTGACTACAGCCGTCCCTATCGCGACGGGCATATCCCCGGCGCATGGTATGCGATGCGTACCGAACTGGCCGCGGCTATCGCCAAGCTGCCGCCGGCCGATGCCATCGTCTTCACCTCCCCCCACGGCACGATGGCCAAGCTGGCCGCAGCGGAAGCGGCCGACATGACCGAGACCGCCGTCCTGGCGCTGGAAGGCGGGACGAAGGCTTGGGAATCCGCCGGAATGCCCCTGGAAACGGGTGAAGAATTCCTCGCCAGTCCGGTGCTGGATATCCGGCTGAAGGCCCGCGAACAGAATAAGGATGTCGAGGAGGCAATGCGGGAATACCTCGCCTGGGAAATCCATCTGGTCAACCAGATGGCCGAGGATTCAGACCACCGTTTCAATGTCATGACTTGATCCGGCCGCCAGAGAAGCGCAAATATCCCCCTATGAGGATTACCGAAACCAGGGTTCACGCGTTCCCGGTCAATCATCGCGGCAACTGGGTTCTGGTCCAGATATCGACCGCGAACGGGTTGTGCGGCTGGGGCGAAGCCAGCGATTCCCGCGATGAAGCCGCCTGTATCGCGGAAGTCGAACAAATCGGCGACATTCTGGCGGGTACCGATATCGACCCACGGGAAGCCGCATCGGCGCTGATGGCCGGCATACCGGCACAGGACCGGCTGGCACGGACCCCACCCAGCGCCATGGCGCAGGCATTGTTCGACCTGGCCGCGCGCCAGCAGGACATCTCCGTTGCCGCAATGCTGGCCGGAGAAGCGCCGGTCGCGGATGCGGTGCCGGTCTATGCCAACGTGAATCGCATGTGCGCCAGCCGCGATGCGGAAACGATTGCCGCCGCCGGAAAACAGGTGATCGATGCCGGTATCACCAAGGTAAAGTTCGCACCGTTCGACGAAGTCTCGCCGGCGGCGCTTGGGGAACAGGGCGAATCCGTTGTCGAACCCGGCGTGGCCCGGCTGAAGGCGCTGCGCGACGCCATCGGCGGCGATGCCGAACTGATGATCGACTGTCACTGGCGCTTCACCGCCGAAACCGGCCCGCTGCTGGCCGAAATCGCGCAATCGCTCGATATCGGCTGGATCGAGGATCCGTTCGATAACTGGAACCGGGCGGCGGCCGATAACCTGCGGCAACGATCCGGCGGACGGGTCACCGGCGGCGAGGACCTTTTTACCTGCGACGCGCTGGAAAAACTGGTGTCGAGCGGCTGTATTGATGTCGCCATCGCGGATGTGAAATTCGTCGGCGGTACCGGCGAGCTGGACCGCATCTGCCGAATGGCCGCAAAACATGGCGTCGCCTTCGCACCCCATAACCCAAGCGGCCCGCTTTGCACGGCATCGAGCGCCCATGTCGTCGCCGCCAATCCGAATGCCGAAGTCCTGGAATTTCCGTTCGGCGAAGTGACGTGGCGGGAAGCGCTCGCCGCCGGTGAAACCCTGCGGAACGGCATGCTGACCGTTACAGGCCCGGGATACGGCATTGATATCCAGCCGGATCGCGCCGGTCCGCCGGCATTGTCCGCGACATAGCGCGCGCATGTATACAGTCAACAAACCTGCAGACGGGCCCTTCACCACAACAGAACTGATCATTATCACCGGCCCGGTGCTGGCGGCATCCCTGCTGCACGCGATCAATATGAGCACCGCCTATGTGGCACTGCCTAATATGCAGGGAAACCTGTCCGCCAGCCCGGACCAGATCAGTTGGGTCATCACTGCCTTTGTCGTGGCCAGTGCCGTCGGCACCATTCTGACCGGCTGGCTGAGCCAGCGCTTCGGCCGTCGGCAAGTATTCCTTGCATCCATCGCCGGATTCACAATTACCTCCCTGCTTTGCGGGCTTGCAACCGGGCTGGAGGAACTGGTCATTCTGCGCGCCCTGCAGGGGTTCGTCAGTGCGCCGTTGCTGCCGGTATCGCAGGCGATCATGCTGGATACCTATCCCAAACGCCGGCATGGTTTCGCCATGAGCATCTGGTCGATGGGCATGATCCTGGGGCCGGTCGTCGGACCGACCCTCGGTGCGCTGTTCACGGAATGGTACGGCTGGCGATACGTCTTCTACATGAACGTGCCGATGGGGCTGCTTGCCTTTGTTGGCATCATCTTCACCCTTCCGGCAACCATCAAGCGCCGCCAGAACCTGGACTGGATCGGCGTTACCTCCCTGATTTTAGCCGTCGTCTGCGTCCAGATGATGCTGGATCGCGGCGAACGGCATGACTGGTTTGAATCGCTGGAGATCATCATCGAAGGCGCCATCGCGGCAATCGCCTTTTATATATTCATTGCCCACAGCCTGACCGCCCAGTCCCCCTATATCAACCTGACCATCTTCACCGACCGCAACTACGTCGTCGGCATCTGCCTGATATTCATCTTCGGGATCGCGGTTTTTTCCAGCCTGTTCATCCTGCCCCTGTTCCTGCAGAACGTCCAGGATTACCCGGTTCTCGCCGCGGGCTGGATGGTCTCCATGCGCGGCATCGGCACCATGGCCGCCATGCTTGTCGGCGGGCTTCTGACCAGCAGGGTGTCGGCCAAATACCTGATCCTGACAGGACTGGCCTGTGTCGGTGTCAGTGCAATCTTCATGACCCACTGGAACGCCCAGGTTTCCGCCACGGAAATCGCCTGGTTGACCGTCATCAACGGATTCGGTGTCGGGATCATGTGGGTGACCCTGACCACCGTCACCTTCTCCACCCTGATGCCCGAACTGCGCACCGAGGGGGCGGCGCTTTTCGCGTTGATCCGCGCCATCGGCGCGAGCATGGGCACATCCATCATCGTCGCGATTCTGGTGCGCTCGACCCAGGTGAATTACAGCGAACTGCGCGACCATATCAATCCGTTCAATGAATCCCTGCAACTGCCCGGCGCCGCCGCGATGGGCAGTCTCGATTTTGCCGCCGGTATCGCCGCCTTGCAGAAACTCGTTGCCGCCGAAGCGGAGACCATTGCCTACCTGAACGCCTTCACCTTCCTGGTGCTGGTCGCCTTCGCCGCGATGCCGCTGGTCTTTTTGCTGAAAACACCGCGGGAACATTAGCCCGGCTCTGTCTATTCCGGATTGACGCCCCATATGGTTCTGAAACAGCGGAGAACATGATGGACATTCGAGTCGGTTACGAATTGCAATACGAGTTCCCACAGCCGACTCCGGTCATCCTGATGCTGAATATCCATTTCACGCGGGTTTCCGATCTCGCGACGCCGGACCATGTCATTCTCAATCCTTCGGTGCCGATTTCGGGCTATCGCGACGGCTATGGCAACTGGTGTACCCGGCTGCTCGCCCCCGCCGGCGCAATGCGCATATCGGCCGATTACACCGTTCGTGATTCAGGCCTGCCCGACCCGGTGGTGCCCGACGCGGCAGAGATCCCCGTCGAGCAACTGCCGGAAGAAACGCTGGTCTTTTTACTGCCGAGCCGTTTTTGCGACAGCGACTACCTGCTGGATCTGGCCTGGAACCTGTTCGGCGACACCCCGCCGGGATGGACGCGGGTACAGGCGATCTGCGATTACGTGCACAACCACATCACGTTTGGATACGAATTTGCACGACCGACCCGCACCGCTTCCGAAGGGTACCGGGAAGGCGTCGGCGTCTGTCGCGACTACGCGCATCTGGCCGTCGCCTTCTGCCGCGCGCTGAATATCCCGGCGCGCTACTGCACCGGTTATGTCAGTGATATCGGAATGCCGAAACCCTACCCGACCGGCGATTTCGCGGCCTGGTTCGAAGTCTATCTCGGTGGCCAGTGGCATATGTTCGACCCACGCAACAACACGCCGCGCATCGGCCGGGTCCTGCTGGCACAGGGGCGGGACGCAGCGGATGTTGCCATCGCCACGACCTTCGGCCCCAACATCCTGCAAAGCTTCCGCGTCTGGACAGAAGAGATCGCCAACTGACCTGTCAGACCGGTACGGCGCGATCTTCCGGCAGGTGGAACCCGGCGCGGATATGATAGCGCGGCTGGTCCTTCGGGAAGGGCAACCGGCGATGCATGACCGATGTGTTGTCCCACATCACCACATCGCCGACCGTCCATTTATGGGTATAGACATGCGCGGGCTGCGTAACATGCGCCAATAGATCCGCCATCAGCACCGCCGTTTCTTCCTCGCTCATACCATCAATGGTGCGGATATGCATCGGGCTGAGATACAGCGATTTGCGGTCCAGATACGGATGGGTCCGGATCAGCGGATGCGTCACCGGAGGAATTTCCTTGCGCTGTTGATCGGTCAGTACGATCCGCGGACGGACGCGCGGCCCTTCCGCCGCATATAACGCCGTCACACCATCCACCCGCGCCCGCAGGTCGTCCGGCATGCTTTCCCAGGCCCCGGCCAAATCGGCAAAGCACGTTTCACCGCCATCCGCCGTCACAATCTGTCCATGCAGGATGGTGCCGAAAACAGGTTTCGGCGTGTAGCTCTGATCGGTATGCCAGTCCAGGTCGCTGGTCACCGGCGCATGCGCACCGGGCAGGTTGGACAGTTCCATGATTTCCTTGCGGCCCGTCTTGCGCAGCAACTGCTTCTGCACATGCACGAAAAGCGGGCCAAGCTGTTCGGCGAACGACGCCAGCGCTTCATCGTCGAGGTCCTGCCCGGGAAACACCGCCACCTTGTGGCGCATCCAATGGTGCTTCAATTCGTCACGATCCGCATCGCCAAGCGGTCTGGACAGATCAAGACCTTCAATCCTGACGCCGAATTCAGGTGTCATCGGTGTTGCACGCATCGGTTTCCCTCCCACTGGCGCGATGCCCAATTCTTTCAGGAAAGACTACGACCGCACAAGGGGGCATGCCCCCTTGCTACGATGCGTGGATCAGTGCCGGACGTTTTGCGTGTTCGGTAATCCACACCGGATTCGCCAGAACAAGGCGGATCAACCCGGCCTGACGGTTCGTGCCGGTTTTCTGGAAGACATCGCCCAGACGCTTGCGTGCGGTTTCCCGCACGATCCCCATATCCGCCGCCGCTTCTTCCAGCGACAGCCCCATCACCAGTTTTTCCAGCAACAGCGCCTCGCCCGGGGTCAGGCCATACAGGCGTTGCTGCAGCTCCGACGGCACTTCCAACTGCCGGTCCGGGTCGGTAAAGACGACGATCACAACCTGGCCGACACGGTCGAACGGCAAATCCAGCCCCTCTTCCCTGTTCAGCGGCGAGATCGTCAACGGCAGGGCGCTGCCGCCAGCCGCCCGGTGGACGGCAATCATTTCTCCCGGCACGCTGCCGCCACGAACACCACTGGCCCCGCTGCCCATCGCCGCCATACGCCGAACCTGATGCGCGAGTTCGGCGGCGTCTTCCGCCCGTTCGGCTGTCAGATGCCCGTTCCGGATAACCAGCCCGCCACGGTCCTCAATAATGGTCTGCCCCGCCACATTGACGTGCAGGGTGCTGGCATTGGCATCCAGGATCGCGATCCCGATCGACAGTGAATCCAGCGCAGCCAACGCCACATTGCCTGCGGTTTGCGAGGAAGACAGGTTGGAATACAGCTCCATCGCCCGGCGGAAATACGGCGTGAATTCGCTGATCAAGGCCACGTCATCATCATCGAAATCCGGCGCGTCCCGGCCACGCGAAAGGGCCAGCGCCATCACGTGTTTTCCGGGATCGCCGACAAGCGTCGCCATGCGATATTCAATATTGGCGGGATACAGCACTTCCTTATAAAGCCGGGTTGCTTCTATTTCTTCGCGACTGGCCACCTGGCCGCACCGTATCGCCTTTCCCGGATACAATACCGCCGCCTGGCTCATCGGGTCTGTCGACGACAGGGCAGCGTATCGGTCGATGCCTTCCTGATCGTATTCAAGCCCGTGAATGATCCCGAAATTCAGGCTCGCATCTGATGGATTATAGGATGACAACTGCGCCATAAACGCATCGAACAGATGCGCCATCGCCTTCAGCGTTTGCGGCCAGTATTCAGGGTTTGCCGCTGCCTCATACAGCTGGCCGACGGTTTTCAGAACAAGCGTCTGGTCCTGACGATAGGTTGCCAAAAATCAATCCCCCCTGCTTCTCCGCTGCCAGCTTAACGGCATACGGCCCCATGAGTCTTGGTACCACGCGTTTATCTGACCCCATCACCCCCATAAGGGGGTGAACAGACACGGGGCGCCCCCCTAGCCTGACGATGTTGCCGGCAAGAGGATGCGGGCAGGCCGCGAACCGGATGGTCGTTCGCTGCCTGTCATAACGGGGTGGCCGCACCCTTCACGAAGACCGACGAAATGTTCGGCGAATGGCAACGGGTAGGGGCACTGAACAATCATTTGTTGTGGAGGGAAAACGCGTGCTTAAACTCAAGACTGATTTAATTCGGCACCTTTATGTAACGGGCCTCATCGTCGCATGCAGTCAACTAATATTTATCGGGAACAGTCACGCCACATTGATAGATTTCAGTTCGCTAACTACCACAGGCACAGGACAACGTGTTGTTTCTCACTCTGAAGATGGATTTTCCATCACTAACGAAACCACATCAACGGGTGCAAACCGCGACTTTGTTTCTTTTGGCCCCGGGTTTCCGCTATTCAGTGGATCAGCTGCATTGCACAACGCTGATACCAACGGCGTTACTCGGCTGGTTCAGGACAACGGAAACCCATTTGCCTTGAACTCCATTTTATTAATAGAAAGTACCGCAAACACCACTCCGTCAGTAACCTTCACAGGCTTTCTCAATGGCGGAGGCACAGTGACGCAGTCTTTCACATTAGACGGCGTGTCTTTCGTGCCGCAACAATTCGACTTCGTTAATAGTTTCAATAACTTAAAAAAGGTTGAATGGATTCAAGCTGATCCTTTTCACCAATTTGACAACATTATTGTAGATGAAGCTGTTTCTGGCCCTACCCCTGGCTCCATTTTAATCCCAAGCGGTTCGACAAAGACCTTAATCCTGGGGGAAACAATCGATAGTACAGGCGCGTATTTTGTTGAAGGAACACTGACGCTAACCAATAACCACGCCTTCACGAATAACGGCGGACTGGTTACGGTCGCAAACGGCGGGCTGATAGACGGCTCAGGATCGTTCACACAGAATTCCGGCTCCCTGGTCGTCAACGGAGACATCGACCTTGATCAGACTGTTTCCATTCTGGGCGGCACCTTGAGCGGCGCCGGCACGATCAACGGTGACGTCTTTCTGGGTGACGAAGCGGAATTCACGCCCGGCAATTCACCCGGCATCCTGACAATCGTCGGCGACTTTACGGTTGAGGCCGGCGCGGTGCTTCAGCTTGAACTGGGCGACCTGATCGACGTGACCGGTGATGTGAACATCGCGGCGGGTGCCATCATCGAAATCGTCTTCGGCGATATCGAGCCGCCAGCGGATATCGACCTCGCCAGTTTCTTCAGCCTGACCAACCCTGACGATCCGACGGCACCTCCCGTCGTCACCTTCGGGGCAACCGATATCACCATCTTTTCCGATAGCGGCGACGGCACAGGCACTTCACAGGTCAACGCCTTCGGCACAACCACGACAGCCAGTATCGAAAATCAGGCGGGCACCAACAGCGTCCCCGAACCCGGTTCCCTTGCGCTCGGCGCTATCGGTCTTGTCGGGCTGGGCCTGATGCGTCGCCGTCGCCGGATGACCTGACACCGCTTACCCCCACCGGCCCGGCGCAGTGGCAGAAGCCATGTTCCACCACCGTGCCGGACCGTTGGACATCCGGTTTTGTCGAAGATCAGAACGCCATCCGAATAACGTTCACGGCCGAGCCCGCGTGAAACCAGCCAAGTTGCGCATCGGTATAGGTATGCGTCAGCGGCAGGGTTTCCACCGTGCCGTCGCCATGGACAACCCGGCAATTGACCGGCGTCCCAGGTGCAAGGTCCCTGAGCGCCAGCAGACTTAACCGGTCACCGCGCCGGATCCGGTCGTAGTCATCCGGGTCCGTGAAGGTCAGTGCCAGCAGGCCCTGCTTCTTCAGGTTGGTTTCATGGATGCGGGCGAAGCTGCGGGCGATCACCGCGACGCCACCGAGGAAGCGGGGGGACAGGGCCGCATGTTCGCGGCTGCTGCCTTCGCCGTAATTGGAATCGCCGATCACGACCCAGGGTACGGCCGCCGCCTGATAGGACCGGGCGATCGCGGAAAGGCTCTCGCCGTCCGCCCCGGTCAGCTGGTTATGACCTGTCCCCCGTTCCCCGGTGTCGGCGTTGACCGCACCGGACAGCATGTTGTCGCTGAACCGGTCCAGATGCCCCCGATAGGCAAGCCAGGGACCCGCGGGTGAAATCTGGTCGGTTGTCGTCTTGCCCGTCGCCTTGACCAGCACCGGCATGTCCAGGAAGTCGCGCCCGTCCCAGGCCGGCCAGGGTTCCAACCGCTGCAGGCGCGTGCTGGCGGAATCGATTTCCAGAACGATATCGCGGCCGCATTCCGGGGGCGCGGTGTAATCGGGGTGGCCCGCATCAAACCCGGCGGCGGGAATATCCGGGGCGGGGGCGGGCGGGTCCAGCCGGAAGGGTTTGCCGTCGGCACCGGTCAGCGTATCGCGGCGCGGATCGAAGGACAACCGCCCGGCCAGCGCGAGCGCGGTCACGACTTCCGGACTGGCGATGAAGTTCATCGTCGCGGGCCGTCCGTCATTGCGGGCGGGAAAGTTGCGATTGTACGATGTCAGGATCGTGTTCGGCCCGGGCGCCGCGTCCGGATCGCGCCGCCACTGGCCGATACAGGGCCCACAGGCATTGGCGAGCACCGTTGCACCGGTCGCTTCCAGGGCCGCTGTCTGTCCGTCGCGGGCAATGGTCGCGCGCACCCGTTCGGAACCCGTCGTCACCATCAGCGGCGTTGCCCCGGTCATCCCCTGCGCCCCGGCCTGGGCGGCCACATCGGCGGCGCGGCTCATATCCTCGTAGGACGAGTTGGTGCAACTGCCGATCAGCGCGCTGGAAATCACATCAACGAATTCATTCGCCGGGTCAGCGACTTCCGCCGCCAGCGCGGACAGGGGTCGGGCACGGTCCGGTGAATGCGGACCGACGACATGCGGTTCCAGCGTCGAAAGATCGAGCGTCAGCACCTGATCGTAATGGGCATGCGGATCGGCTTCGACTTCCGGGTCGGGGACCAGCAGGTGTTTTGCAAGTTCGGCCAGTGAGGCGATACCGCCCCGCCCGGTTGCCCGCAGATAATCCCCCATCCGGCTGTCATAGGGGAAAACCGAAGTCGTTGCGCCCAGTTCGGCGCCCATATTGGTGATGGTCGCCTTGCCGGTGGCGCTGATCGTTTGTGTACCGGGGCCGATATATTCAACGATGGCATTGGTGCCGCCGGCGACGCCAAGCTGCCCCGCGACCCACAGGATCACATCCTTCGGCGCGGTCCATCCATCCAGCTTGCCCGTCAGCACCACGGCGATCCGTTTGGGATACAGCAACTCCCACGGCAGCCCCGCGATGGCCCCAACCGCATCCGCGCCGCCAACCCCGACCGCGCAGGCGCCAAGCCCGCCGGCGTTCGGCGTGTGCGAATCCGTGCCGATCAGCAAGCCGCCCGGGAAGGCATAGTTTTCCAGAATCACCTGATGGATGATGCCGGCCCCCGGTCCCCAGAACCCCGCACCGTAACGCGCCGCGGCGGATCGCAGGAAGTCATAGACCTCGCTGTTCTCGCCCAGCGATTCATGCAGGTCGGAGACGGCGCCGGTCCGCGCCTGAATCAGATGATCGCAATGGATGGTGGTCGGCAGCGCAACCCGGTCCAGCCCGGTCTGCATGAACTGCAACATGCCGGATTGGCCCAGCACATCCTGAAACGCCACCCGGTCCGGATACAGCGCCAGGAAGCTGCGCCCCGGTTCCAGTTCGCCGGCATCCGGGTCTTCCAGATGCCCGAACAGCAGCTTTTCCGACAGGGTCAGCGGCCGGCCCAGCCGCGCCCGTGCCCGGTCCTGGTTCACCGCCATTTTCTCGTAAACACCCGCAACCATATCTGTCGTGGTTTCAACCGCAGCCATGTTTCAGCCCTCCATTGATGTCGCGAAATCGCGTGTGGGTCTGAAGCTAAGCTTGGCGAATCCATCTTTCCAATATATGTTACCGGCTATATTCATATGAAAAATATATGGTTATGGATTTACGCCACCTACGCCACTTCGTTGCCGTTGCCGAGGAAGGCCACATCACCCGGGCCGCCGTACGCCTGGGCATGCAACAACCACCACTGAGCCAATCCATCCGCGCGCTGGAAGACGAACTGGAACTGCAACTGTTCCGGCGCAAGCCGCGCGGGGTTGAATTGACCGATGCGGGGCAGTCACTGCTGGTCGATGCCCAGGCGGTGCTGGCGCAGGTCGAACGCGCATTGACCCGGGCGCAGCGCACCGCACGTGGCGAGCTGGGACGGATCGTGATCGGCTTCACCAGTTCGGCGCCGATCCACCCTTTCGTACCGCGCGCGATCCGGCTGTTCCGGGAAAACCACCCGCGCGTATCCGTTGTGCTGGAGGAAAGCGGCACGGGGGATCTGGTCGCCGCGCTGCGCACGGAGCAGCTTGACGCCGCCTTTGTCCGTTCGCCCATCCCCGAAGGCGAGGGCGTATCGGTGCATGAACTGCTGGAAGAACAAATGTATGCAGCCCTGCCCAGCGGCCATAGGCTGGCGGGTAAGGACAGCGAGGCCGCCCTGCCGTTGGCCGAACTCGCCGCCGAATCCTTTGTGCTGTACCGGCGTGCCTCTGGCCCGGGACTGCATGACGCGATTGTCGGCGCCCTGTCATGCCGCCGGATTTCCGCCACGGATCGAACAGGAAGCCCCGCGGATCACCGCAACCCTGAACCTCGTTGCCGCCGGGTTGGGCGTGACGATTGTGCCGGAATCCCTGTGCGGCATGCGGCTGGACGGGATCGCCTATCGCCGCCTTTCCACCACCCCCCGGCTGGTCGCGCCGATCCGGCTGGCCCGCCGCAGCACCGACCATTCGCCGGCGGCCCGGCAGTTCGTCGCGATGGTACGCCGTGAAGCAGCGCTCCTCACCGACAAAACGCCGCTATCTGAAGGGTAAATTGGGGCGACAACACATGCGTCACCCGGTCGCGTAATGCGTTAGGAGACTGTTCGGAGGAAAAAGAGTAGGCTGCGGGCAGTACGGAAGATCAAGCCCGTACAAAATACCGACAAGAAAGAAAAATAAGAATGACAAACCTCCCCGAAACCGAAAATGAACGCAAGATGCGGGTCGTCAGTGGCTGGGCCTTTACCATCTTCACCTTTGGCTGGTGGATTTGTGCCGTTGGCTCCGTCACCTTCATCGTGGGCTCCGCAAGCTGACCGTAGCGGGCGTTACGGCTAACGCCCGCCCTCGATTTCGAGCGTGAAGAACTTCGTATCGATCGCAAGCTTTACCCGGTCGATCCAGCCAAACCCGGCATCAAAAACCGTTTCCGCCGCACCCAGCCAGCGCCGCCATGACCGCTCCGAATCCAGGTCTTCCTGCTGTAGCCCCGTAACCAGCACCTGGTCGGCCAGTTTGGCCAGTAATGTCACGATATCGTCTGGATCGAGGCCATTGAGTTTCAGAACCGAACGGTCGCCGGGTTCATCGTCATCCGGATGGCGTGTCGTGATCAGGACATGCGGCCCTTCGCTGGGCAACAACCCGTAGCGTGCGCAATAGGTCGCGCTGCGGCCAACATCGATCAGTTTCCCCGGCGGCGTATCGCCGAACAATGCGTCGCGGTCTTCCGTTTTCCAGAACCAGATCGCGGCATGATCCGGACCAATGCTGTGACCGAAGGCGTCAAAGCGGTGATACAGTGCAATCAGGTCGTCGCGTCGTTCATCCAGCAGCCATTCCGGATTGCACACCAGAAACAGCGACCAGCTTTTGTAATCGCGCGGAATTTCCTGTGTCGGTCCGAACAACGGTTCCGGCGCTTGGGGCCAGGCAGGCGTCGCCTGTATGATCAGGGCAAATAGCGCGAGACTGAAACGCGTCAGAAACATCTGCGTGCCTCCGGGGCCGTGCCGTTCGAAATCAAGCCGGACAATAGGACACCTATACCATAACGCGGAAACAGCGCGCCAATCCACCGCAGGCAGCCCCCGTGGACGGCGGCACCGGCACACCCTAAAATCCGCGTCATGATGAAAAAAATGCACCTCAATCTCTTTATCCATACCCGTGGCCATCATGAAGCCGCATGGCGGCACGGTGATTCCTCTCCCCTGCCGCTGACCGATATCGGCTACTACACCGATCTGGCGCAACGGGCGGAAGCCGGGTTGTTCGATTCGATCTTCATGGCCGACCAACTGTCGCTGCGCTGGGACGTGAAACGCGCGCCACGCACCTGGCTGGAACCGATCACCGCACTGGGCGCGATCGCCATGGCGACCAGCCGTATCGGGTTGATCGCCACCGCCTCGACCACCTATTCGGAACCGTTCAATCTCGCCCGGCAATTCGCCTCGCTGGACCATATCAGCGGCGGCCGCGTCGGCTGGAATATCGTGACCTCATGGTCGGCGGATGCCGCCCGGAATTACAGCGGCGACGACCAGGTCAGCCATGCGGACCGCTATGCCATCGCCGAAGAATACCTGCAGGCGGCCAAGGCGCTGTGGGACAGCTGGGCCGATGATGCGATCCTCGACGACCGGGAAAGCGGACTGTACGCGGATATCGACCGCATCCGCCCGATCAATCATGTCAGCGAACATTACCAGGTCGAAGGACCGCTGAACCTGCCGCGCGGGCCACAGGGCCGGCCGGTTCTGGTGCAGGCCGGATCATCCGATGCCGGACGGGGTTTCGCCGCACGCCATGCCGAAGCGGTGTTTACCGCGCATATGGAAAAGGCCACGGCACAGGAATTCTACGCCGACCTGAAATCCCGCGCCGCCGCCGAAGGGCGTGCCGGGGACCAGGTTGTCGTGCTGCCGGGATTGAGCCCGGTCGTTGCCGGTACCGAGGAAGAAGCCCAGCGCCTGGCGACCGAACTGAACGACCTGGCGGATACGGATGTTGGCCGGCAGCGGCTGTCGGCCCGGTTTGGCGGGTATGACTTCACCCACCTGCCACTGGACACACCGCTGAAACCCGGCGACTTCCCCGATCCGGCCACCGTGGAAGCGGCGCGCAGCCGTACCGAACTGATCGTCGGGCTGGTCGAACGCGAAGGGCTGACCCTGCGGCAGTTGCTGTCACGACTGGCCGGCGCGCGCGGGCATTTCACCTTCGCCGGGACGCCGGAACAGACCGCCGACCTGATCCAGGACTGGTGCACCGACGGCGCGGCCGATGGTTTTAACATCATGCCGCCGCTGCTGCCGACCATGCTCGACAGCTTCATCGAAGGCGTCGTTCCTATCCTGCAGCAGCGCGGGTTGTTCCGCACCGCATACGAAGGTGAAACCCTGCGCGACCATTACGGGCTGGATCGCCCGGAAGCGACCGGGTTCGACAAGACACAGGCGGCGGACTGACTTTATGGTTCTCGCAAATCGTCGTCGCAGATTTAAACAATTTGCTCGGGATTTGCTTCAGACCCCGAACGTAAAACTGCTGCCGACATTGGATGTCACCAGTTGGTCGGGCATGCGGCGGCGCATGGCGTCGATGAAATTCGCGCCGGAACAATGCATCGGCACCACCACGTCGGGGTTGAGCGCTTCCAGCTCGTCCACTGTGTGGCTGATATAGTCCAGCGGCGCCGGACCAAGATGGAAGCCGCCAATCACCGCATGCACCTTGTCGACATTCGACACCGCCATCGCCGTGTGGATCGTGTTGATCAGCCCGACATGGCCGCAGGATGAAATCACCACCAGCCCCTTGCCCTTGATGATGTAGCAGGTGCCGTGTTCTTCGGGATGCAGGTCTCTGACCAGCCTGCCGCTGCGTTCGTCTGATGTGAAGTGGTCTTCGGCCTCGTCGATCAGCGTGCCGCCGCTGACGGTTTCGAAGGTGTTGCGTTCGATATAGCCCGAGGTGAAACAGCCATCGAGCGCATGCGGCACACCGCAGCAGACCGGGCTGACATGCTGCGCCACCAGCCCCTTGCGGTCGAGGATGCCCCAGGAAACCGGCTCCTGCCCCTTTTCCTGCAGCCATTTTTCGCGGAACACATCTTCGCCACCGACATAGAGTGACATGTCGTCACGCATATGCGACCGGTATTGCAGCACGAACCCGTCCAGCCCGCCGAAATGGTCGCGATGACCATGGCTGAGGATCAGCCCGTTGATTTTTCGGGGATCAACGCCAAGCAGGTCGAAATTGCGGTTGAGGATTTCCGGCGTATAGCCGAAATCCAGCAGGTATTGCGATTTCGCCCCGTTGCTGGCTGATTCAAGATGCAGCGACAGCCCCCATTCCGCCGCCAGGGTCGACATCTGCCGCCCCGGAATTTTCTTCATGTGCTGGACCTTGACCATCGGATGGCTGACGGCCGGCAGGAACCGTTCATAGGAAGAATCGACCACGACGCGGACCGTGAGTTCATCCACGACCGGGGCGGCGAAAGGGGTCTGTGCTGCAGTGTTCATGCGTTTACCCTTTTAGACCGGTTCGATACGGGTGCGTTTCAGGTTGTCGGTATTCACCCCTTCGATCCGGATCAGTTTCGTCGGCCCTTCGCGCATCGGCGCATGGATCGCCCCTACGGGATACAGATGCGCGTCGCCCGGTTTCAGGTGGTAGCTCTTCTCCAGCTTCACCTTCGCGGGCTCGTTGTCCTGCGCTGGTGATACCACCTGCCAGTCGGTCATTTCGGTTTCGCCGACCGCCTGGCCTTAGATCGCCCAGGTCGAACCGTGATCATGCGGGAAGCCCTTCTTCGCCCCCTTATAGACATGGGCGCAGATGCAGAAACCGAGATCCGGGTCTTCAAAGATGATGTTGCGTTCCTTCTCAGCGGTATCGGGCAGGTAGGCCTTGATGAAAGCCTCGTCCTTCAGCGCCTTGCGGACGCAATCCAGCACTTTTTCGCGGCCGGCCGGGCCGGGATCGGCCTTCAGCGCGTCATGGCATTCTTCGGCGAATTTGTTCAGCGTATAGGTCATCGGACCCTCCTCATTCATATCTCTAATTTGGAATATGTTTCGGCGAGCATATAACCACGAAGGCATCGCGGGCAAATTGATCTAGCGCAAAAGCATGCCCGGGTCAGGGGTCCGGCATGTCGCCTTCCTTCGGCCAGACGTCGCGCAGCACGTCAAGGAATGCCGCTGCCGCCGGCGACTGGTCGCGGTCGCGCCGGGCAATGATGCCCTGATGCTGTAGCATTTCACCGGCAGCAAGCGGCCGCGATTCGACCCCGTCGGGATGGACGCCCGCCAGGATCATTGCCGGCGCGACCGCGATACCCAGCCCCTGCGCGACAAGCTGGAACGCGGTCGTAAAAAGGCTCACGGTAATCCGCGACGGCATTTCGATTCCCGCCGAATGGATGGCCCCGCCCAGCAGGCGCCAGGCAAAGGATTCCGGCGGCATCGCGATCATGGTCTCCCCGTCCAGGTCGGCAACGGAAATGACCTTGCGCCGCAACAGCCGGTGTCCCTTGGGCAGAACGACACGGCACGCCTGCTCGCCCAGCAATTCGCCGGTCAGGGGATCGCCGATACCGGTCGTATCGCCCAGGCCGAAATCGGCCGACCCACCATGCACCGCTTCCAGCACATTCGCCTGGACCCCTTCCAGCAGCCGGATATCGACGCTGGGAAACCGCGCCGTAAAGATCCGTATCGCCGATGGCAGGATCACATGCGCGATGGATATCTGCGTCGCGATGACGACCCGCCCGCGCTCGACATCCGCCAGCTCGCGGATATTGCGCATGCCAAGGCCGATATCGTCCAGCACCCGTTCGGCCAGGGGCACAAACTCCCGCCCCGCCGGGGTCAGCGCCACCCGGCGCGTCGTTCGCGAAAACAGGGTCACGCCCAGCGCATCCTCTGCCCGGCGCACGGTCCGCGTCAGGGTCGGCTGGGACACACCGACATCCGCGGCGGCGGCGGCGAAACTGGCATAACGGGCGAGCGACACCAGCGCCCGGAGCTCGCGCACACCCAGATCGGGCAACCTGTCGCGGATCATGCACACCTTCCTTTTCCAGGGCCCCGAGGCATCAGACAATTAATACGTTTTTCGCATCAATATTTCGTATCGGGTTTTATTTGAATTAATAAATCACAGGGCGATACTGACTGCAACACGCCCGCCATTACGGCGGCACGGTTTACACACCAAGGAGATCCGCCATGACCGCCCCTTCCTGCATGCCCGAAAAGCAAGAAGCCCTGCAGCGCCTGTCCGCCGCAACCGATCTCGGCGGCGCGGCCGGAACCGAGGCCGATCTGGAAATCGCCCGACAGGCGGCAGCGCTGCGGGCGGCATTCGTCTGCCGTTTCTTCACCCTGTTGGGCACGGCACTGCACGGCGCGGCGGAAGAGCTTGCTACCCCGCCTGTTTCAGCAGGTGCTTCGCGATATTGAGCAGGTGGATCTGGCTGGTGCCTTCATAGATCCGGGCAGCGCGGACATCGCGGTAGAAGCGTTCGATGCCGCGCCCCTTCACATAGCCCTGTCCGCCGAAGATCTGCACCACCTTGTCCGCGACCCGGCAGCACATTTCCGTCGCCAGGTATTTGCACAGGGACACGTCCATCAAGACATCCTCGTCCCGGTCCCGCTTGCGGGCGGTTTCCAGGATCAGCGCCCGGGTTGATTCGATATCGACCTTGCATTCGGCCAGCATCCCCTGGATGAGCTGGTATTCGGCAATCGGCCGCCCGCCCTGTTTGCGTTCCAGCGTATAACGCACCGCTTCGTCCAGCATGCGGATCGCCGGGCCGGTCGACAGCGCCGCCAGATTGATGCGCTGCTTGTTCAGCGTCTTCATCACCGTGCGAAAGCCCTCACCCACCTCGCCAATAACGGCATCGGCCGACACAACGCAATCCTTCAGGTAAACCTCACCGATGGGCGCGCCTTCCTGCCCCATCTTCGGCGTCGAGCCGCTGGTCGTCAGCCCCGGCGTGCCGCGTTCGATGGCGAAGGCGGTAATCCCGCCGGCCCCGCGCGCCCGGTCATCAGTGCGGGCAAAGACCGTGAACAGGTCCGCAATCGGCGCCAGCGTGATGTAGCGCTTCATCCCGTTCAACAGGTAGCTGCCGTCATCCTGCAGCACCGCCGTGGTCTGCTGCGCGGTGGCGTCGGACCCGGCCTCGGGCTCCGTCAGCGCCAGACAGCCAAGCAGTTCCCCCGTGGCGAGGCGCGGCAGGTAGCGGCGTTTCTGTTCGTCTGTTCCATCGCGGATCAGGCATTCCGACCCGATCCCCGCATTGGTCGCACCGACGACGCGGTAAGCGACCGAACACTGCGTCAGTTCGATAAAGGCCAGCGCCAGTTCCTCGCTGGTCAACCCGCTGCCGCCATATTCCTCCGGGATGCTCCAGCCAAAGGTACCGAGTTCGCGCATCGCGGCAACGGCTTCATCAGGCACCTTGTCCTCGGCTTCAGTGCGGTCCTCGGTCGGGATCGCCACATCGCGCACGAAGGCCCTTGTCCGGTCGAGCAGTTCATCCATCGCTGACTGATCGCGAATCATGCCGTTATCTCCCTGTCCTGTCCGGCGCTCATCTGAAAGGATCAGGCCCGCCGGATCAACCCGACCACCGCATGTTATTCGTGAATTCGCATATGTGTCATAACCAAACGCCAACCTTCAACCAGCGCACGAAAAGTGTTATCGACGGCAAAACGCATACATGCCAGCGAGGACACATTCATGACGACCACCACCGACAGCATTTTCGACGCCGCCGCCCTGACGCAATGGGCGACCCGCATTCTGGAAGCAAAGGGCGTCGATGCGGACAAGGCGGCGGCGGTTGCGGAAGTCCTGGTTGAAGGCGACCTGCTGGGCCATGACACGCATGGCCTGGCGCTGCTGGGCCCTTATCTGGACAAGATCAACGAGGGGCTGTTGACCCCCGGCGGCGATATCGCCGAGCTTTCAGACCGGCCCGCCGCCGTGCTGTGGGACGGCAATAAGCTGCCCGGGCCGTGGCTGACCCTGCAGGCGATAGCAAAAGCATCGGAACGGGCGAAGGAATACGGCACCGCGACGGTGGTGATCCGCCGGGCCGGGCACATCGCCTGCCTCGCCGCCTATCTGGAGGCCCCGGCGCGGGACGGCCTGCTGGTCGAAATCCATTCCTCCGACCCCTCGGTCCGGTCGGTCGCCCCCTTCGGCGGCAGGGAAGCCGTGTTCACCCCCAACCCCATCGGTATCGGCATCCCCACCGGCACCGACCCGATGCTGGTCGACATTTCCACCTCGATCACCACCAACGGCATGTCCGCCCGACTGCAGGCAGCGGAACAGCGCTTCCCCGGCAAGTGGCTGCTGGACAATGAAGGCACCCCGAGCGATGACCCGAACGTCTTCGCCACTGACCCCCAGGGCACGATCCAGTTGCTCGGCGGACAGGATGCCGGTCACAAGGGCTACGGGCTGACGCTGATGGTCGAGGCGATGACCGGCGGGCTGGCCGGGTATGGCCGCGCCAATGGCGTCCGGGGCTGGGGAGCCACCGTCATGGTGCGCGTCACCGACACAGCCGCTTTCGATGGGCGCGCCTCCTTCGACAAACAGATCGACTGGGTCGCCGAGGCCTGCGCCACCAACCCCGCCATCGACCCCGCCAACCCGGTCCGCCTGCCGGGACAGCGCGGGCTGGCGCGCAAGCGCGACGCGCTGGCAAACGGGCTACGGCTCAACCCGCTGGTCCTGGACGCGGTACAAAAGCTGGCAGCGGATAGCGGCATCGCCTTGCCGGTATAGGAAGCAGGGCCCAGGATTCACAGCATGAGCAAACGAGCGGCTGTCATCGGCGGCGGGCCGGCGGGGCTGATGGCGGCGGAAGTGCTGCTTGCGCGGGGCGTCGGCGTGGATATCTATGACGCCATGCCCTCGCTGGGCCGGAAATTCCTGATGGCGGGGAAAAGCGGGCTCAACCTCACCCATACCGAACCGACGGAGGCCTTTCTGGCACGCTACGCCGAGGCGCGAGCGCGGCTGGAGCCGGCGCTGTCCGCTTTTGACGCCGAAGCGATCCGTGACTGGGCGGCGGCGCTGGGGATCGAGACCTTCACCGGCAGTTCCGGGCGACTGTTCCCGGTTGATTTCAAGGCGGCACCGCTGCTGCGGGCCTGGCTGCACCGGTTGCGCGGCCAGGGCGCGGTTATTCATGCGCGCTACAAATGGCGGGGCTGGACGACGGATGGCGCGCTTTCGTTCGACACACCACAGGGCGAGACATTGGTTCGGGCCGACGCCACGGTGCTGGCGTTGGGTGGCGGCAGCTGGTCGCGGCTTGGCTCCGACGCCGCCTGGGTAGAAACCCTGACAGCAGAAGGCATCGCCATCGCACCGCTGAAGCCGGCGAATTGCGGCTTCGATGTCGACTGGACCCCCGTTTTCCAGGAACGCTTTGCTGGCGCGCCGGTCAAATCGGTGCGGCTGAGCCATGCCGGACAGAGCGTCACCGGCGAATTCGTCACCACCGAAACCGGAATCGAGGGCGGCGCGGTCTATGCGCTGTCGGCGGCGCTGCGCGAGAGCATCGCCACCGACGGCCATGCCATCCTGACGCTGGACCTGCATCCCGACCGCAGCGAGGCACGGCTGGCCGCCGACCTTTCAGCGCCGCGCGGGTCACGTTCCATGGCCACCCATATCAAGCGCAAGACCGGGCTGACCGGGGTCAAGGCCGGGCTGCTGCGCGAATGTCTGGACGCCGATGCCTTCACCGGCCCGGCCCGCCTCGCCGCCGGGATCAAGGCCCTGCCGCTGCGCCTTACCGCCACCCGGCCGCTGGACGAAGCGATCAGCAGCGCCGGCGGCATACCCTTCGCCGCGCTCGACGAACATTTCATGCTGCGCGAACGGCCCGGCCTGTTCTGCGCCGGCGAAATGCTGGACTGGGAAGCCCCAACCGGCGGCTACCTGTTCAGCGCCTGTTTCGCCACCGGTCGCGCGGCAGGTGCGGGCGCCGCCGACTGGCTGACCACGCAGACGGGCTAGGGACAGGCCACTTTACCAGCTCTCGACCCAGGGCCGCAGGTCCAGTTCCTGCGTCCAGGCGCTGCGTGGCTGGCAATGCAGGTTCCAGTAGTTTTCGGCAATCGCCACCGGATCAAGAATGCCGCCTTGCGCCTTCAGCGTCTCGTACTGGTCGCCCTTGCGGTCGCGGGTGAAGGCGGTATCGATGCCGCCATCGACCACGACATGCGCCACATGGATGCCTTCGGGGCCCAGTTCACGCGCCATGCTTTGCGACAGCGCCCGCAACGCATGCTTGCCGCTGGCGAAAGCGGAGAACCCGGCACTGCCGCGCACACTGGCGGTCGCCCCCGTGAACAGTATCGTGCCCCGGCCGCGCGGCACCATCACCCGCGCCGCCTCGCGCCCGATCAGGAACCCACCGAGCGCGCACATTTCCCAGACCTTGGTATAGACCCGCACGGTTGTCTCGCGGATCGGGAAGCGCACATTGCCGCCGACATTGAAGACCGCCACCTCGATCGGGCCGATATCGCGCTCGATCCGGTCCACCAGCGCGACCACTTCTTCCTCGCGCCGGGCGTCGCTGCCGAAGCCATGCGCCGCGCCGCCTTCGGCCTCGATGGCAGCGACCAGCGGTTCCAGCTTCTCCGCATGCCGCCGCGTCACACAGGCGGTAAAGCCCTCGCGCGCAAACCGTTGCGCGATGGCGCCACCCGTCGCATCGCCCGCGCCGATCACCAGCGCCACTTTATTGTCCGCCATGTCCTGTCCCCCTGCTTGCACTGTTCCGCCTTGAGTGTACGCCCGGTACCGTTGCCGACAAGCGCATCATCACTGTACCGTGCGGGAATGTTCCCGGACCACCATCCGCCCGGCACCGCAAAAAGGCCACTCCCATGACCGACACCCCTCTGCACGAACTGCCCATCACCGAACTGAGCCGCCGGATTCGCGACCGCAGTCTTTCGCCGACCGCCTTGACGGCGCATCTGCTGGCGCGGATCGAGGCCCTGAACGGCCCGCTGCATGCCTTCAACCTGGTCACGGCGGACCGGGCGATGGCCGAAGCGGAAGCAGCCACAGCGCAGGTGAAGGCGGGGCAGGCAACCAGCCCGCTGCACGGCATCCCCTATGCGGTGAAGGATATTTTCGATGTCGGTGGATTGCCGACCACGGCGGGGTCGCGGACGCTGGGCGAAAACATCCCCGATCAGGACGGCACCGTGACCCGCAAGCTGCGCGAGGCGGGGATGATCGTACTGGGCAAGACCATCACCGTTGAATTCGCCAAGGGCATCGCCGGCATCAACCACATCCAGGGCACGCCGCATAATCCCTGGCATGCCGAGGCGCATATTCCCGGCGGCTCCAGCGCCGGTTCCGCCGTCGCCGTGTCATCGGGCATGGCACCGATGGCGCTGGGCTCGGACACCGGCGGGTCGGTGCGCGCGCCGGCCGCCCTGTGCGGGACGGTCGGGCTGAAGACCACCGTCGGCCGTATCAGCCGGCACGGCGTCTTCCCGCTCAGCTGGTCGCTGGATTCGGTCGGCCCGCTGACCCGTTCGGTCGAAGACGCGGCACTGGTCTATCAGGCGATGCAGGGCGAGGACCTGGGCGACGACAGCACCATCGGCGTCCCCACCCATGATGTCATGCCGGGGCTGAAGACCGGGGTGAAGGGGCTGCGCATTGGCATCCCGCGCGACATTTTCTTCGACGACCTTGATCCCGAGGTCGAGGCGGCAATGGCCGCCTGCGCGCAGGTGTTCCGGGATCTGGGCGCGCATGTCGAAAACATCGCCTATCCCGAAGCCATGGAGGCCAAGGCGATCCGGGCGTCCATCAGCAGCGTCGAAGGCTGCGTGATCCATGCGGAGCGGATCCGCACGATGGTCGATGACATGGACCCCGTCGTCGGGCAGCGCATGCTGGCGGACCGGGAGCGCGGTGGCACAGAATATGCCGACGCCCTGCGCCGGATGCAGATCGTGCAACGGGCGCAATTGTCCGGCAGTCTGCGCGACATCGATATCCTGCTGACCCCGACCATCCCCGAACCGGCCCGCCCGGTGGCGGAATTCGAAACCTCGTTCGCAGAATATTCGCGCCTGTCGACGCGGTTTTCCAGCAACACCGCCACCGGCAACGTGCTCGGCCTGTGCGGCTTGTCGGTGCCCTGCGGACTGTCCGCCACGGGGCTGCCGATGGGGCTGATGCTCTACGCCAAACCCTTCGCCGAAGACGTATTGCTGCGCGCCGGGTTCGCCTTCGAACAGGCGACCGACTGGAACCGGCACCCCGACCTTGGCTGGATCGGATGACGGGGGCACAGAGGCCCGCAGCGGCGGCGCCGCTCAGGCGGCAGCGATAATACTGCCATCGCGGTTGTCGACCATCACCGGCGAATGCAGGTATTCGATTTCCGGCGGCGCGCCGTATTTTCCGGTCACGAAGGCCTTCCATTCATCGGTATAGATGGCATCGGCAGCGGCCCTGTCCGCCCAGACATAAATGCCGCCGGCCCGGGTTCCATCCTCGCTGACCCAGTAGTTCTTGCGCAGCAGCCCGGGCATGCCCTGGTATTTCGGCGCCGTCGCCTGGAAGGTCGCGGTGATCGCCGCCAGTGTCGTCGGCTCTTTAAGGTGAAAGGTCACGAAGGTCACGATCATGGGGCAATATCCTGTGTCATGGGTCGCCCGAGTGTAGCAATCCCGGCGCCCCTGCTGGAGTCCCCCGCCGATTGCCGCCCCGGCGCGGCAGGGGTAGGCTTTCCCCCGACCGGCCATCAGGGGGAGAAGGATTACCATGAAAATCGACGGACAATGCCATTGCGGCGCCATCGCGTTCGAGGCGGAGGTCGAGCCCGACTCCATCCGCATCTGCCACTGCACCGACTGCCAGACCATCAGCGGTTCCGCCTTCCGCGCCAATGTCACGGCCCCGGCCGAAACCTTTCGGCTGCTGCGCGGCGATCCGAAAAGCTACATCAAGACGGCGGAAAGCGGCAGCCGGCGCCGGCACATGTTCTGCGGCGATTGCGGCACGCCGATTTCATCCAGCGCGCCGGACAACCCGCCGCAGTATTCACTGCGCATCGGGTCCATTGCCCAGCGCGCACAGCTGCGCCCGGCGGCGCAGATATGGCATCGCTCCGCCCTGCCCTGGCTGGGCACGCTATCCACTGTCCCGGCGAAGGAGCAAGGCTGACATGACCCAACCCACCTACGAGCACCTGCTGTATGACAAGGCCGATGCGCGCGTCACCATCACCCTGAACCGACCGGAGAAGATCAATGCGCTGAACGAGGCGCTGACCCGCGAGTTCGAGACCGCGATGCTGGCCGCCGAAGACGATGACGACATCAAGGTCGTGGTCCTGAAAGGCGCGGGGCGCGGCTTCTGTTCCGGGCATGATTACAGCAAGGAACATTTCGTCCCCGGCGAGCGCGAAACCGGCGCGGATACCGAAGGGCACCGGATCGATTTCAACAAGCGGCTGCGCGCCTATATGCGGGTCTGGGAAATTCCCAAGCCAGTGATCGCCCAGGTGCACGGCGCCTGCATCGCGGCGGGCACGATCCTGGCCGGGCTGGCGGATATCTTCGCCGTGGCGCATGACGCCAAGATCGGCCCGGTCGAAGCCGCGCCCGGCATGGTGCAGGGGCTGATCTGGGGTAGCTGGCTGCCGCTGGTGGGGCTGCGCAAGACCAAGGATTTCGCCTTTCTGCACGGCACCATGAACGGCATCGAATCCGTCGAATGCGGCTGGGCCACACGGTCCGCCCCGGCGGCGGAGCTGGAAGACATGGTCGACCGCATGGCCGAAGAGATCGCCCGCGTGCCGCTGGAAATCCTGATGATGAAGAAACGCGCCATCAACCGCAGCGCCAACCAGATGGGCTTCCGCGAGATGATGGAAATCAACTTCGAAATGAGCCTCGCCGGCCATTTCAGCAACACGCGCGAGGAATGGACCGCAAAGCTGGAACAGGACGGCTTCAAGCCGGTGATGGCGGAATGGAAGGCGGGGACGGTGTATGACCGGAATAGGAATCGGTGACAGGTCAGCGCCGCTGCCGGCAAACCGCCCGGCGTCGGCGACTTGTTCCTTCGAACAGGCCAGACGCGGCCATGCCAAGCGCCGCGCCCGGCGGCGGACGAATGTCATGGACAGCCCCGGTCAGGGCGCCTAGCGTCTTCGTTCAGGTTTCCGGGTGATTCGGGCAAGCCCTGCCCGATACCCTTTTTACGCTGCACAGCGGATCGGGATAGTGTGCGACATGGCCGCGCCGCCAATGCGGACGCGCCAATCGCCGCGATCCGCATCGATCCGTTGCAATCGTTTCAATTCGATCCATTGTTACCAGTGGCGGCGCTGGCCGGTTGCGGCTTTGGCCCGTGTTGGCGGGCCGTCGCGCCGGTAACGCTGGCTGAATAAATGCACACCTGCATCACCTTGAATCAGGGATACCCCGTCGTCATGCAAGATCTGTTAACGGAATTTCCCTACCTGCTGGCGCTCCTGATTTTTCTGGCCAGGGTCGCGGATGTGTCGCTGGGCACCGTGCGGACGATCGTGGTGTTTCGCGGCTACAAGTTTCTGGCGGGCGTGATCGGCTTTTTCGAAATCCTCGTCTGGCTGGTCGCTGCCGGGCAGGTGCTGGGAAATCTGGATCAATGGCATCTGGCGATTGCCTATGCCGCCGGTTTCGGAACGGGGAACTATGTCGGCATCTGGATCGAGAGCCGCCTGGCGATGGGGAGCGAGATGATCCGCTGCATCTCGTATGACCGCGATGTGCTGGCAAACAAGATCCGCCACGCAGGCTACAAGGTTATCTCCTTCGATGGCGATTTCGGGAGAGATGACCCTGTCGAATTGTTACTCATCGTCGAGAAACGACGCAAAATCCACGAGCTTATCAAGCTGATCCGGGAACTCGATCAAACCGCGATGTATTCGGTCTCCCCCGTCACCAGCGTTTATGACGGGCCCATCCTGATGCCAAGACGCACCTTTCTGGGAAGCCCCCTGACCCTGCCCGGCAAGCGCCGCTAACCGGGTCGCGGCGCATCAACGCCCGGCAATGAAAAGGGGCCGAATATCGCTGGATATTCGGCCCCTGTCATGATCGCCGGTTCAACGCCACCGGATTGGTCTAGGTGCGTAACTCGCCTTTCAGGCTTGTCCCGTCCGGGGCCACGGTTGCACCGCTTGCCGGCACCGCTGAGGAATCTTCATTCAGCGATTTCAGGATGCCGTATGTCATCAACAGCATGATGACACTGACCGGCAGGGCCGCCGCGATAGACGCCGTTTGCAGCGCCTTCAGCCCCCCGGACATAAGCAGGACCGCCGCCACGAAGCCTTCGCCCAGCCCCCAAATGATGCGGAACCGCTTGGGCGGGTTGTCATCGCCCATGCTCAGCATCGTGGTGATCACCAGCGTGCCGGAATCCGATGACGTGATGAACCACGTCGCCAGCAGGAAGGTCGACAGGGCCGCCATCGACCAGTTCAGCCAGTGGATGGTCGTCATCTGTTCGATGGTGCCATACAGCGCGGATGGCAGGTTCCAGGCGCGGACCAGTTCAATCACACCGGCTGTGCCCACCCCGCCCACGGCATTCAGCTCCATATACATGGCGTTGCCGCCGAAGATGCAGAGCCAGAAGAACGCGATGGTCGTCGGCACAAACATCACCCCGACCATGAACTGACGAATGGTGCGGCCGCGGCTGATCCGGGCGATGAACATGCCCACGAACGGTGCCCAGGATATCCACCAGCCCCAATAGAATATGGTCCAGCTGCCTTGCCATTTCGCGTCGCCGGCATCGTTGAAGGTCTGGAAGTCCATGGGAATGACATTCCACAGGTAATCGCCAATCGAGGTGACGAAAAAGCCCAGCAGCCATTTGGTCGGCCCGCCGAACAGGAAGAACGCCAGCAGCACGATGCTGAGGTAGATGTTCCATTCGGAAATGATCCGGATGCCGTTGCCGACCCCCGATACCGCCGACAGGGTCGCCACGATGGTGATCAGGCCAATCAGGATAACCTGTGTCATCAGGCCAGGATCGATACCGAACAGGTGGTTCAGCCCCGTCGCCATCTGGCTGACGCCCAGCCCCAGCGAGGTCGCGACACCGAACACGGTACCAAAAACGGCCAGCAAATCGACCGCATGGCCAATCGGCCCATAGATACGGTCGCCGATCACCGGGTACAGCGCGGAGCGCAGCGTCAACGGCAGCTTCTTGCGAAAGCCGAAATACGCCAGGCACAGCCCGACCATCACATAGACGGCCCAGCCGTGGAATCCCCAATGGAAATAGGTCACCCGCATGGCCGCAACCGCGCGGTCGGTGGTCATTTCCGCCACGCCGTTATGGTCGGCGAACGGATTGTTCGGATAGCCCCACGCCGCGGCGTTATCGAAATAGAAGATCGGTTCAGCGATCCCGAAGAACAGCAACCCGATCCCCACACCGGCGGAGAACAGCATCGCGAACCAGGAAAAATTACTGAATTCCGGCCGGGAATCATCGTCGCCCAGCCTGATATTGCCGAACCGGCCACACATCAGATAGAAGCAGACAAACAGCATGACGGTGACGGCGCTGATGTAATACCAATTGAGCGCGGTTTCGATCCAGCCCCGGATCGCGGAATAGATTTCATTCGCGAACTCGACATTCAGGGCCGGAGGCAGAAAACCGGCCGGTCGCGCCGACAGTCTTCTGTTGCGTGCCCGCAACCGGCGCCATGTTCACCGCATGATAATGCAATCGTGATTGGCGGCGCGGGACGTTGCGACAAAATATGTCATCACGTCATGCGCGCGCGGTTTTTGGTCAAGACCAGGTCCGTCTGAACCCCGCGCGACGGGCGGCACAGCCGAAAGATTTGGCGGCCTGTGCGTCACAGAATGAAACAGGCATGCGAAAGGCCCCTTCATGGCATCGGCAATTGGCTCCCCGTCCCGCATCTGTATTTTTGTGTCATTGGTGACGCTTTCCCTGTTCTGGTTCGATGCGCTGCGGGCGCAGGAAGCAACAGCATTGCCGGACCATGTGATTACGGAATACGGCCAACCGCCGGCAATACCGGAAGGCCCGCTGTCCGAGGCGCTGCAGGCGGCAATTCAGGTGGCCTTTATCGACAGTTCCGCGCAATCGACCTGGGGGGAGGACCAGGTGATCGCGTTGAACGAAATCGCTGAATCAAAAGACCCCCGGATGGTCTGGATGATCAGCGACCTGATGCGCTTCATCACGGCGCGCGACCTGAACCTGACACTCGCCAATGCCGCCTCCCGCTTGCTGGGCAAGGCGTTGCAGGATGTCATCCATTGGGGGGTCGTGACCGATCATCTGATCGCATGGGATATTCCCGCACCCCCCGATTATTTGCGGGTCAAGCGCGCCATCTTCACGAGCCTGATACCCGGCTGGGACAGGCTCTTCGTTGCGGGCGATATCGATTGGCGGCTCGTTTCATGGGGCGGCGTTCTGATCGACAATCGCGCTTACGATACGACCGATGATGTGTGCAATTGCATTCCCGCGGCGGACAATCCCACGGTCACCAGCGCGGAAGATGCGGCGTGGCTCAAGGACGAGGATATCGTATTTGGTATCGGGGGTGAACGGCGCGTACCGGGCGTATCCGCGACGCATCATGGAAGTCCGCGAGATGGTCAACGACACGCTGGGCGGACGGCATCTTGGCATACCGTATTGCACGTTGTGCGGCGCCGCCCAGGCCTATTACACCGATCAATTGCCGGAAGGAATCGCCCGGCCCATCCTGCGCACGTCCGGCCTATTAATCCGGTCCAACAAGGTGATGTACGACATCAATACGTATTCGGTGTTCGATACGTTTCTGGGCAAGGCCGTGACGGGGCCGCTTGCGGAAAGGAAGCTGCAACTGAAACAGGCCAGTGTCATCACGACCACATGGGGTGCGTGGAAAAAGGCGCATCCGCAAACAACGGTGCTGGCCGAAGCGCTGGCGCTCGGCCATGATTTTGACTTTCGCAACAACCGGGATGCCAATGGCCCGATATTTCCAGTCGGTGACGTGGATCCCCGGTTACCGGTTCATGAGGACATCATCGGCATAATCACAGCCGCCGGCACGCCGGTGGCGTTTCAGCGAAGCAAGGCTTTTGTGGCGCTGAAGAAAGGCGACCAGATCGTATTTGAAAACATTCATCTGGAACTGGATGCCGGTGGCATAAAAGCCGTCGACGCGGATGGTTCCGACCTTGGCAGCCATCAGGCATTCTGGTTTGCCTGGTCGCAATTCCATCCACAAACGGCGCTGTGGCCCCGGTAAGGCGACCGCCGCCCCATCGCACTCTAACGCGCTTACTTTTTTAATGCCGGTTGCGGCCGGGAGAAGACAAGCTCATCCGCCGTTGAGGCTTTCGCATCGAGGGAATAGCCGCCGGCGTTGAAGTCTTTCAGGCCATCCGCCCGATCCACCCGGTTTTCCATGATCCAGCGCGCCATCGAACCACGCGCATGCTTGGCGTAATACATGAGCGAGCGGGCCGTGCCATCCTTCACGTTCAGAAACTTCGCCCCGATTACCGTCTGCCCCAGCGCCTTCGCGTCCACAGCCTTGAAATATTCGTTCGAGGCCAGATTGACCACAGTCGTGTCCGCATGATCGGCGAGGTCCGCGTTCAACCGGTCAGCGATACGCGCGCCCCAGAATTCATAGAGCGACTTTCCCCGGGTGTTCGCCATCTTCGTGCCCATCTCAAGCCGGTACGGCTGGATCGCATCCATCGGCCGCAACACACCGTAGAGCCCGGAGAGGATGCGCAAATGATCCTGCGCATATGTGAGCGTGTCCTCGGAAAGGCTCTCCGCCTCCAGCCCCCAATAGACATCGCCGTCAAAGGCGAGCCCGGCCGGCTTGGCGCTATTGCTCTTATTGTCGAGATTGAAGACCTGGAACCGCTCGTGATTCATCGCCGCGAGGTTATCGCTGATATGCATCAGGCGTTTCAGGTCGGCCGCCGTTTGCGTCTTGGCGACGGTCGCAAGCTCGTGCGTGTCCTCGCGCAGGCGCGGCTGTGTAATCGGAACGCCCGTTTCGACGGGGGCCATATTCAGTTTTTTTGCAGGGGAGAGCAGCGTCAGCATGATCAATCCTTTCCTCCTAACATCAACCCGGCCAATCCGGGTTCGTATGCGTGGGTCAGTGACGACATGATACTGGCGTTTGGCAGCAAAAGTTCAAGCCGCTTTTCCCGAAAAATGCGCAGATTATGCATTCATGATCCGGATTCCTCGCGACCGCCTATGCCCCGCCCTGTCCGCCCACAGCAAAACCCGCTACCATTCCCCATCGGGCGGTAACGGCCCTTCGGGCCTGCCGCCGTTATACGGGATGCGGCCATGAACCTGTTCAAGCAGCATGCGCCCGCCGATATGGATGCGGCGGCAGCGCGGATACCGGTGATCGATCTGGCGGCCGGGTTGTCGGGCGATGCCGGGGCACTTGCAGCACTGGGCACGGAAATCCGGCAGGCCTGCACCGATGTCGGGTTCTTCTATATTCGTGGTCACGGCATCCCCGATGCGGTGATCGACGACGCGTTCGAACAATCGAAACGCTTCCACGCCCTGCCGATGGCGGCGAAGCAGGCGCTGTCGCTGGATGCCGGCAATATCGGCTACCTGGCGATGAACGCCAGCACACAGGGACACTCGACCGTGCACAAGGCGACGCGGCCGAACCAGAACGAATCCTACTTCGTCTCCCATGAAACCGACCCGGGCGTGCCGGGCGCGATGCCGCGCGTGCCCAAACGCGGGCGCAATGCCTGGCCGGACGGGCTGCCCGGATTTCGCGAACGCGTGATGGCGTATTTCGATGCGGTGCACGCGTTGTCGCAGCGGATGCTGCCGGCGTTTTCATGCGCGCTGGGGATGAAGGCGGATTTCCTGGACCCGATGTTTACCGAGGGCGCGCATGTGCAGCTGCGCTTCGCGCATTACCCGCCGACGCAGGTGTCGGATAATGATTTCGGCGCCGGGCCGCATACCGATAACAGCTTCTTCACCATCCTGGCGCGGATGGACGTGCCCGGGTTGCATATCCGCCTGCCGTCCGGTGAATGGGTAATTCCGCCGCTGATCCCCGGCACGCTGCTGGTCAATATCGGCAATTACGCACGGCGCATGACCAACGACCAGTTCCTGTCGACCCCGCAGGGGGTGATCGTCGAGGGCGGAGCCGACCGCTATTCCATCGCCTATTTCCACAGCCCGACCTCGACCAATACGATTTCAGTGTTACCGCCATTCATCGATACGGACCACCCGGCGAAATATGAACCGGCGCTGATGGGTGAACTGATCCAGGAATTCTGGAGCGCCAATTACGCGCATCAGGAAGGCTTCGGCACGATCAAGCCACGCAACCGGTATTAGGCGCGGCACATAGCGGCCGTGGCATTGACTTTTTTGCCCCTATTGTGGTATTTTTTCCTATTCCCGACGACAGACAGATAACCGCATACAGAAGCGCCCCTTCCCTTGCCCCCTCTCCACCCTCGGGGGTGGAGAGGGCGGGGGTGAGGCGGGGGCAATGCGGGCCGGATGAAAATACACACGGATTACAAGCTGCACCGAAACGCCCCCTCACCCTGCCCTCTCCCCCAAAGGGGGCGAGGGTTCAATCTTGGGCGATGGGAATGACAACGGATGCCAATCGATGCAAACCGGAAACACACCTGATGGCGTTACGCGCCCTGGCCCCCTCTCCACCCCCGGGGGTGGAGAGCATCTGTGTCTCGAGTCAAGGGGCATCGGGTGCCCAGGGTCGGTTTTCCCTGACGAGTGTATTGGCGAGGATGACGAGTTTTCGCATGACAGCAGTCAGGGCGAGTTTCGGCTTCTTGCCCCTGTTCTTCAGCCTTTCATAGAAGGCCTTAATCTCGGGATTGCAACGCACAGCGGCAATCGCAGCCATGTAGAGGACGGCGCGAAGGGGCGCACGTCCGCCCTTGATGATGCGGCGTCCCCGCATGGCGCCGCTGTCCCAGTTCATGGGTGCGACGCCGAGCAGGGCGGCGATCTGGGTTCGCGAGCAGGCACCGAGTTCCGTCAGTTCGGCGATCATGGTCGTGGCGGCAACGGATCCGACACCGGGAATGGAGGTGAGGATATTGAACAGGCTGGCCATCGCCGGGTCGGCTTCGATGGCGTTGCTTATGCTGATCGCCATTGCCTGGATATGGCGCTTGAGCATGGCCATCCGGGCGCGCAGCTGCCGGGCCACCAACCCGTGTTCGGCCGTCATCAGGCGATTGCCGAGGGCGCTGGCCTCCGCCACGGTGGCCCGTCTCGCGGCCACCAGCTCGCGCAGTGCCGCGACCGTTTTGGGCGGCGGCGGGGTGATGCGGGGACGCAGGGCCTGGCCGAACAGCGCCAGCGTCCGCGCATCGATGGCATCGGTCTTGGCGAGATGCCCCATGGCGTCAGCCAGCTTGCGGGAGCGGTACGGGTTGACGACAGCCACATCGTAGCCTGCTTCGTGCAGACGGCGATGCACCGCTCGATGCCATTTCCCCGTCGCCTCGACGACAACCAGCCTGACCGCGACCGGCAGGGCCGCGAGACGGCGCAGGAAGGCGGCGATGCCACAGCGGTCATTGCTGACACGCCATGTTTCATCACAGGGATGGATATGGACATCGAGATGGCTTTTGCAGACATCGATACCGATGTAAGTTTCCTCACTCGGGACGTGTTCGGACAGTTCCTTACCTTGCATACGGGACCTACTCCCTATCATCTGTTCAGGACCGGGACCGAAAAGGACGACGCAACCACGCTCTCCTACGGCGCTTCTTCGCCAAGGGTTGGGACGGTTCGCGTCGCCCGCCCCGGGATGGCGGCCACCATCCCGGGGCATTATCACGTTGCTCTAAAAAACAACGCATCCGCAACATGCAAGGATCGAGGTGAGGCGGGGGCTTTGCCTGTCGGTGCCCTCGACGCCGATGGATGCCAATCAATGCGAACAGATGCTAACCTTTCAACATCCCCTTCCCGCGCCGGATGTCCCACCGATGCCAATGAATGCCCATAAATGCCAATGAAAAACATGCCCGCCGCCGCTGAATGCCACGCCGCATGAGCGAACCTTCGGACACATCCCTGCTGTCAGGCAGCCTGGGCGGGATCGTGTTGATGATCGGAGCGTCGGTGGTGCTGATCTTCCAGCATTCCACCGCCAAGTATCTTTCGGCCGACCTGTCGGTGCTGGAAATCGTGTTCTTCCGCACGATCACGGCACTGCTGTTCTTCCTGCCATGGATATTCCGGTCCGGACTGGCGATTTTTCATACGCAGCGGATCGGGCTGCATATGTGCCGCGCGGTGCTGCAGACGCTGTCGGCTTTCGGGTTTTTCATCGCGCTGGCGGTCACCCCGCTGGCGACGGTGACCGCGCTGCAATTCACGACGCCGATCTTCGCGGTGCTGATTGGTATCGTCGTGCTGGGCGAGCAGGTGAGCGTGCGGCGCTGGTCGGCGATTATCGCCGGGTTCATTGGCACGGTGATCATCATCCGCCCGGATGCGGCCAGTTTCGAATGGGGCACCCTGCTGGTGCTGGGATCGGCGTTGAGCTGGGCCGGGGCGATCAACATTATCAAGACGCTGGGGCGAACCGATTCCAGCGTAACGATCACAGCCTATATGTACCTGCTGATGACGCCGATCACGCTGGTCGCGGCGCTGTTCGACTGGACTTGGCCGACCCTGGAACAATATGGCTGGCTGATCGCCATCGGGCTTTCGGGAGCGTTCGCGCATATCCTGATGGCCGAAGCGTTGCGCCGGGCGCCCACGCATGTGGTCTCGCCGTTTGAATTCTTCCGTCTGATCTGGGCGACACTGATCGGGATATTCATCTTCGGCGACCCGCCGGACCTGTTCGTGTGGACCGGGGGGCTGATCGTGATGGCCAGCGTCAGCTATATCGCATGGCGCGAACACCGGCTGTCGCTCGCCACGAAAGCCGAGGCGCGATGATGACGGATCTCAATAAATGTAAATGAATGTCGATGAATAATGATGAATTTGAAGCGGGGTGGCGTTTCACCCTCTCCCCGCCGGGGGGAGAGGGCCGCCATGAGATACGGTCCTGCATGGCAGGCCCATTTTCCGCCTAATCGAGCTTTAGGGCGAGGCTAAGCAGGGAAGCGCATTTCCGCGCGACCATATAATCGGGCTTCTCGCTGCTGACGAATTTGGCAAAGCCGCTTTTCATCAGGTGTTCGTTGCGGTCCCAGGACTTGACCGCATTGAGCGCCGGAACAACGCTGCTGTCAGCGGCGGCGGCTTTCTGGAAGCGATCGGCGCAAATCGGCGCCAGGGCGGCGACAGTGGCGTCATGCGTTGCCACTTCGACCTTGGTTGCAACCGCGCTGGGCAGGTTCCAGTTACTGAAGCCGAAACCGATAATCAGCGTCGCGACGACGCCGACAACCAGGCCTTGCAAAAGTCGCGCACCGGAAGTGCCACCAAAGAAAGATTCCTTGTGTGTAATGTCATTCATGAATTGTCCTGAATGTATCGGGGGCGAAAAATTCCGCCCCAACTGCCGTACCCTAACACGCCAGCACCGCCCTGTACGGTCGTTACCGGCACAGGGACTGTGGGTCAGCGGTCGCGCAGGGCCGCCACTTCCGCGCGCAGGGCACGCAGTTCGGTCAGGATTTCCGTGCGGTCGCTTTGCCCCTGCGCAACCTGCGCCTGTTCCGCCGCTCGCTCCGCCTCGTTCTCCGTTGCATGCTGCGACTGCATCGCATCAACCACGATACCGATGAACAGGTTCAGTACAGTGAAGGTGGTCAGCAGGATGAACGGCACGAAAAACAGCCATGCGTGCGGGAAAACTTCCATCAACGGTCGGACAACGCCCATCGACCAGCTTTCCAGCGTCATGATCTGAAACAGCGTGAAGGCCGAAGCACCGACATTGCCAAACCATTCCGGGTAGGCCCCGCCGAACAGGTTGGTCGCCATCACGGAAAAGACGTAGAAAACCAGCGCCAGCAACGCGATGATCGAGCCCATGCCCGGAATCGCATGCAGCAGCGCGCCGATCACCCGGCGCATCGACGGCACGGTGGACACCAGCCGCAGCACGCGCAATACCCGCAGTGCCCGCAACACCGACAGGCTTCCCGTTGCCGGGATCAGTGCGATGCTCACCACCAGGAAGTCGAACAGGTTCCACGGGTCGCGATGGAATCGGGTCCGGTAGACAACGATCTTGAGCAGGAGCTCGGCCACGAAAACCACCAGAACCGCCCGGTCCAGAAGGGTCAGTGCCCCGCCCACCGCCGCCATCACGTCGGCACTTGTCTCCAGCCCCAGCGTGATCGCGTTGACCACGATCAGCGCCGTGATACTGCGCTGGAATACAGATGATTCAACGACCGCCTGCAGCTTCCCCGTCAGCGTCGTCGTGTTGCCATTGTCGTTCACCTGCCGCCACCCTTCAGCGTGATCATTCCCGCCGTGGATATAGGGAAGCGGCGGCGTTTTCGCAATCCATCACCGATCGGTCCGGTCAGGCCACCGCGCGGGTCGGCCGCCCGGTCGCCCGGCGTTCCGCTTCCGGCAGGATATCGAGACTGGGCCAAAGCCCGGTTTCAAGCCCGGCAGCGTAGCCTTCGGCAAGCCCCGCCGATCGCATCGCACGGGCGGCGGCACCGTGGTCGTAACCCAACTGGTGGAAGGCGTGGCTGCCATCCGGTTCAAGGATCAGGAACCAGGTGGCGGGGTCGCCATCATTGGCGGGCATGCCGATCACCCCGGCATTGAGCCATTGCCGCGCCCCAACCTGCCGGACAAAGGGCAGACCGCAATGCCCCGCCAGGACGATATCGGCATCCAGCGCATCGAATTCCGCAGTATAGGCGCTGTCCGGCTGGCTGGCGAAGAGGAAACGATTAATCGCAGCGGGACCACCCGCCCAGCCGCCATGAATCGCTGCGCCCTTTCGCCCCGCAACCTCGAAGGTGATTTTGCGCGGCAAGGCGGCCATCCACGCCCGGACGTCATCATCCAGCCGGGCAGTGGCATGCGCGAACCATTGCGTCGAAAGCAGATCGCAGGCGGTGCCGTCCGCGAACCCGCAGCCGCAGTCTTCGGCGCCGGAACCCAGGCTTTCCTCGCAATTCCCCATTACGACGGGGCATCCCCAGTCGCGGATCAGGGACACGGTTTCGGCGGGGTCGGCGCAATAGGCCACGACATCACCGGTGCACAGGCAGTGCCACGGCGGAATGTCGCGGCGCGCGGCTTCGGCGATGATCGCTTCGGTTGCCTGACGGTTCGAATAGGGACCGCCGAAAACAAGCAGCGGACCGTCGACCTGACCCAGGTCGCGTGTCGGCATCCCGCTCGTCATTGCTCAGATCCCCTGCTGAACGCGGGGGAAAACCTCCTCGGCAAGCAGTTGCATGGTTTCCATCGAGCGGGCGACCTCCAGCCCCGGCCAATGCATGCTCATCACGATATGGTTCATGCCGACACGCTTGTTGAACTTGATGATCTGTTCGGCCACGTCGTCCGGCGAGCCGATGAAGAAACGATCCTTCAGCAGCTCTTCGAAGGGCTGACCCAGTTCGTCCTTGGAATCGGGGCGCGACCGGCCCAGGCCCCAGGCGTGGTAGGCCTTGTACTTGGTCATGATCGGCCCTTCGGCGAGGCGATAGGCTTCTTCGCGCGTGGGTGCGCAGAACACCTCGCGGCGCAACGGGAACTCGTCCGGAAAGGGCTTGTCTTCCGCATCCAGCGCGCGCTTGTAGGTTTCGACCTGACTTTCCAGTTCTTCCAGCCGATCATTCGGGCCGACATACCAGCAACTGCCCATGCGCGCCGCCCGCCGGATGACCGCATCGGCGCTGCCACCGATCCAGATCGGCGGCAGGGGCTTCTGAACCGGCTTGGCCGAACAGCCCGCATCGATCAGGTCAAAATGGGACCCCTTCATGGTGACCGTTTCCTCGGTCCACAGCCGCTTGATGGCAGTCAGATTCTCCTCGAACCGGCTGGCGCGTTCGGCCTTCGAAGTACCGAAGGCCGCCAATTCGACATCGCGGTAGCCAACGCCACAACCGAAGATCAGCTTGCCATTCGTGATGATATCCAGCGTGCCAAGCTGCTCCGCAACATCCAGCGGCTTGTGCAGCGGTAGCAGCAGGACCCCGGTGTTGAGCCGCAGACTGGGCGCTTCGGCGGCGACCCGGCACAGGAACGGAACCTGTTGCAGGTCCTGCAGCGGATGCGTGCTGTAATGCGCTCCCTTGGTGATGGAATGGTAGCCCAGCGTCTCAGCCATGCGCGCCTGTTCCATCATTTCGGCGAAGCGGTCAGCGACGTTGTCGCCTTGCGGAAACTGGCCCCGCATCATGATCCCGAACTGCATCGACATGGTTTTCCCCTGCATGTTTCTCTCGTTCCCTAACATTAGGAGAAATCGGCCAGAGTTGACCAATGCTTTGTTCTCAAACCGGTGCACGGGAACTATCCTGCACGCAAACACAACCAATGCAGGAGAAGCATCCCATGAAAATCGGCATATCGCTGCCCATCCGCGAATTGATGGACGATCTCGGCGCAGTGCGGGAGTTCGCCCAGGCGGCTGAAGAGCTGGGATATAACCATCTGCGGGTGCCCGAACAGGTCTTCCGCCCCGGCGTCGGCCCGCTGCATGAACCGCTGGCCATGATGCTCTATATCGCCGGAATCACGAAGACGATCGAGCTTTGCCCCTCCGTTATCGTCCTGCCGGCGCGGCAGACCGTGCTGGTGGCGAAACAGGCCGCCGACCTGGACGTATTGTCCGGCGGGCGGCTGCGGCTCGGAATCGGAATCGGCAAAAACGAGGATGAATACGCGGCGCTCGGTGCGGATTTCCACAATCGCGGCGCCCGGTGCGAAGAACAGATGGAATTGATGACGCAGCTCTGGACGCATGAAAACATCGATTTCAACGGCAAATGGGAACAGGTCTCCGGCGGAATCAGCCCCCTGTCGATCCAGAAGCCAATCCCGATGTGGATCGGGTGCAATGCGGCCCCGGTACCGCGCGTATTGCAGCGTATCGGCCGCCAGGCGAATGGCTGGTTCGTGCTGGCGAGCCCGGAAGAGTTCCCAAAGCTAAAGGCGGAAATCGATGCCGCCGCCACAGCCGCCGGCCGCAATCCGGCCGATATCGGCAGGGAGGCCGGTGTTGCGGTCGTCGGCCCGCGCGAAGCGGAATGGCAGCAGCGGGTGTCGGGCTGGCGCAAGGCAGGCCTGACCCATCTATGCCTGCGCACACTGGGCGGCGGGTTGAATGCGACGGAGCACCTTTCAAAAATGCGCCAGGTCATCGATGAGGTGCCGGCCGATTAAACCGAGCTGCAGTCTCTTTAAAAATTGTCGCCCTGATAATTGTTTCGCTGGCAAGTAGCGCAAGAATTTGCTTTTATTTGCCTTACTAGCGTAGTGACGGCACGCATCGAAAGTCAATTTCAGGGCAGGGGAACGTACAACATGAATTATCGGCGCATGACAAAAACAAGCGTCTGGCTATGTATTTGCGGTCTGATCCTGGCCGGCTGCCAGACAACATCTTTGGGCATGCGCGAGCATCTCTGGAATGAAGACTCGACGCGCCGTGTGGTTCTTATGCCAATGGATATCGAGCTCAGCCTGTTAAACGCCGGCGGCGTAACCGAACCAAACGCCGCCTGGACTGAAACGGCCAAGAAACTCGCCCTTTCAGCCCTGGAAGAAAAACTTGGCGAAACCTCTGCCAAGCTGGTGAGCTTCAAGGAAGTAACGACTGATCCCGAATCCGTAGATGTTCAGCTTGTAAAACTGCATCGCGCTGTTGGCGGAACGGTTCTGGTCCACAAATACATTCCCGTCCTCTCCTTGCCTACGAAAAGCGAAACATTCGACTGGAGCCTCGGCCCGGATGTTGTTTCCATCGGGGAAAGGCATGACGCCGACTACGCGCTTTTTGTGTTTGTCAGGGACAGCTACACAAGCGGGGGCCGCGCCGCCGTAATTTTGCTGGCCGCCGTACTGGGAGCCGGTGTTCAAGGCGGAACGCAAGTCGGATTCGCGTCTCTCGTCGACCTGAAAAGTGGAGAGGTCGTTTGGTTTAACCGCCTCGCACGCGGAAGCGGGGATATGCGACACGAAAAGGGCGCCAAGGATACAGTCGGCGCCTTACTGGCCAATTTCCCGAAATGAGCGGGTTTCGGCTTCTGGCACTTACCGGGGCTATCGCCATCGCATTGAATGGCTGTCTGACCACGCAAAGCGGCAGCACCATAGCGACCGACGGCGACGAACCGATCCCCAGACTGACGGCAGCAGCCGCACCCGGGGCACGCCCGAACCTTAAGTCGGACGAAGCCGGCTTGCGGATGATGTACGACAAGGCTGAAGCTGGGATGCAAACTTCCGGTGCCCTGATCAGGGACCCCGAACTTAATCAGTACATCTCCGACCTTGTCTGCAAACTTGCAAAAGAGTACTGCGCCGAAATTCGGGTTTACATCATACGTGCCCCGTATTTTAACGCCACGATGGGCCCCAACGGAGCCATGCAGGTCTGGTCCGGCCTCTTGCTGCGGGTTCGAAATGAGGCCCAGCTTGCAACTGTTCTGGGCCATGAAATCGGCCATTACCTGAAACGACATAGTGTCGAGCGTATGCGCAATGTCGTTGCCACCAGTAACGGCCTCGCCTTTTTTCAACTGGCCATGGCTGGCGCCGGTGTCGGATTCATTGGTGCTGTGGGTCAGCTCGTCGCCATGGCGGAGCTGACCGCATATAACCGCGATCAGGAACGCGAAGCAGACCTGTTCGGACATCAATTTCTCGTCGAACACGAATACGACCCCTATCAGGCGGCAAAGATTTGGGAAAATTTGCGTGAGGAGCAAAAAGCCGATGGCGACGACGATTCAAAGTCCCTGTTTCTTGCGTCCCACCCACTGCCTAATGAACGGCGCGAAACGCTGGACAAGCTGGCGCAGCGTACTGACGCAAGCGTCATAAACTGGGAAACCGGTCAGGACCGTTACAATGCCGCATTGCGGAAGCATCGAAAGACTTATTTGCAGGACGAATTGCAATTAAGACGATTCGACCGATTCGAAGCCTTGCTTGAAATGTTGCTCAAGGATGGTGTCAACACTGGAGAGTTGCGCTTTTTCCTCGGTGAAATTCATCGGCTGCGTAATGAGGGTTCGGATATGGAGACTGCACAGCGCCATTATGAACAGGCATTGAAAGATGGCGGCGCCCCGGCGGAAATTTACCGCTCAATGGGACAGGTACACCAAAAATCCGGAATGCCCGCAAAGGCCAAGGCGTCCTAAAAGCGTTATCTGGAGCTGGCCCCGAATTCGACGGACGCAAAAATGATCGAACACCTGATGAGGACGATGTCATGAAAAATCTGAATGCGACAAAATTTTTGGCATTTTCACTGCTGATTGTACTGGCGGGCTGTCAGCAATACAGCCTCGTCCAGGCAGAACGAGTCTCGATCAGCGAGAATTTCAGTGTCGAGCCCGATACGAACTGGAACAAGCGGACGACAGATGGTGCCGAAATCTGGACGATCGACGGCGAAAGCCTGCAAAGCCTTCGCCTTTTCAAGGGACTGGGCGACGGGGACACGCTTTTCAAACTGGCAAATGCCGAACGGCAAGAGAACATGCCAACCTATAGCGATACAATGTCTCTGCTTGAAATCCGTGAATTCATCGAAACAAGCCTCGTCCAATCAAATGCGACAAATGTAAAAGGAGGGGTGTTTGAGCCCAGAAAATTCGCCGGACACGACGGATTTCGTTTTTACGTTACATTTTTCGACAAGAACGGCTTGCAGATAAAAGGTTTCGTGGAAGGTGCCAAGGCCAAAGGGAAACTGTTTGTTGTCTTCAATTACGGCGCGAAACTTTATTACTACGACAAACATCTGAAAAACGTCGAGAACATGATTCAATCGGCACAGATAGCCAACGCCCAATCGTAGCGTTTCCCGCGGATGACAGAGAACACGAAACCATAGTCCGTCGTTTCATACTGTGGACTGGTTGTGATATCGTTGGCGGTGTGAACATTTGACACGCTGGTATTCATGCCTGTTTGTGGCCAGGGTTCTCGCACCTGACCCGCACGGAGAGTGACGATGGCAATCAAACCGTGGCTCACTGCCGTTATCGCATCGCTTTTCATAGCGGCTGCGTCATGGCCGTCCCTTGCAAAAGGCCCCGTGGCGCTCGCGACCTCGGTATCCGGTCAGACGACCCCGGCAATCGAAGCGTTTTCCGAGTTCCAATCCGATACCAAGCTGACACTTCTGGCGGATACCGAAATTGAATTCGTCCATTACCCCACATGCCAGACTGTCATCGTCAAAGGCGGGCGGCTGAGTTTTTCGTCGGAACGATACTTTTTGAAAAAGGGTAAAATTCTGTCGACCAAACGGGCCAAATGTCCAAGAACGGTTGCCCTCGCCGGGGCATCCCAAATTGGTGGCCTGGTCCTGCGCGGAGGCTCGACGAACAAGAGCCTGAAAGTCAGCCTTAATCCAACCTTTGTGCTGGTTGGCGATGGAACAGGTTCGGTTGAAGAGATCTCGGTGTCCCAGGACGGAAAGCTGATAGCCGAAGCAATGAAACCCGGCAGGGTCTTCCATTGGCCGGAAAACGTGCCGTCTTTGCAGAAAGGTCAGACCTATATGGTGACCTTGAAAATCAAAGACCAAACAGAGACCCAGAGCTTTACGATTGAATCGAAAGGTGGCGCCGAAGCCATCACATTGATCAGGCTCAATTGAGCCGGTAACGGCCGTTATGGCGCGGAAACGGAAATGGCGACACGCCGCGGCAACGGCTGTTTTGTGCGCCATCACTGCCACAGCAGGAAGCCACTATCTGGGCGCACCCGCATGGTTGACGGGCTTGCTGTTTGATTCAGCCTTATCCGTCAGCGCGGAACGTCGTCACGCCCGGCCCGGTGCGGGCGAGCCTCATGTCGCGGTCATAGCAATCGACTCAAAAAGCCTGGATTCACAAGAACTGGCGCCTTATCCACGGACATTATTCGGGCCGGTATGGGCCCTGATGATCCCTGCCCTGCAAGATGCCGGCGCCAGGGTCATCACCTTCGACACCGTCTTCTCATATTCGGCCAACCGCTTTCAGGCCAATTACGACCAAACCTTTTTACAAGCGCTGCGCGGCGCGAAAGATCAGATCGTTATCGGCTACTCCTCGCGCCTTTCGCCCACACAAACGCATATGGCCGCATTGGGATTTGATCAGGGGGCTCTTGGCTCACTCGACCTGTTCGCCCAGGATGATGGCATCCTGCGAAGCCAGATCGGGCAGCGCAAATTGCCGAACGGCGAAACCGTTCTAGGGCTGGCGGGGGCAACGTTGGCCCGGGCAGGGGCCGACACAATCGCTGACGAAATTATTCCGGCACCAGCCATACATCCCGAATCATTACCAACCTATTCCCTGATCGATGTCCTTCGCTGTGCCGGCGAAGCACCGCAAGCACTGAAAGCCGCCTTTGACGGCAAGGTCATCTTCATCGGAACAACCCTGCCGGAAGAAGACCGCATCATATCAAGCTCCCGTTTCCTGCCACCGCCTCGAGACCAGGCCCCGGAATCGCACAGTTGCGGTTTGCGGACACTCGCAGCATCCGCACCGGATTCCAGCGATGTTCCCGGCGTACACCTGGTCGCAACGGCAGTGCAATCGATATTGAGCAGACACGCCGTTGAACGCGTGGATACGACAACCGTCGCCGCCCTGGCGGGCCTCGCGGCCCTGACCGGTGTCTTCATCGGGCTGACGCTGGCGCCAGCCCTGGCCGTTGCCGCATCCATTGCTATCGGTGCCCTTTTATGGGGCGCGGAAGCATATCTGCTGATGCAGGACAAATGGTTGGATATCGCCGGCGCACTGGTTGCGTTGCTTTCCGCAGCGGTAATTTCCTATCTGGTTCGATATACCATTGAAGAACGCAGTCGCAAGCGAATCCAGAAAGCGTTTGGTCACTATCTGGCGCCCGCCCTCGTGGACCAGTTGGCTGACAACGAAACCGCCTTGCAACTGGGCGGTGAGCAGCGCGAGGCGACTATCATGTTCGCTGACCTTTCAGGCTTCACCGCATTATCCGGCATTCTGGGACCGGAAGCGCTTGTGGAAACAACGAACACCTATCTGAAGATTATCGCCGATTCCGTCGATGAATCCGGTGGATATGTAGACAAGTTCATTGGCGATGCCGTCATGGCAATATGGGGCGCCCCCGCCGCCGATCCGGACCATCCCGTGCACGCGGTGGAGGCTGCCCTGGAAATCGCCGCGAAAATAGCCGATATGCGCGAACGTGCCGCCACACGGGGCGACCATGCCTTCGATATAAAAATCGGCGTGAATACCGGCCCCGTCGTGGTCGGCAATGTCGGGTCAGATAAACGCTACAACTACACGGCCGTGGGCGAAGCGGTAAACATCGCCGCCAGACTGGAATCGCTTCCCGGCGTCTACAATTGCCGTATCGTCATCGGCCCCGAAACGGCAACCAAGGTCTCAGATCGCTTCGAATTGCGCGAAATTGATGCGGTCACGGTCAAGGGGAAGGCCGAACCATTGCGGATATTCGAACCTCTTGCCGGTACGAAGGAAGCCCGCCATTCAGCGTTCGCCGAAGCGCTGCGCCTATACCGGGGCCGGGACTTTTCGGGCGCCGCCCAAAAATGGCAGGACCTGGCCGCGATTGACGGACCATCCTCCGTCATGGCCATTCGGGCGCAGACGTTTGCGAAAAACCCGCCCTCGCCTGACTGGGATGGCATATTCGGAATGACCGAAAAATAGTGCTGAATCAATAGGGCTTACTGGCCACTACAGGCACCCCAAAAACGGGAATAATTACCTTACCAGACTCGCCATAATATGATTTAGCACCCATATTCTGTGGTTCGAACATGTTAATTATACAATCTATTGACGACGCTTACCGCTATTGACGACCGCTTACCGGCGTATGCTCCTTTGATAGAAGAACAAGGGGCTGGCAATTCCAACCATGATGTCAACCGGCTAACCATGATGTTAGCCACGGTCGGATAATGTCGGAATTTTAGGGAGATTGTGTGCATGCACGTTATTGCAGTCGCGTCCCAAAAGGGTGGATCGGGCAAGACAACACTCGCCGGACATATTGCAGTGCAGGCTGAAAGAGCCGGGGCAGGTCCAGTTGCCGTTGTCGATACAGACCCTCAGGCAAGTCTTGCGGACTGGTGGAACGAACGTACCGAAGCAACCCCCGTCTTCATGCGGACATCCGTTTCCAATCTTCCCGCAGACCTGAAGCTTCTGCATGAACATGGCATCCAGCTTGTCGTAATCGACACACCACCAGCCATAACGAATACAATAGCAGAAGTCGTTTCTGTCGCAGATCTGGTTGTGGTGCCAACCCGGCCGAGCCCGCATGATCTTCGTGCCGTCGGCGCTTCAGTCGACCTGATAGAATCGATGAAGAAGCCCCTCGTATTTGTCGTCAACGGCGCGACTCCCCGAGCCAAAGTCACGTCTGAAGTCGCCATCGCGCTGTCGCAGCACGGCACAGTATCACCGGCGATCATCCATCAACGGGTCGGGTTTGCAACCAGCATGACTGATGGCCGAACGGTGATGGAAATCCCCGGTCAGGCACTCGCAGCCAAGGAAATTGCCACGCTCTGGACGTATATCGACGAGCGACTGAACCGAACCTACGGCAAGAAGAAGCGTTTGCCATTCGGCGAAATCCTGACCGCGGCAAGCAAGGCTTTTGGCTATGGCCAGGTTTCGGCCTGAGGCATTTTCCGTGCCGTTTTTTAGCCCAATCCCAAAACAATCCCTCTCCTCCCGCATGCCGACCAAGAGGCCATAACCGTTGACCAGCAAGGAAGCCGCACCGTTAACGCATGAGTTGCTTGCGCGAAAAGGGGAGGCATCTGCTGCCAGATGGCGAAGCGAGCATGACGGCGCCAATCTATCCGATGAGGTTGCATTCAATCCTGCGCCTCAGCCGCAAGAGGCTCCTTCCGGCTCGACCCGGGGGGCGCGATCGATCATCGTCGACCGCCGGTTCATTGCCGTTGCATTGGTCATTGGTCTCGTATCTGGGCTGACATCCTATTTTCTGTTTGCCCGCCCGAATTCCGAGGTGGCTGGGACAACGGTCTCGACACCGGTTTCACCGGTTCCTGCACCCCAAGAGGAATCACAGGTGAGTCGGGATAATACGCCTGATCCGGGTTCAACGGGCGCAGAGCCCGCAGCAATCGAGCCAGAATTAGTCAGCCTGCTACCGGCTTCAGGCGCCACGGCCGTAGAGGCCCGGCGGGAAATTCCAGCCCCACTTAACGTCCGCGCGCAGAAAACACCACAACCGCAGCCGAAAATAGAGCCCGCTTCCTTATCCGTTTCAACGCCGCCCGCACAGACACCAGCGAAAAGCGCGCCCCAGAAAGCATCCGTCCCCCCTATTCTGGCTGCGCCACCTCCGCCGCCGATCGCCGCGACGGTTCCGACGCCTGAGAAGCCCGCACCTGCCCCTGTAGAACAGGCAACAGTGCCCGAACCGCCCGTTCGGTCCATCGCAGCATTGCCGCGCCCCGCGACAAAGCCGGATGCGATAAAGGCAGATGTGACGGCGACAAAGGATAAACCTGCTGTACAGGTCCCTGCGCCAACACCCGCCCCCAGCAAAACTGCTGCTATCTCACCGCCAAAAGAAAAAAAACCGACCGCCGTGCCGGGCGCTGGAAAAAAGGCCGCCTATTCAATTCAATTGGCATCGGTGAAAAACAAAACGGCAGCAGACCGGGAAGGCGTGCGACTGCAGAAGCTATATTCCGCGGCCTTGGGCACGTCTGAAGTGTTTGTCGAACAGGCAACCATTGCGAATCGCGGCACTTTTTATCGAATCAAGGCCGGCGGCTTTGCCAGCGCGAAAGAAGCCGCGAATGCATGCAAGGCCCTGAAAGCAGAAAAACAACCCTGTCTCGTCGTTCGGCGTTAGAATAGGGCACGGTCGGATACCGGCCGGTATGGTTTGGCGACGTTAGGGGTAACGTGCATGGCGACGCAAGGTGATCTGAACCGTCGGCTCGTCGATGTTGAGTCGCTGCTGGCCCATCATGAGGATACGATCAGGGACCTCAGTGATATGATTGCCCGCCAGTGGGACGTGATTGACGGCATGAAGCAGCGGCTCAATCGTCTTGATTCACGATTGACCGAGGAACTCCATAGCATGAACACGGACGGGCCCGAGAAGCCGCCACCGCACTGGTAAGCGCGTACAGCCGCCATTTGTGCCACCCACACCCCGATGCCCCGGCCGGGTGATGCTTCTATCACGCAAGCGCGCTTCATAATGGAGACCAACAGAATTGAGCACCGACGAACCCAAGCCGCGAGACCTGTTTCACGTGTTTTCCACGATGGATGTCGGCGGCGCACAGGTCCGGTTTGCCAAGCTCGCCAATAAGTTTGATATCCCTTTCCGGAACCTTCTGTTTGCGACGGATCAGAGATACGAAAGCGTCAACCTGCTGTTGCCGCATGTCGACAGGGAAGTGCAGGAAATTGACTTCGGCAAAGGGCAAACGCTTCGTAACCTGCTGTTGTTCCGACGAACACTCAACAAACTGAACCCGGACGTCCTAGTCACCTATAATTGGGGTGCCATTGAATGGGCGATGGCGAATTTCGGACGCAACTGCCCCCATGTTCATGTCGTAGATGGATTTGGTCCGGAAGAAGCCGACGGGCAATTGGCACGGCGTGTCTGGTTCCGCCGCCTGGCCCTGTGGCCCCACACGACCACCGTCGTGCCGTCGCAAACCCTGTATGACATTGTCACCCGAATCTGGAGGCTGCCCGCCAAGAACGTTGCCTATATTCCAAACGGCATTGATTGCACCCGGTTCGGGTTACCCCGTGACCCCGCCTTGGCACAGCAATACGGACTGGATGACGATAATCTGGTCATCGGAACGGTTGCCGCATTAAGGCCCGAAAAAAATCTGATCCGCCTGATCGACGCTTTCAGCAAAACTGTCGCATCCGGGCGCAAGGCAAAGCTGTTGATCGTGGGCGATGGGCAGGAGCGTCCCGGACTGGAAGATCACGCGAAGCGACTGGGACTTGCGGACCGGGTCGTCTTTACCGGTTACATTGCCGATCCATCAGCGCTACTGGCGCTATGCGATATATTCGCCCTCTCGTCAGATACCGAGCAGATGCCAATTGGCGTCCTGGAAGCAATGGCGACGCGATTACCAGTTGCGGCCGTCGATGTCGGTGATGTGCGGAACATGGTTTCCGACGAGAACAGACCGTTCATTGTGGCACGCGATACCGACGCACTTGCAAACGTGCTGTCCACCTTCCTGGATGACGATACCCTGCGACAAGACATAGGCCGCGCAAACCATACCCGTGTCGAAGCGACCTATTCAGAATCTGAGATGGTTGCGGCCTGGGCCAGGATATTCTCAGCCGGATAGATCAGCCGGTTCAGTATCCGTCCGCCAGTTCCGTCAGATGGTCTATATCCGGTAATGCGACCATACCGCCTTCCTGAATCCGGATCGACTGATCCCGTTTCAGAAGCGAAAAAGTCCGGCTTACAGTTTCGGTGGTAAGCCCCAGATAATCAGCAATGTCAGAGCGGCTCATCGGCAGCGCAACGGGCGAAGCCGCCCGCCCTATCGCCGTCTGCCGTTTAGACAATGACAGCAGAAAGGAGACAATTTTTTCCTTCGCGGTCTTGCGGCCGAGCAGCATCATCTGGTCCTGCGCCTGTACCAGTTCGTTCGACGCAACCCCCAGCAGCCGTTTTTCAAGATGCGGGTATTGATCAAGAAGCGATTCCAGCTTTTTACGCGGAAACCGGCAAACGTTCACCTGGTCTACCGCTTCGGCGCTGTAGGTATAGTTGTCGTTCAGCGCGATGCCGAGAAAATCGCCATTGGTCAGAAAACCGGTAATTTGCCGCCGACCGTCGGGCAGCAACTTATACAGTCGAACCGTCCCACCAGTGACATTGAACAGGAAATCAGCCGCTTCACCTTCGTCAATGATGGGGTCGTGCGGCGAAAATTGCAGGTTCGCCGCGATCTCGGACATCTGTTGCAATTCATCTTCGTCAAGAACGCTGCAAATCGAGAGATCCCGCACGGAGCAAGCAGCACAGGGGTTTACAACCATGTCCGCGCGCGCGACCGGTAACTTGTTCAGGTCCAAATTGACCATCGTGCTTCCCTCGCATCCATCAAGGATAAAATACCGTATGTCTGTATTTACCCGCTGGTACGGGTAACTCTATACCTCACGGCTGGAATTTGCACGTTACACAACGACGCATTGACCTGCATCATTGGGTTGAAAATTTCAAAGGTCTATCGTCGTGATGGACATTCACAATTTTCAAAACCAATTCATGCCTCGATCATACAAAATAAAGGCGTTGAAACGAGAAAACGCCGCCATGGCCTACCCGCTGATCCGGTCAGCGATGCCGGCAATCACGCTTGAGGACTGGCTGGCATATACGGATTGGCACGCGCAACCAACGGAACTGAGGGAACCATCCACAGGAATCATGACCCTGGAAAACAGCCGTGGCTATATACATGGGCTCTTCAGTTTCTTGTACCAGCTATGGATTGGGTGCCGGTCCTGTTTTGAATGTCGACCATTTCATCGCAATTGATACCGGGGACCGCGCCGTTGCAGTGACCAGGCTGATCGACGCCATGGAAGATCTGGCGCAACATAACGGATGCACGGTCATACATACCCACCTGCCGGAGAGCTGGGCGGTCCTGACACCAGGGCGAAAAAACCTGCTCGCCCAGCTCGTCAATGCCGGCCACGGGAGAGACACGGTCAAGCTTTCCAAATCACTCACAACCGGTTAGTCCATTCACGATACATCAGGCTGGAAACATTTCTGTGACGGGCGAAGCAGAACACACAAACAAGATACCAACACCTTTAAAGCGCAGCATTTCGCTGCCAATGATCGTCCTTTACGGTCTTGGCACGACAATTGGCGCTGGCATCTATGTCCTGATCGGCAAGGTTGCCGCTGTCGCCGGCTTGTATATGAGCGTCTCGTTTGTCATTGCATCCCTGCTTGCTGTTTTCACCGTATTATCATTCTCGGAACTTGTAGCCCGGTTTCCAAAAAGCGCCGGCGAAGCTGTTTACCTGCATGAAGGTTTCGGCATTCGCTGGTTATCCTTGTCCATCGGATTATGCGTGATGTTCGCGGGACTGATCTCCAGCGCCGCGATTTCACGCGGGTTTGTCGGCTACCTTCACGAATTTTTCTATGTTGATGACTGGCTTGCCATCGTCCTTCTGGTCGGCGCCCTTGGTGCGCTGGCGGCTTGGGGCATTTCCGAATCCATCGCAGCTGCTGTCGTCGCGACGCTCGTTGAGACCGGCGGATTGATGTTCGTAATCTGGGTTAGCCGCGACAGTTTCACCACATTACCCGGACGCATATCGGACTTTCTGCCACCATTCCAGGTCGCTGAGTGGAGCGCTATTCTGGCCGCGTCCATCCTCGCCTTCTATGCGTTTATCGGCTTCGAAGACATGGTCAATGTCGCCGAAGAGGTAAAGGACGTTCGCCGCAACCTGCCAAAAGCCATGATCCTGACCCTTGTCGTGACAACGATCTTCTATGTTGCGCTGGCGCTGGCGGCGACATTGAGCCTGTCTATCGACGAACTGTCGGCAAGCCGGGCGCCACTGGCACTGCTGGTCGAACACCATGCGGGGCCCGAAGCAGCCTCGGCAATCGCCCTGGTCGCGCTTGTTGCGGTCCTGAACGGCGCGTTGATACAGATCGTCATGGCGGCGCGGGTAATCTATGGGTTGTCCCGCCAAGGCTGGATACCGGTCATTTTCTCGACGGTTCACCCTCGCTTCCGGACACCACTGCTTGCCACAGGCATGGTTACGGCATGCGTCATGGCGTTCGCATTATGGCTGCCTTTGGCGACGCTGGCGGAAATAACGTCCGTACTCACCCTGTTCGTCTTCGCTGCTGTCAATCTGGCGCTATGCCGTATCAAATTCCGGTCGGATACCGAGCCAGGACATTTCACCATTCCCTTATGGGTCCCCGGCACCGGCTTCATTGCCTGTAGCGGAATTCTCCTACTGCGAATATTCAGCGCCCTGGATTTTTAGAGGTCATACTGCTTGCCAGTGGCAAAGGCCTGGGTTACTTCGGGTTCCCATGGAAAACATCATCTCTTTGATCGGCAATCCAGGTCGCCTTGATACCGGTATCGCCGAACAGGCAAGAATCGCGCTCCAGGATTGCGGCGCGACCGTGGGCGAAACCGACTGGCTTGCGGCGACAACCGCGTGCGACCTTCCGTTCGGTCATTTGGACATCATCCCTGCCAATGATGCCGTAAAGAAAAGCCTCGGTAACCTGCCGGTAGACGCGGTCGCTCAACCAGCAGCCGGCCGCCGCAAACGCCTGCTCATTGCCGATATGGAATCGACCATTATCGAGAATGAGATGCTTGATGAACTGGCAAATGAACTGGATATACACGACCGGATGTCGGCAATTACCGCCCGTGCGATGGCCGGGGAGCTTGACTTTGAAAGCGCGATCCGCGAACGCGTCGCGATGCTGAAAGGCATGGATTCAAAAGCACTGGACCGGGCCCTTTCAACGATCCGCATCATGCCCGGCGCAGCCGTTCTGGTCGCCACCATGCGCGCGAACGGCGCCCATTGCGCCCTGGTTTCCGGTGGCTTTGACTTTTTTACCGGCTGGGTGCGCGAACGGCTCGGCTTCAATGAGGATCAGGCAAACCGCCTGGAAATCAGCAATGGAACCCTGACGGGCAGGCTGCTGGACCCCATTCTTGGCCGCGTGGCAAAACGCGAAGCATTGGCGCGCCTCACGGCTACTCTGGGCATTACCGAGACCGATGCCATAACCGTTGGCGACGGCGCAAATGACCTGGACATGCTGGCCGCCGCCGGGCTGGGGGTCGCATTCCGGGCGAAACCAATCGTCGCGGAAAGCGCGCGTGCCCGCATCGACCATGGCGACCTGACCGCCTTGCTGTATCTGCAGGGTTACCGCCAGGAAGACTTCAAGACCCCCTGAACGGACCGTTAGACCGCCTGGTTCGGACGCGGCAGGAAGACAACGGCTAGGTTTGCCAGCAGCATGATCCCCGCGATCAGGTAGAAAACCTGGCTCAACCCATAAGTATCGGCAACCCACCCCCCTATAATTGGAATCAGTACCGACAGCGCGGATTGGGTGCCGAACAGCAGGCTCGTCGCCGAACCGCGCAGATCCGATGGCGCTAGATCCATCATCCAGCTATGGATGACCGGGCGCACGGCGTACAACACAAAACCCAGAACCGATACGGCAACGACAAACACCGTCAAATCGGTCACGAAGGTCAATCCGACAATCAGAACCGTCGTCGCGGCCAATCCGGCCATGACGACCGGGCGCCGGCCGATACGGTCCGACAGGGCACCAGCAATCGGCGACACAATCACCCCGCCCAGATGCATACCCATTATTGCGGTTCCCATGGCAAGCGGATTGACGTTCAATACGTCGGACAGAAACAACGGCAGAAACATCAGCAAGCCTGTCTGGGCCATCGATCGCAGCGCCGCCATCATGCATAATCCGATCACAGCCGGTTGACGGACCAGCAGCAGCAACCCACTCCGGTAATCCTTGAAGCCCATAACCTGCCGGACGGCGCCTGGCGCCGGATTATCCTTCGGCATCAGATAGAATACAAACAAGGCAGCAACAATCATGACCGGCACCGCATTGATCGCGGCAGCCCCCTGCCAGGAATAGCTAAGCAGCAAAGCGCCTGCCGCCAGTGGCGCCACCATGTCACCGATACTGGCCCCGGTCGCATGTATCGCCAGGGCAAAGCCCCGACGCTCCGAATATCGCTCCGCAATGAAGGCAATCGCCGGCGGATGCCACAAATTATTCGTGATGCCGATCAGCATGACCAGCCCTGCCAGCACGGCATAAAGGCCGGTAACGCCGAAACAGGCCAGCGCCGCGCCGCCAACCACCAGCGACAGAACCTGAAAAACAACCTTGCGGCCCGTCATATCGACGACCACGCCACTACCGATATTCGCCACGAAGGAACTGATATGCAAAATGGAAACAAGTAACCCTGCTTCCGTATAACTCAATCCCAGATCACTCGTCAGTGCGGGCAGCAGGATATAGAACGTGCCGGCGATCCAATGCGTCGCGCCATGACCAAGCGCGACGAGATAAATCGGAATCTGCTCTTTCAGGCGAGATCCAGGCAAAGAACCGGTCGTGGCCACGCGCGCTATCCCCCGTGAACTGGAAATTACGATTATAGCGGATTATTGGCGCCGCAGGCTACGCGCGCCACCCGGCACACCAGAACGAAAAACGGCGCCGCAAAGATGCGGCGCCGTCTCTCAATTGTATCGCGCAGGAATAAGTCAGTTTTTCTCGATCTTCAGCGGAATGAAACGCATGTCGCCTTCCTTGTCGATCAGGAGGAGCACCATGCTGCGCCCTTTTTCGCGAGCCTGTCGAACCTGTTCCGCCACGTCGTCCGGTGACGAAACCGGTTCCTGGTTTACCTCGACAATAACGTCGCCAGGCTTCAACTGCTTTTCCTCGGCATCGCTTTGCTTGTTAACGCCGGTGACGACGACGCCCTTGGCCTCTCTCGCAATGCCGAACTTTTCCGTCAATTCAGGGGTGATTGACGACAGCGCCATGCCGAGCTCGTCCACTGCCTGGCTCGTATTGCCCTTCGGTTTGGCCGACCCTGTACCGGTTCTGAGAGATGCCTGGTCGACCTTTTCCAATTCGCCAAGGCGAACCGTAAGATCAACCTCACCACCCTCACGCCAGACGCGGACGGCGACATCCTTGCCAACCGCCGTCTCGGCGACCATGCGCGGCAGTTTGCGCATTTCCTCAACCGGCCGCGCGTTGAATTCTATGATAACGTCGCCCTGCTTGAGACCCGCGGCTTCCGCGGGACCATCCTTGGTAACACCCGCGACCAGTGCACCGCGGGCCTCATCCAGGCCCAGGCTTTCTGCAATTTCCGGCGTCACCGATTGAATATTCACACCAAGCCAGCCGCGACGCGTCGTTCCGAACTCGCGCAACTGGTTGAGCACATTCGTCGCAATATTCGACGGTACGGAGAACCCGATACCAATGCTGCCACCGGAAGGCGACAGAATCGCCGTGTTGATCCCGATGACATCACCAGCAGTATTGAACAGCGGCCCACCGGAATTGCCCCGATTGATCGGCGCATCTGTCTGTATATAGTCGTCATAGGGTCCGGATCGAATATCGCGTCCCCGCGCGGATACGATCCCCGCCGTGACGGTGCCACCCAAACCAAGCGGATTGCCAATGGCGATGACCCAATCGCCGACGCGCGCTTTATTTGAATCACCCAGATTCACCGCCGGCAGGGGCGTATCGGCTTCAATCTTCAGCAGCGCCAGATCTGTCTTCTTGTCACGACCAATGACTTCCGCATGATATCTTTCGCCGTCATGCAGGATGACCGTAATTTCTTCCCCACCTTCAATAACGTGGTTGTTGGTTACGACATAGCCTTCTGGATCAATGATAAATCCGGATCCTAAAGAACTTGCCTGACGGGGCGACCGGTCGCCTTTGCGGCGATTGTACTGGTCAAAGACAATCGCGAAACGGCGACCCTTCGGGAAACTGGAAACCGGGATGTTCTTCGCCGGCGGATTGTTCCACTTTCTGCGTCGTCGAGATGTTGACCACGGCAGGCAGCAGCTTTTCCACCAGATCCGCGAATCCGTCCGGCGCGGCCCGCGCGTCGGCAGGAACGGGTTGCCATGCCAGCATTGCCGCCAGCGGCAACGCGATGAGCCACCGGTACGGCAATCGCCTATAGGCGCGAGAAGCAGCCACAATCATTCGATCCAAGATAATCTCCATCTTCAATAAACGCCCTGAACGACGATCCCGAACGGTTCGCATCGCCATTTGGTAGGCTCATGCAGCACGTTCAATCAAGTTTTCGATTATGCCACAATATTTCCCTTTTTTGGCTCAAATAAGGCAGCCGGGATCACGTTCGCGTCAATTAAGGCACGCGGCTATTCAAAATGAGAGTCAGAATACTGCCGGAAAAGATCAGGCCGGCTCAGCCTTTGACGAACCAGACGATAACCAAAGCCAATCAACAAGGCCGTAATCCCACCATTGCGAAGCATGGATGCGGGCGTCTCCAGCGCCGTCCGCATCACACGCTGCATTCCTTCGGGGAACAGCGCGTAGAGCGCCCCTTCGATCACAAGGAGCAACCCTATCGCCGTAACAAAATCAGCCCACCGATTACCAGTTGGCTATCAATTCTTCTTCTGGATGCCATCGATATTACCGAAATACTTGAAGAAATCACTGTTCGGAGACAGCACCATTGTCGTCCCCTCATCAACGAGGTGCTTCGTATACTCGGTGAGCGATTTGTAGAACTGGAAGAACTCTGGGTCCCGGCCATATGCTTGGGCAAGAATGATATTGCGCTTGCCGTCGCCTTCACCACGCAATTGCTCTGACTGATTTTTGGCTGTTGCAAGAATAACAACCCTGTCCCGGTCAGCGGATGCCCGAATAACCTGGGCCTGCTCCGTACCCTGTGCACGCAATTCCTGCGCCTCGCGTTCACGTTCCGTCCGCATCCGATTAAACACTGCCTGACTGGTTTCGGTCGGAAGGTCCGTACGGCCAATGCGGATATCAATAATCTTGACCCCGAAATTAGCAGCATTCTGGGTTACTTCCGCCTGGATCTGGTTCATCAGATCAGCACGTTTAGCGGATAAAAGGTCCGTCAGCGACGCCCGGGCGATAACCCTGCGGAGTGCCGAATTGACCAGGTTTCCAAGCCGGTTACGCGCCGTCGATTCGGAAAAGACAACTTGCAGGAACTTCAGCGGATCATCGATCGTGTACCGTGCAAACGCATCAACCTTGATTCGTTTTTTGTCATCCAGCAGCACTTCGAATTCCGGCGGATCGAGATTCAGGATTCGGTTTTCAAACATTCTGACATCCTGAATGAATGGAATCTTTACATGCAGGCCAGGTTCTTTAACCACCCGGATCGGCTTGCCGAACTGTAGGACGATCGCCGTGTTCGACCTGATGGACAGTGTAAAGGGCTGACGATGCCACGGCGCCCGTCACAATCACGAACGCTCCGAGAATGGCGAATTTAATCTTGCTCATGATTGATCCCTAATTGGCTTGATTGCCGGAAGTCCGGGCACCGGTTCTGGGCTGACGTTTCTCGATTTCCGGCAGCGGCAAATACGGCACAACGCCCGAACCGTTGCTGTCCTGATCGATAATGACCTTGTGGGCACTACCCAAAACAGCACCAATGGTTTCAAGGTACATGCGGCGACGCGTTACGTCGGGCGCTGTCAGATAGGCATCGTGGATCGACACGAAACGACTGGCTTCACCCTGTGCTTCCTGAATTTGCTGCTCCCGATACGCTTCAGCTTCCCGGATATCCTTTTCCGCCAGGCCCTCGGGCAACAGGAACAATCGAGTTCGCATAGGCTTGCGCCTCGTTCTGCAACCGGTCCTTATCCTGACGGGCGCGCTGAACGTCGTTAAATGCGTCGATAACTTCCCCCGGAGGATCCGACTTCTGGAGCTGAACGTTCGCAATCAGAATTCCCGCGCCGTATTGGTCGAGCGTCTTCTGAAGCAGTTCCTGCGTCTTGTCCTCAATCTGCTGGCGTTCGGCCGTCACAGCCTGATCAAAGGTTGTCTGCCCGACGATTTCCCGCATCGCGCTTTCCGCCGCGACTTTAACCGTCTCTTCCTGACCACGGATATTGAACAGATTACTCTCTGGCTCGCTCTTGATCTGATAAAAAACGGTAAAATCCATGTCGACAATGTTCTGATCGCTTGTCAGCATGAGGCTTCTCCTCAAGGATATCGCGTTCTGCCGTGGAACGGCGACTGGAGATTTCACCAGCCCCCCTGAACCCGACATCGACCCGCCGCAACTCTTCCACCTGCGGGGTGTAAACCTCGCCGATCGGCGCGGGCAGATTATAGCGCAGCCCCGGAATTGTCTCATTCACGACCTTACCGAAGATCAGCGCAACACCTTGCTGGCCCGGCTGCACACGATAAAACCCCGTTGCAAGCCATGCGGCGATCGCAACAACGATCACGAGCCCGATAACTGCCGGCGAAGCACCGCCACCGGGAATCATGCCCCGGACACGTTCCTGCCCCTTCCGGATCAGGTCTTCCAGATCCGGCGGCTGCCCTCCCGGACCGCCAGACCCACCGCGACCGCCGCCGCCCCAGGGGTCCTTGTCCGCCGCCGCCGCCGCCACTACCACCAGATTGATTAGACCAAGGCATTGCGCAGAATTCCTTTGAGTTTCTCGAACAAATTCACTTTATATTCTCTAGCGATCGGTACGGCGTACTTCATATTCTCTAGCGATCGGTACGGCGTACTTCCCATACAGCGCGACAATCACATATATGTCAGCACACATATAGTCTCACAACCGCCGAGGTTTCAAACCCTGTGGCGGAATTCCGGCATTAATCGGAGAACAAGTATGCCCACGGTGACCCAGGAACTGGTTTTCAATGCACTAAAAACGGTTGTCGACCCCGTCGACGGAAAAGATATCGTATCGCTCGGGATGATTTCGGGGATGGTGGTCAAAGATGGAAATGTCGGTTTTGCCATTGAAATTGACCCAAAACGCGCCGAACAGTTTGAGCCTGTCCGCAAAGCGGCAGAAGAGGCGGTCGACGCCATTCCCCGGCGTCCTCTCGGTAACAGCCGTTGCTCACCCGCGCACAACAATTCTTCAGAAAAAAGCGCCAGCGGAGGAACAAAAACGCCCTACTCCAGGCCGGGAACGCAAAATGGTGCCAGGTGTCAAACACATCGTCGCCGTCGCATCGGGCAAAGGCGGGGTCGGGAAATCCACAGTTGCGTCGAATTTGGCATTGGCGCTTTCCGCTGCCGGTCACCGTGTGGGGTTGCTGGACGCCGATATCTACGGCCCTTCACAACCACGCATGATGGGAATTTCGGGACGCCCGCAAAGCCCCGATGGTAATCGCCTCGACCCGATGGAAAATTATGGCGTCAAGGTCATGTCGATCGGGTTCCTGGTACCGGAAGACACCGCCATGATCTGGCGCGGGCCGATGGTTATGAGCGCTTTGCAGCAGCTCATGCGTGATGTGAACTGGGGCGAACTCGACATCATGATCGTGGACATGCCTCCTGGCACTGGCGACGCCCAATTAACGATGGCGCAGGATGTTCCCCTGGCCGGCGCCGTCATCGTCTCCACACCGCAGGACATTGCGCTGCTGGATGCGCGCAAGGGCATCAACATGTTCCAGAAAGTCGAAGTGCCTGTACTCGGCATCATCGAGAACATGAGTTACTTCTCATGCCCGCATTGTGGCGAACGTACCGATATCTTCAGCCATGGCGGCGCCCACGAGGAATCAGGCCGGCAAGGCGTCGATTTCCTGGGCGAAGTTCCCCTTGATATCAAGATCAGGGAGACCTCGGATGGCGGCAAGCCGATTATGGTCACCGACCCGGACAGCCCGCACAGCAAGGTTTTTCGCGAAATCGCGGACCGCGTCTGGGACAAGATAGAAGGCGCTTCGGCACAACGGACAATGCCAAAGATCGTCATGCAGTAACCGGACGAGGGCCATGCGCTGGTTTGCATTCGCGGCGATTACAATCGCGATCCTGAGCAACGCGGGGATAGTCGCCGCTGACAACCCTTCAGAGGCGCTCGCGCATATCAATGCCTATCGCGCCGAAGCGGGGCTCAAGCCGCTACGTATGGAAGCAAGACTTGCCGTCATGTCCCGCAACCACGCGCAGGATATGATGCAGCGTCAGTATTTCGAAACCAGGGCACCGAAAGGCCCATCCCTGGAAACCCGTTTACGGACTGCCGGATACGCATACCGGCAGGCGTCGGTTCAGATATCGATCGGTTACCAGAATGGCCGCGCCGTCGCGGACAGCTGGCTGCGGCGTGGCGACAGTCGCCGGGTCCTGCTAAGCAACGCCATGAGCGAAATCGGCATCGGGTATGCGCGCCGCGGTACGGGATCGCTGGATCATTACTGGGTCATAACCCTGGCGGAGCCAACACGCCCGGTCGGCGCAAGCTGGCGCCGCGATATTTTGAAACTGGTCAACCAGTTTCGTGCCCGGCATCGCTTGAAGCCACTGGAACTGAACGAACACCTCAATCGCTCCGCCCAGCGTCATTCGGATGACATGGCGAATCGGGATTTTTTCGATCATGTGACGCCAAATGGCCGGACGGTCGGGGACCGGGCAACCGCGGCCGGCTACCGGTGGCAGGCAATCCTGGAAAATCTTGCTGCCGGACAACAAAATCCTGCCGCTGTCGTCACAGGCTGGATCAATTCCCCGCCACATCGGCGCGCCATGCTCGCCCCCGACATTGACGATGCCGGCATCGGATACCGCTATCACGCCCGGGATGGTGGCCGCACCCGCCAGTTTCACTATTGGACCCTGAACATGGGCCGGCAACGCTGACCGCGCTTGATCAACCGGATTGTTCGCGGCACTCTCCCGGCAACGCAAACGGGAGGAAAACATGCGCGAGAACAAACTGAAGACAATGTGGGCGGAAGACAAAGGTGCGCTGAACTGCTGGCTGAATATGGACAGCTCCCTGGCCGCTGAAGCGATGATGGCCGCAGACTGGGATTCGTACACAATCGATATGCAGCACAGCCTGGTCGATTGGCATTCAGCCCTGACGATGCTGCAGACCCTGTCACAAGGCGACAAGCCATTGCTGATGCGTGTGCCATGGCTCGACCCGGCCTGGATCATGCGCGCCCTGGATGCCGGCGCATACGGGATCGTCTGCCCGATGATCAATACGCGCGACGACTGTGAAGCCTTTGTTGGCGCCTGCCGTTACGCACCTGTCGGTTACCGAAGCTGGGGACCCGTCCGTGGCCTCAGCTATGGTGGGCCGGATTATTTCCACAAGGCAAATGAAACGATCCTGACACTGGCCATGATTGAAACACGCGAGGCGCTGGAAAACGTCGATGCAATCATGTCGACCCCGGGCCTTGATGGCATTTATGTCGGTCCGAACGATCTGGCGATCAGCCTTGGTTACGAGCCGCAATACATGCCGAAGGATGCGGAAGTCGCCGAGGCCTTTGATACAATTCTCGACGCGGCAAAGCGGCACAATGTCGTCGCGGGCATCCATTGCGGCAGTGGCGAGATGGCTGGCGAAATGACCAAAAAGGGATTCCGTTTCTGCACGATCCTGGGGGCAACCCGGCTCATGGTCATGGGCGCAAATGATGCACTTGGCGCCGCACGGAATATCATCAACGGCTAAGGGCTGATTTCAAACGCCGCCTGCATCCCGGCCGCACTAACGGGCATGCAGGCGGCGTTTTCGTTTAACGCCCCTTGAACACCGGTTTGCGTTTTTCCACAAAGGCCGCCTGTGCCTCCGCCGCGTCCTCGGTATGTGACATGGCGACGGTCAGATCCTGCTCGAAGCGATATCCATCCCGCAACCCAAGATTATCGGTCGTATTCAGCGCCTGTTTGGTCACCTTGACCGCAAGGGGGCTTTTGGACGCAATCGCCCGGGCAATTTCCATTGCCGGCTCCATCAGCTGTTCACGCGGCACACAGGCCTCCACCACGCCCAGTCGATACAGTTCCGGCCCCGGCACACGCTCGCCGGTCAGCAGCATGCGGCGCGCCTTGGAACGCGGAAAGAGCATATTGATGAACTTCGCACCGCCCATCAGGCCGACATCAATTTCCGGCATCCCGAGAACCGCATTTTCCGAAGCAACCAGAATGTCACAAGAGGCCGCAAGCGCCAGTCCTGCACCCAGCGCCGGCCCGTTCAACGCACCGATCACCGGTTTTTCGCACTCCATGATGGAGTAGAAGCTTTCGCGCGTGATCCGGTTGTGTCGGCGATAGAACCCGGCATCCGCTGAAATCCCGCGGCGTTCCTTGATATCCGCCCCCGCGGAAAACATGTTGCCCGATCCCGTCAGGATGATCACACGAACGTTTTCATCGTCGCTCAACCCGTCAAAAATCCGGGTAATTTCATCGCGAAAGACCGAATTCTGCGCATTGACCGGCGGCCGGTCCATCGTCACGACGGCGACGTTCCCGTCGATTTCAACCTTGAAACATTCATAACTCATACTGTTCGTTCCCTGTAATCTTCATGCCCTGTTTAACGGGTCGCTAATCTACGTGGATGATTGCCTTGCCGGAAATCTGCCGATTGTACAATTGTTCCGCAAGATCACCCAGATCGTCCAAACTGCCTTCAGCGCCGACATGGACGTTCAGCTTTTCCTGCGCGACCAGATCGACCAGAACCCGCAAACCGTATTTCGCCGGCCGACGCCCGAACTCGGTAAACAGATACAGGCCGTAATAACATGCACGCCCCGCGCGGAAGAAATCACCCGCGCGAATGGTCGATTCCTCTCCGGCCGATACGCCGTAATTTACCAGCATGCCGCCACGGCTAACCAGCTTGAGGCTATCAGACAGCACCTGGCCGCCAACAGAGTCGAGAATACAACGGAATGGTCCATACGCCGCGGCCCCTTCCGCCGTTTCGCCGATGACGACATGGGATGCACCATTTTCCCGGACCAGCGCGTCAGAGCCACGACGTCGGATCAGCGCCGTCACGGTCGCGCCCGAAAGCTTCGCAAGCTGCAGGCCGAACAGGCCGACACCACCGGACGCCCCGGTTACCAGGACAGATTGTCCAAGTAACTGTCCGCCCTGCTCCAAAGCATAAAGGGCCGTCAGACCCGCAACCGGCAGCGTCGCCGCCGTTGCACAGGACACACTATCCGGCAGAACGGTCATCCATTCTGTTTCGACGGCGGCTATATCCGCCCACGCGCCTGTATTCATCACGCCGACGACCCGCTCACCAGGGGCCGGGCCGGACCCATCGGCCGCAGACTCGATAACCACACCCGAAACATCCCATCCCAAAAGGGTCTCGGGCGGGCTGTTTCGGGCGCGCCGGACTTCACCGAGATTCAAGGAAATCGCCTTCACCTGAACAAGGGCCTGACTGGACAGCGGCGTAGGTTCAGGTACCTCGGTCATTTTGAGGCAACCAGGTGCATTCGGGTCCACCAGTACAGCACGCATGCGCTTTTCCTTTCACGACAGTTCGGGCAATTCATGCCCCAATTAAGGAAGCCTTGGCAAACCCGCACATGGAAAAGCGCGGAAATGGCTGCGCTAAAATCCCAGCGGGTATAAAAGATAATCACGACGAAGCCATCAATCGACAGGACGCACAAATATGAAAATCACGATTCTGGACGACTACCATGACACGGTACGGAATCTTGACTGTTTCGCCAAATTGAACGGCCATGACGTGACCATCTGGAACGATCAGACCCAGGATACAGACGCGCTTGCAGAACGGCTTGCTGACACGGAAGCACTGGTACTCATCCGTGAACGCACCAAAATCCGCACCCCGCTTCTCGAACGATTGCCAAAGTTACGCCTGATCAGTCAGCGCAGCGTTTTCCCACATATCGATATTGATACGTGCACAGCCCAAGGCGTCATCGTTTCGTCCAGTCAGCACCCTGGAACGCCCTCCTATGCCACGGCGGAACTCACCTGGGGGCTGGTCCTGGCCGCCATGCGCCAGATACCGCAACAGATGGCCTCGCTGAAGGCAGGAAACTGGCAGACCGGGGTCGGCCGGTCTGTGCGCGACAAGACACTTGGCATCTATGGCTACGGACGCATTGGCAAGGCTGTTGCCGAATATGGCAAGGCCTTCGGCATGAACGTACTGGTCTGGGCGCGCGACGAGGCCCGCGAACGTGCAACAGCCGATGGCTACACCGCAGCGGCCAGCAAGAATGCGTTTTTCGAGGAAAGCGACGTTCTGTCGTTACATATGCGACTGGTTGATGCGACCCGCGGCATTGTAACCCCTGCCGATCTCGCCCGCATGAAACCAACGGCTCTTCTGGTCAATACCAGTCGGGCGGGTCTCGTCGAACCCGGTGCGCTGGTGGATGCCTTGAATGCGGGTCGTCCCGGAATGGCCGCAATCGACGTGTTCGAGGAAGAACCAGTGCACGACGGCAGCCATCCGCTATTCAGCATGAACAATGTCGTCGTCACACCGCATATCGGCTATGTGTCGCATGAAGAATATGAGCTGCAGTTCACAGATATCTTCGACCAGATTCTCGCCTACGAGGCCGGCAACCCGATCAATGTCGTCAATCCTGCTGTGAAAACCACAACCTGAACGCCGTCAGTCAGCAAATAAATCTGATAGCGGCAGGGAAAAAATCAGGGTCAGCGTTTCTGTCCCGGGGTTGTCGTCGGACAAATGCGCGTTTGAAATGTGATGAAATCCGACACCAAGCCGGGCGCGGTTGTCGAAACGATAGGCCAGTTCCACGCCAGACCGGAATTCAATCGTAGAGCCAAGATCCTTGCCATCCCCATCGGCATACAGGCCAACGGCGACATTTGGCGTAAACACGACCCGGTCACCTAAATAAATATCCAGCAGAAAACCGCCATACCCGTAATACGCCGCATCGGTGGTTGCCATAAACCCACCAAACGGTTTTACATACCAATCATCCCAGTTCGAACGGTATTCGAGATTAAACTGCCCGGCGGTTTCGTCGTCATTGACGTCGTATCCACCGGCATGAAACGTGATGAATGCCGGGTCGTCATCCGCGCGTGCCTGACTGCCCCAAGACAGAACCAATCCCAGGCCCATCAACGCGGCACAGCATCCCACCCAACCAAACTTCATTTTCGCCTCCGTTTTCTCAGAGGAATATTACGGAGATAGTGCGCGTGCGCAAGTACCCATTGTAGACCGGTCAAGCCTCAAACCGGGATTTGAAACGCTCCGTTGCCTGAATCAGGGCCGTGCGGATCCCCGGCTCCATTGCCGAATGACCGGCGTCCGGAACAATCACATAGCCGGCTTCAGGCCATGCCTGGGCCAAAGCTGATGCCGATTCTATGGGACACACCATGTCATAGCGGCCCTGCACGATAACGCCCGGAATTCCTTTGAGCCGGTGCGCATTTTTCAACAAAGCCCCTTCTTCCATAAAACAGTCGTTGACGAAATAATGCGCTTCGATCCGCGCCAGTCCCAATGCCTTACTCAGGTCGCCAATCGGTGCCGACGCTTCCGGGTTGGGCAGCAGGGTTGAACACGCACTTTCATAGCGGCTCCATGCGGCGCCTGCTGGCAGGTGCACTTTCGGATCCGGATCGATTAGCCGCCGATAATAATTTCCCAGCAAGTCCGTTCGTTCCGATTCCGGCAAAAATTCTGAAAACGCGCTCCAGGCTTCCGGAAAAACGCGCCGCATGCCATGCAGGAACCAATCAACCTCATCGCGGCGACACAGGAAAATGCCGCGCAACACCAGCGCAAGACAACATTGGGGATGCGCTTCTGCATATCCCAGCGCCAGGCTTGATCCCCAGGAACCACCAAACACCAGCCATTGTTCTACTCCACAGAACCGGCGCAATGCTTCAATGTCGTCGATCAGGTTAGCCGTGGAGTTTTCGACCAGGTCGCCAATTGGGCGTGACCGACCGGCCCCCCGCTGGTCGAAAATGATGATCCGATACTTGCCGGGATCGAAAAACCGACGATGTGCCGCCGTCGCGCCGGCACCGGGCCCACCGTGCAGAAACAGCGCCGGAATGCCATCGGGATTGCCGGACTCTTCCCAATAGAGCTCATGCGGCGCATCAACGGCCAGATAGCCCTGTGCGTAAGGTTCGACGTCCGGAAAGAGGTCCTTCCGGTTCATGATGCATTACTCCCGCCAGCGCCGGTTTTCGTATTAGGGTGATACCGGAGATAGTGTAATACATCAGAACACGCCACGGAAATTTGACATGCTACGTTTCGCCGTCCCACTTGTTTTTCTGTTTGCGGCATTCCCGGCATTGTCGCTAACGCTGGAATCCGGCGGCACGGGGTCCGTTTCGAGTATCGTCGACGGCGACACCCTCGTTCTGGACGATGGCCGCGAAATCCGGCTGGTCGGTGTACAGGCACCGAAACTTCCGCTTGGCAGGCCCAATTTCAAAAAATGGCCGCTCGCTGACGAATCGAAGGCATTGCTGGAAACGCTCGCAACGGGAAAAACACTGGCGCTTTCATATGGCGGCAGACGCATCGACCGTTACCACCGCCTGCTGGCGCACCTGCATGATACCCACGGCCTCTGGCTGCAGGGGGAATTGCTGCGGCGGGGAATGGCGCGGGTATACAGTTTCGCTGACAATCGGGCGAATGTTGCCGAAATGCTCGTTTTCGAACGAGAAGCGCGCACCGCCCGCCGGGGTATCTGGCGGCATCCCTTTTATTACACCCGCAACGCTGCTGAGCTTTCCAGCGATACCACCGGATTCCAAATCGTGGAAGGAACCGTCCACGCCGTTGCAACGGTGAGAAAGCGAACCTATGTGAATTTCGGTGCAGACTGGCGAACCGATTTCACGATTTCCATCGGGGCAAAGGCGCAGCGGCTTTTCGAAGAGGCGCAGTTCCACCCAAAGGGTCTGGAGGGCAAGCGCATACGGGTTCGAGGTTGGGTCAAATCCTATAACGGACCAATGATCGAGGCGACGCATCCGGAGCAAATTGAAATACTGGAATAGTATTTTAAGGATCAGCAACATGGAAGACGACGGCTGGCGTCCGGGGATAAACCGGCATTATGGACAGGTAATCCAGAAATGGGAGTAACAGGAACATGACGCTTACAAGGCGCCATTTTTGCGGACTGGCCGGTTGCGGCAGCCTTGTCTTGGGGCTCGGCGGTTGTGCCGTTAATCCAGCAACAGGCAAACAGGACCTTCTTCTGACAAGTGATTCCGATGAACGACAACTCGGAATGCAGGAACACCCTAAAATCCTACAGCAATTCGGCGGTGTATATGAGGACCCGGCGGCCGGCGGTTATGTCGCCACCATAGGCGGGCGACTGGCTGCGGTTTCGGAGACGCCCAGCCTGGGATTCACATTCACACTTCTGAACAGCCCCATCGTCAACGCCTTCGCGGTCCCCGGTGGGTACGTTTATATTTCGCGGGGCCTGATGCTGCTCGCCGAGGATGAGGCCGAGCTGGCCGGCGTGCTCGGTCATGAAATCGGGCATGTCGTGGCGCGTCACTCCGCACAGCGCCGCAGCCGGGCCATGCTCGCACAATTGGGGGCGGGACTGCTGGGGGCGGTTGTCGGTGGCGAAGCCTCACAGCTCGCCGGCAGCGTCGCCGGGCTGTATCTGCAAAGCTACTCCCGGGATCAGGAACTGGAAGCGGACATGCTGGGTATCCGCTATTTGCGGCGGGCGGGATATGACGCCAATGGAATGACCAGTTTTCTGGAAAAGATGCGCGCGAACAGCCAGCTGGAAGCCCGAATTGCCGGCCGGTCACCCAATGACGTCGATGCGTATGATATTACGGCCACGCATCCGCGAACCATAGCGCGGGTTCGGCAGGCGGCCAGCCTGGCAGGCAACGGGCAGGGCCGATCCGAGGTGCGGCGCAGGAATCCGTACCTCGACACAATAGATGGCATGATATTTGGCGATGGCCCGGAACAGGGATTCGTGCGGGGTCAGCGGTTCGTGCATCCCGTGCTGCGGTTCGAATTTTCCGTTCCGGCGGGATTTAGCCTTAGCAATACCCCACAACAGGTCGTTGCAATCGACAAGAAGCGCGAAGCGAAGATTGTCTTCGACCAGGCGCCCAAACCGTTTCAGGGTACAATGACATCCTATATCGGGCGGAGCTGGGCAGCCGGCGCGCGTGTCAGCGGTCTTGAAGCAATTGAAATTAATGGATTATCGGCAGCCACGGGTGTCGTAAACGGGCGCATGGGCAACACACCGGCAGTATTGCGCCTTCTTGCGATACGGTTCGATGCACGGCGGGTTTTCCGGTTTATTTTCATAGCGCCGGTCCCGGCCATGCGCCAGTTGGCGACAGAACTGCAACGCACGACATACAGCTTCCGATGTATTACGCCGGCGGCCGCTGCTACCGTTCGTCCCAAACGGCTGCGGGTGGTGCAGGCAGGCGCGAGTGTAAAAGCAGATGATTTTGCGAGCCGGATGTCCGTGGACAAGCTGCCCCGTGAACGTTTCCTGGTGCTGAATGGACTCTCGGAGAACGGATCACTGGGCGGACGCGCCCGTGTCAAAATAATCGCGGGCTAGCCCGTAACAGGAAATCCGGTTCAGGCGTCGACGAGCAGGTCGGCGGGCCTTTCAACATTTTGGCTGATACTGTCCCGCATTTTGGATAGCGCGCGATGCTCCAACTGGCGCACACGCTCCTTACTGACTCCAAGCTCCCGCCCCAGTTCCTCCAGCGTCGACCCCTCTTCGCGCAGCCGTCGCTGACGGATAATTTTCTGCTCACGCGGCGACAATTCCTTCAGGGCCTCATTCAACCAGTGTATCCCGACATCATGATCCAGTTGTTCGGATACGATGTCTTCGGGGGTTGGGCGGGTGTCCGCCAGAAAATCCTGCCAGCTATCGTCCGAACCATCGGCAACCGCTGCATTCAGCGAATGATCACCAGCACTGAGCCGGTTTTCCATCGACTCGACCTCGGCATACTTCACCCGCAATTCCGTCGCGATCCAGTTTCGTCCTTTGTCATTCATGCGGCCCGATGGTGTATCACCCAACTGGGCGCGCAAACGACGAAGGTTGAAGAACAGCGTTTTTTGTGCCGCCGTCGTCCCTGTCCGGACAATCGACCAGTTGCGCAAAATGTAGTCCTGAATTGCAGAACGTATCCACCAGGAAGCGTAAGTCGAAAACCTTACTTCCCGCTCGGGATCGAATTTCGCCGCGGCCTGCAGCAGACCAATATTGCCTTCCTGAACCAGGTCGCCCACCGGCAGACCATAATTCCGGAACCGCGAAGCGGTACTGACAACAAGTCTAGTATACGCGCGAACAAGCTTGTGCAGCGCATCTTCATCGCCGGATTCCCGCCATCGCCGGGCGAGTTCAAATTCCGTTTCGCGCTCCAGCAGCGGTTCACGCATCGACGCCCTTATATATCGAAGGTTCGCCCGCTGCGTCTGAGGATCGTCGATATAAGCCATGTATCTTCTTTCCCGATACTACCTGAGATAGACACGTTGCTTTCTTCAGATTTCAAAACATTAACATGAGTCCATCCCATCTCGAAGAAAAAAGTGGACTAATTTAGTCTTCTTTAAGTTCGTTAAAAATCAATAAGATATGACATCCTGCATCATATTAAGTCAGTGAATTACGTCAGATTGTACAATATTTAATCAACGCGGAACGGCCATTCGCGCCCCTGTAAACCGTCAGATTTCGACTCGCTCACTCACTTCCCCATCGGGAGAAATACATACGGCAGCGAGCGTTCCACCAAACCCGCAACCGCCATCGACTGTCAGTGTATCCAGCGTTTCAAAAAATCCGTGATGATCCGGGTCATATCCCCGAACGATACGGCGAAAGCTTTCATAGGGACTGTCGATTCTGGCAAAACTTCGTCCCGCCCACCAGAAACTGTCCGCCTGATCCGCTAGAGACTGCGTGGTATCAAGCCCCGAACTGACAAACAAAACGCCCTTTTCATGGGATATGGCAGCGCGTTTGAGCCCACTCAAAAGCACATCATGTCCGGGTGCCGCGCGCATCGCCGATCGTAATTCCGACGTCCAGCTTGTCAGGGCCACGGTCCCTTCAGCGGCGCGACGGAATCCGTCAACCGGCCGCCCGCCATAGGCGGACAGCGTCGCGCCAACACCCCGTGCCAGCATCCATTCCAGAATTTCCGCGGGCCGGACGGAGAACTGAAGCTGCAACAGTTTCTGCCACATTTCCTCCTGCGCACCGCGCAGAAAGACAACATCACCCGCGTCAACATAGGGCGGTATCGACAGAAATATCCTGCGAAACCGGAGCAGTTCGGCAATTGTCTCGAACTGCGCCGAGCCATAGCCGAGATAATTTCCGAGATAAACGAGACGGTCGCCAAAAGCGAGACGTGGCGTTATCGCATCATGCAGGGCATTCAGCTTTTCAGCCTCACCATGGATCGCGCCGATCGTCCAGATACGGCGCGCGCCATGGAGCGTCGCAATATTGCGTTGTTCTACCACTCTGGTTCGCAAACGGGACGGCGCACCTGATATGCCCCCCAGTCCAATTTTGCCCGCAGTTCAGATCCTACACACCAGGGACGGAACAGAGCTACGCGGCTTTCAGCACCGTTTCAAGTTGTTCAACCGCTGTGTCCTCGTCGATATTCTCCACAGCGGCCAGTTCACGCATCAGCCGGTCGAACGCCGCCTGATAGATTTGACGCTCGCTATACGACTGGTCCGGCTGATCTTCCTTCCGGTGAAGATCACGCACGACTTCCGCGATTGAAATCGGGTCGCCAGAATTGATCTTTGCTTCGTATTCCTGCGCCCTGCGACTCCACATCGTACGACGAACGCGACTGCGCCCCTTGAGGGTTTTCATCGCCGCCTTCATTTCGTCCTTGGACGAAAGGCGCCGCAACCCGGACGATTCAGCCTTCGACATGGGCACGCGCAAAACCATGCGGTCCTTGTCGAAATCAATCACAATCAGTTTCAGCTTATCGCCGGCGATTTCCTGTTCTTCAAGACCCGTAACCTTGCCAACGCCGTGGGTCGGATAGACCACGTAGTCGCCGGTGCTGAACTTCGTTTTCTTGTCCGCCATAACTTGTTCCCGCAATAGCCTGTACCGCGCACAACCGATTGAGCGCATTGCCGTTCCGGCGAAATGCCGCAACAGCCAATCGTTGTCAAAAGGGCTCCATGACGCACACAGCGTTCATGCCGCTCTTCTGCCCGATTGGTCGTCCGTACCGGCCCAATACTGCTGATTTCCACAGGCAGCAGATCAGGACCAGCACCACACGCGCCAACACATGGTCAACGCGCGATACTTAACAACCCTTATGATATCACAAAATTGATGTGATTCCCAGCCAGGTCAGGCTTCACCAGGCTCAGCGCTGAAGTATTTCTCGAGCTTGCCGGCTTCATCCTTGAATTCGTCGGCATCGGCCGGCGACTCGGCCTTGCGGGTAATATTCGGCCACTTTTCCGCATATTCCCGGTTCAGCTCGACCCATTTTTCAAGGTCGGTCTCCGTATCCGGCAAAATTGCCTCCGCCGGACATTCCGGTTCGCATACGCCACAATCGATACATTCATCAGGATGAATGACGAGCATGTTCTCGCCGACATAGAAACAATCGACCGGACACACCTCAACGCAGTCCATGTATTTGCACTTAATGCAATTATCCGTGACGACGTAGGTCATAAGCCACCTTTCCTACTCTCATGTTACGGCACGACGCGCCAACCGACTTGGCCGCACCGCACGCTAGTTTTCCCCCAGGCGTTCGAGAGCGCGTTTGCGCGCGGCCCCCGCTTTCCCTGATCAGTGACATACAAAAGTCCGGTTACCTGACGCAAGAGGCTTGCTTCATAATCATGCAACACGCCATCCGCGTATGCGACTTCCCATAACAGTTCCAGCATCATCACGCGTTCATCATTGCGTGAAGTTATCCCGAATGGTTTTGGTGAAGCCATAAATCTCCGGAATACTGTCAACGGCGCTCGTCGCCAGTTCGAGAATTTCCGCAACGGATTGATCATCCATCTCAAATCTGCGTTTCAGGATGTCTCCGATCCTGGCGCGCTCCGCTTCATCGAACGTACCATCCAGACGCGCGGCTTCAACCATCAACGCCGCCGCAGCGACATGAAGCTCCTCGCTCGTATGGCCACCGCTGGAATCGGCCGCAACGCCAGCCTGCCCCAGCAGAATATCGCGAATTCGGGTCAACATACCGCCCGCATATTACAGATTCGGTCCCATGTCACACATGTTCATGATAATGCACATGTTCCCGGGCCACGCTCACGCAATTCATTGCCTTCCGCTTGGGAATGCCCGTTGCCGGTTCTTTGCTGCGGCCATATACATTCAGAATGAATGATCCCCGACTGCATGCCCCGGCGACACAACGCAACAGCGCGGCAATTCTCGCGATTCTGAAACGTGTCCTGCCACGCTCAGGAACCGTCCTCGAACTCAACAGCGGCTCCGGTGAGCACGCGGTCCTGTTCGCTACGG
>CALSRA010000026.1 GCA_943788635.1 uncultured Alphaproteobacteria bacterium | reverse complement strand
GAGCTATGACTGAATCTGGTGTTTGGGCGGTTTGAAGGTTGGCGGCGTATCTGGTTGAATTGTTGTTGCGAGACAGCAGCCCAACCAAAGGAGATACACCACCATGGAAACGACTAACATTGTTGATTTTGCGCGTCGAGACGGGATGACGGACGCGCTGACGGAATTGCTCAGAACGGGAGCGCAGGAATTGATCGCGACAGCAGTTGAGGCAGAGTTTGCCAGCTATCTTGCGCAGTTCGCCGACTTGCGCACTGATGCAGGTCACGCGGCCGTCGTGCGCAATGGGCATCATCCAGAGCGCCCATTCCAAACGGGCATTGGCCCTGTGAGCGTGCGCATTCCAAAGGTTCGCTCCAAGGACGGCACGCCTGTGACATTCCGCTCGGCCTTGGTGCCGCCCTATGTGCGCCGAACCAAGACGCTGGAAGCGGCCTTGCCCTGGCTCTACCTCAAAGGGATTTCCAGCGGCGAAATGGGCGCGGCCCTCAAGGTTCTTCTGGGCCCTGATGCCACAGGACTTGTCGGCGAATACGGTCTCGCGCCTCAAGCGCGATTGGGCCAAGGAGTACGACGGCTGGAAAGACGCTGCATTGGATGACGAGCCAATCGTCTATATCTGGGCTGACGGCGTCCACAGCGGCCTTCGGGGCGAGGATGACAAGCTCTGCGCCCTTGTGATTGTTGGGCGTCACGGCCCGTGGCAAGAAACGGTTCCTGGCAATCGAGGACGGGGTGCGCGAGTCCACGCAGAGCTGGCGCGAGGTTCTGCTCAGCCTCAAAAGCCGTGGATGAATACGCCAACTGGCCATGGAGACGGTGCCATGGGGTTCTGGGCGCCATGGATGACATCCCGCCAGCAGCGGTGCTGGCAACACAAAACGATGAACTGCTTGCCCAAGCTGTCTCAGCCAAAGGCCAAAGCCGCTATCCACAACATCTGGCAGGCCGAGACCAAAGACGATGCGGAAAAGGCGTTCGATTTGTTCATCAAAACCTATGAGGCCAAATACCCCAAGGCGACGCTGTGCCTGCAAAAAGATCGGACGGAACTCATGGCATTCTTCGACTTCCCAGCCCAGCATTGGCAGAGCATCCGCACCAGCAATCCCATTGAAGTCCGCCTTCGCCACGATCCGGCATCGCACCAAGCGCTCAAAGGGCTGCCTGTCACGCGATGGCATGCTGCACATGATGTTCAAGCTGGGCCAATGCGCTGAGCAAAACTGGAGAAAACTACGCGGCTTTGACTACCTCGCCAAAGTCATCACAGGCGTCACATTCAAAGACGGAATTGAAACCACCAACCAAGGCCAGATCGCCGCATGACCAACAACCCTCAAACACCAGATTTGACAATAACTCAATACACCATTGGCCGGAGTAAAAGTACACCACTTTGTATGATGTAATACTCGGTGTTGCGGGTTGTCCCGGTAGTCCATAGGAGGGACCCGCGCTGCTTTGCGTAGCGCTTTAGCGTTACGCGGAGCGAAGCAGCGCGGGAGGTGCCTGTGGGCCCACCGGGTCAACCATGGTCTCGTTGGTCAGGTTTTTTGGGGGGTCTGCCGTTTTTGGCTCTGGTTCAGGCGGTAACTGTCGCCGTTCATCTCGAGGATATGAACGTGGTGGGTTAGGCGGTCGAGCAAAGCCCCTGTCAGGCGTTCGGATCCGAACACCTCGGTCCATTCATCGAAGGGGAGATTGCTGGTCAGCAGGGTGGAGCCGCGCTCGTAACGCTGGCTGAACACCTCGAATAAAAGCTCGGCGCCGGTTTTGCTGAGCGGCACGAAGCCGAGTTCGTCGATGATCAGCAGCTTGTATTTTGCCAACTGCTTCTGGAACCGCAGCAGGCGCTTTCTCGTCCCTGGCCTCCATCAACTCGTGGACCAGGGCGGCCGCCGTGATAAAGCCAACGATGAGGCCTTTCTGGCAGGCGGCCAGGCCGAGACCGAGGGCGATATGGGTTTTGCCGGTGCCTGAGTTGCCGAGCGCGATGACGTTCTCACGTCGCTCGACGTATTCACATCGCGCCAGTTCCAGGACCAGCATCTTGTTGAGCGATGGGATGGCCTTGAAGTCGAAGCTATCGAGGCTTTTGACGGCGGGGAACCTGGCCTGCCTGATCCGCCGCTCGACCATGCGGCGTTCGCGGTCGATCAGTTCCAGTTCGGTCAGGCGGACGAGATAGCGCACATGATCGACACCCTCGGCGGCGCACTGGCGGGCCAGCTTGTCGTATTCCCTGAGGAAGGTGGGCAGCCTGAGGGCTTTCAGGTGATGGGCCAGCAAGAGCTGTGGCGTATCGGTCATAATGAATAGCCCCTAGATTCGTAGACGCTTTCTTCCCTAATTTTGAGGCAAGGAGGCCATGATGGGCAAAGCGAATTTCGACGACGATTTCAAAAGGGACGCGGTGGCGCAGATCACCGAGCGGGGCTATCCGGTTGCGGAGGTCTCACAGCGGCTGGGCGTCAGTCCGCATTCGCTCTATGCGTGGAAGAAGAAGTTTTCAGGGTCTTCCGCCAGCGATGACAGGGACGCCGAGATACGACGGCTGAAGACGGAGCTGGCGCGTGTCACCGAGGAGCGTGATATCTTAAAAAAAGCCACCGCGTATTTCGCCAGGGATGCAAAGTGAGATACGCGTTCGTTGCCAAGCATCGCCCGCTGTTCTCGGTTCGGACGATGTGTCGTTGCCTGCGCATCCATCCCAGCGGCTTTTACGCCTGGCTGAAGAACCCGCTGAGCAAGCGGGCTTGCGAAGACGTGCGCCAGACCGAGCTCATCCGCAAGGCCTGGAAGGACAGCGGCAAGGTGTATGGCTATCGCAAGCTCCATGATGATCTGCTGGATCAGGGCGAGACGTGCTGTCCGAACCGTGTTGCACGTCTGGCCACACTAGCCGGCATCAAGGCCCAGATCGGCTACAAGCGCCGGCCTGGCAGCTATGGCGGTAAACCGGCACTGGTCGTTGACAACACATTGGACCGGCAGTTCGACGTGGACGCGCCGGACAAGGTCTGGGTGACGGACATCACTTACATCCGGACTCTGGAAGGTTTCGCCTACCTGGCCGTTGTGATCGACCTCTACTCCCGTCGTATCGTCGGATGGTCGATGCAAAGCCGTCAGACAACGGATGTGGTTCTGCAGGCTTTGCTCATGGCCGTGTGGCGCAGGAAGCCGAAGAACAGGGTGTTGATCCATTCGGACCAGGGCTCCCAGTTCACCAGCATGGACTGGGCATCATTCCTCAAAGCCCATAATCTGCAACACTCGATGAGCCGGCGCGGGAATTGCCACGACAATGCAGTGGCCGAGAGCTTCTTCAATCTGCTCAAGCGCGAGCGGATACGGCGCCGGACCTACAGGACCAGGGTCGAAGCCCGACAGGACGTGTTCGACTACATCGAGATGTTCTATAATCCGAAACGCAAGCATGTGAGAAACGGGATGCTGTCGCCCGTCGAGTTCGAAAGGCAGAAGGAAATGAAAACCGAGAGTGTCTAGAAAACTCGGGGCTATTCACACATCCGCCCGCAGCTCATTGGAGATGAAGAGTTCGATCGGTTGTGGATTACGAAGTACGGACAACCGATGAGGGGCAAAACCATATATGACCGTATTACCAAGGTCACAAAACGAGCCTTCGATGTATCCATTAATCCTCACCTATTCAGAGACTGCGCCGTCACCACGGTGGCAATAGATGAACCTGAACATATAGGAATAGCCGCGCCAATTCTCGGCCATACAGATCCACGGACTACGGAAAAACACTACATCCAGGCCAATGCGCTTGTCGCCGGTCGGAGACTGCGACAATCTGTAAACACACTACGTAAAGAGCTTACACCGCGTCATCAGCGTCTCAAGAAAGGTGGATCATGAGAACCGCCATTTATGCGCGTTACTCGTCCGACCTTCAATCCGAGACGTCCATCGACGATCAGGTCCGCCTGTGTCGTGAACGTGCTGAGCGTGAAGGTATGATTGTGACTGAGGTTTATTCAGATTATGCCATCAGTGGCGGAAACCTGAGCAACCGCCCCGGCATGCTGGCCCTGATGGATGCCGCCAAACAAAATGATTTTGACGTAGTCATCGCAGAAGCTCTTGACCGCATCAGCCGCGATCAGGAAGACATTGCTGCCATATTTAAACGTCTGAGCCACGCTGAGATTAAGATCGTTACCTTGTCGGAAGGTGAGATTAACGAACTGCATGTGGGTCTCAAGGGCACGATGAATGCTCTGTTCCTCAAAGACCTGGCTATCAAAACCAAACGCGGCCAGCGGGGACGTGTTGAAGCGGGCAAAATTCCCGGTGGTAATAGTTACGGATACAACATCATTCGACAATTAAAGGAAGACGGCACCGTCACCACGGGGGAGCGTGAGATCAATACCGAACAGGCTTCGATCATCAGGCGCATCTTTAAAGAATATGCAGATGGCCAGCCTCCGCGCAAAATTGCTTCTCGTCTAAATGCTGAAGGAATCGCCAGTCCCCGTGGCGGTCAGTGGAATGCGTCCACCATCAACGGCAGCCGTCAGCGACGCAACGGCATTCTCAACAACGAGCTATATCTAGGCCGTATCACCTATAATCGGCAGCGGTTTATTAAAGACCCGGAGACAGGCAAGCGACGATCACGGTTAAACCCGGAGCATGAATGGGTTGTCACTGAAGTGCCGGCATTAAGCATCTTAGATGATGGTGTTTGGGATCGCGTAAAAGCCATCAAGGCTCGCTACACCTCTCAGGTTGGCAACAAACGTCAGACCAAGAAGCGGTTGCTTACTGGCCTCATAAAGTGCGGCTGTTGTGGCGGCTCCATGACAATTGTCAATCGGGAGCGCTATTCCTGCGCGGCGAAGCGTGAACGCGGCACCTGTGACAGCCCTGTCGGTATCAAGGTCAGTCAGCTAGAAGATCGGGTTCTCACTGGCCTTAAGGACATTCTGCTCGGCAATGAAGGCCTCATCGACACGTTTGTCGTCGAGTTCAAGGCGGAACTCGCACGGTTGCGCAAACAACGCGGTGCCCACGAGCGCCACGTGAAAAAAGACCTGAACAAAGTCAACAACGGCATCAAACGCTGTCTCACCTTTATCACCGAAGGCGATGGTGATCCTGGTCTGGTTCGCGCCGAACTGCGCTCGTTGGAATCCCGCAAGCGAGACCTCGAACGAACACTCGCCACTGCGCATGATGACCAAGTGATCGAACCGCATCCGAACATGGCTGAGCTTTATCGTAAGAAGGTCGGCGAACTTCAGGCACTCCTGGCCGACGAAACGGCCCGCCCGCAAGCCATGGACCTCATCCGGTCGATGATTGATCACATCGAAATTCATGTGGGACCGGAACGAGGAAAGCCTGACGTCATTCTGATCGGCGCACTGGCGCAAATCCTCGCCTTCACCCAGCAAAACAAAACCGCCACCTCCAATGGAAGCGGCGGTAGGGTCTTGATGGTTGCGGGGGCAGGATTTGAACCTGCGACCTTCAGGTTATGAGCCTGACGAGCTACCGGGCTGCTCCACCCCGCGTTTGTCTCTGGGGAGGTTTGTGTAGATTTCCTCCGGATTGCGGATTGGCTGATTATTGTGAGTGTATGCGCTGTTTGTTTTCATATTGGGTTTTGGGTTTGTTTTACGTTCATGGAAGGCCTGGCGGCGACCTACTCTCCCACGCCTTAAGACGCAGTACCATCGGCGCGGAGGGTTTTCACGGCCGAGTTCGGGATGGGATCGGGTGTTGGGACCCTCGCTATGGCCACCAGACCGTCGATGAACGCAAAAGACAAAGGGGCAGGGAGCATGATTTGATTCATGCATTCCAGCCCCCGTATCCCCTGTTAACCGGGATATGGGCGCATATGTGATTGCGGCAGAACGGTATGTATTTTGTACGCATGTAGAGATTGTATTGCGCAGACGGGCATTGCCGCTGCGCGCGATGGTTTTCCGAGATGGGATCAAGCCTATCGAGCTATTAGTACCGGTTAGCTTCACGCATTGCTGCGCTTCCACACCCGGCCTATCGACGTGGTGGTCTTCCACGGCTCTCAGCGAGACCTGGTCTTGAGGTGGGTTTCCCGCTTAGATGCTTTCAGCGGTTATCCCGTCCGTATTTAGCTACCCGGCTGTGCCACTGGCGTGACAACCGGTCCACCAGAGATACGTCCATCCCGGTCCTCTCGTACTAGGGACAGATCCTCTCAAGTCTCGTACACCCACGGCAGATAGGGACCGAACTGTCTCACGACGTTCTAAACCCAGCTCACGTACCACTTTAATTGGCGAACAGCCAAACCCTTGGGACCTGCTTCAGCCCCAGGATGTGATGAGCCGACATCGAGGTGCCAAACACTGCCGTCGATATGGACTCTTGGGCAGTATCAGCCTGTTATCCCCGGCGTACCTTTTATCCGTTGAGCGATGGCCCTTCCACGCGGGACCACCGGATCACTATGACCGACTTTCGTCTCTGTTCGGCCTGTCGGCCTCACAGTCAGGCGAGCTTGTGCCATTGCACTCAACAGCTGATTTCCGACCAGCCTGAGCTCACCTTCGCGCGCCTCCGTTACTCTTTGGGAGGCGACCGCCCCAGTCAAACTACCCACCATGCAGGGTCCCGGACCCGGATAACGGGTCGCGGTTAGATATCAGAAGTAAAAAGGGCGGTATTTCAAGGGTGCCTCCACCGAACCTAGCGGCTCGGCTTCAAAGGCTCCCGCCTATCCTACACATGTCACTCCTAATACCACTGCAAAGCTGTAGTAAAGGTGCACGGGGTCTTTCCGTCTGACCGCGGGTACTCCGCATCTTCACGGAGAATTCAATTTCGCTGAGTCTGCGTTGGAGACAGTGGGGAAGTCGTTACGCCATTCGTGCAGGTCGGAACTTACCCGACAAGGAATTTCGCTACCTTAGGACCGTTATAGTTACGGCCGCCGTTTACTGGGGCTTCGATTCAAAGCTTGCACCTCTCCTCTTAACCTTCCAGCACCGGGCAGGCGTCAGACCCTATACGTCGCGTTGCCGCTTCGCAGAGCCCTATGTTTTTAGTAAACAGTCGCCACCCCCAATTCTGTGCCCCCGGCCAGTGGTTGCCCATAGGCCGGGCCCTCTTATCCCGAAGTTACGAGGGCAATTTGCCGAGTTCCTTCAACGCAGTTCTCTCAAGCGCCTTGGTATGCTCTACCAGTCCACCTGTGTCGGTTTGGGGTACGGTCTAAAGCTGGGGCTATTTCCTGGAACACATTCGCGGCCCTCTCAATCCAATAAGAGAAGACAACTTACTGTATTCGTCACATCCCAGCAGGCCCACGAATATTAACGTGGTTCCCATCGCCTACGGCTTTCGCCCTCGGCTTAGGGGCCGGCTCACCCTGCGCGGATTAGCCTTGCGCAGGAACCCTTGGACTTACGGCGAGAGTGTTTCTCACACTCTTTATCGCTACTCATGTCAGCATTCTCACTTCCGATACCTCCACGGTCCCTCACGGGTACCGCTTCACAGGCTTACGGAACGCTCCGCTACCACTCAATCTTAGACGAATCCGAGATCGAATCCGCAGCTTCGGTGTATGGCTTGAGCCCCGTTACATCTTCGGCGCAGGACGGCTTAATTAGACCAGTGAGCTATTACGCTTTCTTTTAAGGATGGCTGCTTCTAAGCCAACCTCCTGGCTGTCTTGGCCTTCCCACATCCTTTCCCACTTAGCCATAACTTAGGGACCTTAGCTGGCGGTCAGGGCTGTTTCCCTTTTGACGACGGATCTTAGCACCCGCCGTCTGTCTGCCACGCTTAACTCGTCGGTATTCGGAGTTTGGTTAGGTTTGGTAAGGCTCGCGCCCCCCTAGCCCATCCAGTGCTCTACCCCCGACGGTAAACACGTGACGCTCTACCTAAATAGATTTCGCGGAGAACCAGCTATTTCCGGGTTTGATTGGCCTTTCACCCCTAGCCACAGGTCATCCCCCCATTTTTCAACATAGGTGGGTTCGGTCCTCCAGCAGGTCTTACCCTGCCTTCAACCTGCCCATGGCTAGATCACCCGGTTTCGGGTCTAATCCACGTAACTGTACGCCCTATTCAGACTCGCTTTCGCTGCGCCTACACCTATCGGCTTAAGCTTGCTACGTAGATTAAGTCGCTGACCCATTATACAAAAGGTACGCGGTCACCCCACAAGGAGGCTCCCACAGCTTGTAAGCGTCCGGTTTCAGGATCTCTTTCACTCCCCTCATCGGGGTACTTTTCACCTTTCCCTCACGGTACTTGTGCACTATCGGTTGCCAAGGAGTACTTAGGCTTGGAGGGTGGTCCCCCCAATTTCAGACAGGATTTCACGTGTCCCGCCCTACTCAAGCCCAATGACCAACCTGTACCCATACGGGGCTGTCACCCACTATGGCCGGTTTTTCCAAACCGTTCTGGTTGATTGGCCACTGGAACTGGCCTGGTCCGCGTTCGCTCGCCGCTACTGACGGAGTCTCTGTTGATTTCCTTTCCTCCGGTTACTGAGATGTTTCAGTTCACCGGGTTCGCCTCGTATGGCTATGTATTCACCATACGATACCCCGAAGGGTGGGTTTCCCCATTCGGACATCCGCGGATCAAAGCCTATTGGCGGCTCCCCGCAGCTTATCGCAGCCTATCACGTCCTTCATCGCCTCTTGGCACCAAGGCATCCACCGAACGCCCTTAAAACGCTTGATCGCTATCATCGGAATTCCATCACGTGCAGGGACAAAGCCCGTCACGCAATATTCTCCACATAATACCGAGTACTACCGCAATCACTTATTCACAATATCCTGACAACCGGGAAAGCTCTCGCTTTCCCACCCTGCGGGCGAACCCGCGGGGTAATCTGTAATTTTCGACAGCCAACTTGATCATGCCTGGCACACTCATGCCTGATACACCTTGATGCGGCGCATCTCCTGGTTGGAGCGCTGCAATCAGCCTGATGGTGGGCCTGGGAAGACTTGAACTTCCGACCTCACGCTTATCAAGCGCGCGCTCTAACCAACTGAGCTACAGGCCCGGGGATCGGGCATCGGAACCCGGCATGCAAAACGGCGGCGCGATTATGATCCGAAGGAAAGAGACATCGAAGACCCTGCTGCATCCGCCTTCCGGTTAAAGGGATGGTGGAGCTGAACGGGATCGAACCGATGACCTCCTGCTTGCAAAGCAGGCGCTCTCCCAACTGAGCTACAGCCCCGTTCGGAACCGCAAATCGCGCAGCGCGGGACAAGTCCCGGCCGCTTCGCGTTGGCTGTGGAAAGGATGCGTGGACGGCGGCAAAACAAAATTGCCCGCCAGTTTTTGGACACCGGTCCTGAGAGGTACCGGCATCCTTGTGTCTAATTAAACATCCAGATCATCTTCAGGAGATCCCAAAGATCAAAGACCGGACGTTTCCTTAGAAAGGAGGTGATCCAGCCGCAGGTTCCCCTACGGCTACCTTGTTACGACTTCACCCCAGTCGCTGACCTTACCGTGGTCGGCTGCCTCCTTGCGGTTAGCGCACCGGCTTCGGGTAAAACCAACTCCCATGGTGTGACGGGCGGTGTGTACAAGGCCCGGGAACGTATTCACCGTGGCATGCTGATCCACGATTACTAGCGATTCCAACTTCATGCTCTCGAGTTGCAGAGAACAATCCGAACTGAGACGGTTTTTGGGGATTAGCTCACTCTCGCGAGGTCGCGACCCACTGTCACCGCCATTGTAGCACGTGTGTAGCCCAGCCCGTAAGGGCCATGAGGACTTGACGTCATCCCCGCCTTCCTCCGGCTTGTCACCGGCGGTTCTCTTAGAGTGCCCAGCCGAACTGATGGCAACTAAGAGTAGGGGTTGCGCTCGTTGCGGGACTTAACCCAACATCTCACGACACGAGCTGACGACAGCCATGCAGCACCTGTGCGGGAGCCAGCCGAACTGAAGGATACCGTCTCCGGTAACCAAACTCCCCATGTCAAGGGCTGGTAAGGTTCTGCGCGTTGCGTCGAATTAAACCACATGCTCCACCGCTTGTGCGGGCCCCCGTCAATTCCTTTGAGTTTTAACCTTGCGGCCGTACTCCCCAGGCGGTGTGCTTAATGCGTTAGCTGCGACACCGAAGGCGTAACCCCCGACGTCTAGCACACATCGTTTACGGCGTGGACTACCAGGGTATCTAATCCTGTTTGCTCCCCACGCTTTCGCGCCTCAGCGTCAGTATCGGTCCAGGTAGCCGCCTTCGCCACTGGTGTTCTTCCCAATATCTACGAATTTCACCTCTACACTGGGAATTCCACTACCCTCTCCCGAACTCTAGTCTCGCAGTATCAAATGCAGTTCCCAGGTTAAGCCCGGGGCTTTCACATCTGACTGACGAAACCGCCTGCGCGCCCTTTACGCCCAGTAATTCCGAACAACGCTTGCCCCCTCCGTATTACCGCGGCTGCTGGCACGGAGTTAGCCGGGGCTTCTTCTGTCGCTACCGTCATCATCTTCGCGACTGAAAGAACTTTACAACCCTAAGGCCTTCTTCATTCACGCGGCATGGCTGGATCAGGCTTGCGCCCATTGTCCAATATTCCCCACTGCTGCCTCCCGTAGGAGTCTGGGCCGTGTCTCAGTCCCAGTGTGGCTGATCATCCTCTCAGACCAGCTAAGGATCGGTGCCTTGGTGAGCTTTTACCTCACCAACAAGCTAATCCTACGCGGGTTCATCTCAAAGCGCATAAAGCTTTCCCCCTAAGGGCGTATGCGGTATTAGCCGCCGTTTCCAGCGGTTATTCCCCACTTCGAGGCAGATCCCCACGCGTTACTCACCCGTGCGCCACTCGCCGGTTCCCGAAGGAACCATCCCGTTCGACTTGCATGTGTTAAGCCTGCCGCCAGCGTTCGTTCTGAGCCAGGATCAAACTCTCAAGTTAATTCGCGCGAATATTCCGAAAAACATCCACGCTATGACGGAGTCTCGTCCAAGCACAATCTACGCAGACACTCCTGATCAAAATCAAGCCGAAGCCAGATAATAACCAAAAGCTCTTATCTAGAATGCGCGAGGCTTTAACTCCGGCCAGACAAAAATGCCTAACCGCCGCCCGCGCATCCCTTCCATTACAGATTTACAATTTACTAGAACGTCCAGCACCCCTTGGGGTACAGGGTGGAACGGGGTGTCACCCGCGCCGTGGAGGGGGCTTATACGACCGCCCTATCGATGATGTCAAACGCTTTGTCGAAACAAAATGAAATATTTCTTACCGATTTTCCCACAGCCCCTGAATCAATGGTTTTCAAGCATCCACGCAGACATTGGCGTGGATTTACCTGCCTTTAAGGTTTAAGATTTACAGTTAATAAGATAAAAGCACTCGTGGGTAGTGGCGAATTGGTCAACACCAAGTATTGGTTCGTCCAAAAACCAGTAACGCCCACCGGAAAGGATACTATGCTAATCGTCACGTTTGGCGCCGTCGTTACCGCGACTCTGGCTACCGTATTATGGCTCGGCACACCGTCGAGTTATTCGAAACATCCGCCGGTGGCGAGTGTTAACCCGGAACCGGCCGAGATCGCGCAGGAAACCGTCGCTTCGGAGTCTCCGGCGATCATCGAGGAACCGGTTGTCACGGCACCGCAGCCTATTGTCGCCGAACGAACCGTCCGCAGTGGCGACACGCTTATGGCCCTGCTGGTCAAGACCGGCGTGGCGCGGACAGAAGCACATGACGCGATCACCGCCCTGACCAAGGTATATGACCCCCGCGATATCCGGCCGGGCCTGCAGCTTACCGTGACCCGTCACGCGCCGGCCGCGGAAGCCGTGCCCCTGTTGCAGCATCTCGACCTGCTGGTCGACCCGATTCGCCGCGTATCGGTACGGCGCGACAACGCCGGCACCTTCAAGGCCGAGGCGATCGACAAGCCGCTTACCACACGAGCGAGCCGCGCCGCCGGGGAAATCCAGTCCAGCCTTTATGTTGCCGGCACCCGCGCCGGCCTGCCCGCCAATACCCTTGCCCGGATGATCCGGATCTTCAGCTATGATGTCGATTTCCAGCGCGACGTTCAGCCGGGCGATTCATTCGACATCATGTTCGAACGCATGCATGACGATGCGGGCACCCCCGTTGCGGAAGGCGAAATCCTGATCGCGGAAATGGTGCTGAGCGGCAAGAAGATCCGCATGTACCGGCATGAAGCCGACGACGGCACGGTCGACTATTTCGATGCGAAGGGCCGCAGCAGCCGCAAGGCGCTGACCCTGACGCCGATTGACGGCGCCCGTATTTCGTCGGGTTACGGCCGGCGCAAGCACCCGATCCTGGGCTATACCAAGATGCATCGCGGCACCGATTTCGCCGCGCCCAGCGGCACCCCCGTCTACGCCGCCGGTAACGGCACGATCGAAAAGGCCGGACGCAACGGCAGCTATGGCCGCTATATCCGTATCCGCCACAGCGGTAACTACAAGACCGCCTATGCGCATCTGCGCGGCTACGCCAAGGGCATCAAAAGCGGCCGGCGCGTTTCACAGGGCCAGGTCATCGGTTATGTCGGTACCAGCGGCCGGTCAACCGGCCCGCACCTGCATTACGAAATCCTGCGCGGCAACAAGCAGATCAATCCCAAGAAGCTGAACCTGCCGAGCGGGCGCACCCTGATGGGCAAGGAACTGGCACAGTTCAACGCGATGCGGAACACGCTGGAAGACCGCTACGCGACCCTGCCGACGACAACGCAGATGGCAAAAGACGATCTGCAGCCCGCCAGCGGCCCCCGCTAATCCCGGAGCCCGTCCAGCACGGCGTATAATGCGTCCAGGCAACCGTTGCCCAGATGGCGGCTGCGGTCCGGCGACCAGCCGACCTGTGCATCGGGCGCGTTGGCATTGTCCTTGAAGGGCATTTCAAGGGTCATGCCCAGCGCACCGAAATATTCCGCGACATGGGACGAACACAGGGTCAGGTTGCCCTTGCCCGGTGACGCCTTGGGATACCCCTTTTCGGTCTGGTAATCCGGGTTGGCGCGGACCAGCGCCGCATCAAAATTCTCTTTCGATTTCTTCTGGCGTTCGGTCAGCGACGGAATGCCATCGGCGCCGGCAATAAACGCATAGGGCAGTGCTTCGTCGCCATGCACGTCGAGGCAGAAATCAACCCCGGTTTCGCGCATCTTCTCGCGCGTCAGGAAAACTTCCGGGCTTTTTTCCATGCTGGGCTCGGCCCATTCGCGGTTCAGGTTCGTGCCCGCTGCATTCACCCGCAGGTTGCCGCGACGGCTGCCATCGGGGTTCATGTTGGGCACGACATACAGCACCGCCTTGTCCAGCACCGCCCGCGCCACCGGATCGGCATCATCGGTCAGCCGGTCCACGAAACCTTCCATCCACCAGGATGCCTGCGTTTCGCCGGGATGCTGTCGTCCGACAACCCAGCAGACCCGCTTGCCTTCACCTGGCGTACCAATCACCAGCAGATCCAGATCGGCCCCATCCAGCGTCTGCCCCAGCACGTCGAGCGATACCCGCGGCGAGGACTGGCAATACGCCATGTAGTCCCGGTAGCGTTCGGTCGAGTACGGCGCAAAATACGCGTAATGCACGGCGTTATATTCAGGCGTATGGCGGATTGTCAGGACCGTGCCGTCATACTCCGTCGGCACGCGAAACCAGATCTCCCGGTCGTAGGAAGCAACGGCGCGATAGTCCTCCCAGCCCTTCGCGTAGCTGGCCTGGCTGGCGTTCTCGATGCGAAAGGCGCAGTCGGTTCCCTGCACGCCAACAGCGCGAAAATTAAACCACTGAAAGAAGTCGGAATTGGTGTCCTTGCGAATATTCAACCGCACATTGGCAGCGTCCGTCGCGTCGATCACCTCGATATTACCGGAATCGAAATTCGCGCTGATATGCATACTGTTCCCCTGCCCTGTCACTGTTGATTGTTGTCGGCAAACATAAGGCCGGCGGGCTGATTTGCAACCCGCCGGCCTGTCTGCCTGTTCGTTGTTACCCGGTTACGCGGCTTCCGCCGACACCAGTTCCCCGTTGATGATCAACCCGCCCTCGCCGGCCGAGACACGGATCGGTTCGGCGTCGACGATCCGTCCTTCGAGGATAAGGCTGGCAATCGGGTTCTGCAGCGATCGCTGGATGGCCCGCTTCAATGGCCGCGCGCCATAGACCGGATCGTACCCCGCATCGCCGAGCCAGGCCTTGGCCGCCCCGTCGAGTTCCAGCGTAATCTTGCGATCGTCGAGCAGCTTTTGCAGCCGCCCCAGCTGGATATCGACAATGCCGGTCATCTGCGCCCGGGTGAGCCGGTGGAACAGCAGGATTTCATCCAGGCGATTCAGGAATTCCGGCCGGAAATGCCCCCGGACAATATCCATAACCTGGCCGCGTACTTCCGTGGAATCCTCGCCTTCCGGCTGGTTCGCCAGTATCTCGCCGCCGAGGTTGGAGGTCATCACGATCACCACATTGGTGAAATCCACCGTCCGCCCCTGCCCGTCGGTCAGCCGTCCGTCATCGAGCACCTGCAGCAAGACGTTGAAGACATCGGGATGGGCCTTCTCGACCTCATCGAACAGAACAATCTGGTAGGGTCGACGGCGAACCGCCTCGGTCAATGCACCGCCTTCATCGTATCCGACATAACCCGGGGGCGCCCCGATCAGCCGCGAAACCGCGTGCTTCTCCATGTATTCCGACATATCGATGCGCACCATGGCCTGATCGTCATCGAACAGGAAATCCGCCAGCGCACGGGTCAGCTCGGTCTTGCCGACACCCGTCGGCCCCAGGAACAGGAACGAACCAATCGGCCGGTTCGGATCCTGCAGGCCCGCTCTGGCGCGGCGCACCGCGTTGGAGATGGCGGTGATGGCTTCTTCCTGACCGATCACCCGGTTGCTGAGCGACTCTTCCATCGCCAGCAGCTTCTCGCGCTCGCCTTCGAGCATCTTGTCGACCGGCACCCCGGTCCAGCGGGAAACGACGCCGGCGATATCCTGCGCCGTGACTTCCTCGTTCAGGATCCGGTGTTCGGCACCCGCATCCGCCTCAGCCAGTTTCTTCTCCAGATCAGGAATCACGCCATAAGACAGCTCGCCCGCCCGCGACAGATTGCCTTCGCGGCTGGCCCGTTCCAGCTCACCCCGCGCCTGGTCCAGCGCTTCCTTGATTCCCTGTGCGCCCTGCAGCTGATCCTTTTCGGCCTGCCATGCCGCGGTCAGTTCCGTACTCCGACTTTCGAGTTCCGCCAGGTCTTTCTCCAGTGTCTCGAGCCGGTCTTTCGAGGCCTGATCGGTTTCCTTCTTCAGCGCCTCACGCTCGATCTTGAGCTGGATGATGCGGCGATCGAGTTCGTCAATCGCCTCCGGCTTGGAATCGACCTCCATGCGCAGCCGGCTCGCCGCCTCATCAACCAGATCGATTGCCTTGTCCGGCAGGAACCGGTCGGTGATATAGCGGTTCGACAGGGTCGCCGCCGAAACGATGGCGGAATCCGTGATCCGCACGCCGTGATGCAGTTCGTATTTTTCCTTTAGCCCGCGCAGGATCGAGATCGTATCCTCGACCGTCGGTTCATTGACGAAGACCGGTTGGAAACGCCGCGCCAGCGCCGCGTCCTTTTCGATATGCTTGCGGTATTCGTTCAGGGTCGTCGCGCCGATGGCATGCAATTCGCCACGGGCCAGCGCCGGCTTCAGCATGTTGGAGGCATCCATCGAGCCTTCCGCCGCACCCGCACCGACCAGCGTGTGCAATTCATCAATGAACAGCAGTACATCGCCCGCAGCGGCGGTCACTTCCTGCAGCACCGCCTTAAGGCGCTCTTCGAACTCGCCGCGGAACTTGGCCCCCGCGATCAGCGCGCCGAGATCGAGCGACATCAGCCGCTTGTTCTTCAGGCTTTCCGGCACATCACCATTGACGATGCGCAATGCCAGCCCTTCGATGATCGCCGTCTTGCCGACGCCGGGCTCCCCGATCAGCACCGGGTTGTTCTTGGTCCGGCGCGACAGCACCTGGATCGTCCGGCGGATTTCCTCGTCGCGGCCGATAACCGGGTCGAGCTTGCCGTCCCGCGCGGCGGCGGTCAGGTCCTGGGCATACTTTTTCAGCGCGTCATAACTGTCTTCGGCCGTGGCGCTGTCCGCCTTGCGGCCCTGACGAATTTCCTCAATCGCGCTGTTCAGGCCCTGCGCGGTGACGCCGGCATCGGCAAGCGCCTTCGCGGCATCGGTCCCCTGTGCCAGCGCAAGCGCAAGCAACAGGCGCTCCGCGGTGACAAAACTGTCGCCGGCTTTCTCCGCAACCTGTTCCGCCTGATCGAACAGGCGTGCCGTTTCGGGCGACAAGTAGATCTGCCCCGCACCGCTGCCTTCAACTTTCGAAATTTTATCGAGCCCGGCTTCGACCGTTAGCAGCGCGTTGCGGGAATCGCCGCCGGCTGCCGCGATAAGGTTGGCAGCAAGGCCTTCCTTGTCGTCCAGCAGGACCTTGAGCACATGCAGCGGCGTCAGCTGCTGGTGGTTGCTGCGCAGGGCAAGCGTCTGCGCCGACTGAATGAAGCCGCGCGCGCGTTCGGTGTATTTTTCGAGATTCATTTGGAAACGATCCTCTCATATGCCCCCTCTTTGAGGCAGGCGGTGTAAGGACAAACATAGTGACCGGACCCTCTTTGAGGCATCCTGTCATAGATCATATGGGGTTGATTTTCCGCGTCGCAAGACTGGCTGTACCGGTTTTGATCCAGCGCAATCGACACCGCCCTGCAAGGCCGAAAAAGATCGCGTAACCCGCTGGTCAGTGCCGCTTTTGCGTAGAAAAGCACAAAAAAACACCGGGAAATATCGATTGAATCAGGTTAACCGATTGATAAATAACAATACATGGCCAATTTCGCGTAAAAATGTCTACATTTGTCTACATTTGTCTACATTTTCGCCCGCGCCACCGGACAGGCGAAAGGTAAAATCCAGGCGTCCTGCCGAGCCGGGCACGAGCCCCTATAATAGGCTTTAATTGCTATTTCAAGAAAATTCAGGACTGCCTGTCGGACATCGCGTCCGCGTTTGCCGGAACACCAAAGCGTTCCGCAGCCTGGGCGATTGCCGCCATGAATTTCCGGCGCGCATCGGGACCGTCCAAGGAACCATCCGCCACAGCACCGTCCAGGCTGGTCAACCCGGCGCATTTGTCGCGCATCTCTGGCGAACCAAAATCCACCGCGCGGGAAATATGAGCGAAATCGTTGCGGATTTCGGATAACAGCAGCAGGTCGTTTTTCATTTCGTAGGCGCACAGGCCCAGCAGAAAGGCGACTTCCGCTTTGATACCGAACGCGCCCGCCGGACCGGTATGCTTGAAGACCTTGCGGAAGCTGTCCTTCGTATGGACATCGATCACGAACCGCGCGGCGAGTGCCAGATCAAGCTGATGTTCCAGATAGGCCACCGCAAGAATCGCTGCCCCGCGGTCGGACTGCCGCTGTAATTCATCGGCAATCGGCAAATCACTTTCCCGGGCCTTTGGCATGACTTGATCCTGCTTGTTTCTTATCTGCGCACCAGAAATAGCAGGTTTGCCGGATCGCCGCTGAACCGCCCCGGCACACAATGGCATTCGGCCTGATAATTCAAGCCGCCTGAAGTGGCGGTAGGTTAGCGGCGAAGGCGATAGGTCTGATGGCAGCTGCGGCAGGAATCCGCAAGATTGGCAAAGGCGGATGCCGGCGAGACGCCGCTGCCCGCATCATCCGGCCCTTCGGCACCGGCCGCACTTTCACGCAGGGCGGCGGCGCGTTCCCGCAAGGTTTCCGCCTGCGCCGCAAAACGTTCCGCTTCAAACCAGATCAACGGCGCGGCGTCTGAAGGCGATCCATCCGTCCCTTCGGGAAAGAGCATCGGTATATGTTTGCCGGCCCGGTCTTCGATGATGGCCGCTTGCGCGGCGACGGCGGCGCTATCCCAGGGTCCGGATCCCCGAAGGATCGGGGCGAGTTTCTTGATCGCGGCGGCAAAGGATTTCATATCCGCCATCCGCTGCTTGACCACACCTGTCGCCCCTTCATGCGCGAACAGCGTTGCACCGGGAACGCCCACGACCAGCATCAACGCAGCCGAAATAGCGACAAGGCCCCTGCTCCGTTTCCGTCCATTGGTCTGGCCCCTTGCCGCGCGCCGGTCATGCCGGGTCAATGGCGATGCCCGCCACCACCATAACCGCGCAAGCGCATATAGGTGACGACCTGGTGCTTCGACAAAAGCGGCAGTGTTTTGAGATGCGTCTGCAAATGCACCAGCCGCAAACGTCCTTTCACGTCCGCGGCACGGGCGACCAGCGTCGCCAGCGCATCGGGCGATATGTCCTGCGCTGCAAAGGCACGGTCGAGCGCCCGTTCAGCGTCAACATAGGCCGCGCCGAGTACCATCGCTTCACGCTTCATGTCATCGAACAGCGCCTGAATTTCACGAACCTGGCTGTCGGAAAGCGCGATGTCATCCTTCAATTCCAGCAGATGCACCGGCCCGGGAAAGCCGTTCAGCTCCGCCGGTTTGGCGAACCCCCAGCCGCGTCCCGCCTGCAGATCGTCGATATCTTCCGCCGAAAGCGATTTGATTTCGCGCGAATGCTGGCCCGCATAGGGTCCAACGACAGCGTCCGATGCCTGCGCCACGACCGTTGCCATACAGGCACAGCCAAAGAGAACGGACGATAAGACGATCCTGAACATACAAATTCCTTCTCGTTTCGAAACGCAGGCGCAGGCTAATCATTCCTCCAGCAGGAAGGTCAAATCATGCTCACAACGGCTCAGGTCCATAAACAGGAACCGGTCAGTAGCGCGGGTCGTACATGCCATCCGCAATGGATTGCCGAAGATCGGCGGGGCGCTCCGCCCGGGCAAGGCCCTGCGCATATGCGGTTTCCGCGACCGCGACGGCGATATTCAGTGAAACCTTCCGGATATCCGTCAGCGGCGGATAGATCGTCCCACTCGCAAGATCGGAATCATCCACTTCTTCCGCCAGTGCCTTCGCCGCCGCCAGGAACATTTCCTCGCTGATGCGCTCCGCCTGACAGAACAACGCCCCCGCCCCGACCCCGGGGAAAATATAGACATTGTTGCCCTGACCCGGCCGGAATGCTTTTCCATCGACCGTCAGCGGCGCGAACGGGCTGCCACTGGCAAAGATCGCGCGCCCGTCGCTCCATTGATAGGCCTCCTGCGCTGTACATTCCGCCTGCGACGTCGGGTTCGACAGCGCGAAAATGCCCGGGCGCTCCTTGATTTCCGCCATCAGACGGACTGCTTCTTCGGTAAAGGCGCCATGCGTTCCCGTTGCCCCGACCAGGATATCCGGCTGGATTGTCCGGATTGCCTCGATGAAATCCATTGGTGGATGGTCATGGGCATAGGGCAGATTATGCGCCGCCAGGTCATTCCGCTGCTGCACCACCAGCCCGTTGATATCCACGAACCACAACCGCTTGTGCGCTTCGGACTCATCCAGCCCCTCGGCGACCAGCGCCGGCACCGTCAAATCCGCTATCCCCGTTGCGGCGGATCCCGCACCAAGGAACATCACTTTCATGTCCTTGATGCTGCGACCAATCAGACGGCGCGCCGTATAGAATCCGGCCAGCACAACCGCGGCCGTTCCCTGAATGTCGTCATTGAAACACAGCACGCGATCCCGGTATGTGTTCAACAGCTTGTAGGCATTTGCCGTCTGGAAATCCTCGAACTGAATCAGCGCACCGGGAAACCGGGCCTGAATCGCGACGATGAATTCTTCCATCAATTCATCATAGGCCGCGCCGCGCAGCCGTTTTCCGCTGACCCCCAGATACAGGGGATCACTGGCCAACGCCTCGTTATCGGTACCGACATCCAGCATGACCGGCAGGCACTGGCGCGGGCTGATGCCGGCGCAGGCGACATAAAGCGCCAGCTTGCCAATCGGAATCCCCATACCACTGGCGCCCAGATCGCCAAGACCCAGAATCCGTTCGCCGTCGGTTACGACGACGATACGCACGTCTTCATCCGGCCAGTTGCCCAGGATTTCATGCACCCGGCCGCGATCCGCAGGCGTGACGTAAAACCCTTTGGTCTGCTGAAAGATATGGGCGAATTCCCGGCAGGCCTGTCCGACCGTCGGCGTATAAACAATCGGCAGCAATTCCTCGATATGATCCATCAGGGCACGGTAGAACAGACGTTCATTCCGGCTCTGCAGCGCGTTGAGGAAAATGTATTTTTCGATAGCGTCCGCTTTGCGGCGAACGTTTTCCAGCGCCCGGTCCAGCTGAACATCCTGGTTCAGCACCGCGACAGGCAACAACCCGCGCAGCTTCAGCCGCTCGCGTTCTTCATCGGTAAACCCCGACGACTTGTTGAGCGCCGGCACGCGCAACACGTCTACTCCCGTTTTGGCTTCCCGATCAGGCATTGACGACGCTCCACGTTATTCCATGCCGGATTATGACCGGCACAACACCTCAGGCAAAGGTCATACCTTGCACGACAGGGCAATACCGGCGAAATTCACCGGAATTCCACTCTGTGTTACACATAAACAGTGAAGACTGTATCAAGGAGCCTGCCAGCATGAGTATTTTCGCCCCCCGGATGAGCCGCTTCAAGCCATCACCGAGCCAGATCGCCTCCACCCGGGTCCGCGAGTTGCAGGCGGAAGGCCGCGACATTGTCAAACTGACAGCCGGTGAGCCGGATTTCCCCACGCCGGACCATGCCAAGGCAGCGGTCATCGAGCTGATGGACCGCAATGAAATCCACTACACGCCGATCAATGGCCTGGTGCAGATGCGCGAAGCCGCACGCCTGAAATTCCGGCGTGACAACGGGCTGGAATACGGATTGGACCAGATCGCTGTCGGTTCAGGCACCAAGCAGATTTTGTTCAATGCCCTGATGGCGACGGTATCCGCAGGGGACGAGGTCATTGTTCCCGCGCCCTACTGGGCATCCTATCCAGACATGGTCCAGCTTGCCGGCGGCACACCGGTGATTGTCGCCTGCGGTCAGAACAGCCAGTTCAAAATGCGTCCCGAACAGCTCGCCGAAGCCATTACGGACAAAACGAAATGGCTGATCTTCAGTTCCCCCAGCAACCCGACAGGCGCAACCTACAGCGCCGCAGAACTGAAAGCGCTGGCGGCAGTGCTGCTTGAACATCCGCATGTCCATATTCTGTCCGACGACGTGTACGAACACCTGATCTACGACAAGCGAACATTCGCAACCTTCGCCCAGGTCGAACCGCAGCTATACGACCGCACCGTCACCTGCAACGGTGTCTCCAAGGCCTATTCGATGACCGGTTGGCGGTTGGGTTTCGCCGGCGGACCACGCGAGATCATCGCCAACATGTCCAAGATGCAGTCGCAGAGCACGGCCGGCGCCAGCGCCGTCGCCCAGGCCGCCGCGATTGCCGCGCTGGAAGGACCGCAGGAATTCGTCGCCGAACGCACCGCCAACCTGCAATACCGGCGCGACATATTGTTCGAAAAACTGAATGCGGCAGCAGGACTGAGCTGCGACCTGCCCGAAGGCGCAATGTATATTTTCTGTTCCTGTGCCGGGGCGATGGGCAAGAAGACCCCGGACGGCAAGGTGCTGGAAACCGATACCGATTTCACAATGTATCTGCTGGACACCGTCGGTGTCGCCGTCGTGCAGGGTGCCGCTTACGGATTATCACCCTATTTCCGGGCCAGTTTCGTTGCACCGGAAGATGACCTAAGGCGTGGTGGCGACCTGATTCAACAGGCCTGCGCCGCCCTGCAGTAAGGACGGACAACCAAACAGGACCGGATCGCCAGACGGGACGCGGGCTTCCTAGCCTGCTTGGCCCCCGTATCCGTTGTCCTCGTCCCTGTAGAGTTGCCGTGGCGGCGTCAGGAAGTGGTTCATATAGACGATCCGCGTCACCTTCCCGGCGTCATCGGCCAGCGGCAGCAACAAGCGGTAATAGTGTCGCTGAAATCCGGCGATGATCTGTTCGATCTCATAATACAGCGGGGTTCGCCACTGCTTGCAACGCAAATATTCCACATAGGTCGATTTGGCGTGCAGTGAATTAGGTATTTCCATCAACCGCTTACCGGAAAGTTCCAGCCCCATGCCCGGGATCGGGCTGCAGGGATGATACGCCATCTGAAAATACCGCGGGTCTTCCGCCGTCGCATCGATCCAGGACAGAAAGGCGCCCTTGGCATTCGGCGCAATTCTGGCCAGGTCGAAATCCGAAACTTTCGGCGTATCATTTTCCACCTGCCGCAATGCGCTCCAGAAATAATGGAGCGCGTCCATCAAAGCGTTTTCACCTTCGATGCTGTCTAAGTGTCCGGCCCGAAATGAGTTGAGTGATTTCAGTAAGTTGTGATTCTCTCGTTTGTGTTGAAGCAAATGAGGAGACACAACATGTGGACTGAGATCACCCGCCCGCAGTTTGATCGTTCGAGCCTTCGTTACGCAAGCGACTTGACGGATAAGGAGTGGCGTTTGATTTCGCCATTATTGTCCCCGCCGCGTCGATTAGGCCGCCCGCGAACCACGGATTTTCGAGAAGTGGTGAATGGGATTTTTTATGTGGCGCGCACCGGTTGCCAATGGCGCATGGTGCCCCGGGAATTTCCGCCACGCAGTACGATCCAGCGATATTTTTACGCTTGGCGCTCGGATGGAACCTTGCACGTCATCAATCGCCAACTGGTGATGTCGATGCGGGAAACCTCTGGGCGCACGACCAGCCCGACCGCCGGGGTGATCGACAGCCAGACGGTGAAAACCACGGAAAGCGGCGGTGTTCGGGGCTATGACGCGGGAAAGAAGGTCAAAGGGCGCAAGCGTCATATCGTGACCGACACAGGCGGCTTTCTGGTCGCCGTCATGGTTCACGCCGCCGATATCCAGGATCGCGACGGCGCGCCCGCGCTGTTGGCGTCGATACGCCACGCCTTTCCCCGGTTGCGCCATGTTTTCGCCGATGGTGGTTACGCGGGGACCGAAGTTGCGCGACGCGCTGGCCAAACTTGGGAAGTGGACCGTGCAGATCGTCAAGCGCTCCGACGCCGCCAAGGGGTTCGTATTGTTGCCCCCGCCGCTGGGTGGTTGAGCGCACCTTCGCTTGGCTCGGTCGTAACCGCCGTCTCGCCAAAGATTTCGAGGAAACCATCGAAAGCGCGGAGGCATGGCTCCTGATCGCCAGCATTCAACTGCTCGCCCGACGATTGGCAAGAGCATGAAAACATGGATATCATTTCGAGTCAGACTCTAAAGAATACATGGTCCGGCGTTGGGCATCGTCACCGTTTACGCCGTGAACCGTTTCCAGGGCTCTGGCCATAATCTTACTGCCTTGCATTTTCACCGTTTCCCACGCGGGAAGGATTTCCCCTCCTGCAGCAGGATGGGTACCCGGCCGAAAACGATTTAAGTTCTATCCCCCCGCACGCCACAATAATCAGAGCGTGCAGACCCAGCCTTAAATACAACTAAAAAATAATGATATATCATACCAGTAACAGCACCTTAGTAAAACATTAATCGAATCCGGCCACTTGTCCGTTTGGCACGGTTTTGCGATGATGTCGGCATAACAGGAGGTTGGCATGACAGAAGAGAATCAATACCGCACGATATCCGTTTCGCCCGAAACACTGGCGGCCGGTGCAACGATCGGGAATGTCGACCTGACAACGGAACTTAGCGACGAAACAGTCGGTGAAATCCATGCCGCCCTGATGGCGCACGGCGTTGTCTTTTTTCGCGATCAGGCCATGACCGCCCGGCAGCAGGCCGATTTTGCCAGGCGTTTTGGCCGTTTGCGTATTGCGCAACGCGCCGCATTCCTTGTGGACGAGGACGTACCGGAGATGGCCGTGCTGGAAAACGACGAAGCCCGGCCACCCAACGTCAACCACTACCATACGGACGGCATTTTTCGCAGCGCTCCCGAATTCGCATCGATCCTGCGCGGCGTTACCGTGCCACAGGCCGGCGGCGACACGATCTGGGCGAGTATGAGAGCCGCTTATGACGCGCTGAGCGACGACATGAAAACCCTGCTGGAAGACAAGGTCGCCTGGAATGACTTCCAGAAGCTTCACGGCAGTGCCGCCAAGAAACGCAGTTGGGACGGCGATAATTTTGAACGCATGGAACGCATGCGCAAGGCGAACCCGCCGGTCCCCCACCCGATGGTGCGGCGCCATCCGGTCACCGGGCTTAAATCGCTATACCTGTCGGAAAGCTTCACGACCGGCATCGAGGGCTTGTCTGCCCTCGAAAGTCAGGGCCTGCTCGATATTCTGTTCGCCCATTGCCGGCTGCCGGAATTCCAATGCCGGTTCCACTGGCGTCCCGATTCCGTGGCGATGTGGGACAACCGGTCGATGTTGCACTATGCGGTTGCGGATTACTGGCCGCAAACCAGGATCATGAACCGGGTGACCATCGAAACCGATCTGCTTGGTTCCGGCGACGCCTGGCCGGAATCCAAAGCCGCCTGACGCCCTATCCGGCGGCAAACTCCGCGAACAGCCAATCGCGGAAGGGCGCGACCTTTTCCCGGACGGCCTTATTGGGCGCGTGGACGACATAATAGGCGGCGTCTTCGCGCGTGGCCGCGCCAAACGGACAGATCAACCGGCCGGTCCTGAGATCATCCACCGCCAGCGCCGTCTTGCCAATCGCAATACCCGCCCCCGCCACGGCGGCATTCAACACATCGGCGGAGGTGTTGAACCGCAAACCGAGTGACGCGTCGACATTCTCGACACCGTGTTCGGACAACCAGGTATCCCAGTCATAGGCCGGGTTTCCCGCCTCATCGCCGCCGGTATCATGCAGCAGCGTAAAATGACGCAGATCCTCCGGCAGCAATAGCGGCGGGTCGGCTTTCAGCAAATCCGGGCTGCACATTGGCGCAACGGCATTGGCCACCAGCAATTCTGCTTCCAGTCCCGGATAGTCGCCGACACCGTAATGCACCGCGATATCAACATCGCCGCTCCCCAGGCCCGGCAGTTCGATATCCGTTGAAATCCGGACATCAATATCGGGATGCCGTTTGCGGAAATTTTCCAGCCGCGGCACCAGCCACTTCATGGCGACCGATGGCGGCACGGAAACGGTCAGAACCGGTGTGTGGGTCAACGCATACAGGTCGTCCATCGCGCGGGACAGGGTACCAAACGCATTCTGGACCCCCAGCAACAGAATTCGGCCGGCCTCGCTGAGTTGCAAGGTCTTGCGGGCGCGATGGAACAGCGAAACGCCGACCCGGTCCTCCAGATCCCGTATCTGGTGGCTGACGGCGGAAGGCGTTACGTTCAATTCATCCGCGGCACGGCTGAAATTAAGGTGCCGCGCGGCTGCCTCGAAGGTCCGCAATGCATTCAGGGGCGGTAAATTTGCGCGCACGAGGGACGCCTTTCCTGTCATGTGTGAATTGGCCTCACGGCGGGGTGAAATTTGATCCTTTGCCAACGTCGTGGAATTTAGGCTAGGAGTACCGGAAAGCAAGCATTCTAGTATCGCATTTCATGGTAACCGAAGTCATACGGCATCACTAATTGTGAATAAAACTTGCCAACCTGGGGGAAGCAATGTTTGAAAGTTGGGGCTGGGTATACCTGACATTTATGGCGGCTGGATCGCAGGCGCTGCGCACCGGTGGCCAGAAGCACCTGACACAGCATCTGACGACACATGGCGTCACACTGGTCCGGTTCGCATTCGGCCTGCCCTTCGCGGTGATCTATCTATTCGGCATCATGCAGTTGCAGGACCGTGCGCTGCCCGAGTTCCCGTCGGTCTTCTTCATCTTCTGCCTGGCGGGCGCCCTGAGCCAGATTCTCGCGACCATGTTGCTCGTCTATCTGTTTTCGCTGCGCAATTTTGCGGTTGGCACGACCTATGCCCGGACCGAGGCTTTCCTGACGGCGGTCGTTGGTGCGCTGCTGTTCGGCGAAGTCATCAATTTTCAGGGCTGGCTGGCAATCGGCGTCAGTGTCATCGGGGTGGTCATCATCACCGCGGTACGCACAGGAATAGACCAGTCCGGCGGGTTGCTGACGCGTCTGTTCAACAGGCCGGCGGCGGTCGGTCTCGCCTCGGGCTTTTTCTTTGCCCTGTCAGCGCTGTTCATCCGCCAGGCCAGCCTGTCCCTGCACCTGGACAGTTTCGCCTTTCCCGCCGCATTGACGCTGGTCACCCTGATCGTCATGCAATGCGTCATGCTGGGCAGCTACCTGATCGTCACCCAGCGGGACCAGTTCGCCATCATGGCGCAGCAATGGAAAGTCGGCGCGTTTGTCGGCGGCACCAGCACGCTGGGATCAATTGGCTGGTTCACGGCCTTCACCATGCAGAACGCCGGCTACGTCAAGGCGCTGGGCCAGATCGAATTCATTTTCACGCTCGCCATATCGATGCTGTTCTTCAAGGAAAAATCATCGCGCGGCGAATTGCTGGGGATGCTGCTGGTTGTTTTGGGGATCGTCTACCTGCTTGTCGTCGCGCGCTAGCCGGCAACAACGCCGATTCCATACGGGCCGCCTGTTCAAACGTCGTTCCGCCTGAGAATCGGATACCCGTCTGCCGACCAGGTGGCTATCGGGGTTACCGCTGGGCGGATCCACCAGATCAATGCGGAAATACGCCGAAAACTGGAATTATGCCGCTATTCCGCACCTGTTTGATTGACCCCTTACCCGATCCGTGGATAATCAGGTTAACAACGAGGGAATGAAATCATGCTTGAAGAAGATCCGAATGACCCGATGCCGGACCGGATGAATATCTGGACAACGCTGGGCGGCTATATTCTGGGTGCCGCGATTATTTACGTCATGTTTGAATGGTCACTGCCGGCGACTCAGTTGAACTGATCGCCGACAACCCGGTTCCGTCGCCTTCGGCTTTTATTCTCGGAACCAACGCAAAAAAGGGGCTGCACTTTCGTGCAGCCCCTTTTCGCTTTTAACCCGCTTCGTGGCTTAGCCGTTCATATAGTTCGGCAGCAGCATCACGATAATCGGGAAGAACATAACCAGCATCAGCCCGATAATCTGCAGCCCGATAAACGGTATGACCGCTGCAAAAATATTGTTCAGGGTGATATCCGGTGGCGCCACACTCTTCAGCCAGAAACACGCTGGACCGAACGGTGGCGACAGGAAGTAGATCTGGATGTTCATGACGAACAGAACACCGAACCAGATCGGATCGAAGCCGAGCGATACCACGACCGGTGCAAAGATCGGCACGGTGATATAGGCAATGGCAATCCACTCCATGAAGGTACCCAGGATAATCAGGATGCCCATGATCACGAAGATGACGCCGAGCGGCAGGCAGGTCCGAGACCCGGTCAGCAGGCCGCTGCACGAAATCACCGCCGCCGATAACAGGTTGTAGATGCCGACGAAACTGACGGCGCCGAGGACCAGCCAGATGATCGTGCCCACTGTCGATCATGGTACTTCCGCAGGCGCCAGTTGCAGGAGCATTGCCCAGGTGAGCTTCGGTTGCGGACACCGGCGGCAACGATGCTGGCGCCGAACACGCCGACCGCGGCGGCTTCGGTCACGGACGCGACACCGGCGTAGATGCGAGCCGATGAACCCAGAGTGACGAGTAGCATCGGCAGCATCAGCGCCACCGCCGTCATCCGGTCGCTTGGACCGCTTACCGGCTTCGCCATGCCGATCATTTCCGCACCTGCGGCGGCGGTAAAGGCGCCAGGTGCGGCTGATCGAAATGGCAGCGGATCAGGACATAGGCGGCGTAGAGGCAGGCGAGCAGCAGTCCGGGCAGGAGCGCCTGCGACGGAACAGGTCGCCGAAACCGACACGTCGGCCGCACAGGCCGTAGATGATCATGATGATGGACGGCGGGATCAGGTCGCCAGGACCCCGAGCGCAAATGTACCCATCGCCAGTTTCTGGTCATAGCCAAGCCGCAGCATCTGCGGCAGGGCGATCAGACCCAGCATGACGATTTCGCCGCCCATGATCACCCGACATGGCGGCCATGAAGAACGGCAACGAGCGACGGTCTGGACGGCAACGCCGCCACGCAACCGAGGTTGCCGGCGAAAATCGACATGGCGTCGAACAGATCTTCGGCGACCCCGGCGATCGTTCCAGGATGGATTCGCCATCAGACACGAACAGCGGGACGGCAACCAGCGGATAGGCTTCCAGCAGTCCCTGCGCATTACTGGCAACAAGGAACAGACCGGGCAGCCCGAAATAGGCCAACGCGGTCCCGATTGAAACGGTAAGCGTAACGATGCCGAGCGGAATGCCCACCATCATCAGCAGGATCATCGACCCGACAATGATCAGGGTCGCGGTATGAATATCAAACATTGGCTCAGTCTCCCGGCAGTTCGGTTGACTTCGGGACACCGTGCCCGGTCAGGTGCTTGATGATATTGACCACCAACTGAACGGCATAAAGCACCGCACCAACCCAGAGCAGAGTCTTAAGAATCAACGGTTCCGGCGAATTGAAAGAGGTGCCGCTGCGTTCCAACCCGTGAATTGCGCTCTCCATCGGTTCCCACAGCGAGTACACAAACAGTGACATCGCAGCCAGGCTGAGCACCAGGATGAACAGGTCGACCCACCATTTGAACTTGCCGGTGAAGCGTTCATAAATCACCGTAATCGCGATATGCGACCGGCGCATTGTGATGTAACTGCCGGACAGAGCCCAGGCAGAAGCGCAGACCACCATGACAACTTCGAACGCCCATTGCGTCGGGGCATTGAAGAAATAGCGCATGGCGACTTCGTAGACCGTAACGGCGGCGCAGATCAAATAAAGGTGACAGACCGAAAGGCCGATAAACTGGTTCACCCGGTCCACCGCGCGTAGCAGTGCGTTCATAGGCTCGGCTCCAGAAAGAGAGGAAGTGCCGCCGTGACAGGAGAACCCGGCACGGCGGCAATAATGATATCGGGAAGCATCACAGCTTTCCCGACGGAGGCTGGACTAGAGCATCCCCATCTTGGTCATGAAGGCGATGTAGGCGTCATAGGCTTCTTTGGCGAGCGGGCTCTGCTTGCCAATATCTTCCCACGCCCCCTGCGCAACTTTCCGCAGCTTGTCGCGTTCGACCTGCGCCCAGTCGATGACTTCGATTCCGTTTTTGGCGGATTCGGCCTTATCCCTCGTCACCAGTTCACGATCCATGAGATCGGTCGCGCGTGTCATGTCCGTCCACGAGGCATAGTACCAGGTTTCCAGCGCCGCCTGTCCCTGCGGACCAAGCTTTTCCCAGACGCTCTGATTGATGACGAACTGAAGCACCGCCATGGAGTGGATGCCCGGGTAGATCGGGTATTTGGCGATCTTGTTGAAGCCGAGGCTGGCATTGTTGGTGTAGGAGCTGGCATCGGCCGCATCCACGACCTTCTTTTCAAGCGCCGTGTACAATTCCGGGAACGGAATCGACGTCGGTGCAGCGCCAACGCGGCGGAACACTTCGGCCGCCATGCCTTCCGGCGAACGCAGTTTCAGACCCTTGAAATCCGCAACCGTGCGGATCGGCGTGGTTGCCACAAAGGCTTCCTTGGCGAAGGGGCCGGCGCCGACGACATGGATCTTGCCCGGCAGTTCCTTGTCCCAGGCCTTCTGCAGAATTTCGTTGCCGCCACCGAAGCGGAAGAACATCTGGTTCTGTTCGGTGGTGTCGAACCCGGCGATAAGATCGCCCAGCATGCCGAAGACCGGGTCGCGGCCGGCAAAATATGCAACAGCGTTGTTGTCGCCCTGCAGGATGCCCGCGGCAACTGCCTGCGGCGTTTCACGATGCGGCACGACTGTCTTGCTGGGGCGGATATCGATCTTGATATTGCCATAGGTCATGGCTTCAAGCTTCGACACCCAATTATCGTTGAGGTAATTCAGTGAAAAACTACCCGACGCGTTTGCCGTCTGGATCTTGATTACCGTCTGTGCGCCAGCGGCACTGGACAGGGATATGGCTGCGGCGGCTAGTGCGCCAACCAGAATGCGCTTCATTAAA
>CALSRA010000025.1 GCA_943788635.1 uncultured Alphaproteobacteria bacterium | reverse complement strand
CAGGTTGGCCGGGCGCAGCAACCGGGTATCCTGATTCATGAGCGGAATGATTTCGGACTTGTCCCAACTGTGGTTGCCGCCCGTAATGACGTCGACGCCGGCACCGAACAGTTCCTCGCAGATCTTTCCGGTAATGCCGAATCCGTGCGCCGCGTTTTCGCCGTTGACGATGACGAAATCGAGTTTCAATTCCTCTCGTAACGCGGGCACATGGGCCAGAATGGCTTCGCGTCCGGATCGGCCAACGATATCGCCGCAAAACATTATTCTCATTTTGGCTCCTGCCGATGCGACGTCGACTTCACGACGCGAATGGCCTCTGTTTCAGTGACAATCCAGTCAAGGACCGCGTCCGTTTCACCGCAAGGGACAGCCTCACATTCCTGCGCCGCATAAGCGACGCCGACGGCAAGGATATCCTGACGGGATCGCATGCCGGTCATTGTGCGGTCGTAGAAATCCGCCGCCATAGCCAAGCCGCTGACCAGTAAGGTCAAAAGCCAGTAACGGTACCAGCAGCAGGTCCGGGATAACGGCACGCGCATCGGATTTCGGCTCGCGAATCCCGAACGGACCGACCGACATCGTATCGGTCGTCCGCCATTGCCGGAATGTCAGGGGGTTTCCACGCCCTGTTACGACCGGCAAGGCCATATCCATTCCCTGTCGGCCAAGATCGAGCAATAACGGCATCACGTTGGCTTCCGCCCCGATAGGCCAGTATCCGGAAACGGTCGTGGCGCCCGCCGGAATACCGATCGCAGCGAAATTATCGCGCAACCTGTCGCCAATATCATTGCCCATGGCGACGGTATCGCGGCGTTTGTGTGCGACGCCGCGCAATCGCGTCTTCTGCTCGGAAAGCGAAATCATGACCCGTAAAAAAAGAACGGAGCGAAACCACGCTCCAGAATTAAGTAGGCGGCGCCACGTCGGTCGTGGATCCAATCAATTCCTCAAGGACCTAGAGTACTAGGTGGGCACCGCGTAACAAGACCAAGATCTCGCCAGAGACAGTTCCCTTTGAGAAATTATCGCCCCTGGGAAATGGTGACCTCACGTGCCGTGCAGCAACCGCCCACCACATACCTAGGTCTCTTCCAGTCGCACCGCAATAGCTTCCATACGATCGGCAAGACTTTCAAGCAGTGCCACGGACTGGTCGGCTTCCGCCGCCGGCAGGTTTTCGGGCGTACTTGCGGCCGCTTCTTCAAGCGACGCACGTGCTGCATCCAGGTCCGCATACGCGTCTGACAATTCGTCGGAAACCAGCAGGCTTGCCATCAGCAAGAGCCGGGCGTCACCGATTTGTCCAACAGAATCGACAAGTTCGTCAACGCGGGCCTTGACGTATTCCGCCAACCGGCCCAGATGCTCCTGCTGCCCGTCCTCGCATGCAACGGCATAGTTCCGGCCATTAATCGTGACATTCAAATGGGGCATCGGTTCGTGCCTATTGATCTAGAATCGATTGCAAACGACTGATCGCGCCATCAAGCCGCTCGCCGATTTCGGCATTTTTTTCACGGAGCTCGACGTTCTGTGCTGCGAGTTGCGCGGCGTCCTCAGCCGGGCGTCCGGAAGTCGTACCCCGTGATAACGCGGCATCAATTCGCGCAAGGGCAGATTCAAGTCGTTTGTGAGCAATTTCAATACGCGAATTCATTTAAGTAAGGTAACCTGTAAAGAAAGGCTCGTTGTATCCGGATAGATCAGCAAGGATGCATTAAAGACCATATGCGGCGTCCGGTACATGGTCAACTAACGCTTGGGCCGGAAATATTCACCTCACGTAATGTGACTGCGAAAACACCGTTGACGCACCTGCCCGCTGCAGCCATGTTGCGGACGGATTGCAGTGGGAAGCCTGCGATCATAAACAATTCGAATTCACCAAGTCAGGGTCAAAATACATGGCGCTTGCCGAAACGGTGACGGATTCAGGCGTCACGCAGAAACAAATGGCGGACGCTATCCGTGTCCTTTCCATGGATGCGGTTCAGGCCGCCAACAGCGGCCATCCGGGCATGCCTATGGGTATGGCGGATATCGCGACTGTCCTGTTTACCCGTTTCCTCAAATATGATCCCACCGATCCGCATTGGCCCGACCGCGACCGCTTTGTGCTGTCGAACGGACACGGCTCAATGCTGTTGTATTCGCTGCTTTATCTGACGGGCTATGCCGATATCGACATTGATCAGATTCGGAAGTTCCGGCAGTTGGGCAGCCGCACGGCGGGTCATCCGGAATACGGCCATGCCGCCGGTATCGAAACCACCACCGGCCCATTGGGTCAGGGCATCGCCAATGCTGTCGGCATGGCACTGGCCGAACGCATGATGGCTGCCCGGCACGGCGATACCGTTGTCGACCATTACACGTATGTGTTCGCAGGCGATGGCTGCCTGATGGAAGGCATCAGCCATGAAGCCGCCTCAATTGCCGGCAATCTCAAGCTGGACCGGCTGATCGTGCTGTTCGATGACAATTCAATCTCCATCGACGGCGCAACGGACCTGACGGTTCAGGACGACCAGATTGCCCGTTTCCAGGCATATGGCTGGGCAACCGACAGTATCGACGGCCATGATCACGAAGCCATCGCGGGTGCAATCGAAAAGGCCAAGGGGAATGACCGTCCGACCCTGATCGCCTGCCGTACGATCATCGGCTATGGCTCCCCGAACAAGCAGGGCACCGCGGGGACCCACGGTGCCGCACTTGGAACAGACGAAGTTGCCGCAACCCGCAAACAACTCGGCTGGACGCACGAACCATTTGATATTCCACAGGATATACTTTCTGCCTGGCGTGATGCCGGGGCACGAGGCGCCAGCGAAAACACGGCGTGGCAGAGCCGTCGTGACAGTCTCCCTGCGGCAGGAAAAGCAGAATTCGAAAGCGCGATTTCGGGTAACCTTCCAGACAACTGGATGGATTCCCTGAACGCATTTCGCAAGGGATTGATCACGGATGCGCCCAAATTGGCGACCCGGCAGGCCTCGCAGAAGACGCTCGACGTTCTCGCGGCGGCTATACCAAACCTTGCAGGTGGTTCGGCCGATTTGACCGGCTCTAACCTGACATTGGCCAAGGGCATGGAAGGCGTCGCCGCAGGCGACTATGCCGGCTCATATATCTATTATGGTGTTCGCGAGCACGCGATGGCGGCCATGATGAACGGGATCGCCCTGCATCGCGGGCTGGTTCCCTATGGCGGCACGTTCCTGATTTTCACCGACTACTGCCGGCCCTCTATCCGGCTGGCTGCCTCGATGGAACAACGGGTTATCTATGTCATGACCCATGATTCCATCGGGCTTGGCGAAGACGGCCCGACGCATCAGCCGGTGGAACAGATTGCCAGCCTGCGCGCCATTCCGAACCTGAATGTGTTCCGGCCGGCGGACGCAGTGGAAACGGCGGAATGCTGGGCCCTCGCCCTGCAATCGACGGGCACACCATCCGTTCTGGCGCTGACTCGCCAGGGGGTTCCGACCCAACGTCAGGAATACTCCGACGACAACCCATGTGCACGCGGCGCTTATGTCATGCGTGAAGCAGAGGGTGATCGGCAGGTAACCTTGCTGGCGACGGGTTCCGAAGTCGAGATCGCCATGGCGGCGCGCGACACCCTGCAGGCCGACGGTATCGGCACGGCAGTGGTATCCATGCCGTGCCATGAATTGTTCGAGGCGCAGGACCCGGCATATCGCGAAAGCGTGCTTCGCAATGATAGTGTGCGAATTGCGATCGAGGCGGCAGTCCAGCAAGGCTGGGAACGCTATTTTGGTGACAATGGTGCCTTCATCGGCATGACCGTATTTGGTGCATCGGCACCGGCTTCCGATCTCTACAAACATTTCGGTATAACGGCAGAAGCAGTTGTAGCTGCTGCGAAACAGCGGCTTTAGATAACGCTTCCTAATTTTGGACGGGAGAAAGAACCCCATGGCATTACGTGTTGCAATCAACGGCTTTGGCCGTATCGGCCGCCTCGTGTTACGCGCGGCACTGGAATCGAAGCGGGACGATATCGAATTCGTCGCGGTGAACGATCTGGGTCCTGTGGCGTCCAATGCGCATCTGGTAAAGTACGATTCCGTACATGGCGTCTATCCGGGCGAGGTCACGCATGGCGACGACTGGATGGATCTCGGCCGCGGCAAGATCAAGGTTATGGCGGAACGCGACCCGACCAAGCTGCCCTGGGGCGAACTCGACGTCGATATCGCCTTTGAGTGCACTGGAATCTTCACCAAGCGTGAACAGGCTGCGATGCACCTCGAAGCGGGCGCGAAGCGGGTGCTGGTTTCAGCCCCGGCGAGCGGCGCCGACCTTACGGTCGTCTACGGCGTGAACCACGATCAGCTCGACGCCAGCCATACGGTTGTTTCCAACGCGTCCTGCACCACCAATTGCCTGGCACCGGTTGCCCATGTGCTGCAGCAGGCTGTCGGCATCGAACGCGGCTACATGACCACGATCCACGCCTTTACGGGTGACCAGTCGACGGTTGATACGCTGCATCCCGACCTGCGCCGCGCACGGGCCGCATCAACGTCGCTGATCCCGACATCAACCGGCGCCGCGAAGGCAGTCGGGCTGGTCCTGCCGGAACTTGTTGGCAAGCTGGATGGCACGGCAATCCGCGTGCCGACCACGAATGTGTCGCTGATCGACCTGAAATTCGATGCATCCCGCGCAACCGATATCGCAGAAATCAACGGCGCGATCATGCAGGCCGCAGCGGGCCCGCTGAAAGGTGTTCTGAATACCAATGACGAGCCGCTCGTTTCCATCGATTTCAACCACAACCCGGCGAGCTCCACCTTCGACCTCACCCAGACCCAGGTCGTCGACGGCACGCTGGTCCGGGTAATGTCCTGGTACGATAACGAATGGGGCTTCTCAAACCGTATGTCGGATACGGCGATCGCGATGGGGAAACTCATCTGATCCCAAACGGCCGATCCATTACGGTCATCAATCCCGCGCAGGCAGCGGCGGCCTTTTCCGCCGCTGCCGCGACGGGGCGTCCTGTAACTTTGCTGAGTGCCCCTGATGCCGCGGCTTCCGTTGGTGCTGCATGGTTCATGGCGCTGATCGACAATGCAGCGTCTCGTTTTCCCGATGTTCGTTATACGCCTGTCCTGGATTGCGGCGACGCGCCCGGCCACGCCCTGACCGCCTTGAGGCTGGGGTTACCCGCAATCTGCTTTGAGGGTCCGGCGGTTGAACGGTTGCAAGATATCGCAGGGCAAATCGATTCCGTCGTTCTGACAACAAGGCCCGAGTCACTGAACCTGTCGGATATCGAAGCATCACCAGCGACCATCGAAGCCGCTTGCCGTGATTGGCTATGCGGCAGCGAATAAAAACTGGAATTTTTCCTCTACGTACCGAATCCGGATGATGTTTGGTTAAAGATTTCTGCTATTTTCCGCCCATAACAGCCTGAACGCTGTTAAAATCCCATGGTCTTCCCCAACCGGGCAGGCTTCATTTATAAATTTTATCAATCGCCGGACAGGCATGAGCCATAAATCGACCCACAGGCAAGAAAAGGAATCCCGATGAGAATTACGCAGCGCGTAAAGAAAATCCTGGCCAATTACGAAAGCGACAATCCGGGCACCAAGACCAATCTGGCGCGAATTCTCATGCATGGCCGCCTTGCCGGCACCGGCAAGCTTGTCATTCTTCCCGTTGATCAGGGCTTCGAACACGGCCCGGCGCGCAGTTTTGCCAAGAACCCGCCCGCCTATGACCCGCACTACCACTACCAGCTCGCCATTGATGCGGGCCTGTCCGCCTATGCCGCGCCGCTTGGCAGCCTGGAAGCCGGCGCCGATACATTTGCCGGCGCCATTCCGACCATCCTGAAGTGCAACAGCTCCAACAGCCATGCCACCTCCAAGGATCAGGCTGTCTATGGCACCGTCGAAGACGCGTTGCGGCTCGGCTGTTCGGCTATTGGCTTCACCATCTATCCCGGCGCTGATGACCAGTTCGAGATGATGGAAGAGTTCCGCGAACTCTGCGCCGAAGCCAAATCGGTCGGCCTGGCCGTGGTGCTGTGGTCCTATCCGCGCGGCGGCAACCTGACGAAGGAAGGTGAAACCGCAATTGACGTGACCGCCTATGCGGCCCATCTCGCGGCCCTGCTCGGTGCGCATATCATCAAGGTAAAGCCGCCGACCGATTTCATCGAACTGCCGGAAGCCAAGAAGGTTTACGAGGAAGAAGGCATCGATACGTCGACTCTCACCAAACGCATTGAGCATGTCATTCAGTCGACCTATGCCGGTCGCCGTCTCGTCGTCTTCTCCGGCGGTGCCGCAAAGGGTACCGAAGCCGTGCTGGATGAAATTCGACAGATCGCCGCAGGTGGTGCCACGGGCGCAATCATCGGCCGTAATTCCTTCCAGCGGCAGAAGCCGGATGCGCTCGCGCTGCTGGATACGGTCGTCAAGATTTATCAGGGCAAAGCTTGAGCACAACCGATCGCTGCCGCCTCTACCTGATCACACCGCCACGGTTTGATCCGGCAGAGTTTCGTGACACGCTCGCATCGGCGCTCGATGCGGGCGATGTCGCCTGCGTGCAGTTGCGCCTCAAGGATGTCGATGACGATGCGATCCGCCGCGCGGCGGATATCCTGTGCCCGGTGACGCAGGAACGTGATGTCGCCTTTATCATGAACGACCGAGCCGATCTTGCCGCGGAAACAGGCAGCGACGGCGTCCATGTCGGACAGGAAGACGCCAGTTACACCGACGCCCGCACAATGCTGGGTGACGATGCGATAATCGGCGTGACCTGCCACCAGTCCCGTGATCTGTCGATGACCGCAGCCGATGAGGGCGCAAATTACGTCGCTTTCGGCGCGTTCTATCCGTCCGGCACGAAGTCTCCGAAGCATCAGGCGAATCCGGAAATATTGTCCTGGTGGAGCGGCTTGATGGAAACACCTTGCGTCGCTATTGGCGGTATTACGGTGGAAAATGCCCCGCCACTGATCCAGGCCGGGGCTGACTTCCTGTCGGTTGTCGCCGGTGTATGGAACCACCCGCAAGGCCCCGCCGCAGCGGTCAAGGCCTTCAACACGGTCATGGAGAACGTTGCAGCGGCACAATGAAGCGGCTATAACGCCGCCGCCTCTCACAGAACGAAAATCGGTACCATGAAAATTAACGGTAACGCGATCCGCCCCGGTAATATCATCGAACATCAGGGTGGCCTCTGGCGCGCAGTGAAGATCCAGCATACGCAGCCCGGTAAGGGTGGCGCCTATCTGCAGGTCGAACTGAAGGAAATTCGCACCGGCACCAAGCTGAACGAACGCTTTCGGTCTTCGGAAACGGTCGAACGGATCCGGCTCGACCAGAAGGAATACCAGTACCTGTTTTCGGACGGCGACGATTATACATTCATGGACAACGTCAACTATGAACAGGTTACGCTGAATATCGATTTCATCGGTACCGATGCCGCGCAGTTCCTGCAGGACGGCATGGAAGTCATGATCGAATCGTTCGAGGATTCGCCGATCGGCGTTACCCTGCCGGAACATGTAACGATGGAAATTACCGAAGCCGACCCCGTCGTCAAGGGACAGACCGCGTCGTCATCCTACAAGCCCGCATTGCTGGAAAATGGCGTCCGTATCCTCGTGCCGCCGCATATTGAGTCGGGTACGCGGGTCATCGTCAATACGGCCGACGCCACTTATGTGAGCCGGGCCAAAGACTGATCCACCGGCAACGGCGGACCGGCAACCGATACAGACAAGGAAGCCTTAATGGCACTGCGTTCCGCGATCATCAACGTCATGGCCATGGCCGCCGACAAGGCCGCAACGCGGCTGGTTCGCGACTTCGGCGAAGTTGAACACCTGCAGGTCAGCCGCAAGGGACCGGCTGATTTTGTATCCAGCGCCGACAAGAAAGCCGAATCGATTCTGCGGCAGGCGTTGAGCAAGGCACGACCGGAATATGGCCTGCTCATGGAAGAATCCGGTGAAACCGTTGGCAGCGACCCCCGGCACCGCTGGATTGTGGATCCGCTTGATGGCACGACAAATTTTCTGCATGGCATTCCGCATTTCTGCATTTCCATCGCGCTGGAGCGCGATGGGGAGATTGTCGCCGGGGTTGTATTCGATCCTCTGAAAGATGAGCTTTTCTGGGCCGAACGGGGCCTTGGCGCGTATGTAAATGACCGCCGCCTCCGCGTTTCCGGACGCAGCCGGTTGCCCGATGCCCTGTTTGCCACAGGCATCCCGTTCCTCGGCATACAGGACGGGCCGGGCCACAAGAAGTTTCTGGGCCAGCTCGGCCGCGTTATGGCGCAGTGTTCAGGCGTTCGCCGGTATGGTTCCGCCGCACTGGATCTCGCCTATGTTGCCGCAGGCCGTTACGACGGATATTGGGAAAACGGCCTGAACGCCTGGGATGTAGCCGCCGGTATTCTTCTTGTTCGTGAATCCGGTGGGCAGGTCAGCGATATCGCCGGACGCCGTTACCAGTTGAATTCGCCTGACATCTGCGCCGGAAACGAAGCGCTGCATACGCCCTTGCGTAATCTGATCCGCGAACCGGTCGCCTAGATACGGGCCGGACGGCATTGATACGGCAGGCTGCAGCCATAAATTCGCCGGCAGGGTCACTACGCTAGATTTTACACAGTCAGAATCGCGCTAACGGTTGTCTGGTTAACGGTCGTACGGTAATGTCCGACGATAAACAGAACGGTTAAGTGCCGCGGGTAAATGACAGTGGGCTTTGGACATTTCAATAAATTGCGATCGTGGCGTATCGTGCTGTTTTCGGTTGCGTCGCTTGCAACCGTTAACATGGCCAGCGCCCAGCAGCAGGTGTACGTTTATTCGCCGGGTACCAGTCGGCCCAGCGTAATTGTCGATCTCGGCGTGCTGGATAGACTGGGTCCGGAACCGACCTTGCCCGGCTTGTTGCGGTCACAACGCGATACAGCGCCTTCGGTCGCGCCCCGGTCCAGTCTGCTTCCGCCACCTGCATCGCCACCACAATCAACGCTGAGCCTGCCATCCGGCCTTGCTTCGCAGCAACGGAATGTCGCGCCGGCGCCTGTCCGTCCCTCCCAGGTCGTGCAGCCACCGTCCAGGGTCGCCAAGGTTCCCGCACAGGCGCCCAAGGCCCCCGCACCTGCCCCGGCAGTATCCCGCACCGCCAAGACCGTGAAAGCCCCGACGCTGGCGCCACCGCCGGCTCCCCGAATCACCGCGCCCCCACCCGCGCCGCGGATCAGCGCACCGGCGCCTGCCCCCCGTGTCACCGCACCACGGGCTCCCGCCATTCCAAAGGCTTCTGCGCCGCGCGTCGCCGCTGTGCCAGTACCCGCGGCACCAAAAGTGGCACCACCGGCCGTACCAAGCCCCCCGAAGGTTGCTCAGGCGCCCAAGCCGGTCGCCCGTCCCGCCGCACCACCGCCGCCACCGGCTGTTGTGCCGCCTGCGCCAAAGGTCACGCCACCACCCGCGCTAAGAGCCTCGGCACCCACACCGGTCCCCAAGGCGGCACCAATCTTGGCAAGGACACCGCCGCCACCGGCCCCGGTTCCTGCTCCTCAGATCGCGAGCCGTAGCGCGCCGGATGCGCCGACACAGACCGCTTCCGACGGAACGATTTCAATCGGCTTCACGGTTGATTCGTCTGAACTTCCCGGCAGCGCCGTATCGCCACTTGATACGCTGATCGGACAAATGAAGAATGATTCGGATATTCGGGTGCGCCTGAACGGCTATGCCAGTACTGCGGATGATTCGCCCAGCCAGGCACGTCGAATCTCGCTGTTCCGTGCGCTGGCTGTTCGAACATACATGATGCAAAATGGCATTCGCAGTACGAGAATTGACATTCACGCCTTGGGCGATAAAAGCGAACAAGGTGACCAAAATCGGGTCGATGTGGTCATTCGCGGTTCGTAACTGAACCAGAATATTTTAATCCGCTTGAACCAGGGGCGATGCGGCAATTGTGATGGACGGACAAACAGTAGGCCAGCCGTCGCGTTTCCTGCAGCGAATGGTCATTTTCCTGATCGTTGCCGGTGTCACTGTCGGCCTGCTTTTTGGCGCACTCCGCGAAGCGTTCATGGCCAATGCCGTTCTGAACGGTGTTATCATCGGCGTTCTTCTGATCGGTATCGTGCACGCCTTCCGAACCGTTACGATGTTGCGTCGCGAGGTGACGTGGATCGACAGTTTCCGCCAGGAAGACAGCCTTTCCGTCAGTAGTGTGAGCGCGCCGCGACTGCTGGCGCCAATGGCGACCATGCTGGGCGAGAAAACCGGACGAATCAGTCTGTCGACGGTTGCCATGCGAAGCCTGCTTGACGGCATTGCGACGCGTCTGGACGAAAGCCGCGAAATATCACGCTACATGATCGGTCTCCTCGTCTTCCTGGGGCTCCTTGGCACGTTCTGGGGCTTGCTGGAAACCGTGCAGGCTGTCGGTGACGTCGTCGGTGGATTACAGATTGGTGGCAACGACCTGAACACCGCGTTCGACGATCTGAAGAAGGGCTTACAAGCGCCGATATCCGGCATGGGCACGGCTTTCAGTTCCTCCCTGTTCGGGCTCGCTGGATCGCTGGTGCTGGGCTTTCTGGAGTTGCAGGCGGGTCAGGCACAGAACCGCTTTTACAATGACCTTGAAGAATGGCTATCCGGTCTGACACGCCTCGGCAGCGGCAGCGTTACCGGCGATGGCGACCAGTCGGTTCCAGCCTATATCCAGGCGCTGCTGGAACAGACTGCGGACGGCCTGGAAGGGTTGCAGCGCGCCCTGACGCGCAGTGAGGAAAACCGAACGGATTACAGCCGTTATGTCTATGAACTCACGGAGAAAATTACGGTCCTGACGTACCAGATGTCGACCGAACAGAACCTGATGCTGAAACTTGCGGAAAGCCAGCAGGCACTACACCCAATACTGGCCAAGCTGGCGGATTCCGGCGCGAAAGGCGGCGCCGAGGACCTGAACCGAACGCATCTGCGTAATATCGAAAACTATCTGGCCAGAATCCGCGATGACATGGAATCGGGACGCGGGGATGCCGTCAAGGAAATCCGCAGCGAAATCCGGCTCCTCGCCCGCACTATCGCGGCGCTCGCGGAGGAACCGGAACGGTAGAGGGCCATAGGATAACGTGATGCGGGCGCTCAGTCGGCGAAACAGATCCACAAACAACATCTGGCCCGGCTTCGTTGACGCGCTGGCCACGCTACTGATGGTCATCATTTTTCTGTTGATGATCTTCGTGGTGGCGCAATTTTATCTGAATGACGCCCTGCTGGGTCGTGACCGCGCCCTTGACCGTCTGAATGAGCAGGTTTCCGAACTCGCTGAATTATTGTCCCTCGAACGCCGAGCAAATCAGAGCCTGCGGACAAATGTGGCGCAGGTTTCAGCGGAACTGCAGAGTTCCCTTTCCGAACGCGATGCGCTGACGACGCAGTTGAATGCTCTTCTAGGGGTCAGTGAGCAGTTGCGCGAAACACAGGACAAACTGTCGGTAGCCGACGCAGCGCTGGACGGAGCCACCTCCGGTCGCCAGGCACTCTCCGCAGAGCTTGAAAGCGTCTATGCCTCCCTCGAGGATGCAAACCGCACTATCGAAGCGGACAAAGAAAAAATTGAAATCCAGCTGCGTGAACTTAACGCCCTGCAACAGGATATCGTTGCCATGCGGGCCCTGCGCGAGGAACTGGCCAAACGAATCGAGGAAGAATCGCTGCGCGCGGAAACCGCGGAGAAAGACGCATCACAAACAGGCCGGTCCCTGTCTGAAGAAAAGCAGATTTCAGCCGCTGCAAAGGCTCAGGTCGCCCTGTTGAACCAGCAGCTCGCTGCAATTCGCCGCCAGGTCGCGGCACTGAACGAAGCCCTGGAAGCCTCTGAAACAAAGGACAAAGCACAGGAAGTGCAGATTGCCAATCTGGGTCAGCGCCTGAACGCTGCCCTGGCGAGCAAGGTGCAGGAACTTGCCCGTTACCGATCCGAATTCTTCGGTCGGCTGCGCAAGGTCCTTGGCGATCGCCGTGATATTCAGATCGTCGGCGACCGGTTTGTTTTCCAGTCTGAAGTCCTGTTTGCGTCGGGCTCTGACAAGCTGGCCAAAAGTGGCGAAGGACAGCTCATTCAACTGGCCAGGACGCTCAAGGAAATTGCCGCCGGCATCCCCACGGATATCAACTGGGTGTTGCGTATCGATGGCCATACGGACCGGGTGCCAATTGCGACCGGGCGATTCCCGTCAAACTGGGAATTATCAACGGCTCGCGCCATTTCCGTGGTCAAATTCCTGGTTGCCCAGGGCATCCCGCCTTCCCGTTTCGCAGCCACCGGATTCGGCGAATTTCAACCCTTGGACCCGCGCGATGATGAAATCGCCTACAGGCGGAACCGCCGCATCGAACTGAAACTGGATCAGCGGTGAAACGGACAGATGCCTTGCGTTTGAGACCTGTCTCCGCTATACCCGCTCTCTGAATTTGTTGGAATATTGTCGACTACCGGAAAGAGACACGGTCCCAGTCGTCCGAGAGGAATTACCATGAAGAAAGACATTCATCCCGATTACCATGAAATCACTGTCGAAATGACGGATGGTACTAGCTACAAAACCTTTTCGACATGGGGCGAAGCCGGCGGGACGATGAAGCTCGACATCGACCCCACCTCGCACCCCGCCTGGACCGGGGTCCACCGCCTTATCGATAGCGGCGGCCAGCTTGCCAAGTTCAATAAGCGCTTTGAGGGCTTTGGTCTGAAGTCGTCATAGACGGCAGCAAACGCAAACCATGCGACGGGCGCTCTTCGGGGCGCCCGTTTTCGTCTGCGCCATCCGCCAGACGTCGGGAGATCTGATCTTCCAGGCGCTCGACCCTGCAATAAAGGTCATAACTGCGCTGCAGTAATCCGCGGAGCACAACAGGCACCGCGTCCAGGACCGCCGAATCATGATCGAGACAGACACTCTGTCCGGAAAGACGGAATTTGTCTGAATTTGCTTCCTCTGCCGTAATTTCGCCCGCCATAACCGCACGCTGGGCAAGCATCCATGCCATGACCTGCGTCAGACGGCTGGTCAACCGCATCGTTTCGAGCGAAAGGTCAAGATAGACCGCTGATGTATGGCGTGTCCGTGGCCTGTTCTGATCAGCTTCCTGTTCTCGCAGCAATTTAATGTAGTTTCGTGATTCCACGAGGAGCGCCAAGGCTTCGTCGTGAAGATTTCCAAAATATGTTGGTGCCATTTAAATACCCGCCAGCTAAAATTTTATCCGGATCCGGACATCAAAAAATTATAGTTCGAGCGTATCAGATTTCTTACCAAACACCTAACATTCATGACTTTATGGTTAATTTATAAGGCCTTATGAATTTTTATAAAGTCTCCACGTTATCCTTGATAAACAAATTCTCAGTTCCCAAGTAATGACTAAGCCGGTGCCGTTTAACGGGTCGGCGAATACTGAAGAATGGGTCCGACCATGGTGGTGGACTCTAAATTCCATGTCGCTTGCTAGGAGGATATGGCTATGCGTACTTTCGATATGACTCCCCTTTTTCGTAACTCGGTCGGCTTTGACCGGATGGCACGTCTTATGGACAATGTCGCCGGCGATACCGCACCGACCTACCCGCCCTACAATATTGAAGTGACGGGCGAGGACGCCTACCGCATCACAATGGCCGTCGCCGGATTCGCTGAATCCGTTCTGGATATCCAGGTTAAGGACAACCAGTTGACCGTATCGGGCAAACTGTCAAAAACCGATCCGGACAATGCCGAACGGACATTTTTGCACCGCGGTATCGCCGAGCGCGCATTCGAGCGCCGCTTCAATCTTGCGGATCATATTCGGGTCGAGAGCGCCCAACTCGCGAATGGATTGCTCCATGTCGCATTGAAGCTTGAAGTACCCGAGGCACTGAAGCCGCGTACGATCCCAATCGCCGGCAGCAAGGTACGGGAAATTTCCGACAAGGCCGCGTAACGGCGCGTCTGTTCGGATGAAACAGGGGCACGCCGGAGACATTCCGGCGTGCCTTTTTTATTCGATTTCCGGGACCGACAGTTTCTCGAGCGCAGCCCGGACCTGATCGGGTATCGAAACCGGTCGTCGGGTCGCCCGGTCGATATACACATGGACAAAATGACCGAATGCAGCTGGGTTTTCGTCTCCCTGCCGGAAAAGGCCTATTTCATAGGTCGCGCTTGAATTTCCCAGCCGGGTCACGCGGATACCGGCATCGATAACCTCGGGAAAGCCAAGCTCCTGACGAAACTGGCACTTGGTTTCAACAACAACGCCAATAACCGGCGATTCCGTGGCCTTTAGTCCGGCGACTGTGACCAGATGTCCCGTCACCGCCGTATCGAAATAGGCGTAATAGACCACGTTATTGACGTGCCCATAGACATCGCAATCCTGCCAACGGGTCGGGATTGCCGTAAAATGCGGAAAATCGGCGCGGGCCGGTTCCGTTTTGTCATTCATCGGATAATTTCCAGAGAAAGCCTGCTGCGTATCCCACGGATCCACTATTCGGCATGGCAAAGAGGAAAAAAAAAGGGCCGCCATTTTCTGGCGGTCCCGAATTTTTTTCCCGCCTGTCCAACTTGGCGTCCGTGATACCTGTTTTATCCAAGGCTCGGGCCGAGGTCAAAGGGTTTCCGATTCGACAAAAAAAATGAGCCGCTATAAAAGCGGCTCAAGTTGGACAGGGAGGTGTCAACATGGGAGGCCTCTCGGCCTCGTGCCGAAGCACAACAGGGGATTCCAGTTGACGAATCTGTTATATCCCCGCGTCACTTAAAGAATGGTTAACATCCCGGTTAATTTTCAACCGCAGCAATAATTCTTGTTATTGGGCTGTCCATCCACCGTCGATCGACATGGGAACCCCGGTGATCTGTGCGGCAGCGTCGGAACACAAAAAGACGCAAAGCGCGCCAATCTGATCCACCGTGATGAAGTCTAGTGATGGCTGTTTTTCTTTCAGGACATCAACGACGGCATCGTCAAAACTGCCACCTATCGCATCCGCCCGCTGCTGGATCTGCTGTTTGACCAGCTCTGTCTGAACAAATCCGGGATTGATCGAATTGCACGTTATACCCGTGGGCCCGGTTTCCAGGGCCACCACCTTGGTCAACCCCATAATGCCATGCTTCGCCGACACATAGGCCGCCTTGTTCACACTTCCCACCAACCCATGGACGGAGGATGTATTGATGATGCGTCCCCAGTTCTTTTGTTTCATATGCGGCAAGGCGCAGCGGATCGCATGAAACGGGCCGGTCAGCATAATGGCGATGATCTTGTCCCAGACCGCCGTCGGAAACTCATCCACAGGCGCGGTATGCTGGATACCGGCATTGTTGATCAGGATGTCGATACTGCCCAGCGACTGAACCGTATCCGCAACCATCGCGGCAATTTCGTCCGGCTTGCCAAGATCCGCCCCATTATAGCGCACGGTAACCCCGGTTTCGGCGGCGAGGCCTGATCGCGTTTCTTCAATTGCCGCAGCATCGCCAAAACCGTTGAGCATTACCGCACAGCCCTGTTGCGCCAGCGCGCGGGCCATGCCGAAACCGATCCCGCTGGTCGAACCGGTGACCAGTGCTACCTTGCCTTTGAGCATTAACTTACCTTTCCGGGGTTAGATGACTAGAGCCGTGCCTTCCACGCACATTGCCTGGAATTCCGTGAGCAGCGCGCCATTTCTTGCAAGTGTGATCGCTACCGATTAGACAGGCAAGCCGTTAGTCGGCCCTTTCCAGACCGGAGTCCAGAATGCCTTTGCCCGATACGATGACCGCTATTGAGATCACCGAACCCGGTGGACCGGACGTTTTGAAATCGACAACCCGCCCTGTTCCGGTTCCAGGGCCGAATGACGTGCTGATCAGGGTGGCCGCCGCGGGCGTCAACCGCCCCGATGCGATCCAGCGGGCCGGCCATTACCCGCCCCCGCCGGGCGCCACGGACCTTCCCGGACTGGAAGTGGCAGGCGAAATCGTCGCCTGTGGTAATTCTGTCGAAGGTCTTGCCGTCGGCGATTCCGTCTGCGCCCTGACACCGGGGGGCGGTTACGCCGAATACTGCCTGGCCCCCGCAGCGCATTGCCTGCCGGTTCCGGACGACTATGACATGGTCCGGGCCGCCGCCATCGCCGAAACCTGCTTTACGGTCTGGCACAACGTGTTCGAACGCGGACGGCTGCGCAAAGGCGAGCTGTTTCTGGTCCATGGCGGCTCCAGCGGCATCGGCACGACCGCTATCCAACTTGCCAATGCTTTCGGCGCCCGTGTGCTCACGACGGCAGGAACCGCCGCGAAATGCCAGTTCTGCGAATCACTGGGTGCGGAACGGGCCATTAATTACAAGGAAGAGGACTGGCCCCAGGTTGTCCGCGAGATTGCGGGCCGAAGCGGCGTTGACGTTATTCTGGACATGGTCGGCGGCCGCTATATCCAGCCGAATATCAATGCGTTGGGGATGGACGGTCGATTGGTCATGATCGGATTCCTTGGTGGATCCAAGGCGGAAATCGATTTTTCAAGAATTATGGTTCGGCGTCAGACAGTTACGGGTTCCACACTTCGCCCCCAATCCGATGAGGCAAAAGCCGGTATCGCCACAGCCCTGCGCACGAACGTCTGGCCATTGCTGGATTCGGGCGTCGTTCGACCGATCATCCACGAGACATTCGCTTTTCGCGACGCCGCCGCAGCCCATGCTTTGATGGAATCAAGCGCCCATACGGGTAAAATCATACTCACAATGGATGGGAATTGATAAAACCTGCTATCCTGCCGATTGCCGTTCGGTGATCGCGGGTATATATAGCCACTATACCTTAATTTAAATTTCGTCGATCGGACGCGTAATTCGGCGCACGAAACCACAATTGTTCGAGGACAGGTCATGAGCACGCTATTGATGCCGAAGGCGACCGCCGTCTGGCTGGTCGAGAACACGACGTTGACCTTTCTGCAGATCGGTGATTTCTGCAATCTGCATGAACTGGAAGTACAGGCGATTGCCGATGGCGAAGTGGCGATCGGCATTGTCGGTCTGGACCCCGTTGCCAACAGTCAGCTGACCAAGGAAGAACTTGAGCGCTGTGTCGCCGACCCGGCAGCACGGCTGAAACTTGCCAAGTCCGACATTCCGCAGCCCGTATCACGGCAGAAGGGTCCGCGTTATACCCCTGTCTCCAAACGGGCGGACAAGCCCGATGCCATCGCCTGGCTGCTGCGCAACCAGCCGGACCTGACGGATGCCCAGATTTCGCGCCTGATCGGTACGACCAAGCCGACGATCTCTGCCATTCGCGACCGCACCCACTGGAATTCCACCAATCTGCAGCCGCGTAGCCCGGTTGAAGTCGGGCTGTGCACGCATCTGGAATTGCGCGACGCCGTTATCAAGGCGACGGAACGGGCCGCCAAGAACAAGCCGAAACTGACCGAGGAGGAAGTGGCAGCCGCCGCGGCAGCCGCAGCAGCGACACCGGCAAGCGATATGGCGAATGCCGCAGAATCCTACACCACGACAGTCCGTCAGCCGGAAAGCGAGCCGACGGTGGAAGACCTCTGGCCTTCGAGTGGCGGAACGGACAACGCCTGATCACACTTTTGATCGGTTACTGAATAAACAGGCCTGATGCGATGCATCGGGCCTGTTTCATTTCAGCCACGCGGGTATCCCACGCCTTTCAATGCCTCGGTAATCTCGTCAAGGATGGCCGGATCATCGATTGTCGCCGGCATCCGGTATTCCTTGCCGTCCGCGATATTACCCATCGTACCGCGCAGGATTTTACCGGATCGCGTCTTCGGAAGACGCTCCACAACAGCCGCCGTACGGAACGCCGCGACAGCCCCGATGCGCTCGCGCATCATCCGCACCACTTCGCTGACGATTTCCCCCTCGTCCCGCGACACCCCGGCATTCAGCACCAGGAAACCAAGCGGTAACTGTCCCTTGAGCTGATCCTCCACGCCGATCACGGCGCATTCCGCCACATCGGGATGATCCGCCATCACTTCTTCCATCGCCCCCGTCGACAGCCGATGCCCCGCGACATTGATGATGTCGTCGGTTCGGGACATGATGTAGAGGTAATCATCCTCATCCATATAGCCCGCATCGCCCGTTTCGTAGTAGCCGGGGTATTCCCGCATGTAAGCGTCCAGGAAGCGTTCTTCCGCGTTCCACAGGGTCGGCAGACTGCTGGGCGGCATTGGCAGTTTGACGCAGATAGCCCCCATCTCGCCACGCGGCACTTCATTGCCCGCGAGATCGAGCACATGGATTTCATAACCGGGAACTGGCCTTGTCGGGGATCCGTCCTTTACCGGCAGTAATTCAATCCCGACACAGTTCGCGGCCATCGGCCAACCGGTCTCGGTCTGCCACCAGTGATCAATGACCGGTGTTTTCACATGATCCTGCGCCCAGTGCAGCGTATCCGGATCCGTCCGCTCGCCAGCCAGGAACAGTGTGCGGAAATTGCTCATGTCGTACTGCTTGAGGAATTTCCCCTCGGGGTCCTCCCGTTTGATCGCGCGGAAGGCCGTTGGCGCCGTGAACATGGCCGCGACCTTGTGCTGCGAAATGACCCGCCAGAACGTGCCGGCATCCGGCGTCCCCACCGGCTTGCCCTCGAACAGAACAGTCGTGCAGCCGTACAACAGCGGCGCGTAAACGATATAGGAATGGCCAACGACCCAGCCGACATCGGAAGCGGCCCAATACACTTCGCCCGGCGTCATGCCGTAGACATTCTTCATCGACCAGTGCAGCGCCACCATATGGCCGCCATTGTCGCGCACCACGCCCTTTGGCGACCCGGTGGTACCGGAGGTGTAGAGAATATAAAGCGGGTCCGTCGCCTTCACCGGAACGCAATCAACCGGCGATGCCGTGGACATGGCCAGATCCCAGTCATGGTCCCGCCCCGGGGTCAGTTCCGCCGTCTGCTGCTCGCGCTGCAGCACGACCACGCTATCCACCTTGTGCGGCGACAGACGCAGCGCCTCGTTGACCATCGGCATATAGGGAATGATCCGCCCCGGTTCGATCCCGCAGGACGCCGTGACAATGGCTTTCGGCGTGGAATCAGTCAGCCGCGTCGCCAGTTCATTGGCCGCGAATCCGCCGAAGACCACTGAGTGGACCGCGCCGATCCGTGCACAGGCCAGCATGGCGACCGCCGTCTGCGGAACCATCGGCATATAGAGGATGACCCGGTCGCCCTTGTCGATCCCAAGCCCCCGCAGCACGCCGGCGAACCGGGCGACATCGTCCTGCAACTCGCGATAGGTGATCGTGCGGATAACCCCGGTAATCGGGCTGTCATAAATGATGGCCGGCTGTTCGCCGCGCCCTGCCTCGACATGACGGTCGACGGCGTTGTAGCAGGTATTGCACTCTGCCCCCGCAAACCATCGATAGGTCGTCGCGCTGTCCCCGCTGAAGACCGTGTCCCATTTCCGATACCAGGACAGTGCTTCGGCCGCTTCGCCCCAAAAACCCTGAGGGTCCTTGAGCGAGTACTGATAAACTTCGTTGAAAGCGCCTGACATGCTTGTCCCCTGCCGGTTCCATACGGGATAATCTGGCGGGATTATAAGCTTCCGCGCCCCGAGCGAAAGACCAAGGACAGCCTGGCATGACCGAAGAATTATCCCGCAATACTGCCAACCATACGCCGCTCACGCCCCTGAGCTTCATGCGGCGCGCCGCCGCAGTCTTTCCGGCCCACCCTGCGGTCGTTTACGGCGATGTCTCCTATGGCTGGGCCGAAGCCTATACGCGCGCCCGACGGCTAGCCGGTGCCTTGCACCAGCACGGCATCCGCAAGGGCGATACCGTCGCCATAATGGCGCCCAACATACCCGCCCTGTTCGATGCCCATTTCGGGGTCCCGATGGCCGGTGCGGTCCTCAACGCCCTGAATACGCGGCTTGATGCCGATACCATTGCCTTTATTCTGGGGCACGGGGGCGCGAAGATCCTGATCGCTGATCGGGAATATGCCGCAACTGTCAATACCGCCCTTGCACAGATCGAGAACCCGCCGCTGGTCATCGATATCGAGGATCCGGCGTTCAGCGACGGCACTGCTTTCGGCAACATGGAATATGAAGCGTTCCTTGCGACCGGCGATCCCGATTTTGACTGGTCCATGCCGGAAGACGAATGGGAGTCCCTGTCGCTCTGCTACACATCGGGCACCACGGCGGACCCAAAAGGCGTCGTCTATCACCATCGCGGCGCCTATCTGCTGGCACTGGGCAACGTATTGTCCTGGAGCCTGCCACAACAGCCAGTGTATCTCTGGACCCTGCCAATGTTTCACTGCAATGGCTGGTGCTTTCCGTGGACTCTGGCAGCGGTTGGCGGCACCAGCATCTGCCTGCGGCGGGTCGAGGCCGGGGCGATGTACCAGTCAATCGCCGAACACAGTGTCACCCATATTTGCGGTGCGCCCATCGTCATGAGCATGCTGGTCAATGCAACAGATACGGAGCGGCGCCCCCTGCCCGGCATCGTCAATGTCATGACCGCCGGTGCGCCACCACCGCCAACCGTGTTGCAGGCAATGGAGGAAACGGGATACCGCGTGACCCATGTCTACGGCCTGACCGAATGCTATGGTCCCAGTGTCGTTTGCGCCTGGCATCCCGAATGGGATGCCCTGCCGGTCGAGGAACGCGCCCGGCTGAAGTCGCGCCAGGGTGTGGCCTACCCGGTCCTGGAAGACCTGATCATCGTGAATACCGATACCGGGCAGCCGGTACCACGCGACGGCGAGACGTTGGGCGAAGTCCATATGCGCGGAAATGTGCTGATGAAGGGCTACCTGAAGAATCCGGAAGCGACGGCAGAAGCCTTCGAAGGCGGCTGGTTTCATACCGGCGACCTCGGCGTATGGCATGCCGACGGCTATATCGAACTGAAAGACCGTTCAAAGGACATCATTATTTCCGGTGGCGAGAATATTTCGACCATCGAGGTCGAAACGGTCCTCTACAAACATCCCGCCGTTCTGGACGTTGCTGTCGTCGCCAAGGCGGATGACAAATGGGGCGAAGTGCCCTGCGCCTTCGTTACCCTGCGTCAGGGACAGGCGGCAACTGAACCTGAACTGATCAGCTTCTGCCGGGACAACATGGCGCATTTCAAGGCACCCAAGCATGTCGTCTTTGGGCCTTTGCCAAAAACCTCTACGGGCAAGGTGCAAAAATTCGTCCTGCGGGAACAAGCCAATAGCGGCTAACGCCCGTCGATAATCGCGCCTGAAGCAATCAGTGCCTCGACGGAAGCCTGATCGAATCCTGCTTCGATCAGCACGTCCACACTATGTTCCCCCAATCGGGGTGCGGGGCCCCCGGGACTGGGCGGTGAAGCCGAAAAGCGGATCGGCACATCAGCCTGCAGCAGCGTCCCTTCCGTCGGATGTTCGACTTCCTTCAGGAACCCTGTCGCCTTGATATGTGGGTCTTCCGGCAGGTCTTCCAGCCGATTCATCGGACCACAGGGAATATCCGCATCCCGCAATGCCTGCAGAATGTCAGCCGTTTTCCATGTCGCCAGCGCCGGGGTCACTTTCGCGTACAGCTCACCGACCTTACGGCTGCGCAATGCGGAATCGGTCACGCGCGGATCGTCGATCATTTCCGGTATGCCGACAACGTCGAAGAAACGCTGCCAATGCCGCTTGGTATAGGGCAGCGCCGCGACATATCCGTCCGCCGTCTTGTAGGGGCGGCGATGCTCCGACTGCATCCGCACATAGCCCGGCGCGCCTTCGGGCGGCACGAATTGCATGCCGGCGGTGTGCTCAATTAAATTGAACTGCACCATCGTTTCGAACATGGGCACATCGACGCGCTGGCCCTCACCCGTGCGCTCTCGGTGCAACAGCGCCATGGACAGCGAATACACCACGGTTAGCCCGACAATCTTGTCCGCCATGACCGACGGCATGTAGCGTGGTTCACCGGTCGTGAATGCCTGAATCGCCGCCATGCCGGATGCGCTCTGGATCACGTCATCATAGGCGGGCTGTCCGGCATAGGGGCCATCCTCGTGAAAGCCATACGCCCCGCAATAGACCAGGTCCGGTTTTGCCGCGCGGCATATGTCATACCCCAGATCGAGCCCTTCCATTGTCCCCGGGCGAAGCGAATACACCAGCGCATCCGCGCTTTCGACCAGCTTCAGGAATGCGGCCCGGCCATCCGGGTTTTTAAGGTCCAGGACAATGCTTCGCTTGCCCCGGTTGCTGTTCAGGAATGCCGCGCCCATGCCCGAGTTCCGGGCCGGCATGACGCTGCGAATGACGTCGCCGTCAGCCGTTTCGACCTTGACCACGTCGGCACCCATATCGGCAAGAATCTGCGTCGCCGCAGGGCCCATCAGTACCGTCGTCAGGTCGAGGATTCGATAACCGGAAAGAGGGCCGGCCATACCAGACCTGCCCCTCAGTCTTCGTGGAAAATGGTGAAATCAGCCACGGGCTCGCGAACCGTTTCCAACTTGTTGATGACGGCGGACGTATCTTCCTTGCCCAATGCCATGCCACAAACAATGGCCTCGGAATCAGGAATGCCCAGCACGCGCCGCACCACCTTGTGGTAACCGGCAAAGGCCGCCTGCGGGCAGGTTTCCAGCCCCTGCCCCCGTGCCGCCAGCATGACGTTTTCCAGGAACATGCCGTAATCCAGCCAACTGCCCCAATGCATGTCCTGGTCAATCGTGAAAATGATTCCGACCGGTGCATCGAAGAATTTGTAATTCCGCGCGGTCTGGTCGCGCATCCCTTCCTTGTCTTCGCGGGTGACACCGACCAGCCCATACATGTCCCAACCGACCTTGCGGCGGCGCGTCACATACGGCTCGCGCCATTTTTCCATGTAGTACAGCCGTTCGTGCTGGTTCGCCGTCGGATCCTCCATGAACTCGTCAAGAATCGCCTTCGACAGCCGCTTCCGTGCCGCACCGGTCACGACATTGGCTTTCCAGGGCTGTGTATTGGTACCGCTCGGCGCGCGGCTGGCCACGGCGAGGATATGTTCAATGGTTTCGCGGGAAACCGGGTCCGGCAAAAACGCGCGGACAGACCGGCGATGGGTGATCGCTTCATCTACTGAAATCATGACTGAATTATTACGGGCTTTTGCCGGGATAAAGCAATACCCACCCCCAACCGTTACCGGCTGAGGTTACGAAATCCCTGGTGCAATCCGGTCCGATTGACCGGATTGCGGGACGTCAATCCAGCGTTACACGCTCAGATATGCGTCAGACGCTCCAGCTCATCCTTGATCGCCAGTTTCTCCCGTTTCAGATCAATAACGGTTTTTGAATCCGGAAGGGGGCGACTGTTTTCGTGGTCCAACGCAGTTTCGAGCGTTGCATGTTTCTGTTTCAGCGAGGCTACTCGGGGTTCAGCGGACTTTCCTGCGGAGATACCTTCTTGCGTCTGGAATCCGGTCATCTTCGTCTCCCTTGCTGTAAATCTACCCGGCCATTACCTTGGCCCCCAATAGCTGAAGATTGAGTAAAGCAATCTTAGCTTTTTTCCCCTAGGTTGTCAGTATTTTGACAGGAACAGACAGCGTCATGAGCGGCAACGAAAAAGACAAAACGATTCGCCTTATCGTTGGCATTTCCGGCGCTTCCGGCGCGATATACGGAATCCGTACCCTACAGGCGATTCAGCAGATTGCCGGTGTCGAAAGTCACCTTGTCGTGAGCAAGGCTGCCGAAATAACGCTGGCCTGCGAAACCGACATGAAATTGGCCGCGCTGCACGATCTGGCCGATGTCGTCTATGCTGATTCGGATATCGGCGCGGCAATCGCCAGCGGGTCCTTTGCCAATGCGGGCATGCTCATCGCGCCCTGTTCGATACGGTCGATGTCCGAAATTGCGACAGGAACGACCGCCACCTTGTTGACCCGTGCGGCGGATGTCGCGTTGAAGGAGCGCCGGCGGCTTGTGCTGATGCTGCGGGAAACGCCGCTGCATTCCGGTCATCTGCGCAACATGCTGGCGCTGAGCGACATGGGCGCGATCATCGCCCCGCCCGTACCCGGTTTCTATGCCTTGCCGAAGACCATCGACGACATCGTCAATCACTCGGTCGGCCGGGTGCTGGATCTGTTCGGACTCGACACCGGAAAAGTCCGCCGTTGGGGCGAAGCGCCCACCGATGGCAGCAAACCGGTCCGTGCCGTCAGGCGACCGAAACAACGCTGACGGCAGCAGCAACCTGCCGTATGTCCGCCTGCAGGGAATCTATCACCAAAACACCGGCATGCGCCGCATAGCGCTCCAGATTGGCAAGCGCCAGGCCGCCGGTATCCGAATTGCCGGAATCGGCCGCTAACGGAAACCCCCGCCACAGCGCCTGCTGCAGCAGAAATTCCGCCTTTAGCTCCATTTGCTTAACCGCATCGCGCAGTGCGTCACTGTCCGGCAATTCGACCGGTGTCACGCCCTGCTTCAGCGCCCGCCGGACCGACCGCAACGGGTACACGACCTCTTCGCGCCAGGCCTGCGTCTGCGCAGCAAGCCGCGCCAGCTGCGCCTCGTTGAGCGCCACGCCGCACTGCGCGGCCCAGCCGCAATACAGCAGCAGGTTAACGTCCAGCCCGCACTGGTCCTGCAGGCGCAGGCAGGCGGCTGCGACACCGTCATGGCCGTAGAGAGCCAGCGAAAATCGCCAGAACGGATTCTGGTCCTGCGGCGCGCCGTTAGTCACTGGTCGCCGAGACAGATACCAAGGCCACGCGCGGTCCGCACGATTGGACCATCGATATCTACCACCGCCGGCGCCGCGACGGCGTCGTCAATATCGAAATCGACCACATGCCGGTCCCGCCAGGCGACGACCCGCCCGAACTGCCCCTTTTCGATCAGGTCCACGGCATGCACCCCGAAGACAGAGGCCATCAGCCGGTCCCGCGCGTTCGGCGCCGCCCCGCGCTGCACATGCCCCAGCACCGTGACGCGGATTTCCGCATGTGTGGTTTCGGCAAGACGGTCGCCCAGAAAATGCCCAACGCCGCCATAGCGGGACTGACCGCCGGCATACTTCTGAACGATCCGGTTGCCCGATTCGTTCGGCACGGCTTCTGCCACGACGACAAGGGCAAAATTACGCCCGGAATCGTATAGGCCTCGAATCTTGCGGACGACATGTTCCATCCGGTACGGGATTTCCGGAATGAGGATCACATCCGCCCCGCCGGCGATCCCCGCATTCAGGGCGATATGGCCCGCATCACGGCCCATAACCTCGAGGATCATGACCCGACGGTGGCTCGCCGCCGTCGGTTGCAGCCGGTCCAGCGCCTCGGTGGCGACCGCCACGGCGGTATCGTAACCGACGGAAATTTCCGTAACGCCGATATCATTGTCGATGGTCTTGGGAACGCCGACGAAATTGATACCGCCCTGTTTCGCCAATCGGTTCAGGATCGCAAGGCTGCCGTCGCCGCCAATCCCGATCAGCGCGTCCAGCCCGAGCGAGCGATAATTCGCGATGACCTCTTCCGAACGGTCAATGGGGTCGCCGTCGAGCTGTGGAAAGGCAAACGGGTTGCCGGTGTTGGTGGTGCCGAGAATCGTGCCGCCCCGGCGCATGATCGTGCCATCGAAGGTCGCGGGGTCGAGCAATTCCGCGCGCGGGGGCGATTCCATCAGCCCCAGCGTCCCTTCCGCAATCCCGTAAACTTCCCAGCCATAGCCCGCGGCACGGTGCACGACGGCCCGCAACAGGGCATTCAACCCGGCACAATCGCCGCCGCTGGTCAGAATTCCGATTCGCTTTTTGTCGCCCATCCCCATACTCCTTGAACAATCAGCAAGATGATGTGGATTGCTGGTGTAGCAACCCACCACCTTCTGATAAAATACTCCCTAATTCAGAAAACGTATCGAACCAGCATGACAGAATCCGATGACGAACTGGCCGAACTGCAAGGCCGCCTTGAGCAGTTGCGCACCGAACATCGCGATCTTGACGATGTGATTGCGCGGCTCGTCGAAAAGGCACCCTTTGACCAACTGCAGTTGCAGCGCCTTAAAAAACGCAAACTCGGTCTGAAAGACATGATGGCGCGGATCGAAGACGAACTGCATCCTGACATAATCGCCTGAAAAGCAGCCGGCGGGCAATCAGCTTCCGGCACCGCCCGTGTTTTCCGGCCCGACCGTTGCAGCGTGGCGCAGGTCCCGGTCGGTCGCATTCATGGCTGCATTCGCGTCTTCGTCCAACAGCAGCGGATGCACGCCAAAGCGCAGCGTCAGCCAGATTTCATGGCCTTCCCAGTACAGCGGCTGTGCGGATACCGCCGCCGCCAGCATATTGCCGCGGCTGCGCGCCTCGTCCAGTGTATCGCCCACCAGAATAAGCCCGAATGCCGCGCCGCCAAGACGTCCGACCGCGCTGCCCTCGCCCAGCCGGGACAGCAGGATGCCGGCAACATGTTCGATCACCGCATCGCCAGCCGCCATCCCGTGCAGAACATTGACATCCTTCAGGGTTTCGATTTCAAGGAAGACCAGGGCGCTGGTGGTTTCGCCCCGTTGCGCGATCGTCAGGGCTTTCGAGAGTTCGCGCACGAATGCCCGGCGGTGCAATGTCGCCGATAACGGGTCCTGGTCGGCCAGGGTGTTCAGATAATCGACCCGCCGGTTGCTCAGCGCCAGCGCCTCGCGCAGCGTTGCGACTTCGGTAATCAGGTCATCCATGGCGACGCGCACGCCCGGGGTCAGGTCGTCCTCGTCAACGCCATGCACCGCAGCAACATCCTGCGGTGTTTCCGGTTCCTCGCGCTGACCGCCGCCTTCGTCACGGGAGGATCCGGTCGAATGCGGCGCCGGGATCGACCGGCCAATACCGACCTGCCGTGTGGGCTGGATCGGTGGTGCTTCTTCTACCTTCATGACATGCCTCGCCACATGTGATCTGCGCCAAAGACAACTCCTGAATATCCGGTAAAGAATAGCCGAAATCGGCGAAATTAGCGAATTATTGGCGAAATTCACGTCAGATCGATTCTTTGGGCATTGCGCCCTTGCGCCCGCGAACCGGATTTCTATACTCCGCTGTTTCCGCGACCGCAGCGTGCGGCGCCTAGCAATGGAAGCAACATGTCCGAACAAGCCTGCGTCGGCATCATCATGGGCAGCCAGTCCGACTGGGAAACCATGCGTCACGCCACCGAGGTCCTGACCGCCCTGGAGATCGCGCATGAGGCGCGGATCGTATCCGCGCACAGGACGCCCAAACGCCTGGTCGATTACGCCGAAAGCGCCAAACAGCGCGGGTTACAGGTCATTATCGCAGGCGCTGGCGGCGCCGCCCATCTGCCGGGCATGACCGCGGCCCTGACCCCCCTTCCCGTTTTCGGCGTTCCGGTGGAAAGCAAGGCGCTAAGCGGTATGGACAGCCTGTTGTCGATTGCCCAGATGCCCGGCGGCATTCCCGTCGGCACGCTCGCCATCGGCCGGGCGGGGGCAACCAATGCCGCCCTGCTGGCTGCGGCGGTGCTGGCCTTGAACGATGCCGCACTGGCGGAACGGCTTGATGCCTGGCGCGCCAAGCAGACGGCAAACGTCGCTGATTCGCCCAGCGATGGCTGATAAGGCTGGAATCACCCTTCCTCCGGGTAGGACAATCGGTATTCTGGGTGGCGGGCAACTTGGCCGCATGACCGCGCTGGCCGCCGGTCAGCTTGGCTATCGTTGCCACATATTCGACCCGGTTCCGGGCGGGCCCGCCGCGCTGGTCGCCGCCGCAGAAACCAACGCGCCTTACGATGACATGGCGGCGCTGGACGCCTTCGCCGCTGCTGTCGATGTCATCACTTTCGAGTTTGAAAACGTCCCGGTCGACACCGCACGACGGCTCGCAGAACACGTCCCTGTGCGGCCATCGGCAAAATCGCTGGAGGTCGCGCAGGACCGCATTGTCGAGAAAGCCTTCCTGAACAATGCCGGCGTGCCAACCGCCCCCTATGCGGAGGTGGAGACGGTTGACGAACTGCACGTGGCGCTGGACCAGATCGGTCGACCGGCCGTGCTGAAGACCGCGCGACTGGGCTATGACGGCAAGGGCCAGGTGATGATCCGCCCGGATATGGACCCCGCCGAAGCCTTTGCGTCCGTCGGCGGCGCCCGCTGCGTACTTGAAGGCTGGATCGATTTCGAACGGGAACTCTCGGTCATTGTTGCCAGAGGACCAGACGGAACAATGGCGGTTTTCGACCCTGCCGAGAACCGGCACGAGAACCATATCCTCAAGACCAGCCTTATACCGGCGGGCATACCCACCGCGCTCGCCACCGAAGCACAGGAGATGGCGGAACGCCTCGCCCTCGCGCTCGATCTCGTCGGCCTGCTGGCGGTTGAATTCTTTGTCACCCGGGACGGTCAACTACTGGCCAATGAAATCGCCCCGCGACCGCATAATTCCGGTCACTGGACGATGGACGGCTGTGCCACCAGCCAGTTCGAACAATTTGTCCGCGCGGTCTGCGGGTTACCACTTGGCGCCACCACCCGGCACGGCGACGCCATCATGACCAACCTGATCGGCGACGAAGCCGATAGCTGGCCCGCCATCCTGACCGAACCGGGTGCCCATCTGCACCTTTACGGCAAGAATGAGGCCCGGCCCGGCCGCAAGATGGGGCATGTCAACCGGATCTATCCGCTCGGCAAACGACCCGACTGACACGTTTCTCACGCCGTCACAGGACAGTTTGCACCCGATTTACGCGTTATTTGGTCGATTCATTCAGGCTAAGTCTTTGTATTCATGACAAACATGGCTGAATCGGGCGAAAAATGTCTACATTTGTCTACATTATGAGGTCTGAAACGGCAGGATATCGCCGTTAACAGACGGTTGAGCAGGTTCCGCCGCGTCGCCCGCATGCTGGTTCCGGCGCGTTTCCGGCAACAGCCCGCCCAGCTGCGCCTGCATGGCAATCGCCCGGTTCGCCGCGTTCCAGTTATGGTCACTCATGGCCCGCTGAAAGACATTTTCGAGCTTGCCCATAAGCTGTTCGGTATTCATGCAGTGGCCGCGCGCGACCCCGGCACGCAAGGCGCTGATCCGCGCGACAATCCGTTCATCGGCAAGCAGGCGGCTGCCCTGTTGCCGGCAATTCCGGGGCGCATATCCCGCATAACGCGCCGCATCCGTCGCATTCGGGTAATTGATGTAATACTGGCAGAACTTTTCGTATCGCGGTTTGAGCGATGGCATCGTTACCTCCACTTAAAAGTAGGCTTTTTATCATATAGGATTATTGTCTGTTTTGCAACATTTAATGATTATTTTCCTTTTTTTCGCACACTCCATGCGTCACCGAACTGATTTGATCCATATTGATCCGCTGCTAGACTGAATATCGGCCCGCTGGGCAGGGCCGTGGAAAACAGGGGGCTACCATGACAGCGTATCGATACCCGGACGCCATCGTCGAAACCGACTGGCTGGAAGCGCATCTGAACGACGCCAATCTGCTGGTTTTCGACTGCACCGTGCATCTGCTCTATGACGAGGCAGCGCCGGGCAAGCCTTACAGGGTCAAGAGCGGGCGTGAGGATTATGACAAGGGGCATATCCCCGGCTCGGGTTTCCTGGACCTGCAGGGGGAGTTGTCCAAAACCGATTCTCCCTACAGCTTCACCCTGCCCTCCGCCGATCATTTCGCCGCCGCCATTGCGAAACACGGCGTCGGCAGCGACACACGGGTGGTCCTGTATTCCACCGCCAACGCACAATGGGCGACGCGTATCTGGTGGATGCTGCGCGCTTTCGGGTTCGACAATGCCGCCCTGCTGAACGGCGGCTTCCAGAAATGGACCGCCGAGGGGCGCGCGGTTTCAACCACGCCGGCCACGACGCCGGAACCGGGCGATTTCACGGCGAAGCCGCGACGCGGGTTGTTTACCGGCAAGGACGAGGTAAAGGACGCCATCGGCGCGCCGGCGACCTGCACGATCAATGCACTGGGCGCCGATCTGCACAGCGGGGAGAACGCCCGCTACGGCCGCGCAGGCCGGGTTCCCGGCAGTGTCAATATCCCCGCGGCCAGCCTGCTGAATCCCGCCGACAACACCTTCCGCCCGGCGGATGAGGTCGCAAAAGTGTTCGAGGACATTTGCGCCGCAGATCCGGATGACCGGGTGATCGTCTATTGCGGCGGCGGCATCGCGGCCACGCTGGACGCCTTCCTGCTGCACCAACTGGGCTACCGGGATGTCACCGTCTATGACGACTCGATGAGCCAATGGGCAAAGGACGAATCACTACCGATCGAAGTGGGTTAAGCGGCTGCCGCGGGCAGGATGACCTCAACCTTTGTGCCTTCACCGACGGTGCTGGTAATCGTGAAGACGCCATTCTGCAATTCCACCAGCCGCTTGACGATTGGAAGCCCCAGGCCGGTCCCTGTCGTAACGCGGGTTTCGGCGTTATTCGCGCGCTCGTAGGGTTCGCAGATTTTTGGAATTTCATCCGCCGCAATACCGCAGCCGGTATCGGCAACCGCCAGGCGGATGCGGCCCCCGGACAATCGTTCCGCGGTCCCCGTCACCGTTCCGCCCGCCGGCGTAAATTTGATTCCATTCGACAACAGGTTGAGAAGCACCTGCTTGACCGCCCGTTCGTCGGCGTGAACGCGCTGTCCGCCGAGGCGGCAATCGATGGTCAGGGTAACTTGCGCGGCTTCGGCCTGCGGCACCACGAGCCCTGCCATGTCGTCAATCAGCGCCGCCAGGTCCAAGGCTTCGAGATGCAGCGTTTCCTTGCCCGATTCCAGTTTGGAAAGGTCGAGAATATCGTTGATGAGCGACAGAAGGTGCTGGCCGCTATTGTGTATATGTCCCGCATAGGCCACGTAACGCGGCGTATCGCATTGGCCGTATAGTTCTTTGGAAATAACTTCGGAAAACCCGATGATTGCGTTCAGCGGGGTGCGGAATTCATGACTCATATGCGCGATGAAATTGGACTTTACCTGATTCAGCGCCTGCGCCTTTTCCTTCTCGGAGACCAGACGATTCAGAAGCTGCTGGCGTTCGGTAATGTCTTCCTGCAGGCAGACGAAATGATCCGCCCGCTGCCCGTCACGCGACAATCGATACAGTGACACGTCGGCCCACAGGACACGGCCATCGGGTTTGCGCCGCTGGACCTGGCCATGCCAGGTTTCGCCGCGTTCCACCTGCGAACAGATTTCATCCCAGGAAATATCGCCCTGGCTCTGGAACCCGTTGCGTCGCAGGTCTTTGCCAATGAGGTCTTCCTGACGGTATCCCGACAGGATCTGGCAAGCCGGGTTTGCATAGGCGACGTGCCAGTCACGATCCGCAACGGAGATAGCGATTGGACTGCGTTCAACGGCGAAGGACAGCAGGCCGATCCGCTGCACCATTTCGTCGAAAGCCTCGGCCACGCTGCGCAGATCCGGATTTTCGTTCGCGGCTGCAAAGCTTCCCGCAGCCCCCCTGCGCCCCGTCGACATGGCCGTTTCCCGGAAAGTCCGCAGTCCCGCCCGGATGCGCAACAGGATGATGATTGTCAGGATCGCCGCCGAAAAATACAGCACACTGGCAAACTGGATTTCCGGCGACTGCCAGTATGGCCGACCAAATGATGATCCCAGAAACGCCTGACCGGAATAGGACGTGACCACGGCCCAACAGCCCGTTGCCGTCGCATAGGGAATGACCGCCGTAATCAGTTGCTGCAGACCGTCCGCCAGGGAATGCCGCGCGCCAATGGTCTCGTCGCTGCTGCACGATTCAGTGAGCCGCGACAGCACGCCCAGCGCGCTCAGCTTGTCGATTTCGGACTGCAGGTAATCGCCATCCAGCGCCGGATTGGCGGCAACATAGTAAAATCCGGCATTGCCCGGCGCCGCATCAAGGCGGAACAGGATGCGGATATTCAGGCTGTCGCCGGCGAGTTCCGCCAGCGCTTTATCAATCTGCGGCAGGCTTTTGGGGCCATCGCGAAACATTGGCGCAAGATGGGTCGTAATCAGGCGGCCCTGCTCCCGGGCTGTTTGATACAGCAAATCGGATTTGCCTCGCTCCGCCTCGCAAAGCCGGTCGTAGATTATGACCGGAACAAGCGCGAATACCACACCCGCCAGCAGGATCTTTGCCGTCAGGCTGTGCCGGTCCGGCAGCATCGCGAAAAGGCGGGTCGCCAACCGTGGTGCGGTCACCGCCTGTTCGCGCTTTCTGCAGGCCCGATCGAAGCCTTTCAGACACAAACGGCCAAACGCACCGAGCGACGCCGCCAGGAATGGCGCAACACGCAATTGGAAGTGCAGTCCGGCCCAGGTCATTTACATCGCCTCTTCCGCTGGCGGCGGGTGGGATATCCTTGCGGTACAGACCGGTTTTGCTTCCGATTGGGTCCGGTGCGGATTCGATTCCATATGCAGCACCGCGTAATCCCGCGTCATCAGGTTCGCATACAGGTACAGGGTGACATCGCAGTCCGGAAAACGGTATTCGAGGATTCGCGATGGCGGCACGACAAACGTCTCTTTCGCCGGCCCCAGCAATACAGCAACCTCCCGCTCGGAAAGACCAAGCAGTGTCTTGGCGGTGAGCGCGACTGACTTGCGGTTGTGGTCGGTTTCATCGCCGGTTGCCAGGCCGGGATTGATTGTCGGCGGAACCGAGGGCTTATCCTTGGGTCGCGGGGAAACCACTTCAACGGCTTCGGACACCGGGTTAATGCCGCCCCGGACTGACATTTCCAGGGGCTCCGTCTCGTCCAGCAACGCGGGTTCCGGCGCCCAGGTGGTGCCGCAGGCAGCCACAACGATTCCACTGCCCAAAAGAAGCAGGAACCGCAAACAGCGCGCGTATCTTTGCATCGCAATCAACCGAGCTGTGATCATGACATGATCGGAAAACGCTGAACTCATTAACCATCGGAATGGTTAAATATGCGTTAACCGTTGTCTGAGAACATCCTCTGAAAACGGTATCCAGATCCGCCAAAGCGCCGTTTTCCGCACCTTATCCGTCAACGAGACCGAAGCCGGGAAGGCAGGCGTTATTCGAAAACCTATTCAACGACCCGCGCCCTGCCGCTGGACCGCCCACGCACGAACTCTTTCAGTCGGGCAGGAAATCCGAGTTTCCGAAATGTCAGATAGCCCAGGACATTTGTACACAGCCAGAAGCACAAGACTCCCAGAAACAGATGAAAAAGAGTGGAGGAATCAGTGACACCCGATGCGGGAATAAGAAAAAAGATACCAAAGAGAATGGCAATTGAAGCGGCCCAATAAGTGTAGCGCAAATGCCATGCGATACGAAGGACGTCGCCATGCCGAACGATCGATACTCGCCCGATACTGATACCGTGTATGCAGTTGTTGTGATCCGCTGACAGATTCAAGAAGCCCTGGAAGGTATACTGGCCCCCCTGAAAGGTAATATTCCGGGCCCGCTGTTTCTCCAGGAACTCAAGAATTTCACCCGTAATTTTAGCCGCATAAGGCTCGGGTTCGCCATAGGCGGCGATATCGAACGAATCCGTTACACTAAAGGGATACACTGTTGCCGACGGTCCTGTTTAGCCCTGTTAAAAAATGCAATGCGCGCTCTCTACCATTACCCCTGACTGTTGTTCCGCTCAATCAGCAGCGAAAGAAGCTCCTGAGCCGTTGCGGAAAGCCTAACTTGGGAAAGAGGATATAATTGCCGATCGCAACAAACACCAAGGCAATTCCGATGAACGGCATAACCGTTTCCGATTTCCTTTAACGTCCGGAGGATCAGCAAACGAGCGTCATGAAGGTGTTGCGCAAGTCCGCAACGTTATTCTCGAACGGGTACGAAAACCCGAGTCCGAATCTGGATTCGCGAGACGCTATCTGACTTGGTTTCCGTCAGTCCATTGCGACACTCATTCAAAGACCGGTCATCCCCCATCCCCGCAGAGGTCTTGGATAACAAGTTCGTTTCCCAGATACGACACTTCGTAGTAAGCAACCTTGCAACCGGATGGTGAGAAGACCAGCGGGGGTTCGATGCGGCCCCTTATTCTTTGCCGCCAGGCGAAAGTTCCGTCCGCATTGGTCACGACTTCAAACAATCCGCGCCTTTTTTTCGGGAATCGGAAAGCCCGTAACATGAAAATATATTGTGCCGTTTGCAAAATACGCCAGTTCCCGCGTGTAACAGCCACAACCACATGAAAAGCATTTCAGCTGCTCCTCAACATGCAACAAATTCTCCTCGGGTAACGCGATGACAGATTCGACTTCGCAGGCCTCGTTAAGAATCCATCCCGTCCGACGACAGAAACCTTCCGCTGGTTAGAAGTCACAACCGCCCCGAAATGCAAAATACTTGGATGTCGAACTGTCCTCTATGACGAGAGGACGATAACGGTTGGCGGGACATTTTAGAGGCTGATTGTTCTTTCTGCCCTGTCGCCAGCCCCCATCAGGTTCCGGACCATTCTCGATTCTGACCGGGTCTTTCCCGGTTACATACCGAAAGTAAGCCGTTCTCTCGACCCTGACGGGAGATTTACCGACCTCATACTGAAAGAGCGGATCGTTTTTCGTTACAAGGACTGCATTTTCGTCAATGCAGCTGACAGGTGTCAGTTTCGCATCGAGATCGATATCTTTTTCAGGAAAATTATAGACGATCAAAAAAAGTACCAGCAACCAGGTACCTGAACAGATTATTCACTTTTTGGGCCACATCCTCATCTGGCCCCTTCCTTGCAGATAGTTCCGCCCAGCCGCCAGCGGAAGAAGCTTTTCAGCCGCTGCGGAAAGCCGATCTTTAGAAACAGGGCATAGTTGACGATGCTGAGAAATACCCAGAAAGCCGCGTTCCCGAACATGACGCCCATTACCAGCTTGTAGGTGAGTTGTCCTTCCGGCGCGCCGGATAACGGTATCCAGAAAAAGAAAATCGCAAAAAACAGCAATGAGGCAATCGCGTAATACGTCCAGCGCATATGCCAGAAGACGCGGACTCCCTGCTCGACCGGGGTAATTTCGATGCGGCCGAAAGTTATGCCTAGCAGAAGGTTTTCGGCCAGGAAATTCCATCTAAACTGCCGCCCCCTGAAGGTTACGCCATCGGCGGTTTGGCGGATATCCAACGCCCCGTTCGTCTTCAGCCAACCCATAACCGTCTGTTCGAGCCCGGCGACATGAGTAGCCATCTCCAAGGATGACGGCTTATCGCCCGTTCCCCTGACATCCATCGTCACGTCGAATGTCCCTCTTGCGCTGAAGGGAAAGACCATTTCCGGGTTCCTTTTGCGTCCGGAGCGTCAGAGGACAAGCGTCATAAAGGCGCTGAACGGGTCTTCTGCGTAGTCACCAAACGGTCCCGTCTCCACAAAACCGAACCGCGCATAGAGCGCGCGCGCCGGCGCGAAGGCTTCCATTGAACCGGTTTCCAGGCTGAGCCGCGCGTAGCCGCGATCGCGCGCCGTGCGCAGGATATATTTGACGAGCAGACGGGCGACGCCCCTGCCCCGGTGCTGTTCGGCGGTATGCATCGATTTGATCTCGCCGTGGCCCGCATCGAGTTCCTTCAGCGCGCCGCAGCCGAGCAGGTCCGGCCCCGTCCCATACCGTCCAGAAGGTCACATCCGGCACGCGCAGCGCGTCGAGGTCGAGCGCGTGGATGCTTTCCGGCGGCGAGTGCAGGGCCATCGTGTCGAGATGCGCCTGCAGCAATGCTGCGATTTCGGGGCCGGTGAGGTCGTCTTCGCGAATGATCATGGTCGCACCTGTCTAAGAGTCTGACTCGAAATGATATCCATGTTTTCATGCTCTTGCCAATCGTCGGGCGAGCAGTTGAATGCTGGCGATCAGGAGCCATGCCTCCGCGCTTTCGATGGTTTCCTCGAAATCTTTGGCGAGACGGCGGTTACGACCGAGCCAAGCGAAGGTGCGCTCAACCACCCAGCGGCGGGGCAACAATACGAACCCCTTGGCGGCGTCGGAGCGCTTGACGATCTGCACGGTCCACTTCCCAAGTTTGGCCAGCGCGTCGCGCAACTTCGGTCCCGCGTAACCACCATCGGCGAAAACATGGCGCAACCGGGGAAAGGCGTGGCGTATCGACGCCAACAGCGCGGGCGCGCCGTCGCGATCCTGGATATCGGCGGCGTGAACCATGACGGCGACCAGAAAGCCGCCTGTGTCGGTCACGATATGACGCTTGCGCCCTTTGACCTTCTTTCCCGCGTCATAGCCCCGAACACCGCCGCTTTCCGTGGTTTTCACCGTCTGGCTGTCGATCACCCCGGCGGTCGGGCTGGTCGTGCGCCCAGAGGTTTCCCGCATCGACATCACCAGTTGGCGATTGATGACGTGCAAGGTTCCATCCGAGCGCCAAGCGTAAAAATATCGCTGGATCGTACTGCGTGGCGGAAATTCCCGGGGCACCATGCGCCATTGGCAACCGGTGCGCGCCACATAAAAAATCCCATTCACCACTTCTCGAAAATCCGTGGTTCGCGGGCGGCCTAATCGACGCGGCGGGGACAATAATGGCGAAATCAAACGCCACTCCTTATCCGTCAAGTCGCTTGCGGAACGAAGGCTCGAACGATCAAACTGCGGGCGGGTGATCTCAGTCCACATGTTGTGTCTCCTCATTTGCTTCAACACAAACGAGAGAATCACAACTTACTGAAATCACTCAACTCATTTCGGGCCGGACACTAAAATGAACCGGGGCGGCATGCAATGCACACCGCCCCGAAACAAACCGTTTGAATCCAAGCTACTGGATCGCGCAATCCGTCATGATTTCGGGCTTGAAGCGCAGCCCGTGGCCCGGGGTATCCGGGGCGGTGATCATGCCGTTCACCGGTGCGGCCCAATCGACCCACAGATCATCCAGGAATTCCATGTTTTCCAGGATCAGCCCGTTCGGGATCGAGGCCGCGACATGGATCATCAGTTCCGGATACAGGTGCGGTGCGATCTGCATGCCCCAGGTATCGGCGATGGCTGCGGTCTTGCGCAGGTCGGTCAGCCCGCCGCGCACGACATCCGGCTGCAGTATCGGCAGGTTCGGGTTCTCGAAGAACGGCTTCAGATCGTAGCGGGTAAAGTGGCTTTCGCCGCCAACAACGCGCAGGTCCAGCTTGTCGGCAATGCGGAAATAGCCGGAGAAATCATCCGGGATCACCGGCTCTTCCAGCCAGTAGATCTCGAACTCCTCCAGCTTTCGACCCATCAGGATCGCCTTGTCGGCGGTCCAGGCCATGTTCACATCGACCATGATGTCGATTTCCGGGCCGACCGCATCACGCACCATCTTCACATTGGCGATGTCTTCGGCATCGGTCCAGATATGGCCGACCTGCATCTTGATCGCCTTGTAGCCTTCGGAGACGAAACGCTGCGCCTTTTCGGCCATGCCCTCGCCACCCATGCCGCGCCAGCAGCCCGAACCATAGACCGGGATCTCGGTGCGGAAAGTGCCCCACAGCTTGTGCAGCGGCATGCCGGCCTTCTGGCCGATCAGGTCCCATAGCGCCACATCAATAATCGACAGCCCCAGCAAAGGCGCGCCGCCGCGCCCATCGGCGAAGGTCACGCGCCAGATGTCGTGCCAGATGCCCTCGACCTCGGTTGCCTCGCGGCCAATGATGCGCGGCGTTATCAATTCGTCGATCGCCGCTTTGGTGGTGCGGAAGCCTTCGCGCAGATAGAGCTGATAGCCCATGCCGACGAGGCCCGAATCGGTTTCGATCTCCACCACCAGAATCTGGCGCGGACGGTTGAAACCGGCCTGCAGCGACGGCATGACCCGGAACGGCAATTCCAGGAAGGTCGTGCGGACGTCTTTGATTTTCATCTATTCCCCCTCAGGATACGGGTGTTTTGTTGTTTTCGTTCTACGCCCGCCGGTCCATCACAATGAAGCCGGAGGCATCAATTTGCGCGTCGAAACTGGCGGAAACGAATGTGGATGTCTCATCTTCCGCGATTATCGCCGGGCCCGCAACGCGCATGCCGGGTGACAGGTCGTCGCGGCGGTATTGCGCGATATCGGCAAAGGACTGGGTGGTGGGGTCAAAGACGGGGCGCTGCCCCGACGGTGCCGGCGCATCCACATCCGGCAGGTCCGCGACCGATGCCTGCTCGGCCTCGCCGGTGCTGATGGTCATGGCCCAGGTCAGCACCTCGATATCCGCATCCGGGATCGTGCGGCCATACAGCGCCTGATATTCGCGGTCATAGACGTCTTTCAGCATGGCGGTGTCTTCGCGCGTCAGCTGCCGGTTGGGTAACGGCACGACGATTTCATGCCCCTGCCCCATGTAGCGCATGAAAGCGATGCGTTTTTCCGTCAGTTCGGCTTCGCCCGCGCCGGCGCGCACGACCGACAGTGCTTCCGCCTGCATCGCATCCAGCAGCGCATTGGCCTGCCCCGCATCGAATTCCCGCAGGGTCATGTAGCGGCTGCGGACGACCTCATAGGCAATCGGCGCACGCAGGAAGCCGACAGCCGATCCCACACCGGCATTGGTCGGCACGATGACCCGGTCGATGGCCAGCTTTTCCGCCAGCCGCGAGGCATGCAGTGGTGCTGCGCCCCCGAACGCGATGATGGTATGATCGGCGATCACCTTCCCGCGCTCAATCGAATGCACGCGGGCGGCATTGGCCATATTCTCGTCGACCATTTCGATCACGCCGTAACCCGCCAGTTCACCACTGAGCCCCAGCGGATCGCCGACCTTGTCCTTCAACGCCGCAACCGATTTTTCCGGGTACAGCGAAACCTTGCCGCCAGCAAAGCTGACAGGATCGATACGGCCCAGCGTCACATCGCCATCGGTCACGGTCGGCGCGGTGCCGCCACGGCCGTAACAGGCGGGCCCCGGATCGGACCCGGCACTCTGCGGGCCGACCGCGATCTGCTGCAGCGAATCGATACTGGCAATGGAACCACCACCAGCACCGATTTCGACCATCTCGATTACCGGAATGCGCAGCGGCAATCCGCTGCCTTTCTGGAAGCGCGCCTGCCGATCCACCTCGAAACTGCGGCCGGCTTCAGGGGTGTAATCCTCGATCAGGCAGATTTTGGCCGTGGTGCCGCCCATGTCGAAAGACAGCGCCTTGTCCACGCCGGTCGCTTTAGCCACGCCGGTCGCCAGGATCGCGCCGCCGGCCGGGCCGGATTCGACCAGCCGGATGGGAAAGCGCACGGCGGTTTCCAGCGTCGTCAGCCCGCCGCCCGAAGTCATCATGAACAGCGCCCCGCCGAATCCGCGGGCATCCAGTTCCGTATTCAGCCGCGTCAGGTAGCGCGCCATCAGCGGCTGCACATAGGCATTGGCCGTCGCGGTGGTGAAGCGTTCGTATTCGCGGATTTCCGGGCAGACCTCGGAGGACAGGGTAACGGTCCAGTCCGGCCGCTTCGCCGCGATGATCGAACGCACTCGCTGTTCGTGACTGTCATCGACATAGCTGTGCAGGAAACCCACGGCGATACTGGTGACGCCTTCCGCATCCAGCTTCGGCAGCAGCGCCTCAACGGCGGCTTCATCCAGCGGTTTCAGTTCCGACCCGTTGACCGACACGCGTTCCGGCACCGTGAAACGCAAGTAGCGCGGCACCAGCGGGTCGATCTTGTCGAGGAAAATGTCGTACTGGTCGTAGCGCGTTTCATAGGCGATATCGAGCACATCGCGGAAGCCATCGGTCGTGATCAGCGCCGTGACCGCGCCCTTGCGCTCGATAATTGCGTTGGTCGCGAGCGTCGTACCGTGGATCAGGATGCCGATTTCCGCCAGCGCCAACCCCGACGCCTCGAGCGCCGCGTCAACGCCTTCCAGAACGCCTTCTTCCGGTGCGTGACTGGTGGTTAGTACCTTCGCCGTAGTACGCGTGCCGTCCTGTTCCACAACCACATCGGTAAATGTTCCCCCCACATCCACCGCCAGCCGCGCTGTTCCCTGTACTTCCGCCATGCCTGTCCCATTTCCCCTGTTGGATATCGCCGGACGATACTAGAGCACAACAGATTCAAACGGAACTGCAACAGGTTCCATTTGAGTCTGTGAAGGTGCTCTGCTTTCAATAAGATAGATCAGATTCACATTACAGCCGGGTCGGCAGAGGCGATTCCAGCAGTCATGATCTGAACTAGTCGATAGACTGCCACCATGAAAACACATGCCCAGACACGCCGGTTCGGCGTGGCCAATACATGAGAAATTTGCTCGCACCCGTTGCCTGGCTGGGCCGGCAGGGCACAACCGCCGTGGCCGCCGTCGTCTTCGTCGCGATGGCGACGCCGCAGGTCGGCGCGATGATGCAGGATTACCTGACCGAGATCGTCATCGCCCTGCTGTGTATCGCCTTTATCCGGGTCGATATCGGGGTCTTGCGGCGGCATCTGAGCCGGCCGCATATCGTCATCGCGGCCACCGCCTGGACCGTCATCGGCATACCGTCGCTGTTTGGCGGTGTCTGCCTGCTGTTCGGGGTCCGCGAAGCCATACCCGAATTGTTCACCGGGATGGTCATGCAATTTTCAGCATCGCCGATGATGGCCGCCCCGGCGCTGGTCATGCTGATGGGGCTGGATGCGACGCTGGTGCTGATCGTGCTGGTCGCCAGCACCGCCCTGATCCCGCTGACGGCCCCCTTCTTCGCCTGGCTGTTCATCGGCGCGGAACTTTCCATCGCACCGCTGGACCTGGGGCTGAAACTGCTGACCATGCTGGGCACCGCCATCGTTATTTCCGTCATCATCCGGCGGGTCGCGGGGGTCGCGGGAATCCAGCGCTACCGGGGGGAAATCGACGGCATCAACATCATCGTGCTGTATATCTTCGCCGCGCCGATCATGCAGCATTTCCTGCCGGCCCTGCTGCGCGAGCCGATGACCGTCTTATGGGTGTCGCTGGCCGCGCTGGCCCTGTTCGCCACATACTATATCGTGACGGTGCTGCTGTTCATCCGCGCCGGGCGCGAACAGGCGCTGTCACTCGGCATTATGACCTCGCTGCGCAATCTGGGCATGCTGATCGCCGCGACCGGTGGCGCTGTCCCCGAACTGTCCTGGATTTATTTCGCCGCCAGCCAGTTCCCGATCCACCTTGCCCCCGCGCTGCTGAAATGGCTCGCGTCGCGCAAGCGCAGTGCATAAGGCAGCTATTCAGGAAATTGACGGTTCCTTTCCCATTGCCAATGATCCTGATCGCGGCTATCTGCGTATGAAGATCAAGCGGACGACGTTTCAGTGCACATTCAGATCATGATCAGGCCCGGGTAAAAAATGGATAGCGTCACTCAATTTGCCCTCGGCGCCTGCGTCGGGGTTGCCGTGCTGGGTCGCAAAATTGGCCCGGCCCGCGCCGCGCTTACGGGCGGCGCCCTCGGCACCCTGCCCGATCTGGATGTCTTCCTGGCACATGACGATCCTATCGAATCCTTTGTGCGCCACCGGGGCTGGACCCATTCCCTGTTTGTCCATGCTGCGCTGACCCCTGTGCTGGGCGAAATTGTCAGGCGGTTTTCCAAAGCCCTTGAGGGAGAGCGCGCCCTCACCTGGCTTTCCGTTTTCCTGTGCCTTGCGACGCACGCCCTGCTGGATGCCTGCACGATTTACGGGACCCGCCTGTTCTGGCCCTTCTGGACAGAGCCGGTATCGATGGGGTCGATCTTCATCATCGACCCGCTCTACACGATACCGTTGCTGGTTGCGACAATCTGGGCGTTTTGCAGCCGGCAATGGACCCCGCGATATGGCCGGGTGCTCACTATCGGCCTTGGTCTTTCGAGCGCGTATCTGACATGGGCCCTGCTGGCGCAGCAATTCGTGACCGGCAAGGCAAATGACCTGCCGGCCAGCCATGACGTTTCCCCCGACCAGGTGATTGCCACCCCGACGCCGTTCAATACCCTGCTCTGGCGCGTGATCGGCATCGACGGCGATACAAGTTTCAATCTTTATGTCCCGGTCTTCGGCCGCCCGGAGAAATCGACGCTCTATACCTATCAACGCAATTTGCACATCAAACCATGTTCGCCGGATGACGACCGCATCGCCCGGGTCGCAGAATTCAGCCACGGGTATTACCGGATCATGGTCCAGGACGGTGCTGTCAGCGTGGTGGATTTGCGCATGGGCCTGTCCCCCAATTATGCCTTCCGGTTCAAGCTGGGCCATCTGGACGCCGGAACGCTGGTGCCGGGCCCGACGCAAAGGGCGGAAGGTCGTGGCAATATTGGCGAGGATATCGACTGGCTGCTTGCAAACCTGTCCGGCACCGTCGCCATGCGGCCCGCAGAGGCCGCCGCAAGAACGGATTTGACGCGCTACGCAGCCCTTGCTGCTGCCCCCGATTCCTCACGCGCCTGCTGAAATTGTGCGCGCCACTTAGTGGGGTGACTTGGGGCGTGGGTGACGACTATTCAGTTTCTCAAGAGATTACCATATCCCGGGATATCGAACGGAACGCCTGACATTTGCAAACAGTGCCACAGGCTGGCCTGGTTCGCGGATATGACAGGTCGTTTCAGGCCTTCCTCCAAAGCGTTCAGGATCGCCACACAGCGAAAACCCGTCCCAGCGATAAGGACGCCATCGGCTGCTGCTGGACAGGCGGCGCTGATCTGCGCGTGGAGCGCTTCGACCTCCTGCGCGAATCCCATACCGCGCGGGTACAGATCGCCCGGCGGCAGGTCCCGCCATTCCGGGCCCGGGTCGTAACGAAGGTGGCCCGCGGGTTCAAACCCGTGATCTTTGTAATAGCGAACGCCCGCATCGATCGTTTTGTCGTTGAACCAGGGCGGCATGACCAGAAACGGCTGTCGCACGGCCGAAGCATGAAGGGCCGCAATTGTATCCAGGCCGTTCGTTGTGACGGTTGCATCCGTGCCCAGCGTGCCGGACAGGGTCTTCACCACCGCCTCGTCCCAGCCCTTGCCGCCCATGAAGCTGCTCGAACTGTGCCCTACCACCACGGCAGAAAGGCGCATGGCCGCGAATTGCTGACACCCACGAACCACATCATCCGCAAGATCGACATCTGTCCGGTTTTCCTGCCAATGCGCCCAGGGCGCGGACGCGGTAACGCGGGCGGCATGCACCGATACGTTATCCGGGAGCATCGCCCACCACTCGGCTTCCGGCACCGCTTCGCTGCCGACGATAAACATGCCGTACCTTGCCTGACTGCCCCAGTTATCATTCTGTAGCATCGAAAAAAACTCCCGTCGCCAATCGGTTCACCGATCCGCGCAGCGCCATGCAAGCGTTTCACCCGCGTGGAACGGCACGACGCTGATGTCATCCCGGGTAAAGGTTTCAGGCACCGTAAATGCCTCGCGGCGCAACGTGACGGTGCCTTCGTTGAGCGGCAGGCCATAGAAACGCGGACCGAACTCCGACGCGAAGCCTTCCAACCGATCAAGGGCCCCTTCCTCATCAAAGGTCAGCGCGTAACTTTCCAGCGCGGCGGGGGCGCAGAAGATGCCGGCACAGCTGCAGGCGCTTTCCTTGTCCTGCTTCAGGTGTGGTGCTGAATCGGTGCCAAGAAAGAATTTCGGGTTGCCCGAAATCGCCGCCTGACGAAGTGCTGTGCGATGATGCCGGCGTTTTGCAACCGGCAGGCAATATGCATGTGGCCGCATGCCGCCTTCGAACAGCGCATTGCGGTCGATGCGCAGATGGTGGGGCGTAATCGTAGCCGCCACGGTTGGTCCTGCAGCTTGAACGAAATCCACAGATTCCGCCGTAGTGATGTGCTCCAGAACCACTTTCAGCGCCGGAAAATCGCGCAGCAGCGGCGCCAGCACTGTCTCCAGGAACCTGGCCTCCCGGTCGAAGATATCGATATCGGGCGAGACCACCTCGCCATGCACCAGCAGCGGCATGCCAATTTTCTGTATCCGTTCGAGCACCGAGCCAATTTTGGCCACGTCCGTCACGCCCGCCGCCGAATTGGTGGTCGCACCCGCCGGGTAGAGCTTGCAGGCGGTGAAAACGCCGCGCTCGTATCCGCTTCCGATTTCACCGGCATCGATCTCGTCGGTCAGATAGGCGGTCATCAGCGGTGTGAAGCGGCGGCCCGGTGACAGCGCGCCCAGGATGCGATCCCGGTAGGCTTCCGCCGCGGCGATTGTCGTCACCGGCGGCACCAGGTTGGGCATCACGATGGCCCGCGCAAACTGGCGTGCCGTGAAATCGACGATATGGGCCAGCATGGCGTCGTCCCGCAGATGGAGATGCCAGTCATCGGGCTCCCGAATGGTCAGATTTCCGGCACCCCGGTTTGGGGCATTGTCGGCCGTCGTGTTCGGTTCGGCTGTCGGCATGGCTAGGCTCCTCCAGTGTCCTGATCGTGAAATTCAAAGAGCTGAATTTCGCGTGAATCAGCACACTAACGATTAGAATGCTCGTGTGATTCAGGTCCTGAATTTCAGTATCATCACACTGTGGCCGCCAAGGATCGATTGAACAATACGATGGCAGCAACTGTCCAATCGTCGGTCTACAACAATCCCGCTGTTTTAGTCTATCGCAGAACGATGGGTTCGCCGTGCGGTGTGGCATGGGCGGCGCGATCCCAGGCGGCCTTGCGGTCAACCATTTCGTCCGGGCTCACGATATCCTTCGAGGCCACGATCCCTTCCAGCGCCTTCAACCAATGCAGATAATAGGTATCGCCCAAATCCGGATCGCCGCCCGCCTGCGCCGCGGTGATTTCCGCGGCCAGGCGCTCCGCCCATTCCGGCCAGGTGAAATGTCCCTGTTCGTGCAGGGTAAGGGTGATGGCGAAGGCCTGCGCTTCCCAGGGTTCGCGGAATACGGGGCCGTCTTCATCGCGTGGCAGGGACGGCAGTTCGTCGATCGTCGGCGTGTTTGCAGCCATGTCAGTCCGCATCCAGGTAATCATCCCACATGTCGAGATACACCTTGTCCGTTTCCGAGGCGTCGGGGCCCCAGAGTTCGCGCGCCGTGAAGCGGACACTGTAAAGGTGCTGCGGTGATTCCCCTTTGAATTCCGCATGGGTGTCCGGAAAGATGAAAACGCCATGATCCCGATCGATCACGCCGCGCCGACCGCGCACATACCGCGGCGTTCTGGTGTGTCCGACAGGGTGGATATTGCGAACGAGGACCGCGTCACCCACCTTGAATTTTGCCTCGACCGGCTGGTCGACCCGCGCCGAACGCGAAGCGCGCAGGCGCCCAAAGACCTCATCGGTGGATAATGGTTCCCGCGCCGCGCCTTCCGGCGTCCCGGCGGTCAATTCCGTCGGCGTCACCAATCCCCGTTCAACAAGAATATTTTCCATACGGTACAGCCAGCGCTGATAATACGGCGATTGCAGATACACCACTGGTGCCAGCCGCTCCATGCAGGCACGGCCCGCGTCGATGTTCCATTCGCCCAACGCGCCCAGCGCGCTGTTCATCGCGTATAACCGGCCTTCCCATTCCGCGTGAAAGACCGGTTCATTGTATTCGATGGGAATGGGGCCAAAGCCGTCCATGCCGCCCATGTCATGAATGCCGTCCATCAGGAATCACCGGCGTTGGGGTTGGCTGCCTTTTCGGTGCCGATCATGGAATTTCGGGTGACCAGTTCGGCCAGTTCTTCCTCGGTAAAGCCCTCCGTCCCCTCGGGCCGTTCCGGCAAGACGATGTAGCGTAATTCCGCTGTACTGTCCCACACCCGCACCTCCACTTCCGGCGCAAGTTCCAGTCCGAATTCCCTTAACACGCCGCGTGGGTCCTTCACCGCGCGCGCACGATATGGAAACGACTTGTACCAGGCAGGCGGTAAACCCAGCACCGCCCAGGGATAGCAGGAGCACAGGGAGCAGACGGTGACATTATGGACACTGGGCGTATTTTCCAGCACCAGCATGTCCACGCCCTGGGTACTGGTGTAGCCCAGCGAATCAATCGCGGCCGAAGCGTCTTCCAGCAGATGTTTCTTGAAGGCCGGATCGCTCCAGGCGCGCGCGACGACCCGTGCACCATTGCGCGGACCAACCTTGTTCTCGTAGCGATCAACGATGGCGTCCAACGCCGCCGGATCAACCAACCCCTTGTCGACCAACAACGATTCCAGGGACCGAACCCGAAGCTCGGTATCGGACAAGTGCGAATGGTCATCGTGGTTTGTCATTGCGGCCCCATCTAAATCTTGCGTCGTGGCTTCATCGGAGAAACATCCCTTAGCGCCGTGCAATTATTGCGACTAAGGAGACACTCTCTGCTTAATCGGATCGATATACTGGAGACATAATACCAACATCTCAAGCCTGCGTCGAAACCAGCCCCTTCGCGCCACACCGGATAGCCGGCTATCACGATGCGCATTACAAAATACGCCCTTGACCCGGCCCCCGGGGCCGCCCCGATAAGGATGGCATTCAACTGACAAGGAGCCATGACATGCGTCCATCCAGACAATTCCTCGGCCCGGCGGAAGCCGCCAGGCAACTCGGCGTCTCCACCAAGGCGCTGCGCCTGTATGAACAGCGCGGCCTGCTCGCCCCGGTCCGGACCGAGGCCGGTTGGCGGACCTACGGGCCGGTCGAAATGGAACGGGCGGCCGAGATCGTCGCATTGCGCGCGCTGGGCCTCAGCCTTGTCGCGGTGGACCGGGTTCTGAAGGGCGACCCGCAATCCCTTGAAGCCGCCCTCACCGCCCATCAGGAAACCCTCGAAAGCCGCGTCCAGGCGCTTGCCGACACCGTCGCGCGGGTTCGCGAACTCAGGGCCGGCCTCGCCCGGGGGGAAGCGCCGCGGATCAGCGAGCTTGCGCGGATGGTGCAGCCGAATGCCGAAATCAAAGCCGCCTTCGACCTGCCATGGCCCTGGGGCGGCGAACGGTTCGAACTGCGCGACATACGGCCCCTGAACTACATCATCGGCCCGCTGTTCAGCGGCAAGACGCGGCTCGCCAGGGCCATCGCGGAAGCCCTGCCCGACGCGGGATTCATGGACATGGACCGCACCAGCAAGGATGCGGACAGCCTGCGGGCCCAGCTTGATGATGATCCAGCACTGGCGGCGCGCGTGATCCAGGCAACGCGTTGGCTGCGCGAGGAAGGTGCGGTGAAATCGGTGGCACTAAGCGCGCTTATCATCGCGCTGGAAAGTGAAAGTCCAGCGGCCCTGGTTGTCGATATGGTGGAGCAGGACCTCGATCAGGCATCGCAGGAAGCGCTGATGTCATACCTGCGTCTTCGCGGCCCCGATGCCCGGCCGCTCTTTTTGATGACACGCTCCTGCGCCATTCTGGACCTGTCCCTTGTCGGTCCCGACGAAGCCATCATCCTGTGCCCCGCCAACCACAGCCCGCCGACACGGGTTTCCCCCTATCCCGGCGCACCCGGCTATGAAGCCGTCGCCACCTGCCTCGCCACACCCGAAGTACGGGCGCGAACAGCTGGTGTGGTGGCGTTACGCCCGACTGCATAGTGCAAAAAAAGCGGGCGGCCAGGACGCTTAAACCCGCGTCAATGACCGCCCCCGTATTCCGGAAGTTCGGAAACTTTAGTTTTTGAACTTCTTGATTTCACCCGACTTCAATCGCGCCTGATACGATATCAGCTCTCTTTTCACGATGGGCATCAGCACATACAGGGCTGAGATATTGACGACGGCCATCGCAAAGATCGCCGCATCCGAGAAATCGATGACCGGACCCAGATTGGCCGCCGCACCAATGACCACGAAAACGCAAAACATGACCTTGAAGACCAGTTCGGCATTTTTGGATTCCCCGAACAGATAGGTCCATGCCTTCAGGCCGTAATAGGACCAGGAAATCATGGTGGAGAATGCAAACAGGACAACCGCAACGGCGAGCACATACGGGAACCAGCTGAACCCGGTTGCGAACGCAGCAGAGGTAAGCGCAACGCCGGAGGTCACGCCAACGGTCTGGATCGAATTTCCGTCCAGGATATAGTTTCCGCTGGTCGGGTCGATCATCAACTGACCCGAAATCGTGATCACCAGGGCGGTCATCGTACAAATGACGACCGTATCGATGAACGGCTCCAGCAGAGAAACAAAGCCCTCTGTAATCGGCTCTTTCGTGCGGACCGCCGAATGGGCGATGGCAGCGGAACCGACACCGGCTTCATTCGAGAACGCTGCCCGCTTGAACCCCTGGATCAACGCACCGACAAAACCGCCGGCGATGCCAAGCCCGGTAAAGGCACCTTCAAAGATCTGCCCGACCGCCCAGCCGATCTTGTCGTAATTGACCAGGATAATGATGAGCGCCGCCAGGACGTACAGGATGCCCATGAAAGGGACGACCTTTTCCGTCACCCGCGCAATTGATTTGATCCCGCCAACGATGACCGCAAACACCACCGCAGCAAAGACAAGCCCGGTAATCCAGCCCGGATAGTCCCCGGTGATGCCGGAAATCTGGGCATGCGCCTGATTGGCCTGGAACATGTTGCCCCCGCCGATAGCGCCCAGAATACAGAACACGGCAAATACGACGGCGAGGATGCGGCCGCCGGGAACACCGCGTTCGGCAAAGCCTTTGGAGATGTAATACATCGGACCGCCGGAGACGGTGCCATCGGGATATTCGTTCCGGTATTTGACGCCCAGGGTACATTCGGTGAATTTCGAGGCCATGCCCAGCAGCCCGGCAAGGACCATCCAGAAGGTCGCCCCCGGCCCGCCAATGCCGACCGCAACCGCGACACCGGCAATATTTCCCAAGCCGACGGTCCCGGAAAGCGCCGTTGTCAGCGCCTGAAAATGACTGACTTCGCCAGCGTCATCCAGATCGGAATAATCGCCTCTTACAAGCTGTATGGAATGACGGAAGGCCCTGAACTGGATAAATCCGAAATAGACGGTGAAAAGAGAGGCCGCAACGACCAGCCACATCACGATCCAGGGAAAACTGGTGCCCGGCAAGGGCGCAAAAATCAGACTGACAAACGGGCCGGTAACCGATGCAAAGACCTCATTGACCGTTTCGTCAATGCCCTTGGCTTCCTGCGCAAACGCCGCAGTCGAGCTAAAGACCAAAGTTGTGAGTGCCTTGAGGATTATATGTTTCATTTCAGCCCCCTCATCCGACAACAGTGACAGGAACACAGGCATGCATGACCAGGCTTGCCGTTGCAGAGCCAAAGACACGTTCCACAATGCCACCGTCGGAGGTTCGGGAAACGATAATCTGGTCAGCTTTTTCAGCGACGGCGGTCTTGTCCAGCAGGTCGGCGACATCGCCATGCTTGACGATACCCCGGGCGCTGAACCCTTCAGCTTTCAGCGCTTCGACCGCCGGGTTTACCAGCCGGGATGTCGCGGCTTCGATTTCTTCTTCGCGACGCTTGTGTCGAACGGCGTTTTCTTCAGCGGATTGAAACGAATACGTTGACCACTCGATGATGTAGACGACAATCAGTTCACAGTTACCAATCAGTAACGCTAGTTTTTTGGCGTAATCGACAGCACGGCTCCCCGAGCCGCTTCCATCCAGTCCAATTAAGAGCTTGGCAGCCATATCGACCCTCCTGGTTTCGTGTTGGTTAATCCCGCAATTCCAGTGCGGTCTCTAAAAATGGCACAAGTAAACCAAAATACGCCTTTTTTGACGAATAAACGGCGTTTTACGGTTGATCTATTCCGGACACATTGTGTTCCGACATCAGCTGTTTACCCATCGTCACGGCATCGTCGAGCGACGACACAGAAAGCTGAAAGCAGTCGACATCCCTGATCCATCGCACGAACCGGGCAATGCCGGGCTGATCGATATGCTTTGGAATAGCCATGCATTCCGACAGCATGATGCGCAGGACCGTGGCTTTATCCATCCTTGTGAGACCGGGCGGCTGATCCGGGTCATAACGCGGGAAAACAATGCGTTGCACCGGCATCGCTGCGCCCGCCTGGTCAGCGGTTCGCCCATCCCCCGGCAGGAAGTAGCGAACCTGCTTACCGTCTTCCCGGTCATAGACCGGAAGGTCGGATATCTGCGGGAAGAGCGCCGCCATCGTATCGAAGCCAGAATCCTTGATACACATAGCGATATGCGGTGCTGTTACCTCGAAGGAATTTTCGGCAAGAAGCGCAATTTCATCCGAACAATAGGTATAGCCCGCCTTGACCAGCGCCGCCGTCAGGGACGACTTGCCACGGCCGGACTCGCCGGGGATGAGAATACAGGTCCGGCCATCCGTCACGACACCGGCATGGATGCACATGAAATAGTCCTGGCTGTTCACCCCGGCTTGCAGGATCAGGCTTTTTATAATCGGGCCCAGCCCGGATATATCGAGACAGCGATTACGCGGTTCGTCGTCCTGATAGACGAAATATTCCTGCTTGTGCTGGACGACCGAAACCGTGCTGTCGAAATCCGCCGGCGGCGCGCCGGTTTCCAGATGCGCGACAATCGGATGGATAATCGCCTCCTGCGCCGCTGTTTCGTAACACACCCGGACCGTGGCGTTCATCAGACGGTAGAACCGCTGTTGCGCCCTGTTTGCCGCGGGTGCTTCGGGATAATCATCCGTGTCCGCCCAGGGCCGCAGGTTCAAATGATTCAGCAAGGCCAGCGTCTCCGATGGCCCCATCTGCGGACTGCTGGCGAGCAGGCCGATATCCCACCAATGTTGTAATGTTTGGGTCAAAACCTTGTCGGCGCGGTCTTCCGAAACGCCAAGCGAGGCAGCAAGCAGGCGCACAATATCCGCCTGTGGCTGATCATCTTCCAGACTGCACCAGATGAACATGGCCGCACGGTTCAGGTGATAGATTTCCTGCGCGGGCTCATAGAAAACGACACCACTGTCTTCAACCACATAGGCCTGGGCAGATTCGGCCAAAGCCGGATTCAGGCGCAAATCGTCGCGCGCATTCGCGGCCTCTTCCGTCAGATAGAAGGGCCATATCTTGGCATAGCGGGCGATGGTGCGGGCGCCGAAGTTCAACCCGCTAAACGCCTCATAATCCGCAAGCGGCCTTTCCCGGCCAAGCCCGTATTTTTCGATGTCGACCAGCGCCGCCGGGTTCTCGGTTTCGGCGATGCCCAGGTAATGCTTCACCCGTTCCGTGGTCAATTTTTCGAGTTTTCCGGCATCGGGATGCCCCACATTACGCCGGCGGTTTTTATCGCGCATCCCGTAATAGTGATAAATCAGCACTTCATGCGGCGCGAAAAGGTCCCATCCGCTGGTCCAAAGCCGCACAGCCCGCGAAATTTCCTCTCCCCAGAAAAAGACATGCGGATCGTGAGGCACCTGTGTGATGGCGCGTGATGGCGCAAACAGAAATCCGCCGGCGACAAAAGCACTCGGCGATGGTGCCGTCGCCGCCTCGAGCTCCGTTGTACCGCCTGCCCCCAGGGTCACGACGCCATTGTCGAGAAATTCCCTGCAAAAATGTTTCGTGACGTCTTCACTGAGCAAGATATCCGGCGGTTCGTAACCTGGAGGATAGGCGCTCAGGATGGCCTGCGGTGAGTCACACTGACCGAGCATGTCGATCATCCGGGCGTCCCAATCATCGACGAACCGCATGTGGCTATCGATCTGCAGGATAAATTCTTCATCCTGCCAAAGCGTCCAGGCCTGATGCCGCGCCCAGCCGAGGCCGCGACTTTCGTCTGCATGGAATTCCACGACGCGCACCTGATCGGGCCGCGTCACGACCTCAAAACAGTCGGCGTCGTCTTCGGGTCCGAATTGTGCACAAACGCCAACAAAGACACGGTCAGGGTATTTGGCCCTGGCGAACAGGTCTTTAATGGTCCATTGGCATTCGGGATCGCGATAGCTCGCGATCTGAACGAAGATGCGCGGATGATTCATGATCCAGGCAATCTCGGGGCTCGCGTCACGCTGATCGATTGAGCCGTGTACGGATTCAGAGGCGAGCCCCAGAAACGCTCAGGACTACTGCGTAAACGGCGGCGGTGTAGTAGTCGTCGTCGTCGGGAACGAGGTCGTCGTGCCGCCGAGATACTGCGCCTGGGCATGCGCCGGCTTCGCCGACATCAGCAATGCCGCCGCCGGGGCGGTCGCACCAACGACAGCTGCCGTTTTCAAAAATTTGCGCCGTGCCTGCGCTTCTTCTTTCAGGATTTTTTCGTCGTTCCCGGCCATTTTTCCTCCCAAGGCTGATCCCAGCCATTAAGTTCAATATTCCCCCTTATAGCCCATATTCCGGATCTGCAAGGTTCACCAACCGGTATTCAAGTACCGTACCAGAAATATGTTTTAGTTATTTCAATGAGTTGGAAATTTCCCGAACCCGCAAATGTAAGGAATTCCGACACTAAAAACTGAATTCCCCTTGAGTGAAAAAAGAGGAGCGCGCCGAAACGCCCACGTTTTCTGCGCTTTTTTCCACACACGACCAACACTGGAACAAATGTAAAATATTCCGACACGGTTCGTCGTCGCCAGAAACCACGATCGTATTGCTGCCCCTTATGACTTCCGATGTCCGCCTCGCCTGACGCCCAGTTTATCGGCGAGCAGCCATATCGGGAGGGCAATATAGTCATGCGCAGGCTTGACGGCATAATAGGCCGGGAACAGGCAATCGGGCAGCGGGAAGCCTTCGAAGTGCTGGACCCGTGGCGTTATCGCCGTCCTGAAGACGTATTTGAGTTTATTATGGAAACCAGGCAGTAACGACAGCCACTCCGCCGATAATACGGCGTTCGAATGACGGGCGGCGTCATCGTCGAACAGCGCGGCGAACCGTCGCCCGGCCAGTCGCTGTACAGCAGGATCACCCTTGATCGCCGAAGCGGCACGTGCATCCAGATCGGTGCCAAACGCAGTCCGCACGAGTTGCAGCCCGACCAACAGGATCCGCAAGGTGCCGGACCGTCGGCAGCCCGCCAGCAACATATCCCAGTCCAGTGCCGCTTCGTGTTTCATGGCGCGGTCCAGGTCGGCGATCCATTGCAGGCGGGACCAGTATTCCTTTGCCCCATGCAGGGCCAGGCCGAAGACCGTGTCTTCCGGGCTCAGCATCCGAACGGTGCGCCCCATTAGCACGCCATGCCGCGCCCTCTCCCGAATGCCTTCGTAGTCGAGATCCAGGCCAAGGGTCGGTGGCACGAATGCCCAATGCGGCTCTATCGCCACCTCTTTTAGCGTATGGAAAAACAGGTACTCGCCCGCGTAATGCCATAGTGCCGCGTCCTGACGCGGGCTTAGTTCGAAATCCTGCTGCTTGCTGGAAATCTGTCCTGTTCCCGTATACCCAAGCCCGCGCAGCACCGTTACAGTTTCGGCGGCGGCATCCTTTGCAACAAGGAAATCCAGGTCCCGGTAGGACCGAAGGCCAGAATCCCCGTAACAGATTTCGGCAAGCGCCGGTCCCTTGAACGGAATTGCGCTTATCCCGGCGTTATCAAGGGCGTCGAGAATCCGCAGAAGTTCCGTCGTCAGCGCCCCGTTATGAATACGGTTTTCCGCAAGACGCGTTTTCGCAGCGGCAAGAACATCGACGGGAACCAGCGCCGGTCGAACCATGTCCAGCGCGCGACAAAGCATCGGCGTTACCGCATGCGCGATGGATGTCTCAACCAGATATGTCCAGTCGACTGCCGCATCAAGCAGGTCTTCGATACGGGCGAGTGAGCCCTCGTCAAACGGCGCCTGGGTGCACAGAAGCAGCAGTTCGTGTTCCGCCTCCCTGCTCACATCGTCCATCTTCAGATACCTTGATCTGCAACCGACACCGACGCGGCTGTCGAATCCCTTTCGTCGAAACGCACGCTACTCGCCACAGAGTTCCCGGATCGTGTCGTCCAGCGATTGTGGGATGGTGATGCCCTCAGTCGGCGTGCGCGCCCGCATTTCATAGCGCCGGGTAGAGGGCAGTCGTGTGCCTTCTTCCGACAGGATTTCCTGGAACAGCAGTTCCGCATGGGCGAGCGCCCCGTCCCCGCCGCCAAAGCGGGCCGGGTCGATGGCGATCAGCAGTTGCCCGCCTTCCGATGGGCCACCATCGGTATGGCCTTCAGCATGGCTTTCAAAGCCGAACTTCCCACCGGTCAGCCCAACCGCCAGCAGCTCCACCATCATCGCGATGGCCGCGCCCTTGTAGCCGCCGAAGGGCAGTTGCGCGCCGGCGAGTGCGGCTTCGGGGTCGGTGGTCGGGTTGCCATCCGGATCGATGGCCCAGCCTTCGGGAAGCGAGCGGCCTTCGCGCCGGTGAATTTGTATCTCGCCCCGCGCCGAGGCGCTGGACGATTGATCAAAGATCATCGGCGGCTGCCCGTCCGGACGCGGCCAGGCGAAGGCCATCGGGTTGGTGCCATATAGTTTGCGTTTGCCACCGGCGGCCGCGACGAAGGATTGCGAATTGACGAAGCCCATCGCGACCAGGCCTGCTTCCGCCAGCCCATCGACGTCGTACCACAGCGCCGCATAATGATGCGCGTTGGTCACCGCCATGGCCGCAATGCCCTGTTCGCGCGCCTTGTCCGCCAAAACCTGCCGCCCCGCAATCATGGCCGGCGCGGCGAAACCATGCATCGCATCGACCCGCAACAACCCCGGCGCATCGTCATGCAGGACCGGCACGGCCTTGCCGTCGGTCCGCCCTGCCTGCACACAATCGCAATAGCCCTGCATGCGGAACAGCCCGTGCGATTCGCAGCCGTCACGCTCCGCCGTCGTCATTACATCGGCAATGACGGCAGCGTTTTCATCGGAAATACCGGCGCGAACCAGCCCGCGCGTGGCGCGGTCGCGAACCTCCGCCAGTGTCAGCCGAACGCGGCTCACCAGGAGTTACGCAGCGTCCGCAGGTTGACGAAGACCGTTTCCGGGTCCGGGTTTTCCGGCATGTCGGGAAATTCCTCACGCAGCTTCGCGATCACGCTTGGGCTGTGCAGCCGGAAGAAGGTGTTGATTTCCTTTTCCAGTCCCAGGGTCGATACCAGCGCCGAATCCAGATCCTGACCAGCGACGTCTCCCATAAGCTTCTTCGCCTTCTCGTTATCGGGTTCGCGGTCGAGGGTGAATTCAAGGTTATTGGTAATATAGTCATGCCCGGGATAGATCAGCGTATTGTCCGGCAACTTGGCGAGCTGATGGGCGAAGGTCTCATACAGGTTATGGGGATGGCCGCCCTTGCAGTTGCCCGCCCCCGCATTGAACAGCGTGTCGCCGCAGAACAGCGCCGGCTGGTCGGTGCGCGACATCATGCAGATATGGCTCATCGTGTGGCCCGGTGTGTCGAGGCATTCCAGTTCCACGGATTTACCGACCTTGATCACATCGCCGGCGTCGAGCCCGCGCGCCATATCGGGGATTTTGTCCTTCGCGCCGTGATGCGCCAGAATCTTCGCGCCCGTCGCGGCGACCACCGCGTCATTGCCGCCGATATGGTCATTATGTTCATGGGTATTGAGGATCTGCGTGATCGTCCAGCCATTGCGCTTGGCCGTCGCGAGGCATTTTTCATGATCCAGCGGATCGACCGCCATCGCTTCGCCGGTATCGGGACAAACGATCAGGTAGTTGAAGTTACGATATGCATTTCCAGTCCAGATCTGCTCGACGATCATGGCGCCCTCCTCTGTTTCGGTTTTGCGATACTCTACCCCGGCCTGTCCGCACATTCGAGCCCCCTGTGTATTCACGAAGGCATGACTGGCGAGAATCGATTCCACGTCCTATATGGCTGGCATGAAACGCCTGCTGCTGATACTCGCCATGGCCCTTGTCGCGCTGCCCGCCCATGCCGCGCCGAAGGCCGAATTATGGGACCGCTGGGTCGGTTCCAACGAAACGTCGACACGGTCGGTCGACCATTCGCCATGGGACCGCTTTCTCGCAGCCTACGTCGTCGCCGGCGATGACGGAATCAACCGGGTGCGATATGGCGACGTTGCGCCGGCTGACCGCGCGGCGCTTGACAATTACATCGCCGGGCTATCGGCAATTCCGGTCACGACGCTGCGACGCGATGAACAACGCGCCTTCTGGATCAACCTGTACAATGCCGTCACCGTCCAGGTGGTGCTGGCGTTCTATCCGGTCGATTCGATCCGCGACATCCGGTCGGGCATTTTCAGTCCGGGCCCCTGGGGCAAGGAACTCGTGACCGTGGAAGATGTCGCATTGACGCTGGATGATATCGAACACCGCATCCTGCGGCCGGGCTGGCGCGATCCCAGAATTCATTACGCGCTGAACTGCGCTTCAATAGGGTGCCCCAACCTGCTGCCAAGCGCATTCACCGTTGATAATACAGACGCCCTGATGACCAGGGCGGCCCGCGAATACGTGAACCATCCGCGCGGCGTTTCTGTCGAAAACGGCACCGCCATGGCCTCCAGCATCTACGACTGGTTCGCGGAAGATTTCGGCGGCACTGAAAGTGGTGTGAACGCGCATCTGTCGCAATTTGCCGACCCGGCGCTTGCAGAATCGCTAAAAGCGGTAAATGAATACCGTTATAGTTATGACTGGAATCTGAACGACACCAATCAATAAGCGCTAGTGCGAGCGGCCCAGTAGCGGCTCGTCGTCCTCGTACCAGGCATCCATACGGTCGCGATAGAAGGCGACATAATCCTTTATCCGTGACACCTCGTCGAACGGTGTCTCGTAACTCCAGACGACATTGTCATCTGTCCGATCACCCACGCTGAGGGTCCAGTAAGATGCGTCGCCCTTGTATGGGCAATGCGTCGAATGGTCGGTTCGCTGCAAATGTTCCATGGCGACATCGGCCCGCGGAAAATAACACACAGCGCCGTGTTTCTGTTCCCGCATCAACAGCACGTCGGCGCTGTCCGCGATTGTGACACCGTTGAATTCAACCCGCACCCGGTGCATCGCCGGTTCAAGGGCAATGCTGTAATCCGGGTTTCGCGCGAATCCCGGGCTCGTATTTTCGTTCTCAGCCATTTCCTGTCCCTCCGATCGACAGTGGCGATAGTCTAGCGCAGGCCCCTTAACCAAAGACTACACAGCTTGCGCAACACGGTTCACATTCCTGTTAACGGCCACCCCGTCAGCCGAACATATGGGGCAAATCCGTGCCATCACGCGCCAGCGGCACGACTTCAACACCGTCAAGGAAGCGGGCAATCGCCGCAACCGTTTCCGCCAGCGGCACCGGGCTTTCCTCCGATTCGCTGACGACGACCCCCGCAATGGCAATGCCCCGTTCCTGCATCGCCGCAACCGTCGTCAGGGTGTGGCTGATCGTGCCCAGATAACTGCCGGCAACAACCAGTGCCGGCATCCCCAGCACAGCCATCCAGTCCATAACCGTCCTGGTTTCCGTTAGCGGTACCATAGCACCACCAACCCCTTCGACGACAAGAACATCGTCTTTGTCCTCAACCCGGCAGAAATCGGTCACAGCGGCAAAATCAATGTCGCGGCTTTCCCGCAGTGCGGCCATATCTGGGGATAACGGGGCACGAAACCGCCAGGGGGACATCGCCTCGATATTGGCGGCATTCGGCAGCTTATCCAGCGCCGCCAGAAGCAGTGCGGTATCGCTATCGGCATGATCATCCGGGTCAAACCCGCTTATTACCGGCTTCAGCGCCCGCACATTCCGTCCCTGTGCCCGTAACTGGCGGCACAACAGCGCGGTGACATAGGTTTTGCCTACGCCGGTTCCGGTCGCCGTCACGAATAGACTGTTCATACCCTCAGGATTCCTGTTTCAGCGGCTTCACCAGTTCGGCAAGGCGCAAAATATCGTCGTTTTCATGCATTGCCGTGAAGGTAAACCGCAGCCGCGCCGTACCATCCGGTACCGTTGGCGGCCGGATCGCCGTCACCAGGAAGCCCTCGTCCTCCAGCATTTTCGATGCTGCCAGCGTTCGCGCGGGTTCGCCCATCACCAGGGGAACGATGCAGCTTTCCGGTTCCGGCAGGCCAGCGGCGGCACAGAACAACCGCGCCTTGACCATCGGCAACCCTGCGTAATCGGGATATTCCGCGATCAGGTCCAGCGCAGCGATACTGGCCGCGACCGACGCCGGCGGCAGGCCGGTAGAGTAGATGAAGGTCCGCGCCCGCGTGCGGATCAGGTCGATGACCGACTGTGACGCGCAAAGGTATCCGCCATATCCGCCGATGGCTTTGGACAATGTGCCCATCTGCAGGGGCACCGCCGCTTTTTCGTCGTCCATGAAGCTGCTGCCGCGTCCACCGCCCAGCACACCGATTCCATGCGCATCATCGGTCATCAGCCAGGCATCGTTCGCTGCCGCCAGGTCCGCCATATCGGCAACCGGCGCCAGGTCGCCATCCATACTGAAGACGCCGTCAGTCACGATCATGGCCCGCAGATAGTCGCCGCGGTTTTCCTGAAGCAATGCAGACAGGTGTCCCAGGTCGTTGTGACGGAATATCATGACGTCCGCCTTGCACAACGTCCCGGCGGCCAGCAGGCAGGCATGGCTGAGCTCATCTGCCAGCAGCAAATCACCGGGCCCGATCAGCGCGGGAATGATACCAAGATTGGCGAGGTAGCCCGATCCGAAGACGCAGGCATCATCCGTTCCCTTCAATGCCGCCAGCCGCATTTCCAGTTCCCGGAACAACGGATGGTTTCCCGTGACCAGCCGCGACGCCCCCGATCCGACGCCATACCGTTCGATGGCCTCGCTGGCCGCCTGTTTTACAACAGGGTGCTGCGACAAATTGAGGTAGTCGTTACAGGCGAAGGATACCAGTTGCCGGCCGTTGCGGATTGCCACCGCACCTTCCAGCCGCTCGGTATCAACCAGAACCCGCCGCAATTGCTGCTGTTCCAGCGCCGCAAGTTTTCCCCGTGCGAAATCCACCAGGGACTGCACCATGCATTCAAACCTTTCCATTAACGGGTTTTCGCCGTCTTGACGCGCTATCGTAACCGCCTATGCTTTGCCGCGAAAGTCGCGTCACTTCAAGGGAATGCCATCGATGGCCCTCGTTACCGAAACCGAAAGTCTCTCGTTTCAACCCGTACCGGCCAGCGATCTGCGGCATGACTGGACGCGTGCCGAAATTGCCAAAATTTTCGCACAACCGTTCAACGACCTGATCTTTCAGGCACAGACCACGCATCGTCGGCATTTCGATGCCAACGAAGTTCAGATGTCGACGCTGCTGAGCGTCAAGACCGGCGGTTGCCCCGAAGATTGCGCCTATTGCCCGCAAAGCGTCCACCATGAAACCGGCGTCGAAGCGGAAAAACTGATGCAGGTCGAAACCGTGCTGGCGGAAGCCCGCCGGGCGCGCGATGCTGGCGCCAGCCGCTATTGCATGGGCGCCGCCTGGCGCAGCCCCAAGGATCGCGACATGGATGCGATCTGCGCCATGATCAGCGGCGTGCGCGACCTTGGCATGGAAACCTGCGTAACGCTGGGCATGCTGAGCGACGAACAGACCCAGCGGCTGCATGAAGCCGGGTTGGACTATTACAATCACAACCTCGATACATCCGAGGAATTCTACGGCGAAATCATCACCACCCGGACCTACAAGGACCGGCTGGATACGCTGGGCCGCGTGCGCGACGCCGGTATCAATGTGTGCTGCGGCGGGATCGTCGGCATGGGCGAGGCCCGCGAGGATCGCGTCGGCATGCTGACCACGCTGGCAACCCTGCCCAAACATCCCGAAAGCGTGCCGATCAATATGCTGGTGAAGGTCGAAGGCACGCCGGTCGGCGAAGAAGACGAACTCGATCCGCTGGAATTTGTCCGCATGATCGCGACCGCGCGGATCACCATGCCGGAATCGATGGTGCGGCTGTCCGCCGGGCGTGAAACCATGACCGACGAGATGCAGGCGCTGTGTTTCCTGGCCGGCGCGAATTCGATCTTCGTCGGCCCCAAATTGCTGACCACGGACAACCCGACCCAGGACCGTGATTCGGCCCTGTTAGACCGTCTGGGCATTTCGCCGATGCCGCTCTGACCATGGCCGACAGCCCCGCGGGTACCAATACGCCGGCAGGGCATCTGTGGCTGCCCTATACCCAGATGAAAACGACGCCGCCGCCGATCGAGGTCGCGGCGACCGAAGGCGCACAGATCGAACTGGCCAATGGCCGGCGGCTGATCGACGGCGTGTCATCGTGGTGGACCGCCTGCCACGGTTATAACCATCCACATATCCGCGCCGCCGTGCAGCGCCAGCTTGAGGTCATGCCGCATGTGATGTTCGGCGGGCTGGTTCACAAACCGGCAGAAATTTTGTCGCAGCGGCTGGCGGCCATGCTGCCGGGCGGGCTGAACCGGGTGTTCTTTTCAGAGTCCGGGTCGGTATCGGTTGAAATCGCCATGAAGATGGCGTTGCAATATTTCATCAACCGGGGCGAATCGGATCGCCGCAAATTCATCGCCTTCGAAGGCGCCTATCACGGCGACACCATCGGCGCGATGTCGGTCTGCGACCCGGAAGAAGGCATGCATTCGCTGTTCAGCGGCTTGTTGCCGGAACAGCATGTTGTCCCCTTGCCCCGCACCGAATCGGAATTCGCCGCGTTCGATGCGTTCCTCGACCGGCATGCCGGCGAATGTACCGCCATTATCATGGAACCACTGGTGCAGGGTGCCGGCGGTATGAAGTTCCACAGCGCCACGGTACTGGCCGCGCTTCGCGAACGCGCGCAGGACCACGGGATGCTGTTTATCCTGGACGAGATTATGACCGGATTCGGCCGTACGGGAACAATGTTCGCCTGCGAACAGGCCGATATCGTGCCGGATATCATCACCCTGTCCAAGGCGCTGACCGGCGGCACGATGGCATTGGCGGCGACGATTGCCACAGAACGGGTGTTCGATGCCTTCCTGTCCGATGACCCGGGCGCGGCGCTGATGCATGGCCCGACCTATATGGCCAATCCGCTGGCCTGTGCCGCGGCGATTGCATCGCTCGACCTGTTCGAAAGCGAGCCCAGGCTGGCAGAGGTTACCGCGATCGAAACACACCTTCTGACCGCGCTGGAACCCTGCCGCGAGATGCCGGGAGTCGTCGATGTGCGCGTGAAGGGCGCAATCGGCGTCGTGCAACTGGAAGACCTGAAGGCCATTGACTGGCTGAAATCGCGGTTTGTCGAGGAAGGCGTGTGGATTCGTCCGTTCGGCGATATCGTTTACCTGATGCCGCCCTTCATCATCGGCAAATACGAACTGACGCAGCTCACCGGATCGGTCGTGAAGGTTGTCCGGGAATGGTCGCAGCAGCGATAACGCCGCCGCGACCCTATTCCATTATCAGAACGTCGTCTTGTTGGTCTTGTCGAGAACATGTTCGCGGTATGCCGGACGCTCGCACAGGCGTGCATACCAGGCTTCCACATTGGGATGCGACGGCCGCATACCAGCCGGTGTCCAGGTCATCCAGCGATGGGTCAGTGCGCCCGCCGGAATATCACCAATAGTCAGCTTGTCGCCGCAGACGTAATCGCGGTCGGCAAGGTGTTTGTCGAGGATGTCATACCAGGGCGTGGCTTTCTTCACCGCCGCTTCTACGGTCGAAATATCACGCTCTTCGGCCGACAGGCGGAAGAAGTAATCAAGATAGACCACGTTGAATCCGGCCATGTTCAGCGAGCTCCAGTCCATCCAGCGATCCGCATCGGCGCGGTCGCGCGGGTCGGACGGATACAGGCCGCCCATGTCGTGCTTGGCGGACAGATAACGAATAACCGCACCTGATTCCCACACGCACCAGCCGTCCTCTTCCTCGATCGTCGGCAGGCGACCATTGGGATTCTTGGCGCGATATTCAGGGTCGTCATTGCCGCCATACTTGCCGCCCCAATCGATGCGGTCGTATTCGATACCCAATTCGCCGATGCACCACATAGCCTTGATAACATTGGACCCGTCGTGCCGTCCCCATACCTTGATCATAGTCGAATTCCCTCCCGTTGATTGGCTTTGGTTACCGCTAATGTACCCCAAGCCGCGACCGGCGCAATCAGAGAAGGCGGCCGTCGAATTCGGATCGCCATTACCGAAGGCAAAATTCTTGCTCCATTTCAGCCGCGTGACATCACTATGACGGGAAAATTATTCCGGGGGTTCCCGGTCCTGCGGTTAGCGCCCTTGTAAGGAACGCCTGCGCGGCCTTAGAGTCCGCAAAACACTGCATAACGATTGGGAGGGCAACGTCATGGCGAGCGACAAGGTCATTATTTCATGTGCCGTAACGGGCGCGATTCACACACCGACCATGTCGGAGGGCCTGCCGATCACGCCCGACGAAATTGCCGAACAGAGCATTGCTGCCTGGGAAGCTGGTGCGGCGATTCTTCATCTGCATGCGCGTGACCCGGAAACCGGCGAGCCGACACCAGACCCCGACGTCTTCATGAAATTCCTGCCGCGCATCAAGCAGAATACAGACGCGGTGATCAACATCACCACCGGCGGCGGCCTCAAGATGTCGCTGGAAGAGCGCCTCGCCGCGCCGATGCGCGCGAAGCCGGAAATGTGCTCGCTGAACATGGGTTCGATGAATTTCAATATCTCGCCCGCCGCGGACAAGTTCACCAAATGGAAACATGACTGGGAAGAACCCTACCTGCGCGGTACGGACGACCACATTTTTCGCAATACTTTCCGGGATATCGAATACATCCTCAAGAATCTTGGCGAGGAACACGGCACCCGCTTCGAGCATGAATGCTACGACATCGGACACCTGTACAACGTCGCGCATTTCGTGGATCGCGGGCTGCTGAAGCCACCCTTCTTCATCCAGTCGATCTTCGGCATTCTGGGCGGCATCGGGGCGGATATCGACAATGTCCTGTTCATGAAGCGCACGGCTGACCGGCTGTTCGGCGATGATTACGTCTGGTCGGTGCTGGCAGCCGGGCGGCACCAGATGAGCTACGTCACCCAGGCCGCCATGCTGGGCGGCAGTGTGCGGGTCGGGCTGGAAGACAGCCTGTACCTGTCCAAGGGCAAGATGGCGCAGAACAACGCCGAACAGGTCGCCAAGATCCGACGCATCCTGGAGGAACTGTCGCTGGAAGTCGCCACGCCCGATGAAGCGCGCGAGATGCTGCAACTCAAGGGCGGCGACGATGTCGGGTTTTGAGGCCCGGTAACGGGAACTGACGGGTCGTGTTAGGCGACAGCCTGGACGGCCCGGCAAATCCCTGGCGCAGCCGACTGACGATTATTACGGTCGCGCATGCCATCGGCACGGTCCACAGCGTCTCGGTCCTGTCGCTCGCGCCGGTTATCCGGCCGGAACTCGGCCTCAGTTTCAGCCAGTTCGGCCTGCTGATCAGCGCCTATAGCGCGGGCCAGATCACGGGCACCATTCCCGCCGGTATGCTGGTTGATCGCATCGGTGTCGGCTGGTCGCTTGTCGCGGCCCATATCCTTCTGGCGCTTGCCACCGCATCCCTGACCCAGGCAACAGGACTGACCGCGGCGCTCGCCGCCATGCTTTTCCTGGGTTGGGCCTATGCCATCGTCAATCCGGCAACGGCGCGTGGCGTGCTGGAATGGTTCCCCCTGCAAAGACGGGCCACAGCCATGGGCGTCAAGCAGGCTGGCGTCCCCGTGGGCGGTATTCTGGCCGCCGGGACGCTGTTCCTGACCGCCTGGTTCTCGTGGCAGATTATCCTGTGGATGATTGTCGGACTGACGATCCTGGGGGCGCTGTTCTGCCTGCCGCTGGTCGAACGGCCACAGGCCCGAACCGGCCCGGCGGAAAAACCCTTCGCCGGCATCCTGCGAGTCGCAAGTAACTGGAATTTCGGCGCGCTGGTCGGGTCCTGTGCGTTCATGAATGCCGGTCAGCATATTTTCTTCACCTACCTGACGCTGTTCATGCGCGAAGCACTGCAGTCCAGTCAGGGCATTGCCAGTATCGCCATGGGGCTGGCGCAATGCGGCAGCGCCGTTGGCCGCATCGGCTGGGGCGTGGTCAGCGACACCGTTTTCAGAGGCCGGCGCAAGAAACTGATCGCATTGCTGTGCATTGCCGCTGTCGCGATCTTCGGCATGATGGCCGCTGTCGATGCCTGGTGGGGTATTGGCGCGGGCCTGGCCGCGGCGATTCTACTGGGCCTTACAATCGCGTCCTGGGCGTCGCTGATCCAGACCCTTGCCGTCGAAACCGCCGGTCGCACGGATTCCGGTTCCGCCATCGGTTACCTGTCTCTTGGTTCAGCGACGGGGTCCATGCTTGGTCCGCCCCTGTTCGGGACCGTAATCGACGCCACCGGAAGCTTTGGTCAGGGATGGCTCGTCGCCGGCCTGGTTACAGGAATCGGCGTCACCATGTTCTGCACGCTATACCGTGAACGTTGATTAAAAAATCAAACTCTCTCCCAATGCTAGAGGGCATCTAACGTGGGTATGCATGACGGTACCAGATATGTAATCATCCGTTACATGAGCGTCACATCAAGTAGGCGCCGCGACGTTTGACTGGGAGGAATATCATGCGCGCAATATCCAGACGTACGACTCTGCTGACAACCGCTGCCATGGCGCTCGCCATCGCAGTTCCCTCGGCAATGGCACAGGATGACAAGTTCCCATCCAAGCCAATCGAGATTGTGACCCACGCAAAATACGGCGGTGGCACAGACACGACGGCCCGGATGATGATGATCCGTACCCGGCGCAATCTTGGTGTCGATATGGTCGTCAACAGCCAGCAGGGCGGCGGCGGCGCCAAGGCGATTTCATACGCCATGGGCAAACCGAAAGACGGCTACACCATTCTCGCCATGACACAGACACACCTTTACACGATCGCCCGTGGCAAGGCCGGTGTCGGCATTGACGATATCATCGGTATCGCCCGCGCCATGGACGACCCGACCTTCATCACCGTCAACGCCAAGAGCGATATCAAGACTCTGGAAGACCTGATCGCGCGCTCGAAGGAAAAGCCGCTGAACTGGGGCATCGCCGAAATCGGTAACACCGAACATGTCGGCCTGATCCAGTTCGCCAAACAGACAGGCATCAAGTACAAGGTCGTTCCCTTCGGCAGCGGCGCACAGATGGTTCAGGCGCTGATGTCCGGCGCGATTGACGCAACACTGCCCAATGTCAGCGAAGCATCGACGCAGGTTATCGACGGCACCTTCCGGGCGCTCACGGTAATGGCCAAGACACGGCTGGCTGATTTCCCGGACGTTCCGACAACCTTCGAAAAAGGCTTCGAGGTCGCAACATCGACCACACGCGGCTATTTCGTGCTCAAGGGTACACCGCAGGACCGGGTCGAAGCCCTGTCCAAGGCCATGGTCAAGGCGATGAAGCATTCGACCTTTGCCGAGTACCTGAAAAGCTCCGGCCTCGACCCTCAAGCAAGTGTCGCCGGTTGGCAGGAATGGAATGAAAACATCAAGGCCGAATACAAGGTCGCACGGGAAGCGCTCGTGGAACTGGGCCTCGCCAAGTAACGTTGAGTTAGCAATATGACTGAGCCTACCCAAGCGGATCAGGCACAGGCTGCGGCGGCGCGAAGTGATTTCGCGTCGCCGTCCCTTGTGAACCGAACCGACCTCATTCTGACACTGTGCATCTTCGCCTTTTGCGGCTTTGCCTGGTACTCGACGACTTTGTTCGAGGAACCCTCCGCCCTGTTCCAGGATAATATCCAACCGGAATTTTTCCCGCGGATCATGGTCTGGACGATCGGATTGCTGGCACTGATGTTGCCCTTTGAACATCGGGCAATCACCAAACGCGGCGAAGATATCGATTCGGAACGCAGGACCGGCATTCCCCCGATGGTCTATATTACCTTCGGTGTTCTGGTAACGCTGCTGCTGATCGCGCCCGTGCTCGGGACGTTGCTGACCATCGTCACGGCGGCATTCATCATCCCGCCGTTATGGGGCGAACGTCGTATCAAACTTGTCGTGTTTTTCGCCATCCTGTTTCCAGCGGCGGTAACGATACTGTTTTCAAAGGTGCTGCAGGTCTATTTCGAGCCCGGACTGCTTGGCGAAACCGTCGGCAACTGGGTTCAGTAAGCCCCCAATTTTCAGGAATTCGTCATGGACGATATGCTGCTCGGCCTTTCCCTTCTGGCTGATCCCTATACTCTCTTTCTAATTGTCCTCGGCGTTCTGATCGGCGTGACCATCGGCGCCCTGCCCGGCCTCAGTTCCTCCATGGCCGTGGCACTCCTGCTGCCGTTCACGATCTCGCTCGAACCGGTTCCCGCGATTGCCATGATGGCGTCGCTGTATTGCGCCGGGACATTCGGTGGATCGATCACAGCAATTCTGATTAACACACCCGGCGCGCCGCCGGCCGCGGCGACCGCGCTGGACGGCTATCCGATGGCGCAGCGCGGCGAAGCCGGCCGGGCACTCGGTCTGGCCGCTGTCAGTAGCGTAATCGGCGGTATTTTCAGCCTGATCGTCTTCCTGTTTACAGCCCCCCTTCTGGCCAAGGTCGCGCTGGAATTCCGGCCGCAGGAATATTTCGCACTGGCGATTTTCGGCCTTTCCATGCTCGCTTCCATTTCCGGAAAATCATCAATCCGCAACCTGATTGCAGGCGCCGTCGGGGTGTTGATCAGTACGGTCGGCGTTCATCTGACCACCGGTGTGGAAAGGTACACGTTCGGCATTCCCCACCTGACCGAAGGTATCGGTTTCCTGCCGGTCCTGATCGGGCTGTTTGCCATGGGCGAAATGCTGAACCAGAGCCAGGCGCTGGATGTCGTTTATGAACGGGTCAAGTCGGTCGCGATCAAGCTGCCATCCTGGGCCGATTACATGAAGGTCAAGGGCGCCGTCATCCGGTCCTGCTTCATCGGAACGTTCATTGGCATCCTGCCTGCAGAGGGCACCACCGTCGCCGCAATCATGGGCTACAACGAAGCCAAACGCTGGTCGAAGAATAAGGAAGAATTCGGCAAGGGCGCGCTGGAAGGTATCGCCGGCCCCGAAACCGCCAATAACGCGGCAACCGGCGGCGCCATGGTGCCAACGCTGGCGCTCGGCATTCCCGGCAGCGCCACCACGGCGATTATCCTGGCCGCGCTGATCATGCACGGCTTCCGGCCGGGCCCGAATCTGGTCCGCGAAACGCCGGAATTCGTTTATGCAATCTTCGGCGCGATGCTGATCGCAAACTTCGTGTTCCTGGTCGTCGGACTGGGCGGCGCGAAGCTGTTCTCCCGCGTCACGCTGATCCCGCGCACCATCTTATGGCCCGCCGTGTTCATTTTCTCGATGATCGGCTCTTACGCACATGGGCAGTCGGTCTTCGATGTCTGGGTCATGCTGGGTTCGGGTCTGGTCGGTTACCTGATGCTGCGTCACGGCTTCGGTCCCGCACCGCTTGTGATGGGGCTGATCCTGGGACAACTGGTCGAAGAAAACCTGTCCCAGGCGATGATCATCCTCGACAACAACCCGTTGCGGATGCTGGAAAGCCCGATTGTCGTCAGCTTCCTGATCCTGACTATCATCAGCCTGTTCTGGACACCGATTATCAGTTTACTGTCACGCGCAAAGAACTCTTAACCCGCATTTCCCAAGTAAAAGGGAGAAGTCACTCCTCTGACGACAATTAATGTGTTATATTGCAGCATGTTAAGTGGGCTTAAGGCGGCGGATCATGGATCACCCAAAGGGTGCAAGCGAAACGGATGGTGCGCGGCTTAGTTTTGACCGACGGGTCCGGTTGGAATTTCATGGTTCGAAGATCAGTTCGGACGGTGGATTACTGTTGTTCCGGGAATTGGATGAAGTGCTTGGCCTGCACGACATTGCGGGCGGATTTCTGAGAGACACGCGAACTGGCCACAATCGCCTACACTCACTGGTTGGCTTGTTGCGCCAGTCGGTCTTTGGGCGGCTGGCCGGATATGATGATGTGAATGACGCAGACCGTTTATCGCTTGATCCGGTGATGCGGCAGGTCGTTGGAGGGCGTGCCGTTGATGCCAAGGCCGCGTCCGCGAGCCAGATGGGCCGGTTCGAGACCGAGGTGTTGGCGGCAACCGACAATCGCACTGTGCTGGCGGATTTATCAGGACACTGGATCGACCGGGTTCATGACCGCAACCCACCCAAGTGGATCACACTGGACATGGACAGTTCCGTCAGTCCCACCCACGGCGCACAGGAAGGAACGGCTTGGAACGGGCATTTCGGCTGCATGTGCTATCACCCGCTGTTCGTCTTCAACCAGTTCGGGCACCTCGAACGTTGCGCCCTGCGCCCCGGCAACGTCCACAGTGCCGACGGCTGGGAAGCGGTTCTGAAGCCCGTCATCGCGCGATATGCGGATCGTCACCTGATGCGGTTCTTCCGGGGGGATGCTGCGTTCGCCATCCCGGAGTTATACAAAACTCTGGAAGCGGAAAGCTATTTTTACGCCATCCGCCTTCGGGCCAATCGCGTTCTTCAGGGCAAGATTGCGCATCTGCTCAAGCGCCCTGTGGGTCGTCCGCCAAAAGGCGTGAAGCGCATCTACGGCGACTTCGAGTATCAGGCGGCATCTTGGGACAAACCCCGTCGTGTCATCGCCAAGGTGGAATGGCATCCCAGCGAGTTGTTCCCTCGCGTCGGCTTCGTTGTCACCAATCTGCCAATGGAACCAGACTGGATCATCCGGTTCTACAACCAACGCGGAACGGCAGAGCAGCATATCAAAGAAGGCAAGCAAGCGATCAACTGGACACGGTTATCTTGCAAGGGGATGGCGCAGAACGAGATCCGCCTGCAACTTCATGCACTGGCCTACAATCTCGGCGTTTTACTGCAAGGGACCGAACTACCCGAAGAGGTGGCTGATTGGTCTCTGACCAGCCTCCAAACAAGGCTGATCAAAACTGGAGCGAGGGTGGTGCGTCATGCTCGGGCCATCACGTTCCAACTGGCCGAAGTCGCGGTCAGCTGTGACCTGTTCACTCGCATCCTTGCAGCCATACATCGCCTTCGCTCACCACCGGTTCCAGGATGATGACCTCAGCAACAAAATCGGAGGAAAAGCGGCGCGATTGGTCCGTCCAAAGGGGTGTTGATCACAACAAAATCCGGGTTAACCAAGCTGTCGAGACCAGAAATCGCGCTCAGTTCCTGGGTCAGGTGCCCAAACAACAGCGAAAGTCGTACAGGCGGCTTGCTCGGGGCACAAAACATCGACAACATGCAAGAAAGGGCATTCTACTTGGGGAATGTCGGTTACGAATGGCATTAAAAGGTAATGCGCAAAAATAAAGACTATCGCGCCCGCAAAAAAGCATATTAAAAACCAAATTATTTCCCGATTTATCGCGGCCACGTACGGCCAAAAAATACCTGATACGATTTTTTGGATTGCCGACCCGTTAACGTATTGCGGTTGGTTCACTGGTCGAGATCGGGAATGAAACTGAACCATTTCACATCCAGTCCAGTAATATGCCAAGAACACACCTACTAGGACATCCAATGAGTACAGGCACATTTTTCTCCTTCAACTGTCTTGAAGCTGAGGTTTGATGGGATACTCGGGTGATACGCTCTTAGAGTCTGACTCGAAATGATATCCATGTTTTCATGCTCTTGCCAATCGTCGGGCGAGCAGTTGAATGCTGGCGATCAGGAGCCATGCCTCCGCGCTTTCGATGGTTTCCTCGAAATCTTTGGCGAGACGGCGGTTACGACCGAGCCAAGCGAAGGTGCGCTCAACCACCCAGCGGCGGGGCAACAATACGAACCCCTTGGCGGCGTCGGAGCGCTTGACGATCTGCACGGTCCACTTCCCAAGTTTGGCCAGCGCGTCGCGCAACTTCGGTCCCGCGTAACCACCATCGGCGAAAACATGGCGCAACCGGGGAAAGGCGTGGCGTATCGACGCCAACAGCGCGGGCGCGCCGTCGCGATCCTGGATATCGGCGGCTGTGAACCATGACGGCGACCAGAAAGCCGCCTGTGTCGGTCACGATATGACGCTTGCGCCCTTTGACCTTCTTTCCCGCGTCATAGCCCCGAACACCGCCGCTTTCCGTGGTTTTCACCGTCTGGCTGTCGATCACCCCGGCGGTCGGGCTGGTCGTGCGCCCAGAGGTTTCCCGCATCGACATCACCAGTTGGCGATTGATGACGTGCAAGGTTCCATCCGAGCGCCAAGCGTAAAAATATCGCTGGATCGTACTGCGTGGCGGAAATTCCCGGGGCACCATGCGCCATTGGCAACCGGTGCGCGCCACATAAAAAATCCCATTCACCACTTCTCGAAAATCCGTGGTTCGCGGGCGGCCTAATCGACGCGGCGGGGACAATAATGGCGAAATCAAACGCCACTCCTTATCCGTCAAGTCGCTTGCGTAACGAAGGCTCGAACGATCAAACTGCGGGCGGGTGATCTCAGTCCACATGTTGTGTCTCCTCATTTGCTTCAACACAAACGAGAGAATCACAACTTACTGAAATCACTCAACTCATTTCGGGCCGGACACTTAGACAGGCTGCGCCCTCGCTACCAGCGCGTATCGAATCGTTCGAACCGCGACGGGATACGCTGGATGTCCTGAATGACATCCGGCGTCAGTCCCGGGTCCGCATCCGGCGCGTGAATGGCGTCCATGGCATCGCTCAATCCGCCAAAGCGGGTCTCGATTGCCTTCGCAATCGTGTCATGGGTGCCCACGGCCGCGAACAGATGAACCACATCGTCCGAAATTTCCTGTGCAATCTGGTCCCATTGTTCCGCGCGGACCATTGCGTTCAATTTCTGCCCCAGATCATTCAACCCATGCATTTCAAAGACAGGCCAATAGGCGCGGGTTGACCCGTAAAAGGCGACGCGGAAGCGAACATATTCGAATATCTTCGACACCGTTTCCTCATCCGGCCCGGTCACGACGAAGCCACCGCCGGAAATTTCGAAATTCTCGCGCGACAGACCATTTTTCGCCCAGCCATCGGCGAGCTTGGGCAAAACCGCTTCCTCTACATACTTGCGGGTGCAGAACGGATGCAACTGAACGCCGTCGCAATGCGACCCGGCCAACCGCAGCATCGCCGGTCCGACAGCAGCAACGGTGATCGGCACCATCGGCAGGTTGGTCACCTCGGGCACGAAATGCGGCGTCATCAGATTGAAACGATAGTGCTCCCCGTTGTAATCGGGTTTTTCGCCTTTTTCCCAACAGCGCCATATCGCGCGCAGTACTTCGATATACTCCCGCATGCGCGGCGCGGGCGGCGTCCAGGGCACACTGAAGCGCCGTTCATTATGCCCCTTCACCTGTGTCCCCAGACCCAGCTTGAAACGCCCACCGGATGCGAGGTGCAGATCATGCGACATCCCGGCAACCGCCATTGGCGTACGGGCAAAGGCAATGGCGATGCCCGTCATCAACTCAACCCGTTCCGTCGCCGTCGCCGCAACGGCAAGCGACAGGAAGGGATTGTTTGAATTTTCCATCATCCGGATCGAATCGAATCCTGATGCCTCCACATGCCGCGCCGCATCGGGCACCAGTTGCAGGTTATTCTTCGGCACGGTGGTGGCGACTCGCATAGGTTTCCCTTTCGGCGATGAAACGATCATTAAGCAGATGCGGCACATGTGACAGCGGCGCACCTGCGGGCTAACTTACCTGCAAATATCTTTATTGAGGAGAGGACACACCATGACGGCAATCCAGTTCGGTCTCATGCTGCGCGGCCAGTTCCCGCAGGAAGACGATATGACCCAGCGCTTCAACGAGCTGATGCTGCAGGGGAAGCTGGCCGATAGTCTGGGGTTTTCCTGTGTCACCAAGGGGTCGCACTACGCGGGATACCCGCTGCAGGATGTCCAGCAGATCCCGTTCCTGGCCGCATTGGCACGGGAAGCGCCAAATGTACGGCTCAATGCCGGTATCGTTCTGCTGTCGCTGCACAAGCCACTGGATATCGCCGAACAGTTGGCATCCATTGATGTCATTTCCGGCGGGCGGCTGATTTTCGGCATCGCGCTCGGGTATCGCGAGGTCGAGTTCAAAGCCTTCGGTACGACTCAGAAGGAGCGGGTGCCCCGATTCGAGGAAAACCTGATCGCCATCAAGCGATTGTGGACGGAAAACAACGTCAATATGAAAGGTTCGCATTTCGAACTGGAAGACGCATCGGTATCGCTGAAACCCGTCCAGAAGCCCAACCCGCCGATCTGGGTCGGGGCCAATGCCGACCCCGCCATCCGGCGCGCGGCACGCATCGGCGACTGCTGGTACATGAACCCGCATAACCGGATCGACACGATCGCCCGCCAGGTCGATGTCTACAAGGCCGCGCTGGACGAATACAACAAGCCGATGCCGGAAGAATTCCCGATCCGGCGCGAGGTTTTCGTCGCCAAGACCAAGGAAGAGGCCCTGCGAATTTGCGGCGAATCGCTGGCTGTCAAATACAAGGTCTATCACGAATGGGGACAGGACAAGGCGATGCCCGAGGGCGACGACGACCTGGGGCTGGAATTCGACGAACTGGCGCGTGATCGCTTCCTGATCGGGTCCCCCAATGAAGTTACTGAACAGGTGGTCGACCTGCACAAACGGACCGGCGCCAATCATATTATCGCCAGCATGCAATGGCCGGGAACGCCGCTGACCGCGACGACCGATTCGATGCAGATGCTGGCAGAGGAAGTCTTTCCGCGCGTTGCGCAGGCCTTATGATCCGTCAAGAAGGGCAGCATTTGGAAGGGAACTGATATGGCCGGGAAGATGCAATACGGAATCGGCATGCGGACCCAGTACGCCGCCGGTTTCGACATGCAACAAGGCTTTGCAGAACATGTCGAACAGGCGCGACTGGCGGAAAAACTCGGCTTCGATTCGCTGATGAAAAATTCGCATTTCGCAGGCTATCCGCTGCAGGAATTCCAGCAATTGCCGTTCCTGTCCCGCATCATGACGGAAGCCCCCAGCCTGCGACTGCTGACCGGTATCGTATTGCTTTCCCTGCAGAAACCGCTCGACCTTGCTGAACAGCTTGCCTCTATCGACGTCATGTCCGGCGGACGCCTGATATTCGGTTGCGGGTTAGGCTATCGCGAGGTGGAGTTCCGAGGATTTGGCACAACGCAAAAAGAACGGGTCCCGCGCTTTATCGAAAACCTCGAAGCGGTCAAACGGTTGTGGACCGAGGACCATGTGTCCATGAAAGGTTCGCATTTCGAGTTGATGGATGCGACCCTGTCGATGAAACCACTGCAAAAGCCAACCCCACCGATCTGGATGGGTGCTAATGCCGATGTCGCCATCGAGCGGGCGGCCGAACTGGCCGATGTCTGGTTCATGAACCCGCATCAGCGAATGGAGACAATCGAACGGCAGGTCGAGGTCTACAAGCGGGCGCTCGACAGGTTCAACAAGCCCTTCCCCGACGAGATCCCCATCGCCCGGGAAATTTTCGTCGCCAATTCGCGCGAAGAGGCAATCAACACCGCCAAACCGTTCCTGGAAGAGAAATACAAGATTTATCACCAGTGGGGTCAGGACAAGGTAATGCCCAAGGGCGACGATAATCTGGCCCTCGATTACGACGAACTGCTGGAAGATCGTTTCCTGCTCGGTTCGCCGGAAGAAATCGCCGAGCAGATCATTGCCCAGAACCGGCAATGCGGGATCAATCACCTGGTGCTGCAGTTCCACTGGGTTGGCATTCCCCAGGAACTGGTGCTGGAATCCATGACACGCTTTGCCGAGGAAGTCCGACCGCTGGTCGAACAGGGGCTGTAAAGACAACAACAAGCGAGGTAATTGATGCAATTGGCAACATTATGGAGATCGGCCGCGCTGACGCTCGCCGTGCTCTCGCTTCCCTTCACGCTACAGGCTGAAGATCTACATTCGGGCGAGAATTTCCATGTGCCGCTGCCCGAAGGGTACAAGCAGGTTTACGGACGGGACAGCGCGCGCCATTCCATCGGTCATTTCATCCCGCAGGCGCAGACGGAAGACGGCTGGACCGACAAGATCATCGTCCAGACCTTCCGCGGTTTCCAGATGGATGCCCCCACCTATATGGCCCAGACCAAGAACCGGCCGGCCGACAAGGGTTGCGTTGAATTCCATACCCAGGACACTGTAACCGATACCCATAACGGCTATCCATCCGCCCGGATCACGATGACTTGCACGCTCAACACCGACAGCGGCAAGGGATCCGTGGCCATGCTGCGGGTCTATTCAACCGGCGAAAACTTCCACTATGTCCAGCTTGTCTGGCGCGGTCCGTCCTTCGAAATGCCGAATATTCCCGTGTCGGCGGAAAAGTTCGCTGAATGGACAGCATTTCTTGGTGCCGTCAGGCTTTGCGACACCAACGCAGCAGAACATCCCTGCCCGCAATAGGCTCCGGGCCTACTCCGCCGCGCCGGCGAGTCCCGGCCGGTAGAGCACGGGTTTCACATCCCGTTCGTATCGGCGCGCCGGTGTATTGACCACGTCATCCAGCACCGGTGCGCCAAAAGAGGCGCGGGTCTGTTCTTCCGGCGGCGCGCCATAAAAGGTCGTACGCTGGCCCGGGCTCGCGGCCCAGCGCGCGGATCACCGCGTCCATCTGCTCGCGGCGGCAATTCCTGGCCATGGCAGGCCCCGGCGGCGCGGGTGATGGTCTCGTTCATCAAGGTGCCGCCGAGTCATTGAGCCCGGCATTCAGACGCAGGCCGACCCCGTCGGACCCATTTTCACCCAGGAGGTCTGGATATTGGTGATGAGCGGATGCAGGGCCAGCCGCGCCACCGCGTGCATCAGCACGGCTCGCGGAAGGTCGGGCCGCGCGCGCGCACGGCCCTTCAGATAGATCGGCGCCTCCTCGGCACGAAGGGCAGGGCACGAATTCGGTGAAACCGCCGGTCTCTCCTGCAACTCGCGCAGCCGCAGCAGATGGCGCGCCCAGTGCCGGCGTCCACATGGCCGTACATGATGGTCGAGGTCGTGCGCAACCCGGCGCATGCGCGGCTCGATGCACGTCGAGCCATTGCGCGGTGTTGACCTTGTCCGGGCACAGGATGGCGCGGACCTCGTCGTCCAGCACTCGGCCGCGGTTCCCGGGCAGCGTGCCCAGCCCGGCGTCGTGCAGCGTCCGAGATATGCCTAGTTGGCAATGCCCAGCGTCTCCGCGCCCTGATGACCTCAAGCGGCGAGAAGGCGTGTACGTGCATGTCCGGCACCGCCGCTTTCACGGCCCGGCAGATATCCAGATAGGTTGCCGGTATAGTCGGGGTGAATACCGCCCTGCATGCAGACCTCGGTCGCGCCGCGATCCCAGGCTTCCTCGGCCCGGCGCACGATCTCGTCCATCGCCAGATCATAGGGCTTGCCGCGCAGGCTCTCCTGGGTCTTGCCCTTGGAAAAGGCGCAGAACTTGCAGCCGAAATAACAGACATTGGTGTAGTTGATGTTGCGGTTGACGACATAGCGCACGGTGTCGCCGTTCATCTTGCGGCGCAACTCGTCGGCGGCCTTGGCGATGGTCTCGACCTCGCCGTCACGAGCGTGAAACAGCCGCAGGATCTCGCGTTCCGTGAGCGAGTCGCCGGACATCGCGCTATCGAGAACCGCGTCGAGATCGTCATGCGCCAGAAAGCCCGGGGTGACGTCCAATTCCGGGATCGGATTGTCCGGAGCCTCGGCGCGACCCGGCGCCCAATCCTCGGTTCTCGCCAGGCCGTCGGCGTCCGAGGCCGACAGGACATGTGCCGGAACCCCGGATCAAGCCAGGTCTCCACGTCGCGGGCATAGTCCGGATAGACCGACAGCCGCTCGACCAGGATCTTGCCCATGCCGGCGGTATCGCGGGTCAGGACGTCCAAATGCGGCCAGGGCGCCTCGGGGTTCACGTGATCGGGCGTCACCGGAGAGACGCCGCCCCAATCATTGATACCGGCGGGAATCAACCGCGCGGCATCGCCGTAGGAGAGATTCGGCGGCGCCTGGATCGACATATCCGGCCCCAGGATCAGCCGCGCCACCGCGATCGTCCATTGCAGGTCTTCCAGATTCGGCTCCGGCGCGTCAAACATCTTGGTACCGGGTTTGGCGCGGAAGTTCTGGATGATGACCTCTTGGATATGGCCATGAGCGTCGTGCTGATCCCGTAGCGCCAGCAGCGCCTCGATCCGCTCGGCCCGGGTCTCGCCGATGCCGATGAGGATGCCGCTGGTGAACGGCACCTTCTGACGTCCAGCCTCGCTCATGGTCTCCAGACGCACCGCCGGATCCTTGTCGGGCGAGCCATGATGACAGCCGCCCTTCTCCATCAGACGGCTCGAGGCGCTCTCCAGCATGATACCCATGCTGACCGAGGCCTCGCGCAGGCTGGCGATCTCTCCGGATGTCATCACCCCGGGGTTGAGATGCGGCATCAGGCCGGTTTCCTCGAAAACCAACAGCGCCATCGCCCTGAGGTACTCCAGGGTCGTCGCGTATCCCATCTCGGCCAGCGCCTCGCGGGCCGCGGCATAGCGCAGCTCCGGCTTATCGCCGAGGGTGAACAGCGCCTCCTTGCAACCGGCCAGCTTGCCCGGCGCGGGCGACGTCGAGCACCTGCTCGGGCGAGAGATAGGCCTGCTGCAGATTGCGGGGCGCGTGGGCGAAGGTGCAGTAATGGCAGACGTCGCGGCACAATTGCGTCAGCGGGATGAATACCTTGCGGGAATAACTTACGGTACCCGGATACGCAGAATCACGAATGGCGGATGCTTGTGCCATCAGGGAATCAAGGTCGCTGCTCTCCGCAAAGGACAATGCGGTTTCGCGGTCAATCATGCGGCGGTTTCCCCGTTTGGCAGCCGATCGGCAATGCCCCGATCCCGCAGCCAGCGCTGTGCGCGGCTATCCCCGGGCGCAGCGGCCAATTCCGCCAGGTCGTCCGGTCGATCAATATCCAGCCCCAAACCAGGACGCGGTAAAATAACAGGTATTACACCCTTGTCTGCGGCTTCTTTAAGATGTGGCTTGAAGCTGTCATTGCCAAAGCGGAACGGGATCAGGTCCGGTGGCGAACAGGCAATACAGTTCGAACCGCGCTCGTCCTGCGCGGGAACGATCGTCATTGCCGGCGTATCACCATGCGCTGCCAGAACCTGCGCAATTTCATCCGCCGGCACCAAGGGGACATCCCCCGGCACGGCAACCATGCCCTTGGCGCCCTGCCCCTTGAGCCATGATGCGGCGGCCTCGACCGCGGCAGTCTGTCCCCGGTTTTCCGTTTCTTCCAGCACCTGTGCGCCGTATTGCGACGCCAACGCCATCGCGTGCGGGTCGCGCGTCACGACAAGCACGCCTTCGAGCCCTGAAACAGAGGTCAGCGTCGCCAACACGTCTTCGAACATGGCCGCAAACAGGCCCTGCCGCTCCTCGGCGGTCAAGACAGCACCGAGCCGTTGCTTGGCTTCGGCAAAATTCTTGGCTGGTATAACGGCCCACATATCCGCTTACGGGCTCCCCTGACTACGATAACCGTGCAGAAAACGCGATCACGTCGCGCGCCAACGATACACGATCCTGTAAAGATTTCATCACCGTATTCGTGACCAGAACCTCACAGCCCAGTTCCCGCACGGCGTCTTCCGCATCGGAATCTGCCCGGTCCAGCACGAACCCGTCAACCACCCCCTGATAATGTTCGGCTACCGCGAGCGCCGTCGACGGCAAACCCAGTTCAGACAGCATTTTCGCCGTCGGCCCCTTGATCGCCTGACCGCCGACAATCGGCGACACGGCAATGACCGGCGCCGCACTGCGAACCAGCATGTCCCGAACGCCGGGAAGGGTTAGAATCGGGTCAATACTGATGAAGGGGTTGGACGGACAGATAACAACCATACCCGGCCCCTCGCCCGCCAATGCGTTGGTCAATGCCGAACCTGGCGTGGCAATCTCCGCCCCCTCGAAGCGGAAACCGGTAACCGTGGGACGGCATTGTTCACGCACGAAATAATGCTGGAAGGCGAGCGGACCATCGGGCGTTTCCACAATGGTCCGTACCGGGTCGTCGCTCATCGGTGCAATGCGCGCCGCAATGCCCAGACGCTTCGCAACCTCGGCCGTAATCGCACTGAGCGACTGGCCATCGCCCAGCCGTCGCGTCCGTTCCACATGCAACGCCAGATCGCGATCACCCAGCCGGAACCAGTGTTCGCCGCCCAGGCTTTCCACCGTTTCCATGAAAGACCAGGTTTCATCGCCCCGCCCCCAGCCCAGAGTCGGATTGGCCAACCCGGACAACGTATAAGTGACCGTATCGATATCCGGGCATATTCGCAGGCCCAGATGATCGAAATCATCGCCGGTATTCGCCACGATCAACAGGTCTTCCGGCGGCATCGCATGCAACAGGCCGAGTGCGAGCTTCGCCCCGCCAACCCCGCCGGACAGTGCCAGACAACGCGGTGTGCTCACCGGAACAGATCCTCCGACACGTCGCGGATCAATCCCTTCGCCGGTATTTCCCGCCCCGAAAGGTCGACGCCACGGATCACAACCGCCGGCGCCGCTTCCGCCGCCTGCCCCTGCAGGATCGAGGCGGCCGCCGCCAGTTCATCCGCCACACCGACGATCGAGGATTGCAGCGGCCGGCCGAACATGTCGTCCTGTCCGCGCAGGTCCCGCAGCGAGGGCACGCCTGATGCGCCGATGGCGATGCCCACCGTGCCGCTGCGCCAGGCACGGCCGACGCTGTCATTCATGATCACGGCAACATCCACGCCTTTTCGGGCACGAATTTCACCACGCAAATGCGCACAGTCATGATCCGGGTCGACCGGCAGCAACAACACCTGCTCGCTGTCATCATCCGCCCGTTCCACATTGGATGCATCGATCCCCGCGTTGGCCATGACCATACCGAGCCGGTGGACGACGATGATTACCCCGGGTCGCTTGCGCAGGACTTCGCGGGATTCGCCCAGGATCAGTTCGACGACGCGCGGGTCCTTTTCCGTTTCCACCGCCAGTGCCTCCGCTTCCGGGGACGGTGTGACGGTGTTCAGCGCGGCATAGCGGTCCTGCGCCTTGGAGAAGACTTTCTGCGCCACAACAAGCACGTCACCGTCGCGCAGGTCATCCCCGGCAGCCTCCAGCAGGATCGTTGCCAGGTCGTCGCCGGGCCGGACCAGCGGAATCCCTTCCAGAACCCATGATGTCAGTGAATTGGCGGTCACTCGGTCTCGCCCGGCGTCCCGGTAATGCGGATACCGGCCCCGCCGATCTTGTAGTTGCGGTTGATGTGGATGAGCATCGATGTCAGCGCCTCACCGACGACGGAATTGTCGATGGGCCCGCCATGCCAGCCCTTCATCCCCGCCGCGTCGACCAGTTTAAGCACTTCCTCGCGTGCCGCCTTCTTGTCGCCGAAGACCAGCACATCGCTGTCGATTTCATGCTCCAGGTCCTGCAGATGCGCCGCCGCGATGTTGTGGAAGGCCGACGTCACCTGCACGTTTTCACCCAGTAGAACCTGCGAGGTCTTGCCGGCGGAACCCTCGGGCGGCAGATGCACCCGCGACACGCGCGGCGGCACCAGCGGCACCGTGACATCGACGAATATCTTCCCCTGCACGGCGTCCTTTACCGCTTCAATGGTCGGGCCGTGATTGTCCCAAGGCACCGTCATGACGACGATATCACCCCGAGTAGCGGCTTCGGCATTGTCATATCCTGATACCGTTGACCCTGGCACCCGTTCCACCAGCGCCTTTGCTGAATCCGCCGCGCGGTCGGCGGCACGGGACCCGATGATGACCGGATACCCGGCGATTGCCCAGCGCAGCGCCAGGCCCGCGCCCAATGCGCCGGTACCGCCCAGAATGGAAATGAAAGGCTTGCTGTCAGCCATCGACGTGTCTCCTGAATTGCGTTGGTTTTACCGGTTGACGGGGATGCTAATACCTAGCGAAAGGCGGCGATACCGGTAATCTCGCGTCCCTGTATCAATGTCAAGATTTCGTCGGTTGCATCGGGCACCGCCAGCATCCGGCAATCGCGCCAAAGCTGCTCCAAGCCCGCCTCATCCGTGATTCCAATCCCACCATGCACGCCGATAGCCTTTGAAATCGCCTCAAGGCACGCCGTCGTAGCATGACGCTTGGCCATGGCGGCGGCGGCATTCACCCGCTCGCCACGGTCGATCATGTCCAGCGCGCGATAGCACAGCAACCGGCTGGTTTCGATGGCGGTTTCGATATCGGCCAGCTTCTGCTGGATCAACTGGTGCCCGGCAATGGGCTTGCCGAACTGTTCGCGGATGCCGGCGTAATCGACGGCCTTTTCAAACGCCCGCTCCGCCAACCGCGCCGCCGCCAGCCCGACCAACGGCCTGTTGCCGTTCCAGGTGATGGTCAACATCCGCGCCGCATCCCCGCCCGATGACAGGATATTCGCCGCCGGCACGCGGCAATCCTCGAACACCGCCTCGCTCAGATGCCCCTGACGAAGGCCGGTAACCGGAATTTCCCGCACCGTAAATGGCGATTCGGATCGCTGGATAACGATACGTTTCAGCGTGTTGCGCCCTTTCTCGTCGGTGCCGTCGATACAGGTAACGGCCAGACAATCCGCAACAGAGCCATTGGAAATCCAGACCTTGGCACCGTTGACGATGGCGGTATCGCCTTCGACACGCATCCGGGTCGTCAATCCGCGCGGGTCGGACCCGGCGCCGGGTTCCGATGTCGCGGTACCGCCAATCCATTCGCCGGCGAACATCTTCGGCAGGATACGCTGACGCTGTTCCGGTGTCGCTTCCGCATGGATACGCGAGATCGTCACCTCATGCGCCATGATCGATACCGCCAGCCAGGCGGGAAGCTGTTCGTAGATCAGCCCGTAATCCAGCATTTTCATGCCCGTGCCGCCATCGGCTTCGGAAAGACGCGGCGCGGTAATCCCCTGCGCCGCCAGCAGCCGGTAGATCTCCCCCAGTGGTTCACGCGGCAGCGACCGGTCCGACGGGTGCGCCGCCAGTATCGGATTGATATCCCGCTCAACCATGCGCCTTGTGGTTTCCTGGATCATTGACTGTTCTTCGCTCAGGCTGAAATCCATGACTTTTAATGTGCTCCTTCGAAAAATCGCGAAAACCGGTACCTCACAACACGCCGATGATCGATATAGGAATATTTACTTGCATTAAATTCCTATTATAGTATAATAATGCAATCATACGGCGCAATCTGCGCCTCATTCAAGGCCGTCCCCATCCGGGGGCGGCCTTTTTTCGTTTTCCTAGCATGACGGGAACCATCCAAATGCTCAAACCCCTACGACTCAAACAATCCGTCGGAAACGCCCTTTCAGCAGACCCCGACGATATCCGAACGATCCGCCACAGCCTCACATCGCTTGGTGTCCTTTCAGAAAACGAGGGACGCCAGTCGGCTGACTTCATGACCCGTCCCCTTGATAACGCAATCCGGGACTTTCAGAACCAGAATGGATTGATAAAGGACGGGCGTATTGATCCCGATGGCCCAACATTGCGTCGCCTCAACGAAGTCCTTTCTGAGGTCCCAAGCGCGTCCCGACAATCGGGCACTGACGATCACGGCACAGATGCCCCTGCCCGCCCTTACGGCGGATGGTCGGAAATATCCGAATTTCCGCGCATATCCGCAAATGCTTCCGCATCCAACAGTCGCCTTGTCGCGGCATTGCAGCGGCACGGCGATTTTGGCGATTTCCCGGATATGCTCGCAAAGACAATCCTCAGCGGCGGCGAAAAGGAACGACACGAAGCCGCCGACCTGCTGATGCAGGCGCAATCGCGCGATCCGGAAACCGCCCGGCGGCTCGACACCGCGGTTCGAAACTCGCTTGAAAAACAAAATCCAGGACGCAACGGCACTGCAGAGGAAACCCAGGTCGCCGTCGCACCTGCAATTTTTGGCGGCTACGCCCTAACAGAACTACTGCTTGGCGGCGCAGCCGCCTTTATGGCCGGCGACATGCTGCGCAAATCCCTCAGAGTCTGACTCGAAATGATATCCATGTTTTCATGCTCTTTCCAATCGTCGGGCGAGCAGTTGAATGCTGGCGATCAGGAGCCATGCCTCCGCGCTTTCGATGGTTTCCTCGAAATCTTTGGCGAGACGGCGGTTACGACCGAGCCAAGCGAAGGTGCGCTCAACCACCCAGCGGCGGGGCAACAATACGAACCCCTTGGCGGCGTCGGAGCGCTTGACGATCTGCACGGTCCACTTCCCAAGTTTGGCCAGCGCGTCGCGCAACTTCGGTCCCGCGTAACCACCATCGGCGAAAACATGGCGCAACCGGGGAAAGGCGTGGCGTATCGACGCCAACAGCGCGGGCGCGCCGTCGCGATCCTGGATATCGGCGGCGTGAACCATGACGGCGACCAGAAAGCCGCCTGTGTCGGTCACGATATGACGCTTGCGCCCTTTGACCTTCTTTCCCGCGTCATAGCCCCGAACACCGCCGCTTTCCGTGGTTTTCACCGTCTGGCTGTCGATCACCCCGGCGGTCGGGCTGGTCGTGCGCCCAGAGGTTTCCCGCATCGACATCACCAGTTGGCGATTGATGACGTGCAAGGTTCCATCCGAGCGCCAAGCGTAAAAATATCGCTGGATCGTACTGCGTGGCGGAAATTCCCGGGGCACCATGCGCCATTGGCAACCGGTGCGCGCCACATAAAAAATCCCATTCACCACTTCTCGAAAATCCGTGGTTCGCGGGCGGCCTAATCGACGCGGCGGGGACAATAATGGCGAAATCAAACGCCACTCCTTATCCGTCAAGTCGCTTGCGTAACGAAGGCTCGAACGATCAAACTGCGGGCGGGTGATCTTAGTCCACATGTTGTGTCTCCTCATTTGCTTCAACACAAACGAGAGAATCACAACTTACTGAAATCACTCAACTCATTTCGGGCCGGACACTCAACGACAACAATGAGGGTCAGGCCAGCGAAAGGACCACGATCCTGCCACCACAACCCAACATGATCACGGACCCGCCGCCTCATCCCGATCCCGATGATCCGATAAACCAGACCAAAACCCCACCGCATGCGGAAATGCCGGTCACATTTCCCGGTTTCGATCACCCCATACCCGAAACGGATCAACCGCAAATCTATATCTTTCCGGGACCATCAGCGAATCCGGCCAGCCGCCCATATTACGAGAGCAAAGGTATCCCACCAACGAAGAAACAACTGGATACCATTCGTGACAACTTTCTCGACAGCAATCCCGACGAAATACATCGCGCGGGAGGCAGAAACAGGGAATTCGGATACGAGATGCCAGAAGAATGGATCCCCGGTCCCGGAAAGGCAATGAAAGACAAAGCTGGAAAAGATGGCGATGGCAGGCCCGGCGGCCGGTTTTCCGACTTGACATTCGAAAATATTCGGACCGGTCGGATCACTCATATTCAGACAGTGGATGTCGACAAGAATGGTTATCCTACTCAACGGGAGTACGATGCCGCGTTGGCGATCCATAAAAGGGACCGCGCCAGTGTCATAATGGTATTGAAAAACTGGCAGGTTGAAAAATTGCGCAGGAAAAAGCGTAAACCATTGAAAAAGTAGCCGCCTGTTTGTGTTCCTATACGAATTAGATGTCAGGGAACCAGTAAGCCGCTGATGCGGAACAAACCTCTTTATGTTCCCAATATGTTCCGATATAATTCCACTTATGTGCGAGATCAGATTCACACACCGTTGGCGTTTCGTATATCTGACAAAAGTCGACGAAGCGGCTTTTTCACGGGCGCTGCGGGAACGGTTTCCGGATATCCTGTTTCTGGACGACGAACCGCAGCCGCGCCCCGGTGTTCGACTGCTCGATTCCCTGGATCAAGGCAGTGCGACAATGGTTTACGGGTATTTGCCTTTGCTGGGATGGACGCCTGAAGGTGAAGCCGAACGGACCTACAATCGCCCTGACGCGCCGCGCATGCGGCCCAGTTTTCGCATTTGGCGCTGCAAATGGGACTGGGATGGAGGCGGCCCAGCCAATTGGGCATGGGACCCGCCGACCCTGACAGAAGGCAAAATTATTGCCACGTACAGGCGTGATGATCCGGAAAGCAATGAGTTTGGCCGTATCGTCATGCAGATTCTGACCAAAATTACAGTCAATAATTTCAGGATCGAATTGCCCCATACGGGCCATGTCTACAATGAGAACAGGCGCATGCGGAGCACGCGTGCGGGACACGATGCCCTGCGATGGTGCAGCGAGGCACCGGCCAGGATGCTTGGCGGCTGTTACCGCCCGCACGCGGATTGGCGATTTCCAGTGAAAAACCCCTATTATCAGGGCTTAGGCATTTTCGGTCGCCCCGAGGAATAGCGGTAACGGTTTCAACAGCGCTCGATTTGCCTCGCCGCTTGAATGCGCTACAGTTTCCAAACCATATCAGGGAGGATGAGGTGATGGTTGACGTTCAGGCGCATCAGGATACGCGCGGTTCCGGTATCCCCTACCCGTTCGATATCCGGCCGCTGACCGAAACCGGCGGCGCGGAGGTTTTCGGGCTGGACCTGTCCGGCCCCATTGACGATGCGATGCGCGACGCGATCCTGCGGGCGTTTCTGGAATTCCATATCCTGGTCTTTCGCGACCAGTCGCTGACCAAGGACCAACAGGCCGCGTTCAGCCGGCATTTCGGGGAACTGGAGCATCATGTCGGCCGGCTGCCGGATGGTTCGCCCTATCCCATCGTGCATACCGTCACCAATCTGGACGAAAACGGCAAACCGACGCCGGGTGCGGTCGCGCTGGGCAATTACTTCTGGCACACCGACAAGTCGTATCACGATATTCCGTCGCTGATGACGATGCTGCATGCGGTCGAATTGCCGACTAAGGGCGGCGATACGCAGTTCACGAATACAAGGCTGGCCTATGAGGCGCTGTCGCCGCAGATGAAGGCCCGGATCGCCGGACTGAAGGCGGAGCACAGCTGGGAAGCCAGTCGCCGCAACAGCGGCGCGCCGCCCGCGACGGAAGAACAGAAACGCGAGCGCCCGCCCGTCGCGCATCCCATTACCCGCACCCATCCCGATACCGGCGAAAAGACGATCTATCTGGGCAATCACGTCTCTCACGTGATCGGCCTGCCGGAAGACGAGAGCAAGGCATTGATCGCCGAACTGATGGCCCATATCGAACAACCGCAATTCATCTATACGCATCAGTGGCGCGATGGCGATTATGTCATGTGGGACAATCGTTGCCTGCTGCACCGTGCCGCCCGGAATTATGAAATCGCCAGCGAGCGCCGTTTGCTGCACCGGACGGTCATTATCGGCACGAAACCGTATTAGGGGTCAGCCCTTCCGGAAGGCGGGGCCATCGAAATTTTCCCGCACGGCGATCTCGTCAACCGGCCGGCGGCGAAGCCTGGTGAGCTGCTTGACCGGCTTGCCCAGCGGGACCACGGCACAGATCGCAAAATCGTCCGGAATATTCAGGATTTCCTTAATCTCCGGCTCGGCTGCTATGGCCAGCGTCGTGATCGTGCCGCCGAACCCGGCCTGCCGCGCCGCCAGCAATACATTCCAGACAAACGGGTAGACCGACGCGCCACTGACGATACCGACCCGGTCGAGATACTGATCCATTGAGGCCACGACCTTCAGATCGACCGTGAAGACCAGCAGCGCCGAAGCCGTGCGCAATGCCTGTGTCATCCCCGGGGACGCCGTTGTTTCCGCGATCTGCGCCGAGGTCAGCTTGGTCGGCACGGCACTGTTGAAGGGGGCCTCCCCGATCCTGGTCTGGGCCAGGTACCGCTTCACCATCGGCAAGGACAGGTCGGCAATCTGGTTGCGGGTTTCCTCGTCCCGGATGACAACGACTTTTACGCCCTGCCGGTTGCCGCCACTGGGCGCAAACCGGGCATTGTCCAGAATTTCGTACAGGACGGAATCCGGTAATGGCTCATCGGTATATTCGCGCGCAGCGAATGTCGTGCGCATGGCCTCGAACAGTTCCATGTCGTGTCTCCCTCTGGTGGCCATCGGTCTGGTCAGACTGAACCACCGCCCGATACGCCGCGCAAGCATCCCGTGCCCTGCCCTTGCCGCTGCCCGTGCGATCAGCGACATTTCATCCAATACAAAATTCACGACAGGGAGGCCCGCGGGCAGACGCGCATGACCGGACAGCTTGAAGGAAAAACCGTAATCGTGACGGGCGCCGCGCGCGGGCTCGGCAAGGAATATGCCCTCCGTATGGCGCAGGAAGGTGCTGCGGTCGTCGCCGGGGACATCCGCGACTGCGCGGAAACGGTGGATGCCGTCACGGCGGCAGGGGGGCGCGCGGTCGGGGTCACCCTGGACGTCACCGATATGGACAGTTGCCGCGCCATGGCCGACGCCGCATTTTCGTCTTTCGGCGGGATCGACGTACTGGTCAACAATGCCGCACTGTATGGCGGGCTGAAGGGCGGACGATTCGATGCCATCGACCCCGATGAATGGAACCAGGTGCTGAACGTCAATGTCACGGGAGTATGGAATTGCAGCAAGGCCGTGATAGGCGCGATGCGCAGCGCCAAACAGGGCAGCATCATCAATATAAGCTCGCTGGCGGCGATGTACGGCCTGCCCTTTTCCCTGCACTACGCGATGTCCAAGGCGGCGGTCATCGGCATTACCCGCAGCCTCGCCCGAGAGCTTGGCCGCGACTGGATCCGGGTCAATTCAATCGCGCCCAGTGCGGTCATGACCGAGGGCACGGATGAATTTTTCGGCGACAAACTGGACCGGGCCAAGGAAGTCATCGCCGATAACCAGAGCCTGAAACGCAACCTGGAAGTGGGCGATCTGGCGGGCACCGTCATCTATCTTGCCAGCGATGCCAGCAAGTTCGTCACCGGCCAGACCCTCATGGTCGATGGCGGGTCGGTGTTCCTGTGAGCCAGCTGCCGCTCACCGGTGTCAGGGTCGTCGACCTGACACGTATCCTGGCCGGACCATTCTGTTCCGCCCTGCTGGCCGATATGGGCGCGGATATCATCAAGGTGGAACCGCCCGAAGGTGATCCGATCCGCGGCCACGGCCATTTCGTAAATGGTCTCAGCACCTATTTCGCGCAGTTCAACCGCAACAAGCGTTCCATCGTGCTCGACCTTTACAGCGACGCCGGCAAGGCAGCGCTGGCCGAGCTGATCCGTGGCGCCGATGTGCTGATGGAGAACTATCGGCCCGGCGTGCTGGACCGGATGGGTTTCGATCAGGCCCGGCTGGACGACCTCAACCCGGACCTGATCCTGGGCAGCATCAATGGCTATGGCAGTGACGGCCCCTATGTCGACCGGCCCGCCTTCGACTTCATCGCCCAGGCGATGAGCGGTTTCATGAGCACCAATGGCGGCGCCGATACGCCGCCGCTGCGGTCCGGCGCCCCGGTCGGCGACCTGATTGCCGGGTTGTACGCCGCCTTCGGGATCACCTGTGCAGTGGCGGGAAAGAGCAAGGGCAATAGCGGCGGCCAGCGGGTCGAGGCAACATTGATGGGCGGGTTGAGCAGCATGCTCGCCTTCCTGAGCGCCGAATATTTCGCGACAGGAAAGGTCCCGGCGCGAACCGGCAATGATCATCCGGTTGTCTGCCCCTACGGCCTGTTTCGCGCGGTTGATGGCGATGTCGCGATTGCGCCTGCCGGCGACGTCTTCGTCCATCGGCTGTTCCGTATCCTGGACATGTCGCATGTCGTGGAAGACCCCGAATTTGCGGATAATACCGCCCGCATGGAGAACCGCGCGCGCATGAACGCGATGGTCGATGAAAAAATCGGTGCCGGAACGGTCGATCACTGGATTGATGTGCTGAACGCCGCCGGCGTGCCCTGCGGCCGGGTTCAGGATATAGAACAGGTCATCAACGACCCGCAGTTGCGATCCCAGAACATGATCCTGTCGGTCGACCACCCCGGACATGGCGAGATCGGCATGATGGGGTTTCCGGTAAAGCTGAGCGAAACCCCGTGCACGATCCGGCTACCGGCGCCTGAACTGGGGGCGGATACCGAGGCGATCCTTCGGGAACTGGGCTATGACGATGAAAAGATCGATATTCTGCGCAACATTGGCGCGAAGTAAGCGGATCAAACCTCTACTTAATTAAATATTAAGCGTTGGAGCCGCATTAATCTGTTAACCAAAACACGATTTCACGAAAGTCAGAGTCGCGAACCGGATATGAATGCTCATAATCCCCTTGAAGTGATTGCGACTCCCGACCACGGCACCGATCAATCGAAGGACCGCCGTGATGACCTGGACAAAGTCCTGATTGTCGAAGACTCGAAGTTTTTTCGCAAACTTCTTCAGCACGCGGTTGAACATCGGACCGGCCTCGCGCCGGTCGTCGCCTCTTCCCTGGCCGAGGCCCGGCAATTGCTGGAAGGGAACGAAGACAAATTGAATAGCCCCGAGTTTTCTAGACACTCTCGGTTTTCATTTCCTTCTGCCTTTCGAACTCGACGGGCGACAGCATCCCGTTTCTCACATGCTTGCGTTTCGGATTATAGAACATCTCGATGTAGTCGAACACGTCCTGTCGGGCTTCGACCCTGGTCCTGTAGGTCCGGCGCCGTATCCGCTCGCGCTTGAGCAGATTGAAGAAGCTCTCGGCCACTGCATTGTCGTGGCAATTCCCGCGCCGGCTCATCGAGTGTTGCAGATTATGGGCTTTGAGGAATGATGCCCAGTCCATGCTGGTGAACTGGGAGCCCTGGTCCGAATGGATCAACACCCTGTTCTTCGGCTTCCTGCGCCACACGGCCATGAGCAAAGCCTGCAGAACCACATCCGTTGTCTGACGGCTTTGCATCGACCATCCGACGATACGACGGGAGTAGAGGTCGATCACAACGGCCAGGTAGGCGAAACCTTCCAGAGTCCGGATGTAAGTGATGTCCGTCACCCAGACCTTGTCCGGCGCGTCCACGTCGAACTGCCGGTCCAATGTGTTGTCAACGACCAGTGCCGGTTTACCGCCATAGCTGCCAGGCCGGCGCTTGTAGCCGATCTGGGCCTTGATGCCGGCTAGTGTGGCCAGACGTGCAACACGGTTCGGACAGCACGTCTCGCCCTGATCCAGCAGATCATCATGGAGCTTGCGATAGCCATACACCTTGCCGCTGTCCTTCCAGGCCTTGCGGATGAGCTCGGTCTGGCGCACGTCTTCGCAAGCCCGCTTGCTCAGCGGGTTCTTCAGCCAGGCGTAAAAGCCGCTGGGATGGATGCGCAGGCAACGACACATCGTCCGAACCGAGAACAGCGGGCGATGCTTGGCAACGAACGCGTATCTCACTTTGCATCCCTGGCGAAATACGCGGTGGCTTTTTTTAAGATATCACGCTCCTCGGTGACACGCGCCAGCTCCGTCTTCAGCCGTCGTATCTCGGCGTCCCTGTCATCGCTGGCGGAAGACCCTGAAAACTTCTTCTTCCACGCATAGAGCGAATGCGGACTGACGCCCAGCCGCTGTGAGACCTCCGCAACCGGATAGCCCCGCTCGGTGATCTGCGCCACCGCGTCCCTTTTGAAATCGTCGTCGAAATTCGCTTTGCCCATCATGGCCTCCTTGCCTCAAAATTAGGGAAGAAAGCGTCTACGAATCTAGGGGCTATTCAAATACCTGCTTTCCCTTCTGGACCTGAACCTTCCGGATTCATCGCGCTGTGAAATCGTCGACTATGTTTCCGCAAAGAACATCCCGGCTATTGTCTTTACCGGTGAGTTCGATGAAGCGCTCCGCGAAGACGTTCTGGCCAAGAATGTCATCGACTATGTGGTCAAGGCGAACCGCTCCAGCCTGGACCAGGTCGTATCGCAAATTTCACGATTCCGAAAAAACCGCGATGTTACCGTCCTTGTCGTGGCAGGTTCGCAAACAGAGAACGAATACGTCACCGGACTGCTGACCTTGCACGGCTTCAATGTTTTGTCCGCGCATGACGGCGAAGACGCGCTGGATCAGGTTGCGGCCAATCCCGGGATCGCCCTGGTGATCACGGATTACCGATTGCCTAAGCTTGACGGTTTGAAACTGATTTCCAGACTGCGCGATACCTATTCCAAGAACGAACTCGCGATAATCGGGCTTTCAGGCGACGGTGACAGTATCCTGTCGGCAAGGTTCCTGAAAATCGGCGCCAATGACTACCTGCATAAACCCTTCCAGCCGGAAGAATTCTACTGCCGGGTCAACCAGAACATTGAAATTCTGGAGACAATCCGGAACCTGAAGCATTCGGCCACACGTGATTTCCTGACCGGACTCTATAACCATCGCCTTCTGATGGAATCAGGGGCCCGGATGCTGGCCGCCTCCAAACGGCAGGGGGAAGCAATTTGCGTCGCCTTGCTCGATATCGATTTTTTTAAAAGCATCAACGATACCTATGGCCATGATGCCGGCGACATGATGCTGAAAAGCGTCGCCCGAACCATCTCGAAGCGATTCCGCAGCGCGGATATTGTCGCCCGCTATGGTGGCGAGGAATTTTGCGTCGTCATGAATGTGGAAAAAATCAGCGTTGCGCAGGGTATTTTCAACGAATTGCGTGACGAAATCCGGGAGGCATCGGTCAATTTCGATGGCGATACCCTGTCCGTAACGGTCAGCATCGGCATCACGATCGGGCTGGCCGACAATCTTGAAGACCTGCTTTCGGAAGCCGACACAAACCTTTATGCCGCCAAGGAATCCGGCCGCGACCGGGCCGTGACCACACTATTCGGTAGCTAGTCGCCCCGCGTCCCGGGAATCGTCAGCGCAGATTAATCCAATTGGCCCGGGGAGTTCTCTAATCGTCCCGTGCTTCCATCGCTTTTGACAATGCGAGCAGCGCCCGTGCCTGCTTCAGATGCGGCATGTCGATCATCATCCCATCGATGCCGACGGTTCCCGCCCCCGGGTTCTGTTCGAAGACATCGACAATCCGTTGCGCATGGGCGATTTCATCGGCGCTTGGCGTAAAGGCCCGGTTGATCGGTTCGGACTGGGCCGGATGGATCGCCACCTTGCCAAAAAAACCCGGAACGACGTGCCTGACGGGCTTCTTCTTCCAGCCCCTCAATATTACGGAAATCGGTAAAGACCGTGTCGACCGGCATGACCTCCGCCGCCCGGCAGGCCGCCAGGCACAATGTCCGGGCCAACAGGTATGGACCGTCATAACTGCCATCGGGCAGCCGATTGTTGCTGGCGCCAAGCGCCGCCGCGAGGTCTTCCGCACCCCAGGTCATGCCGTACAACCGATCAGTCGCACCGATGAAACTGTTGAGCGTGAATAGCGATTCCGCCGTTTCCGTCGCCACGGCCAGTATTTTCGTTGATCCAATCACCAGTCCATCCCTTGCTTCCAGTGCCGCCAGCGAATTTGCCAGGGCGACGGCTTCCCTCGCCGAATAGGTTTTCGGTAGCACGATCCCGTCCGGCGCGCCGGACATGACCCCCCGCCAGGTCCGGCATTGCCTTGTCCGTATCCAGCGGATTGATGCGAACCCAGAGCTGCTGTTTCGTCCGGTCTGACCGTTCCTTCAGGTATTCCGCGACCATGCCACGCGCCACGGCTGTGCGATCCGGCGATACCGAATCCTCCAGATCCAGGATCAGGGCGTCGGCTTCGTTGGTGATCGCCTTCTCCATCTTCCGTTCGCTGTCACCGGGAACGAACAGCATTGAGCGCAGGGTCATGATGCGTCCTTTTTCTTCATGAAGGCGGACCGAACACAGAATGCGACTTCCTCGTCACGCTGGTTGAAGGACCGGTGCTCGAAAACGACGACGCCCGCATTGGGCCGGGACTTGCTTTCGCGCTTCTCGATCACCGTTGTCGTCGCGCGCAGTGTATCGCCATGAAAGACCGGCTTGGGAAAGCGGACATCGGTCATGCCCAGATTGGCAATCGTCGTGCCCAGGGTGGTGTCATCCACCGATACGCCGATCATCAGGCCCAGCGTATACAGGCTGTTGACCAGACGCTGCCCAAATTCGGTTTTCTTGGCAAATTCCTCGTCCAGATGCAGCGGCTGCGGATTATGCGTCAGCGCGCTAAACAGAACGTTATCATACTCTGATACCGTCCTTGTGATCGCATGCTTGAAAACATGGCCGATTTCAAATTCTTCGTAATACAGGCCTGCCATTACTTTTTGCCTTTCTTATTGTTCCCTGAAACCCAGTCCAGATCGCAGCCAAGACGCGCCCGGCGACTGATCTGAATGCGCCATATTCAGCCGACACTCAGACCGCGGCCTTACCATTCCCATTCATGCGTCCGGTACCCTGCATAACGGTCCGGGCCAAGCGTCAAATTCCATTCGGCGACATGCCGGTGCCTCGATACTATGACAAACCGTCCCGGCACGGGAAACAGGGAACAAATGGGGAATTTCATGGAAACAATCACGCAAAAGGCGAAAGCGGAAACCTTCCTGGCCCTTCATCACGCATCGGCCCCCCTCGTCCTCCCGAATTGCTGGGACGCCGGCAGCGCATTGATTTTGGCACAGGCCGGTTTCCCCGCCATCGCCACGACCAGTGCCGGTGTCGCGTTTTCCCGCGGGTTTGCGGACGGGCACCGGATCTCCCGCGCGGAAATGTGCGCTGAGGTAAAACGCTGCGCTGATGCGGTTGCCGTTCCTGTATCGGCGGATATGGAAGGTGGCTATGGACAGACCCCAGAAGACGTCGCCGAAACCGTGCGGCAGGCCATCGCGGCTGGCGCCAATTGGCGCGAATATCGAGGACGGCGTTTATGATTCCGGAACCGAACACCCTTACCTGCTGGATTCGGCATTGTGTGTGGAGCGCATTCAGGCCGGGCGCGCGGTCGCTGACAAGTTGGATATTCCCTTTGTGATCAACGCGCGGGTCGATGTCTACCTGATCGCGGGCGGTGTACGGACGAGCGAAATGTTCGACGGCGCTGTCGCACGTTGCAACGCCTGCTACGCGGCAGGCGCCAGAAGCGTCTATATACCGGGTGTCGCCGATGCAGACCTGATCGGGCGGCTGGGTCGCAGCCACAGACGGGCCCCTGAACATCCTCGCCGGAGCGGCAACGCCGCCCATCGCACAGTTACAGGAACTGGGCGTCGCCCGGGTCTCCATCGGCGGCAGCCTCGCCCGTGCCTGCCTGAAGCTGGTGCAGAATGCCGCCGAGGAACTGCGGGATAAAGGGACGTTCAGCTACACCAGGGACAGCTTCTCCAATACGGAACTCAATCGGCGGTTCGAGCCCTAAAGCACCTTATCCGCGCGGAATTTCGCGATTTCCGCTTCGCTGTAACCGGCGGCGGCGAGGATTTCATCGGTATGTTGACCGAGGGTCGGCGGCGAGCGGTCGATGCTGCCACCGCCATGCGCCATCTTGAAGCCGGAGCCGATCATCGTCATCGGGCCTTTCGGGCCTTCGACCGTCTGCAGGACATCGCGGTATTCCAATTGCGGATGGGCGACCGCTTCGTCGATGGTGCGGACGCAGGCGCAGGGGGCGCCGCCCTCCTCCAGGATCGCTTCCCAGGTCTGGGCGTCGTTTTCGCTGAGGGCGTCCTCGATGATCTCGCGCATCGCGGTTTCGTTTTCGATGCGGGACGGCCAGTCCTTGAACCGCGCGTCCTCATAAAGTTCCGGCCGCTTCAGCGTCTTGGCGAGCTTGATGTACTGGCCCTCGTTATTCACGGCCAGCAGCAGGAAGCCGTCCTTCACCTTGAACAGGTTCGCTGTTGGCTTGCGGCTGATGGCCTGATTGCCGAACTGGCGCTGCCGGTGCCCGGCGACGGTATAGTCGACCACGGTCGGCGACAGGAAGCTGAGCGTGGAATCGAACATCGCCACATCGACAAGCTGCCCCTTGCCCGTGTGGGTGCGCTGGAAGATCGCGCTGGAAACCGCGAAGGCCGCTGTCATCCCGGTCAGAGCGTCGCACACGGCAAATCCCGCGCGCAGCGGGCCGTCACCTTCATGCCCCGTGACCGACATGACGCCGCTCAGCGCCTGAATCTTGCCGTCATAGGACGGGGCGTTCTTCTGCGGCCCTTCGCGCCCGAATCCGGAGACACCGCAATAGATCAGCCGCGGATTGATTTTCGACAGATCGTCATAGCCAATGCCAAGCCGGTCCATCACGCCGGGACGGAAGTTCTCCATCACCACATCGGCGTCCAGCACCAGTTTCCTGACAATTTCGACAGCAGCCGGGTTCTTGAGGTCCAGCGTGAGATTGCGCTTGTTGGCATTCACCGCCATCCAGGATGGCGCCATGCCCATATCGGCCCATTCCTTGCTGAGCGGCGTAAACCGGGAATCCTCGCCTTCGGGACGCTCGACCTTGATGACGTCAGCCCCCAGCAGGGCAAGCTGAAAGCTACTGAACGGGCCCGCGAAGACCTGGGTGAAATCCAGGATCTTCACGCCCTCAAAGGGTTTGGTCATTTGTGTACTACTACTCCGCTGCGTGGGTTTTCAGTCCATCGGCTTCCCGCTTCTTGCGGGCGATTTCCTTTTGTTCATCAAAGGCTTTGCGCCGCCGTGCCAGTTCTTCCGGTGGCATCGTTTCGATATTGCTGAAGTCCAGCTTCCAATCGGCGCTGTCGGTCCAACGCTGCGGTGATTGCATGGTCGTTCGCGGTCCTACCGCGCTTTCCAGCACACGAAGTGCCGATTCCAGCGTTGCGGCCTGCGATTCCGGATCATGCGGCTTGCCGGCGGCATTACCCAGCGGGAAATCGCTGAACATGAAACGCGGCACGCCGACATATTCGACGATATCCTTGGCGCATCCCATCACGACGGTAGGGATGCCGTGTTCTTCGAGGTAGCGGGCAATCAGACTCACGGTCTGATGGCACACAGGTCAAGTGGCGACAATGATGGCCGTATCGGCCCCGTCCTCGCGTATTCGTTCCAGCAATTCGACGCAATCCTGTTCGATTGTCGTCTTCTGGCTGCGGTTCGTGGGGGCACCGTAAAAGCGCTTCGACACGGCACCGATCCTCCCCGCGGCCGCCGCATCATGCAGGGCGGCGAGCGGGAACCAGCTGTTCATGTCTTCCGCGGAGGTATGGTTCCGGTCATAGCCGATATGGGAAATCCGCTGGTCGGGCACATGATCGGTCGTATCGGTGTAGACCCGGTAGAATTTGGCGGCGGAGTTATAAACAGCGCCCGGTCCCTGGTCGCCTTTTTCCGGATCGAACGGGGCCGATGTCGACACCAGCGCCACGGTCGATTCCGACAGGGGCTTTTTCAGGGACGTGAACGGCACATCCGCGTAATTCGCCCAGCGATACGGTTTTTCGTATCCCAGTGCCAGATAGTAGTCGCGAATACGCTGCCGGTACGGAATCGGCGTGTCGTGTTCGGCGGCGAAGTACATGGCTTCATCCGTTTCGGTCATGACGGTTTCCTTCCTCTTTTCGTCGCGCCCTTGCGTCGCATTCATATTCATAAACTATTATATCATAACGATTTTGCGAAACCCAACCTCAGACGCAGAACACATCCAGCATGGCCGGGACAAAGTCGTTCATCAGCGTGATCTTCTTTCGCTGGATCCGCCATT
>CALSRA010000024.1 GCA_943788635.1 uncultured Alphaproteobacteria bacterium | reverse complement strand
TGCAACTTCATGCACTGGCCTACAATCTCGGCGTTTTACTGCAAGGGACCGAACTACCCGAAGAGGTGGCTGATTGGTCTCTGACCAGCCTCCAAACAAGGCTGATCAAAACTGGAGCGAGGGTGGTGCGTCATGCTCGGGCCATCACGTTCCAACTGGCCGAAGTCGCGGTCAGCTGTGACCTGTTCACTCGCATCCTTGCAGCCATACATCGCCTTCGCTCACCACCGGTTCCAGGATGATGACCTCAGCAACAAAATCGGAGGAAAAGCGGCGCGATTGGTCCGTCCAAAGGGGTGTTGATCACAACAAAATCCGGGTTAACCAAGCTGTCGAGACCAGAAATCGCGCTCAGTTCCTGGGTCAGGTGCCCAAACAACAGCGAAAGTCGTACAGGCGGCTTGCTCGGGGCACAAAACATCGACAACATGCAAGAAAGGGCATTCTACTTGGGGAATGTCGGTTGAGTGGGAATAAGCCGCAGCGTTAGGCACGTTCAGGCTGCTTACAGCAACTGACACATAGTGTCGGTTGCTGCGTTTCTGCGCAACAGATATGCAAATTTTCAGAAATCAGCGCCTGATTCGGCAAAACATCCGCAATCACGGGCGCAGTTCAAGTCTTTCGTGCGGTTTCGATCCGGCGCTTCGTTCAACGCATTGCAACGAAGCTCCGGATCAATGCATCAGCGTTTGCCGGCGGCCGCTGCCTTGGCTGTCTTGGAGTCGCTTTTGCTGTCCGTGCCCTGACGATAGGCCTGCATGCAGTGTTCTTCACAATAGGGTCGATTCGCGGAAGACTGACTCCCGCAAAAATGGAAATCCTTTTCACCCGGATTGCCAATAGGCCATTGGCAAACCCGGTCCGTGACCGGGTTTAACATGCTGATAACGGGCTTGGAGGGAACCGTTCGCGTGGAAAGGCCCAGCCGGTGCGCTTTGCCGATTACAGCGTTGCGGGTGACCTGGCCGAGTGACTCTGCGATTTGACGCGCGGACAGTCCTTCGGACCAAAGTTCCTTCAGTAACTCAACTCGTTCCGCATTCCATTCCATGGTAACCCCACAAGACGTTGCCAAAATTGCTCTGTCAGGGGATGCCGTCATATTCGGCATACATATTGTGTAACAGAGGTGCAGTCGACACTATATTGGGTGTTGGCGTGGGGCTCAAGTCGAAATGATCATGAATCGCAGATTCATTATTAAGTATATTGATTCACTATTCGAATCCGGGCCGACAGCTGTGGAAAACCGCCCAGGGAAGCACTGAATCCTTAGCCAGATACCTCTGGATCATAAAGCGGATCATTGTCTTTTGGATCAGCACGGATACGCCTTCCAAAGCCATCTGATGTGGCGAAAATCCGCGTGATCGGCAAGGCTGGCTAAATCGACGTGTCGCCGCGCCGATGTTACCCGTTTTGCGATAAAAATAAATTCGGTCGGGTGAGTTTTCAGCGTCTCGAAACAAGGCGTAGCGGGCTGTCGAAAACCTTCAGGACAGTATCGAGCGACTGGCTTTGTTTGAGCTTCTGCTTGCCGTGAAAAACGATGTAATTGCTTTCCTTTCCGGCATTCGACTTTGAAACGGAAAACAGCGGCGCGTCATAACTGTGCCGGAACATCGAAAAGATGGCGGCACTTCCATTGTGGTCGATGGCGTAATCGCGCCATTCGCCGGTTGCGACGCGGCGGCTGTATACTTCAAGCAACTGTCGCAATTCCTGGCGATTAAAGAATGTGCGGCCCTTGCCGGCTTTTTTCTGCCGTCCTGTTGGCAGGTCCAATAGTGTCGCCATCAGTTTTCCGCCTCCTTCCCGAATTGTTGGGGCACTTGGTTGCGCAAGCGATCGGCTGCGTCTTCTTCCTTCTGGTTAACGTATCTGGGTGGCGCCGGTTCCATAGGGATCTGGCGTCGTGTAACAGGTTGGTTTTCCGATTGTGCGATAGCAGTAGATCGGCTTTTCGATGATCCGCCGCTCAAACGTGTTTCGACACAGTGGTCCACCATCCTCAAGTGATTTCAGCAAGTTACATTGTTTACCGGATGCCCGTTCCGCGATGTAATCGGTCGGAACCTGATCCGTATGGACAAAACTGGCCAATCCAGCGCCAAGCGCGATTACGGATTCCGCGCCACAGGATGACACCAGCAGCAGGATGGATAGAGAAACCGCAAGCCGTCGCACCCTGTGGAAATTTCTCACGTTGCCATCTTCCACACTGCCGGTCCCTGCCAAGCGAATCTCCCGGTAAAGGGGGCCCCGGACCTTCCCCGAGGCAATGCGTGGAGTGTGCCGTATCATCTTGGTTTTCGCAAGCTTGCGAGCGATTGTCGGCGCTATTCGGCTCTTGGCGGAATGCTTTGCCTAAGACACCGCGTGAAGCTATGTTAGCCTCCCTCTGGAGCAGATCAGGATCGGTGTATCGTATCGACCTTGAGAATCTGTTCGCAATGGTTCAACAGGGCAAGGTTTCGAGATTGTCCGGATCACACGAATCGATTCGGTGAAAACTTGGCTGAACGTGGCAGGAGACGCCGGTGGCGGATATCTTCGAAGAAGTCGACGAAGACTTAAAGCAGGAAAACTACAAAAAGCTGTGGGATCGCTACGGCCGTTATCTGATTGCTGTCCTGGTACTGATTGTTGCCGGTACTGCGGGAAATATCGGCTGGAAGGATTACGTCGAGAAGCGGCAGCAGGGCTATAGCGAGCGTTTCGTCGCGGCAATTGCTTTGGCGGAAGACGGTAATGTCTCCCAGGCTGCCGGCGCGATGGCGCAACTGTCCAGTGATGCGAATACGGGATATTCGATGCTGGCGCGGTTTCGGGAAGCCGCAATGCGCCGGGAGGCCGGCGAAATGGCCGCCGCCGTGGACATATACGAGTCGCTTGCCGACGATAGTACCATCGAACAGTACTATCGCGATCTTGCGGTCCTGCTGCTTGTCATGACCCAGGTTGATAGCGGTGACCCCGCGGCCATGTCGGCACGGCTGACGCCATTGGCGGAAGATGGGCCCTGGCGGCATACCGCGAATGAGTATCTTGGAATTCTCGGGCTGCGTCAGGGAGACAATGAGTCGGCACGGACCCGGTTCCAGGCGGTGGCGGATGATGCCTCAGCCCCTGATGGGGCGCGCGCACGGGCAGCCGAACTTTTACGCACATTGGCGCCGTAAACCTTATCGCCATGAAAAGATTGATTGCGCATATGGCACTGGCCGGTGTGATGACGTTCACGCTGGGGGGCTGCGGTCTGTTTGAAACCGAGGACCCGCGCATTCCAGGCGAACGCATCTCGGTGCTTTCCCTCGACCGGCAACTTGAACCCGATCAACGGATTGTTGACCTGCAGGTAAGGCTGCCACGTCCGACAGCATTGGTTTCCTGGACCGGATCCGGCGGAAATTCAGCGCATTCCCCGCAGCATATTGCCATCCCGGCCAGTATCGCGCCGGCGTGGCGGACCAATATCGGCGAAGGCTCGGATTCGACCATGCGCCTGCTGGCGACACCGATTATCGTCGATGGGCTGGTCTACACGATGGACGTCGAATCCCAGATTTCAGCGGTCAACGCGTTGAACGGCAATATTGACTGGCAGCACGACCTTACGGTTCCCGATGATGACGATGAAGCGTTTGGCGGCGGTCTTGCTTATGAAAACGGCCGGCTTTTCGCATCGACGGGATTTGCGGATGTCATTGCGCTTGATGCGACTTCCGGCAAGGAATTGTGGCGGACGCGATTGTCAGGCCCAATGCGCGCGGCGCCGACGGTCGTCGATGGCCGGGTATTCTTGGTGACGATCGACAATCAGGCCTTTGCGCTGAATGCGGATACGGGGGAACGGATCTGGACTCACTCGGGGTTTGCCGAGGTGGCAGGCTTGCTGGGTGGCGCAAGCCCGGCCGTTGCGAACGGTGCGGTGATTGTTCCTTATTCCTCGGGTGAAATTTTTGCGCTCAAGGTGGAGAACGGGCGACCGCTCTGGTCGGATAATCTGTCCTCTTCGCGGCGTCTGGACGCATTGTCGACATTGGCTGATATCCGGGGCATGCCGGTGATCGACCAGGGCCTTGCCTTTGCGATAAGCCATTCGGGCCGTATGGCCGCAATCGATATCCGCACCGGCACCCGGGCATGGGAGCAGGGCATCGGCGGCGTCGATATGCCCTGGGTGGCAGGAGAGTTCGTCTATGTCCTGACGAATGAAAATCAGGTTGTCTGTCTGACGCGCCGTGGTGGCCGAATCCGCTGGGTTCGGGACCTGCCGCAGTTCGAAGATGCGGATGACAAGGACGATCCGATCAAGTGGACCGGGCCTGTTCTGGCCGGGGATCGGCTGCTGATTTCAGGAAGTCATGGTGAAGCATGGTCGTTGTCCCCATATACCGGTAAGGTGCTGGGACGGCTTGATCTGTCCAGTGCAGCGTATCTCCCGCCGGTCGTAGCCGGCGGGACTGTCTATTTTCTGACTGAGGATGGCGATCTTATCGCCATGCGATAACGGCGGCATAACAATCGATGGCGTTTACCGTAGCAATAGTGGGCCGACCCAATGTCGGAAAATCGACCCTGTTCAACCGTCTGGTGGGCAAGCGGTTGGCGTTGGTCGACGACACGCCGGGGGTGACCCGTGACCGTCGTGAGGGCAGTGCCACGCTGGGCGACCTGTCTTTCGATGTGATTGACACTGCCGGACTGGAAGAAGCTTTCGACGACAGCCTGGAGGCGCGGATGCGCCATCAGACGGATATGGCAATCGAGGAAGCTGATCTGGCGATCATGATGATCGATTCCCGGGCCGGCATCACCCCGATGGACAGTCATTTTTCTGCCTGGCTGCGGCGTACCGACAAGCCCGTCGTGCTTGTGGCGAACAAGTGCGAAGGCAAGGTCGGCGAGCGGGGGCTGTATGATGCGTTCTCTTTGGGACTTGGCGAGCCTATTCCTCTTTCGGCCGAGCATGGCGACGGCATGGCGGAGCTTTTTGCAGCCCTTGTCGAGCATGCGGATGCGGTGGCGGCGCAGGAAGACGGTGAACGCGGCGAGCGTCCGCTACAGCTTGCAATCGTCGGGCGGCCGAATGTCGGAAAATCGACCCTTATCAACCGCCTGATCGGCGAAGACAGATTACTGACCGGACCGGAAGCTGGCATTACGCGTGATTCCATCACGGTCGACTATATGTATCGGGGGCGCCCGCTGAAACTGGTCGATACGGCTGGTCTTCGGCGCCAGTCCCGTATCTCGGAAAAGGTCGAACGCCTGTCACGGGCGGATTCGGAGCGGTCGATCCGGTTTGCGCAAGTGGTCGTTCTATTGCTCGATTCCACGGATATGCTTGAAAAGCAGGACCTGACCATTGCCCGGAAAACGATCGAGGAAGGGCGTGCGTTGGTCGTCGCGGCCAATAAGTGGGACCTGATTGAAAATCGCGAAGAAGCGCTCGCCAAATTGCGGGACCGCCTGGAACGGTCGCTGCCGCAGGTGCGTGGCGTTCCGGTTCTGACGGTTTCCGGCTTGAATGGCCGTAACCTCGACGCCCTGATGGATAGCGTCTTTGCGATCTACGATGTCTGGGATACGCGGATCAGTACGGCGAAGCTGAATGAATGGCTTGGATTCATGCTGGAGGCGCATCCGCCGCCGCTCGTTTCGGGACGGCGTCTTCGATTGCGTTACATGACGCAGATCAAGTCCCGGCCGCCGACATTTGCCTTCTGGACCTCGCGGCCCGATGCATTGCCGGATTCGTATATGCGGTACCTGATGAACGGATTGCGTGAGGATTTCAATCTGGAGGGGGTGCCGTTGCGCCTGCTTCTGCGCAAAGGCCGTAACCCTTATGCGGATAAGGGATGAGCGCGGGATTTTTCCGTGCTGCCGTACTGCTCCTTTCCGGAATACTGTCCGCCTGTGCCTCCCCTGAGGGGCCGGGCCCTTCGCAATGGGATGGCCGCTGGGTCGGTCACTTCGAATCATCGCTCGGGCTGCTGGGTTGCCCGTCGCGCGGCGTGCTGGATACCCAAATCGTAAACGGTGTCATGGCGGGCGGCGGCAATGCCGGTCCGGTTGTGATTGCGGTGCGGGGGAGTGTGGCGCCGGACGGTGAAGTCATCGATGGCGTCTTTGCCCGTGACGGGTTGGCGGCCGCTGTTATGGCGGGAACGTTCCGGCTCTCTGGCGCTGCCGGACGCTGGCAGGGAACGACCTGCGAAGGCAATTGGAGCCTGCAGCGGTTTACGCCCGGCTAAAGGCTATTGCGCCTGGATTATCGCGCCATTCTGGCTGCACTGCGCCGATGCGAGCTCGACGAATACATCAGTAATACTGTCGGGAGTCGCGAGTTGCATCGGATCCTCCCCCGGGAAGGCATGGGCGCGCATCGATGTTCGAACCGCGCCGGGATTGATGATATTTGCGCGCATGGCGGTCGTGGAGATTTCATTGGCATAGGTGCACACCAGCGATTCAAGTGCCGCCTTGCTGGCCGAATAGGCTCCCCAATAGGCTTTGGCCGTCTGCGCGGCACCGGAAGAAACAAAGATGGCACGGCCCGCATCGGATTGCCGTAACAGGGTGTCGAAGCTCCGGACTCAACCGGTAATTGACCGTGACGTTCAGTGCGAAAGCCTCATCCCAGACCTTGGGCTCGATATGGGGGATTGGCGACAGAATGCCCAGTGTCGCTGCGTTGCCGACGAGGATATCCAGCTTGCCGAAGCGTTGGAATACCGCGGCGCCCATCTGGTCTATCTGATCCATATCCAGCAGGTCTGCCGGGACCAGCGTTGCCTTGCCGCCGGCGGCGCGAATGGAATCATCGACTTCCTCCAGCCCGCCAACGGTTCTGGCGGTGAGGATCAGATGCGCGCCTTCCGCAGCGAAGCGTTTGGCGACGGCAGCACCGATACCCCGGCTGGCACCGGTGATGAGCGCGATTCGCCCTTCGAGTCGTTTGGTCGTCATGCCGGCATGTCCCCTACCTAGAACCGGTAATCCTGTCGGTTATCAGCTGATTTCCGAGAGCAGTGATAATTGTTGTGAGCCCTGTTCGCCCTTCCTGTCGGTAAGTTCGATCGGATAGTCGCCACTGAAACAGGCGTCGCAGTAATGTGGATCATCCGGGTCGCGGTTCGGTGCGCCCATGGCTCGGTAAAGCCCATCAATGGAAATGAAAGCCAGCGAATCGGCGCCAATCAGTTCGCGCATGCCCTCCACGTCATTCTGGGCTGCCAGCAGGGCCGAGCGTTCCGGTGTATCGACCCCGTAATAGCAGGAATGCATCGTTGGCGGGCTGGTGATGCGGATATGGACTTCCAGCGCGCCTGCCTGGCGCACCATGTCCACGATCTTGCGGATGGTCGTGCCGCGGACGATGGAATCATCGACCAGGACAACCCGCTTGCCGGTGATATAGGCCCGGTTGGCGCTGTTGTTTCAGTTTGACGCCGAGATGCCGGATCTCATCGCTTGGTTCGATGAAGGTACGGCCGACATAGTGGTTACGAATGATGCCGTATTCGAACGGGGTCTCTGATCCCTGCGAAAAGCCGATCGCGGCCGGGACGCCGGAATCCGGAATGGGCACGATGACATCGGCTTCGACCGGTGCCTCGCGGGCCAGTTCGATGCCGATCTGCTTGCGGGCCTCGTATACCGAGACACCTTCGACGATGCTGTCCGGGCGGGAGAAGTAAATATATTCGAATACACAGAACCGTTGCCGTTTCCGGGTGAAGGGGAAATGGCTTTGCAGTCCATCCTTGCTGGCAACAATCAGTTCTCCGGGTTCGACATCGCGCACATAGGTCGCGCCAATGATGTCGAAGGCGCAGCTTTCCGAGGCCAGGATATAAGCGTCGCCGATCCGTCCAAGGACGAGGGGCCTTACGCCAAGCGGGTCGCGGACGCCGATCATCATGTCTTCCGTCATGATCACCAGCGAATAGGCACCTTCAATCTGGTGCAGCGTACTGGTCAGGCGTTCGACGACACTACCGTGCCGGGTTGCCATCAGGTGGATGATGATTTCGGTGTCCGTCGTCGACTGGAAAATACAGCCCCTCTGGACCAGTGTCTGGCGCATGGTCAGTGCGTTGGTGAGGTTGCCGTTATGGGCAATGGCCAGCCCACCGAATTCCAGATCCGCGAAAAGTGGCTGGACGTTGCGCACATGGGGTTCGCCGGTTGTCGAATACCGGGTATGGCCAATGGCCGCGTGACCATGAAGTCGGTCAATGACGCTTTTCCGACCAAAGATATCGCCGACCAGCCCGATGCCGCGGTGCGCCGGGAACTGTTTGCCGTCGAACGAAACGATACCGGCTGCCTCCTGTCCCCGATGCTGCAGGGCGTGTAGTCCCAGCGCCGCCAGGGGGGCCGCTTCTTCGTGGTCGAAAATGCCGAATACGGCACATTCCTCGTGCAGCTTGTCGTCATCAAACGGGTTCGTATTCAGCATTTCAGCACTCGCCTTCTACTGTTTGCTGTCAATCAGCCGTTGCATGTCACGGCGTTCGTTTTTGTTATACGCGGGCGGCTTACCATCACCCGTTAACGAAACGCCACTTTTTCCAAGATTGTCGAGCAATCGCTTTGCCTCGACAGCCTGTTCTGTCGTGTCGCGCGCGGTATCCGCGGTATCGCGGGTTCCCTTGCGCATTTCCTTGGGAATGATCGTTGTCAGGATTTCAGCACCCTGTTTGACCATCGACGCGGTGCGGGCATCCTCCATATAAGGATTTAGGTCGTTTTCGGACCATGCCCAGGTTGCGGCAATATATGCGACACTGACCAGCAGCGCGCCGCGAACAAGCCCGAACAGGAATCCGAGCCCGCGGTCGATCGCGCTCAGGACGCTGTCTTTGACTTGCCCGGAAATTGTGTGATTGACCAGCGTCAGCACGACCAGCGTGACCAGGAAAAGCCCGACACCCGCGATAATATCCGCGACGATCTGAATCGATATGACCTGACGGACATAGGGTTGGACATAGGAAAAGGCGTAAAGGGTCACAAGAACGGCGCCAATCCACGTCGTCAGGGAGAGCACCTCCCGCACGAGGCCACGGAAATAGCCGAGCAGCCCCGAAAGGATCAGGGCGGTGATGACAACCACGTCGAAAAATTCAAAGGGGAGTGTCATATTTCGCTTCTATAGGCCTGCGGCCTGGCTTTCCGCTGCGGGTTGTTCCGGGAAGAGCTCGAACAGATCCCCAACGCCTGCGAGTTCGCGCAGCGCCACACCTTCGGTCGGCAGCTTGCCACGGGATTGCGGCGCCAGGATTTGTGTAAAGCCAAGTTTACTTGCTTCCTTCAACCGGGCGGCCATCTGGCTGACAGCACGGATTTCGCCTGATAGGCCGATTTCACCAAAAATGGCCATGGAGCCGGGTAATGGTAAGCCGTATAGCGCTGATGTCAGGGCGGCGGCAACCGCCAAATCAGCGGCCGGCTCGCTTATCCGGAATCCGCCGGCAACGTTCAGATACACATCCTTACCCGTGAATTGCAGTCCGGCACGGGACTCAAGCACTGCGAGCACCATGGACAGGCGCCCGCTATCCCAACCGACGACATTGCGGCGCGGTGTGCCAAGCGGTGAGGGGGCGACAAGCGCCTGGATTTCAACCAGAACCGGACGGGTGCCCTCGATCCCGGCAAAAACGGCGGCACCGGATACATCACCGTTGCGGTCGGCAAGGAAAAGTGCGGACGGGTTGGTCACTTCGGACAAGCCGCCATCCGTCATTTCGAAGACGCCGATTTCGTCTGTTGGACCAAACCGATTCTTCACCGCGCGCAATATCCGGAACTGGTGGCCGCGTTCGCCCTCGAAATACATGACGGTATCGACCATGTGTTCCAGCACGCGAGGCCCTGCAATCACGCCTTCCTTGGTGACATGCCCGACAAGCAGCACCGTGATGTTACGGCGCTTGGCAATGCCGGATCAGTTCCTGCGCCGATGCGCGAACCTGGCTGACGGTGCCCGGTGCGGATTGCCAGGGAATCGATATACATGGTCTGGATGGAATCGATGACGACGATATCGGGTGCATCATCCGTATCCAGCGTTGCCAGGACATCGCGAACATTGGTCGCTGATGCCAGCGTTACCGGGGCGGACTGTACCGCCAGTCGCTTGGCGCGCATCCGGACCTGATCGATGGATTCCTCACCGGAGATATAGACGCAGCGTGCGCCGACGGAGGCCAGCCCGGCGACGGCCTGCAGCAGTAGCGTCGATTTGCCAATTCCCGGATCGCCACCGATCAGCAGCGCCGACCCCGGGACCAGCCCGCCGCCCGCGACCCGGTCGAATTCCCCGATTCCCGAGCATTTGCGCGGCGCCGGTTCATTTTGCCCGTCCAGGCTGACGAATTCGATATTGCGGGCGTTGCGGGAAGAAGCCTTCTTGCTGGCCTTGCCGCCCGTCGGCACGGTTTCAGGGGCAACTTCCTCTACAATCGAGTTCCAGGCGCCGCAGGCGTCGCACCGTCCTGCCCAGCGCGGGTGTGCTGCCCCACAGGACTGGCAGATGTGGCGTGTGGCAGCGCGCGCCATTCAGATGGAACCGGTGATCTGGCGAGAAATTGTCATAGGCGCCGCAATTCCATTTGAATGGGGCCTTCAGCTCGGCCATGGATGAACTGGTCCACATGGGCTTCATCCGCGTTGTCGATTTCCGCCGTTTGACCTTCCCAGATGATTTTTCCCTTATACAGCATCGCGATACGGTCCGAAATCTTGCGCGCGCTGGCCATGTCATGGGTGATGCTCATTGCCGTCGCGCCCAGTTCCCGGACACATTTGACGATGAGATCGTTAATGACGTCGCCCATGATCGGATCAAGGCCGGTTGTCGGTTCGTCGAAGAAGATGATCTCCGGTTCCGTGGCGATGGCGCGCGCCAGACCGACCCGTTTCTGCATGCCGCCGGACAGTTCCGCGGGTGCCAGCTCTGCTACTTCAGGTCCCAGCCCGACAGCGGCCAGCTTTTCCATTGCTATTGCCTTGGCTTCGACCCGGTTCTTGCCCTGTCCCTGGATCAGCCCGAAGGCAACGTTCTCCCAGATTTTGAGACTGTCGAATAGTGCGCCGCCCTGGAACAGCATACCGATATTGCGGTTCACCCGCTCGCGTTCGGCACGTTTCATGCCGATCACCGGTTCGCCGTCTATTTCTATCGTGCCTTCATCGGGTGTCAGCAGGCCAAGGATGCATTTGAGCGTGACGGATTTTCCGCTGCCCGAACCGCCGATAATGACCAGCGATTCGCCGGCCGCGACTTCGAGGTTGATCCCGTCGAGCACGACCTTCGGACCGAACCGTTTGCAGACATTGGTGAGCTTGATCTTCGGGGATGTCATATTTTCAGGAACAGTTCGGTAATGACATAGTTGAAAACCAGAATCAGGATAGAGGCGGAAACCACGGCGTTGGTCGTCGCCGCGCCAACGCCCTGAGCACCGCCCCGGCTGTTATAGCCATGAAAACAGCCCATGAGCGTCACGATGAAGCCGAATGCAGCGGCTTTCACTAACCCGGAGAAGACATCCTTGAACTCCAGTACCTTCCAGGTTTCGCTCAGATAGATACCGGGATTGAAGCCGAGCTTGTAGACGGACACCACGTAGCCGCCAAAAATACCGATGATGTCACCGACGAAGACCAGCAGCGGCAGCATGGTCAGCCCGGCAATGATGCGCGGGGCAATCAGGTATTTGTGGGGATTGGTCGATAGCGTATCCAGCGCATCGATTTGCTCGGTCACCCGCATGGTGCCGAGCTCTGCCGCCATTGCGGCGCCGATTCGACCGGCAACCATCAATCCGGAAAGCACCGGCCCCAGTTCTCGCGTGATGCCCAGCGCCACGACCTTGGCAATGGCGTCTTCGGCGGAGAAGCGGGAAAACCCGGCATAGGTCTGAAGGCCCAGCGCCATGCCGGCAAACAGGGTGGTCATGCCCACGACCGGCAGCGAGTAATAGCCGATATCGATCATCTGCTGGCCGTGTAGCCGCAGATAGAATGGGGGGCGAACACAATGCGACAGCGCCGTCAGCGTGAACACAATCAGCCGCCCGGTCGATTCAAAGAATCCGAGTATTGCCTTGCCTATGGGGCGGAAGGGATTCACGCGGTACCCTCGATATAATGGCGGTGATAGCGGTGGCCGAGACGGGTCAGGATTTCATAGCCGATTGTGCCAGCCTGTGTTGCCACGGCATCGGCGTCATGATGCGGGCCAATCAGTTCGACCATATCGCCAGGACCGGCATGAGGTGCATTGCTGACATCCAGGGTAATCAGATCCATCGAAACTCGCCCGATTACGGGCACTGAGACATTTCCGATCCGGACGCTGCCCTCATTGCCCAGACTGCGCGGATAGCCATCCGCGTAACCAGCCGCTACGGTTGCGACTCGCGTCGGTTCCGTGATCCGGCGGGAGGCACCATAAGCCAACGGTCTGAGGGGTGTCAACGTCACGGACGGACAGGATTTTTCCTTGTAAATTAACGACTTGCTGGCAATGGGTTTGGGTTTTCCCGGTTTGGAGAAAGACCGTAGAGTCCGGCGGCGCCGGGACGGACCATATTGAAATGCCAGGCGGGCCCGAGAAAGATGCCGCTGGAGGCGGCAAGTGACAGTTTCGCGCGGGGCAGGGCGATGGTAAGGGCGCTGAAGGCATCGCGTTGCTGCGCGTTCAGCGGGTGCCCGGGCATGTCCGAACAGGCGAGATGGCTCATGATCGTGGATATGCTGAAGTCCGCCAAGCCGTTCGGGCTCTGCCGCGAGGCGTTGCACCTCAACCGGCATCAGGCCCAGCCGGGACATGCCGGGTATCCAGATGCAGCGCCGCCGGGGGCGGGGTTTCGGCGTCGGCGCAATATCGCGCCCAGATCTCGATTTCCCCCAGGCTGTTCAGCACGGGGGATATCTGAAATTCGGAGAAGGTTTCCGCCTCGCCGGGCATCAGGCCATTGAAGCTGTATATTTCCCGGTCCGGTAGCGCGGCGCGCAGCGCAATGGCTTCGTCCAGATGGGCGGTGAAGAAGGTCCGGCATCCGATGCTTGCCAATGCCTGACCGACCCGAACCGCGCCCAGACCATAGCCGTCGCCCTTGACCGCCGCACCGGCCTTGGCGCCGACCAATTTGGACTGCAATAGGCGATAGTTGGCTGCGACGACATCAAGGTTGATGGTCAGCTCTGTCGCATACAGGGAGGGCGCGGCGCTCATGACCGCTAGTGTCAATAATCGCTATGATGTTCGTCAAGGTTTCCGAAGCGGGTAAACTCGCCGACGAACGAGAGTTTGACCGAGCCGACGGGACCGTGACGTTGCTTGGCGATGATGACTTCGGCCTTACCGCGGGCGCGATCCATGCGTTCACTGAAGTTGGTTTGACGCTGCGCGAACTTGTCCGGGCTTTCATCGGCGCGCTGCATCGGATCGGACTTTTCCAGATAGTACTCTTCGCGATAGATGAACATGACGACGTCGGCGTCCTGCTCGATCGAGCCCGATTCTCGAAGGTCGGACAACTGCGGTCGCTTGTCTTCCCGCGTTTCCACCTGACGGCTTAACTGCGAGAGCGCCAGAACCGGAACCTCAAGCTCCTTGGCGAGAGTTTTAAGGCCTCGGCTGATTTCACCGATCTCGTTAACGCGGTTGTCGGACTTGCCGCCCGGTGACCCCTGCAGCAGCTGCAGGTAATCGACGACAACCAGCGCCAGCCCGCCCTGTTGCCGCTTGACGCGCCTGGCACGGGTACGGACAGCGGAAATCGACAGGGCCGGGGTATCGTCGATGATCATGGGGACGCGGTGCAATTCCTGGCTGGCCCGCACCAGACGGGTGAATTCGTCGGATTTCACATCGCCGCGCCGGATTCTATCGGACGGCAATTCCGACTGTTCGGAAAGAATACGGGTTGCAAGCTGTTCGGAAGACATTTCCAGCGAAAAGAACAGCACACAGCCGGCTTCGCCCTTGCGGGCTTCGTCCGGGTTGTCTGCCGCTTTCATCGCCGCCTTGGCAGCGTTGAAGGCGATATTCGTGGCAAGCGCGGTTTTACCCATGGAGGGGCGTCCGGCGAGAATGAGCAGATCAGAGGGGTGGAGGCCGCCCAGCTTGCGGTCAAGCAATTCCAGCCCTGTGGTGATACCAACGACATGGCTGTCGCGCCGGAAGGCTTCCTCGGCCATTTTAAGGGCGACGGTCGCTGCATCCTTCAGGGAAACGGAACTGTTTTCGGTTTCACCGCTGGTCGCCAGATCATAAAGGCACTGTTCGGCCTTTTCGATCTGGTCATTGCCGGATACTTCGATGTCGTTCTGATAGGCTTCGTTGACGACTTCCTCGCCAAGTGTAATCAGCGAGCGCTTGAGGTGCAGGTCATGCACAGTGCGGCCGTAGTCGGCGGCGTTGACAACCGACACAACGGATGCCGCGAGTTCATACAGATAGGCCGCGCCACCGGATTCGTTCAGCGCTTCATCATTCTCGAAAAAATGCTTGAGCGTGAGAGGGCTTGCGACCTGGCCGCGTTCAATCAGTTTCACTGCGGATTCGTATATCCGGCCATGAATGGGTTCGAAGAAATGATCGGGCTTCAGAAAATCCGATACATGTTCGAAGGCGCGGTTATTGGTGAGTATCGCGCCAAGCAGTGCCGCTTCCACTTCGACATTATGGGGGCGGCGATCTGTAGGCGGGACCTGACTGGCTTTCGCCATGCAGGGCGGTGACGTTGTCTTCGGCATGTTCCATTCAGATCGTGTAACACGGCAGTAAGGTTAATTTGTGGAGCCTTTTTTTATTCCGAAAGAATTTGCGCCGTGGATAACCGGGATAACGGGGACAGTTTTTATTTCGGGGTCCAGGGAAGGTGCCCCCGGGTGCCCGGCGAGGCATCTCAATGCCATGAAATACAAACGAAAACGGGCGACCCATCGGGCCGCTCGTTTCCAGGTCAGTTGTGTACAGTCTGTATTACGAAGCGCGTTCGCTGTCGTCGCCGGCATCTTCGCCTTCGTCCTGCCCGGTGGAAGCTTCTTCTGCTTCTTCTGCTTCCGGTGCTGCAGGCGCTTCCGATTCGCCGAATCCGAAGCCATCGCCGTCATCATCGTCATCGCCGCTTTCCGACGGGATGATCGCGTGGCCAAGGCGTTCCTGAGACTCGGCCTCGTCCGGGGACTGGGCAACATTGACGATCACTTCGACCGCCACTTCGGGGTGCAGGCGCACGCGATGCGGATGCAGGCCAAGCATTTTGATCGGACGTTCGATCAGGACCTGATCGCGCGATACCGTGAAACCTGCTTCGGTAACCGCTTCGGCGACGTCACGGCTGTTGACGGAGCCGTAAAGCTGGCCACTGTCGCCGGCATTCCGGATGATCGCCACGGTCAGGCCGACCATTTTGGCAGCGACGGATTCTGCTTCGCTCTTCCGCTCCAGATTGATGGTTTCCAACTGGGCTTTTTCTTTTTCGAAATAGACCAGATTGTCTTTGGTTGCGCGCAGCGCCTTTTTCTGCGGCAACAGAAAGTTTCGCGCATAGCCCGGCTTGACGGTGACGATTTCGCCCATCTGGCCCAGCTTCTCGATACGTTCCAACAGGATGACTTGCATAGTAACCTCCAGCAATAACGGGTCAGGCGAATCGACGCCGTAACTCCGCCCACTGCTCAACCAGTCCCAGCATGGCGACTACGACAGCCAGCCAGCCGAATATGATCAGCAGTCCATAAAAAAACACGAGCAGAAATGCTCCGGTAGATCTTTTCCGGCAGATCGCGTGAACGACTGCCAGCCCCATGAAGAAAAACGGCATGATCAGGATCGCCGTCAGGTTGCCCCCGTAATATCCCAACGTTCCAGGCAGAACGAGACCGGCAAGTGCCACGATGGCCGCGACGACCGGAAACCAGCCTGGAAAAGTCATCGTCGTGATATCAGGGGATGACCGTTTGTTACGGTTGAAGCGAACCAGCAGTCCTTGTGCCAGCGCTGCATTCACGATGACCATGACCAACCAGGAAATCACGACGAATCCTGGTAGAATGGGCGCAACCATGGCGACGATACCAGGACGCTTGTCTGCTGCTTCCAGCGGAACCATCTGTTCCGCCAACTGCGTGACAAATGCTTCTACCGATCCCTGAAACCCTTCCGGCCGAGCGCTCAGCATTATTGCGGCAATCGTATACAATACGACTCCCATAACAGTGATACTGATGATCAGTCTGCCAGCCGGATACCAGAACGTGGTTCCGTTGTTATCATACCGGGACAGCAGTGCCTGCCGGATAACGACCAATGTCGGCAGGGCGTTGACCAGAAGGAATATGCCCGCGCTCATGACCCCGCCCAGCAGGGCCATGGTGACGGTTGCCACTGCACCCGCCACTGTTCCTGCCGTCAGCCCGAAACTCAGGCCGACCAGATACAGTGGCAAAGGCGCAAAATAGGCAAGCAGCACGCCGCCGAACGAACCAACGCCCGTCAGCGAATAGATCAACGCGCAGGCAAAGCCGCCGCCGATCGCTGCCAGCCAATAGCGGGACATGTTGCCGTCCCTGTCTTAGTGGATGACGTAGGGGAGCAGGCCGAGATAACGCGCGCGCTTGATGGCGCGGTCAAGTTGACGCTGCTTTTTACCGGATACCGCCGTGATACGGCTCGGGACGATTTTGCCGCGTTCGGAAATGAACCGCTGCAGCAACCTTACGTCCTTGTAGTCGATGACCGGCGCATTCTGTCCGCTGAACGGGCAGGATTTCCGACGACGGAAGAAAGGGCGGCGTCCGCCACCGGCACCACCGCCTGCTGATCGTTCTTCGCTCATGCCTGATCTCCCTCACTTGCGTTGCTTGGTGCGTCCGTTGTCGCGGGCGCGGCAGCAGCAGCCGGCGCGGCTGGCGCAGGTGCGGCCGGGGCATCTGAAGCGGGTTTGGAATCGCTGCGTTCTTCCCGCGGACGATCCCGCCCGTAACGTCCGCCGCGTTCGTTGCGGCTTGCCATAACGACAGAAGCTTCTTCGGGCAGGTCATCGGTCCGCAACGTCATGACGCGCAGAACGTCCTCGTTAATGCCCATCAGACGCTCCATTTCCCGCACGGTCGTGGAGGGTGCTTCGAAATTGAGCAGAATGTAATGGCCTTTTTTGTTCTTCTTGATCCTGTAGGCCATGCTTTTGAGGCCCCAGTATTCGCGACGGGAAATCTTGCCCCCGTCATTGGTAATGAGTTCCGCCATGGCATCCGTAATCGTATCGACCTGGGTCGACGAGATATCCTGGCGGCAAATGAAGACGGTTTCGTAGTACGACATTGCGTACTCCTTGTGGCTGGTGCGACCCGGCGTCACCAAATATGGGGAACGGCCCGGGCCATAGCCGGCAACACAATGTCGCCGGCAAGGAGTGTTCCTTTCGGAAGGCGCGCACTATACACATTCCGCCGCGACGTAAAAGGAAATTCGGACTGTTTTTCAGGAGTATTCTGCGGGTTTCGGCAGCTCGTGTCTTTATTGACGAAGCCCGGCGCTATGCGTGGTGTGAATTCACACTACCGGATATAGTATTGTCGTCGTAAAAGCGGCTCAGGACATTGCAGAAAAGGATAGTGTGAGTGATCGCATCGATGACAGGTTTCGCGCGCGAACAGGGCGAATTGGGCGATGCCGCCTGGGTTTGGGAAGTAAAGAGCGTCAATTCCAAAGGGCTGGATATCCGTATCAGGTTGCCGTCGGGAAATGATGATGTGGAACTGGCAGCACGCGCTGCCATCGCCGGTATTTTCAAGCGGGGGTCGATTAACGCGTCCCTGACCCTGCAGCGCAATGGCGGCGAAAACCCGTTGCAGGTCAATCGTGAATTTTTGCAGCACCTGATCGACGTTTCGCGTGAACTCGGGCATGAAACACCGCATGTCGAAGCGCTTTTCGGCGTTCGCGGCGTTGTCGAGCCCCGGGAGGCTGTCGTCGATGAAGCGGCGGACAAGGCGCGGCGCGCGGCATTCCTGGAAACGTTTACCGCGGCGTTGGAATCGCTACGGGCTGCGCGTGGGGATGAAGGCCGCAAGCTGCAGATTGTACTGGAATCGCGCTTGGCGGAAATCGAAGCGCTGGTTGTCGCTGCGGAGGTTGCCGCCAATACACGGCAGGAAACGGCGAAAGAGCGTTTGGCGGGGCAGGTTGCTGCCCTGCTGGAAACAACCACGGCAGTGCCCGAGGACCGGCTCGCCCAGGAATTGGCGCTGCTGGCGGTCAAGGGGGATGTGCTGGAGGAAATCGATCGCCTGAAGGCGCATATCGCGCAGGCGCGCGAGTTGCTTGGCGAGAGTGTCGCAATTGGCCGGCGGCTTGATTTCCTGTGTCAGGAATTCAACCGCGAAGCCAATACGCTGTGTTCCAAGTCGAATGATGTTGCGATGACCCGGGTCGGGCTGGAACTCAAGGCGGTCATCGATCAGTTACGCGAACAAGTCCAGAATGTGGAGTGAATACCGTTGAATGACGATCCGTACGCCGTGCGCCGGCGCGGCCTGATGTTTGTGTTGTCCTCGCCCTCCGGTGCGGGAAAAACCACGATTTCGCGCGAAATCCTGGCGCAGGATGAAGCGATTACCATGTCTGTTTCGGCAACCACGCGTCCAAAGCGCCCCGGTGAACGCGACGGTGTCGACTATGAATTTATGGATGTCACAAGTTTCAACCTGATGGTGAACCGGCGTGAGTTTCTCGAATACGCCAAGGTGTTCGACAATTATTACGGAACACCCGCGGCACCGGTGGAAGCGCTATTGGCGCAGGGGCGGGATGTTCTGTTCGATATCGACTGGCAGGGGACGCAGCAGGTGGCGGAACAAGCCCGGGATGACCTGGTCAGTGTCTTCATTCTGCCGCCGTCGATGCGGGAACTCGAACGGCGCTTGACGACTCGGGCACAGGATAGCGCCAGAGTGGTTGCGTCAAGGATGGCGAAAGCTTCGGATGAAATGACGCATTACGCTGAATATGACTACATCATCATCAACAATAACGTCGAAGACAGCGTCGCTGAGGCGCACGCTATTCTCAAGGCGGAACGGTTACGGCGCGATCGTCAGATCGGCCTTGGTGAATTCGTCAAGGGGCTTCGGCAGGGAGGTTAAGCGCCTCATAAGCCCGTGCCAGTGCCGCGAACCCGGCAACATCCACGGTTTCGGCCCGGGCAGTCGGTGCGATACCAACACTTTCGAGCAATGCGACAGGATCGGGAACGAGGGTTTTTAACGCGGCACGCAGCATTTTGCGGCGTTGTCCAAATGCTGCGGCGGTCACGGCTTCCAGCGCCTTCTGGTTCGCCGGATGCGGCAGTTCTGTATAGGGCACAAGCGACACAATGGCCGAGTCCACCTTGGGCGGCGGGGTAAAAGCCCGGGCGGGAAGATCGAACAGTTTCGTGGTTCGGCACCGCCAGTTGGTGAGGACGGATAATCGGCCATAGGACGGGTCGCCCGTGTTGGCGACAATCCTGTCGGCGACTTCGCGCTGGAACATCAGCGTCATGCTGTCGATGGCGTCGGCGTTGGTCAGCCAACCGATCAGCAGCGGTGTTCCGACATTATAGGGCAGGTTTGATACGATGCGACGTGGCGCTTCGCCCAGTTTGCCGTAGTCGAGCGTGCGCGCATCGGCTTCAATAACTTCCAGCCTGCCGCCTGCGGCAACAGTGAGGGAACCCAGCGCGTCCGTGCAGCGCGTGTCGCGTTCAATGGCGATCACATGCCGTGCGCCTGCAATCAGTAAGGCCCGGGTCAGTCCGCCGGGACCGGGTCCCACTTCGATGACCGTGCCGATCGACAGGTCGCCCGCCGACCGTGCAATTCTGCCCGTGAGGTTGAGATCGAGCAGGAAGTGCTGGCCGAGCGATTTTTGTGCCGCGAGGCCATAATCGGCAATAACCTGCCGCAGGGGCGGTAGTGCCGCAATGGCGTCGGGTACGGAATCAGGCACGGCCGCTAACGACAGCCGGGCCGTGTGCCTGACGGCGTCTCGCGATTGATGCTGCGGATTTCAGCGCCGCGACCAGGCTCCGCTCATCGGCGATGCCGGTTCCGGCAATTTCGAATGCCGTGCCATGGTCCGGCGATGTTCGAACGAACGGCAGACCCAGCGTTATGTTTACCGAAGAATAGAAATCGATGGTCTTGACCGGTATCAGGGCCTGATCGTGATACATGCAGACTGCTGCGTCGTAACCGTCTCTCGCGCGTTCATGAAACAGGGTGTCGGATGGCGCCGGTCCTCGGACTGAAAGACCGGTTTTTTTGAGCTTCTCAACGGCTGGCGTAACGATTTCCAGGTCTTCGCAGCCCATGGTTCCCCCTTCGCCAGCGTGCGGGTTCAGGCCGGCGACGACGATATGCGGATTGGTGATACCGAAATCCCGTGTCAGGGCGGCGGCTGTAATCGTCACGATCTCGATGATCGCTTCCTCGGTTACCGCGGCGATGGAATCACGCAGTCCTACATGAACGCTAAGCGGAACAACCCGCAGGGAGTCACAGGCAAGCATCATTACGGCGCGCGCGCCGCCGCCGGCGAGTTCCGCCAGATATTCGGTATGGCCGTTATGCGGGAAGCCGGCCTGTGTCAGGGTCAGCTTGTGAATCGGATTGGTAACAACTGCGGCGGCGGCGCCCATGGTCACCAGCTTGACCGCTTCGTCGATGGCGGAAATCACTGCGGGGGCATTGGCGGGGTCAGGTGTTCCCGGTATGGGGCGGCTGCTTAGTGGACGGGAAAGGACAGGCAGTGCCGTCCCGAAATGTGCGATTGCTTCTTCCGGTGTGGGAATGGTGGAAAGTTTGACAGGCCAATCGAGTTTTGCCGCCAGCGCGGTGAGGCGATCGATATCGTCAATCAGGAAAAATGGCGGCACGTTGGATTGTTCACGCGCCAGCCAGGCCTTCAGGGCAACTTCGCCACCGATGCCCGCGGGCTCCCCCATGGTCAGGGCGAGAGGAAGAGGCTGCACTATGTTATCCCCGAAGGTCGACATAGGCGGTGCGCCGCAGATCCCGTAAATACTGCCGTGAAAGCAGTTCGAAGCGCTTGTTGGTCAGCTGGTCGCGGATCTGATCGCGTCCCGGTATGTTCGACTTGGGTTCAATGCGTTCGCAGGGAACGAACAGTATTACCGGGCCGGCAGCGGTAACGACAGGCTCACTCACCTGACCGGTTTTGAGGTCACGGACGGCGTTGCGAATTTCCGCGGGAAGATCGGCCAGTTTGATCTTGCCGAGACTGCCGCTTTGCGGTGTACCGACCGCTTCGATCGCGGCTGGCAGGTCCGCACATCCGGCGATCGTTGCGCTGATCTGTTTGGCTGCTGCGATCTGTGTGCTGGTTTCAGCAGACGAGGCCCCGCGGGCAAGGTTGAAAACGATTTGCCGCAGATCGAGGACTGTATCGCCAATATTTGTGGTGGAAGCCTGCCTTTTGTCGCGCAGGTAGATCACGTGAAACCCTGCAACGCTGCGTATCGGCCCGGCTATATCACCTTTTTTCATCGATTGCAGGGCGTCATCCAGTTCGCTGCTCAGCAGGCCCGACTGAATCCAGCCGAGGTCGCCGCCGACAGACGCTGTCGTGCTCTGGGAGAATGACCGGGCGAGTGCCGCGAAATTTGATCCGTTGCGCGATTGGTCGGCCAGGCGTTGGGCGCTTTGCCGGATCTGCTGTTCCTGATCGGGATCATCAATGTTCAGGAGGATTTCGGATACACGGAATTGGGGCTGGTTCAGCAGGGCTTCGATGCGCTGCAATTCATCATCGATGGCATCGTCGCTAATTCTCGCTTCGCGCCGCAAGCGGCGTCCCACGGTGCGACCCCATGAAATTTCCGCCTCCATTTTCCGACGCAGGGTTGCAACGGAAATGCCGCGGCGCTGCAAAAGGGTCTGCAACTCGCCGGGCCTCATCTTGTTCCGCTCTTCCAGGGTTCGCATGGCCTTGTCGATATCGGCGGCGACGACCCGGATACCCAGCCGTTCGGTTTCCTGCAACTGCATCTCTTCGTCGACCAGACTGCGCAGGACCTGCTGCGAAATCCGACGCTGGTTTTCCGGTGTGTTGGGGATGCCGGTTGAGAACATGATGAACTTCATGCGCTCCACTACGTCCAGCGCGGAAATGACGCGGTCGTTGACGACAGCAGCGATCCGGAGGACGCCTTGCGCCAAAACGGGCTGCTGGAGTGTTGCCGACAGGATGACGACCGTCGCGAATATCATGGCGACGCGACGTACCTTGAGGCTGAGGATGTTGTTCATAAGGGTCTTCATTCTAATTGGCCTGCGTTGCGACAGATCCAAGATTCTTGAAAGAAAGCCTGAAAACGACTGAATCCGATTGCCCGAAATCCGCATCCTCGGTAAACCGCCGTTCGGCTTCCGTCGTGAAAATAAAGCATTCATCCTCATAGGTTACACGCAAACCAGCAAAGATGGTTCCGCCATTTTCATGGAGATTTCGTTGCGTCTGGGCGATAACGCTCCAGTAATCGTCGATCTGTGTCTTCGCAGACAGGGTGATTTCTTCCCGTTCTTCCAAGGCGGCATCATTCGGGTCATCGTTTATAAAGAGATAATTCCCGGAAAACCGCAACGCATCTGTGCCAGCGGTGAACCCGACTTCATTTCGCTTGAATCCAAAGTTGTCGTCTTCGGCCCGGAATCGATACAGCAGATCAAGGTACTGGTTCGGTCGAATATCGATCCGGCCGACTATATTGGACAGGTGACGTTCGATACCGACCTGTCTGGTCAGATCGTCGTCGGCATGCAGCCGGTAGCTCTGTCCGATGAACGCTGTCGTCTGGCCGTTTCCGGATCCAAAAACACCCATGTTCAAACCGTAAATTACCTTTTGGCCGCTTTCGACACGATCAATGCCGGGAAAGCGATCGGCGCTCAGAATATTGGTTTCGTCGATCTCGACGACAGCACTGTCTTCAATGGGGATCTTCCGCGGATTACTACCATTGGGGCTGACGATAACGGCGGCAACCGGTTCCAGAAGTTGACGGCTTGATCCGGAATCCCGGACGAACGGATAGCGCCAATGCGCCGAAACCTGCGGGAAGATTCGACCGGTAACACCGTCATCTTCGGGAAGATTGACGTTATGACGGACGTAATAAAGGTCGTTTTGCAGGGTGGCGCGGAAGGTTGTAATGTGTCCGGCATCTGCCATGAAGGGCAGGTCATAGCCCAATTTCAATGATAACAATTGTGTGTCGGACGTATCTTCGCGGTACAGGGACCGGAAACTGGCGTCGACCGTATATTTGCCGCCATGCTTGGACGGTAACCCGACATGATTGAAATCCAGCAGGGGGGCGATTTTCGGCGTGTTGGGGCGCAGGCCACTGCGCAGGTCCTGGTACAGGTAGACATTGCCTGCGGCGTAATTGCGTCCCCGGAATCCTTCGATAAAGGCATTTGATTCCAGGGAGTTGTCGGGCGAACCGAAGAAATTGAATCGGCGAAGATAGCTGCGGTCTGTGGTCCGGTTCAGGTCGAACCCGGTGCGCCAGGTATCGTCCAGTTCAAATCGCCCGCGTCCAAAAATATGACCCCGGATTTCGTCTTCACGGATAGCAGCGACCGTTGCTGACCCAATCCGTCTATCCGCTTCGGCGAGACTGCCGGAGAATTCGATTTCGCCCCTGTTGAACCGCTGGCGGTACTCGCCAGCGAATACTACGCCTTCATCGCGTGTGAAGATGGGCGCGAAGGTCGCATCCTTGTTATCATCGATGACCCAGAAATAGGGCGCCTGAAAAAAGGCGCCGACATTCCCGCTGGAACCGAAGGACGGTGTCAGGAAACCGCTTTTCCGGTCGACGCTGGGGTCCGGATGCGCAAAATATGGCGAGTAGGCGACCGGGATGCCGTAAATCTCCATCCAGGCGTCCTTGTAGCGAATTTCCTGTGCAGTCTTGTCATGGACGATTGTATTCGCCTTGAGCTGCCAGAGCGGTGCTTTTTCAGGGTCGTCCTGGCAGACGGCGCAGGGAGAATAGACGGCCTTGCGCATTGTCGTGCGTGTGCCGTTTCGCCGGCTGGCGGTATTGGCGGCGAAACGGCTGTTGTCCGCCAACAGCACCTTGATCTGCCGGATGACGCCGTCGCGCATCGACTCTGTCAATTCGACATATTCGGCAAACATTGTATCGCCAGAGGGTTCAAGCAGAATGACGTTTCCCGAGGCGGTAACAGTATTGGTTTTCTGATTATAACTGACGGTATCTGCGAACAGGACCCGCTCACCCTGGGTGATTTCCACTTTTCCCCGGGCGACAACATTGCCGAGTTCCTGGTCCTGGGTCATTTCATCTGCCTGGATCAGGACAGGCAGGCCCGTTTCCTGGCCGCTTGCCGGCAGGGATACGACGAGTGCCACGGTGAGCGCAGCGATTATGTTTGCGAAGCGTGCCATCAGCCGTCCTCGAAATGAAACAGCAGGGCGACCCCCAGCAATGTGCTGACACCAGCGGGCGTCCATGCGGCAAGCATTGTCGGTATGCTGGAGGACTGGCCGAGGGCGTAAACGAGATCCGACAGGAAGTAGAGTACGAAACCGCTGAACGCGGCGCCGGCGATAGAAAGGGATGCGCTGCTGCGTCCCGTGCTGTGCAATGAAAAGATTGCGGCAATCAGGATCATTGCGGCGAGAACAATGGGGCTCGCCAGTAGCGACTGCCAGTAGAGTTTGTGGCGTAGCCCGGAAAACCCGGCGGTTTCCAGAGTGTCGATGAAGGATGGCAATTCCCAGAAGGAAAGTGTTTCCGGCGAGGCGAAACTATCCAGAATTTTGTTCAAAGTAAGGTCGGTCGCCAGCCGGTATTTGTCGACCTGATAGGTCGCCTTGTTCGGTGCGGAAATCCAGGCATCCTGGATATCCCAGTATCCTTCCTGAAGACGCGCGCTTGCTGCATCAATCCGACCGATAAAGCGGTCATCGCCCTCGAACAGGAAGATGATGACGTTTTGCAGAGACATGTCCGACTGCGCGACACGGCTTGCATGAATGACCGATTGGCCACCCTTGTCCGCCTGTCGCAACCATAAACCGCCATCGGATACGGAAAGAAGATTGGTTGAACGTTTCAGATATTGCGATTCCAGCTTCTCGTATTTGGACAGCATTATCGACGCGACCGGATTGAAAATCGTGACCTGGACAATGCCAATCGTCAAGGCGACACCGATTGCGGGTGCCAGTATCTGCCATACAGAAATCCCTGCGGCGCGCGATACAACCAGTTCGTATGCACGGGACAGGCGCCAGAAGGCGAGGGTCGAGCCAAACAATACGCAGAACGGCAGCATCTGCTGGATCAGATGCGGCAGTTTGTAGAGGCTCATCTGGATAACAATGGCAAGGCTGACATCCGCCTTGCTGGCGGACCGGCGCAACATTTCGATGACATCGAACAACAACACTACCGCTGCAATACCGGCAAACACACTGAGCAGCCAGAATGCCATATGGCGCGTGAGGTAGATCGACAATGTTGGCGACAGTCCCATGCGAATGCCTATGCCGACTGTGCCGTTGCCGGAATTACCCGCTTGCGGGGCTGCCCGGTCAGGCTGTAGAGCGCAATCAGCAGTGGCAGAATAGCAACGGCGTACATGCCTAAAATCGCCGCCGGGAAACGGTTTGCCAGATTATGGAACCCGACCTGGCTCGCGGCAATCAAGGCAACAATCGCGACTGCGGCGATGATGGTTGTCGTTTGGCCACGTCGACTGAACGGCATGAACAGCAGCATGGCGATGCCTACCAGGCTATACGTCACGGGAAGAATGATAGTGGTGATACGGTTATGGCCTTCGGCTATCAACCGGTTCAAGTTGTGCAATTCATTGGGTGTCGTACCCGGAAACAGCAGCGCAGGCAGGTATTTTTCGCGCGGGTCGCGTACCCGGGCGTAATTCGGTCCGCCAGCATTGCCGATTTCGACAACGTATCGGTCGAAATACAACAATGACATGTCGCCCTTTTCGCTGTCGACATGCTGGCGATTGCCGTTGACGAGGATAACACGCGGACCTTCATTGGATTGTACGATCGCGCCCCGCTCCGCCATCATCGTGACCTGCTGGTCCTTGTTGCTGCGGCTGTCATGAACCAGGATACCGCGCAGTTCACCGGCCGCCGTACGCTCGCGGATGAACACGGTAATCCCTTCGCCGAGCGTGTTGAACACGCCTTCCTGCAACAGAATGGTGCTGAAATCGTTCCGTATCGCAAATTGCAGTTCCTTGAATTCGCGATACGACGCGGGAAGCAGGTAAAGATTCATGAATGCCATGATTCCGGCGACCAGCGCCCCCGCGATCAGGCCCGGCCGAGCAATCTTCATCTGGCTTAGACCGGCAGCGCGCATGACGACAAGTTCGCTGTCAGATGTCAGCCGGTTGTAGGTGAACAATGTGGCGCAGAAAACCGCGATGGGCAGCACAATTGTCAGGAAGCGTGGCAGCAACAGGGAGGCCATGAAAAGAAACATGCTGAGCGGCAGGCCGCGATTGACGATGAGGTCCACCAACCGCAGCGACTGGGTCAACCAGATCGCAAAGCACAATACCGTCGCGACGAATAGTGTCACGACGATGATTTGCTTGAGGATATAGCGCGTTAGGAAATGCATCGTCCGTTCATTCCATGGAGGATGAGTAATAGACCGGAAAGAACTGATATTCTACATTTTTTTCCATTTCATGAAGATTGGAAGCAAAACGGTATATTCATTCGCTGCCGGACCGGCTTTAGAGATGACGAAGACTGACGGTACGGCACGACCTTCCCATTGAAAACCGGGTTTTACTTCGATTGCCCCGCCCTTGATAGGGGACAGGAAGCGAAAAACCATAATTTCAATCGGTTATACCGGTTTTGTCTTGGAACTGTTTCGGCGGGACTAGGTGTCTTCCAGCCGCGCTTTCAGGTGCGACACCAGCGGCAGCAGGCCAGCGAAAAGGGCGATCAGGAAGCCGTAATATCCTTCCCGGTATCCCTTGCGCTGGACATAGCATTTGAAAAAGCGCGAGAAAATACGACGGAAATTGCTGCGAAACGTGCCGACATCGCCTGAATCCCGCAGGTCGCGCGCTTTCATTGTCGTATAGCGGTCAAAACGCTGGATCATGTCCGAGATATCGCGGTCATGATAGTGAATGACCGGTGTTTTGAGCCGTTGCCGCTTTCCGGTCATGGTGATCCGGGGATGAATGAGTTCGTCTCCGAACCGTTTCGCGCCAGGGCTGAAAAGGCGGACAGCGGCGCTAACGCCGAAGGAACCTCTCCCAACCGTAACGGACCAGCCGGTCACCGATATAGTTGTCGAAGGGGATCAGGAAATAGCCGGCCTCGGCATTTGGAATGGTGGCGCGAATTTCCGCAGCCAGTTCGGGCGTCACTCGTTCATCGGCATCGATATGCAGTATCCAGTCGCCCGCTGCAGGCTTCGTAGCCGGCGTGCTGCCGATGGCCTTCTACATCCCAGGAGCCTTCGACGATACGGTCCGCGATACTTTCGGCTATGGCTTTGGAGCCGTCCGTGCACTTGTCGAGCACGACAACGAGTTCGTCCGCGAAACGAAGCGCCTGAAGACAGTCACGAAGCTGGTCTTCCTCATTATGCGCCACGACCAGCGCGGAGAGTCGGGGAGAGGTCATGCGACGCGTTTATGCCCCGTCGACGGCAAATGCAAGGCTATTTGCAGCAGTCTGGCCGTAAGAATGCGACGGGTTTCATTTCATTTCTGACGCAACCGGTTTAGATTGCGCGAAATGCGGGGTGTGTCCGACACCGGGAACGGGGCAAGGGGCGCCGATACCGCTAACATCGAATATGCAGCACCAAGCAGTTCTGGAGCAGATTATGAAAATATCCTTTTCCGCACTCAATATACCTTCTTCCGGCGCGATCGTTACCGGCGTGAAAGAAGGCGGTGCCCTGACCGCTTCCGCCAAGGACCTCGATAAACTGACAGCAGGTGCCTTGAAACGCGCCATCGCCGCCAGCCGTTTTACAGGCGGAAAGGGGCAGACGCTTGAAATTCTGGCACCGGCAGGGGTCAAGAACAGCCGCGTGTTGCTGGTCGGGCTGGGCAAGGGACTGGATGAACTTGCGCAACAGTCGCTTGGCGGCGCGATTTGCGCCCACATGAACAAGGTTGGCGAAAAAGCCGCGCATCTTCTACTGGATGCGGGCGCGACGGACCTGGCGAATGCTGCGGCGCAGGTCGGGTTTGGCGCGAAGCTGAAAAATTACCGCTACGACCTGTACAGGACCAAGGAAGGCAAGGAGAAGAAACCCTCGCTGGCGACATTGAATATTCACCTAAAGAGCGCTGCCACGGCGCGGAAGCAATTTGCCGATCTCGATGCCGTAGCCGATGGCGTGTATTTCACGCGCGACCTGGTTTCTGCACCACCGAACGACCTGTATCCGGTCAGTTTTGCGGAAAAGGCCAAGGAGCTTACGGCGCTTGGCGTAAAGGTCGAGATCCTGAACGAGAAACAGATGGCGAAGCTTGGTATGGGTTCGCTGCTTGGTGTCGGGCAGGGATCAGCCCGGGAAAGCCGGATCGTCGTCATGCAATGGAATGGCGCGGCACGGTCCAAGAAGCCGATTGCTTTCGTCGGCAAGGGCGTGACCTTTGATACCGGCGGCATTTCGCTCAAGCCGGGGGCCGGCATGGAAGAAATGAAATGGGATATGGGGGGCGCCGGGACCGTCACCGGCCTGATGAAGGCGTTGGCCGGCCGCAAGGCGAAGGCGAATGTGGTCGGATTGATCGGGCTGGTCGAAAACATGCCGGACGGCAATGCGCAGCGCCCGGGCGACGTCGTCAAATCCATGTCCGGTCAGACGATCGAGGTCATCAACACGGATGCGGAAGGGCGGCTCGTCCTGGCCGATGCGCTCTGGTACACGCAGGAACGGTTCAAGCCGCAATTCATGGTCGACCTGGCGACCCTGACCGGCGCGATCATCGTCAGCCTTGGTAACGAGCACGCCGGGCTGTTTTCCAATGACGACGTGCTGAGTGAAAGACTATCGGCGGCGGGCAATGCGACGGGCGAAAAGGTCTGGCGCATGCCGCTCGACGACGCCTATGACAAGATGATCAACAGCGATATCGCGGATATGAAGAATATCGGCGGCCGCTGGGCGGGATCCATTACGGCGGCGCAGTTTCTGCTGCGTTTCGTGAATAAAACGCCTTGGGCCCATCTGGATATCGCCGGTATGGCCTGGTCGTCGAAGGATGCGGATACGGTACCGAAAGGGGGCACCGGCTATGGTGTCCGCTTGCTCGACCGGCTTGTTCGCGACAATTACGAAGGGTAGCCGGCGCCGGTTAGCGCATCACCGTGACGGAAATACGATTCTATCATTTGCAGCGGACTCCGCTGGACCGGGCGCTGCCGCAATTGCTTGAACGGACGCGCTCACGCGACTGGTGTGCCGTGGTTATGGCGCGTTCGCCGGAAAGGGTTGAAGCCCTGAACGGGATGTTGTGGACCTACAGCCCGGACAGTTTTCTTGCCGCATGGCAGCGCCAGCGACGGAAATGCGGAACGTCAGCCGATCTGGCTGACGGAAGCGGACGAAAATCCGAACGGTTCATCGGTGCTGTTTCTGACGGATGGTGCGGTATCCGGCCGTGTCGCGGAATACGAACTTGTTTGCGAAATGCTGGATGGGAACGATGACGGGGCGGTATCCGCCGCGCGCGACCGGTGGCGCGAATACCTGACCGCGGGGCATCATCTGACCTATTGGCAGCAGTCGGAACGCGGGGCCTGGGAGAAAAAGGCCGAATCCAACGCGGAGACTGTCAGCGACGCGACTTGACCGGTTCGGCGTGAAGGACTGTCGGCAGGCTCTTGCCCGCCATCCGCAGGGCGTCTATAACGCCGCAAAATCTGCCCCCGAACCCATTACTGAACCCATTGAAGGAACCAGATCTATGGCCGTCGAACGTACTTTGTCGATCATCAAGCCGGATGCCACGCGCCGCAACCTTACCGGCGCCATCAACGCCCGGTTTGAGAAGAAGGCGGGCTTCGTATTGTCGCGCAGAAGCGCGCACAGCTGACCAGCGCCCAGGCCGAGGAATTCTACGGCGTCCATCGGGAGCGCCCGTTCTTTGGTGATCTGTGCGGTTTCATGGTCTCCGGTCCCGTGGTGCTGCAGGTTCTCGAAGGCGAGAATGCCATTGCCCGCAACCGGGAAATCATGGGCGCGACCAATCCGGAAAATGCGGATGCCGGCACAATCCGCAAGGATTTCGCGGAATCTGTCGAGGCGAACTCGGTACATGGTTCGGACGCACCTGAAACCGCCGCACAGGAAATCAGCTTTTTCTTCAGCCAGACCGAAATCGTCGGCTGATTTTTGAATCAAAAAGGCAGCGGTGACATAGGGTCATCGCTGCCTTCAGGCCGGTGGCGTTCACCGGTGAATATTGTCGTCTCTCGAACGAGATGCCCTGTTGGGGCCTAGTTCATGGCCAGGGCGGAGAATCAGCAGGAAAATAGCGGTTAATCCGGCGCCGTAACCAAGAAGTTTGGTCACGAAACTCCATGTCTGGAGGTTTTCTCGCGGCGCATCCTCATACTGCAGTTTGTGCATGGTCGTTTCTCCCGAATACCTGACAAAGCCTATAAATCTGGGACGTTTCGTATACCGGAATGGCGAATTTTACAAGTCGGGAGACGGGCTGACCAACGCCTTTTCGGCGCCAGCCTGCATATCTATCACAGTCCGGTTGTTCTCGACCCTGATCCGGCCTTCGGCGATCAGTCGCAGCGCCATGGGATAAATCACGTGTTCCTGCGCCAAAATCCGGGTGGCCAATATGTCCGCCGTGTCGCTGTCCAGTATCGGCACTGCCGCCTGTGCGATCACCGGCCCGGTATCCATGTCGGGCCGAACGAAATGGACGCTGCAGCCCGTAATCCGGATACCATCGTCCAGCGCGCGCTGATGCGTATTCAGGCCCTTGTACGCAGGGAGAAGTGACGGGTGGATGTTGATCAGCCTGTCATGCCAGCGTTCCACAAACCATGTGGTCAGAATGCGCATGAAACCGGCCATGCAGACCAGTTCCACATTGGCGTCGTTCAATCGGGCATCCAGTGCCGCGTCAAACGCCTGCCGGTCTGCGAAATCGCGATGGTTGATAATATCGGTATCGATTCCGGCCTCGGCGGCCCGTTGCAGGCCCTTTGCATCAGTTCGGTTCGCGATGACACAAACGATTTTTGCCGGAAAACCCGTCGTCGCGCAGGCGTCAATCAGCGCCTGCATATTGCTGCCCCCGGCCGGAAATAAGAATGCCGACCCGAAGCATCAGGCTGGCGTATCCGTTGTGTAGGCGACTGCGGGGCCGGCATCGCGGCGGGTGATTCGTCCGATCTCGAAGACCGTTTCGCCTGGCTTCTTCCAATGCGGCGCGGATGGCGGCGGGCCGAATCAGGGGCAACGATTACCGTCATGCCGATTCCGCAATTGAAGGTGCGACGCATTTCGGCGGCTTCGATGCCGCCCTGTTTGGCCAGCCAGTCGAACACTGCCGGTGCGGTCCAGGATGCGGGGTCCAGCGTGGCGCACAGATCGTCCGGCAGTACCCGTGGCAGGTTTTCCGTCAGCCCGCCGCCGGTAATATGGGCGAAGGCACGAACGCCGCCGGTTTGCAGGGCTGCAAGGCAGCTTTTCACATAGATACGGGTCGGTGTCAGAAGCGCCACACCCAGCGCTGTCCCCTGGTGAAAAGGGCGCATCGTCACCATAACCAAGTCCCGAAAGCTCGACGACGCGCCGAACCAGCGAGTAGCCGTTTGAATGGACGCCGCTCGATGCCAGGCCAAACACCAGGTCCCCTTCGGCAACGGCACCGCCCGTCAGGATTGCGTCGCGTTCCGCCGCGCCGACCGAAAACCCTGCCAGATCGTAATCCCCGGCCGAATACAAGCCCGGCATTTCCGCGGTTTCACCGCCGATCAGGGCGCAGCCATGCCTGCCGGCAGCCATCGGCAATGCCGGCAACGACTTCTGCCGCGACAACCGGTATCCAGGTGGCCGCTGGCGAAATAATCCAGGAAGAACAGCGGTTCCGCGCCCTGCACCACCAGATCGTTTACGCACATGGCGACCAGGTCGATCCCGACCGTACCATGCGCGCCACTGGCGATGGCTACGGCAAGCTTGGTGCCGACGCCATCTGTCGCGGCGACAAGTACCGGATCCTTGAATCCCGCGGCCTTGAGGTCGAAAAGTCCACCGAACCCGCCCAGAGCGGCGTCAGCCCCGGCTCTCATGGTGCTGCGGGCAAGCGGCTTGATAGCCTCGACCAGTGCATCGCCGGCATCGATATCGACGCCGGCATCCCTGTAGGTCAGGCCGGTAGATGGTGTTTTAGGAGCTATGGCGTCCTCGCAGGCAAGCGGGTATACAATGGGCTGAAAATACTTGATCCGGGATGGTTTGCAATGCTCCACCGGCTCTTCCGGCCAATCTACCTTATTGTCCTGCTCTTAGGGACTATAATGGGACCCTCTGTTTCGGCTTATGCGCAGGCCGTTGACGTCTTTACGGTTCGCAGCGTGCCCGTTGACGCGCGCGCGGCTGATGAGCTGACGGCGAAGTCCGTCGGTATCGCCGCGGGGCAGAAGTCCGCGCTTAACGGGTTGCTCAGGCGCTTGACGCTGCAAGCTGATCACGATCGCCTGCCGAGCGTCGATGACAAAGCCGTCACCCAACTGGTGCGCGATTACTCCCATCGAGGGCGAGAAATTTGGCGGCGGCCGCTATATCGCGTCACTGACGGCACGTTTTAAACCGGATGGCGTTCGTTCGCTGTTGCGCCGCGCCGAAATCCTTTTTGCGGAAACCGCAAGCCAGCCGATTCTGGTGCTTCCGGTATTCCAGACAGCCGGGGCATCGAGTCTGTGGGACGATCCCAACCCCTGGTATACGGCTTGGGCGGGGTTGCCCCGTTCCGATGGATTGCTGCCGCTGGTTATTCCGGTGGGGGATTTGTCCGATGTTGCCGTTATCGGTGCTGAGCAGGCGGTCCAGGGACAGGCGGAGCGCCTGATCGAAATCGGCAGTAAATACGATGCCCGGAATGTGATGGTCGTTACGGCAACGCTGCGGATTTCGCCGGGAAATGGGGCGCTGGCGCTGGAAACCCTGTCTTCCGTGAATCATGACGGCGAAGCGCGGCAGACGACGATACGACGTTTCGACTCCGTGCCGGGACAATCGCGAGACGATCTGCTGGCAGGTGCGGCGGCTGCGCTGTCGGTTGAAGCCAATGAATCCTGGAAGCGGGATAACCTGCTCGATGAAGGCAGTGCCAGCAACATGGCAGTACGCGTTCCGCTCAGCGGGCTGGACAACTGGCTGGATATTCGTGGCAAGTTGCGCGGGATCGCCGTGCATGAAAGAAGTGGCCGTCGATCGTCTATCGACCTCCATGGCAGAACTTCGGCTGTCTTTTACCGGGAGCCCGTCACAATTCCGGCTGGCCCTTGCGCAACACGACCTCGACCTGCAGTACGATTTGCAGGAAGCAGCCTGGACAATCCGGTCGGGCAGGGTCCGTTAAGCGGTGGCCGCTAACGCCGTTATCGGCAATATTCCAAACTTCATCACGCTGTTGCGGCTTGTTTGCGTGCCGCTGCTGGTCTGGCTGATCCTCCACGACAATATGGAGTCGGCGTTCTGGCTGTTTATCGCCGCCGGCGTGTCGGACGGGCTGGATGGTTTTATCGCCAAACGTTACAGGCTGGTAACCGAACTGGGCCGTTATCTGGATCCTATTGCGGACAAGGCGTTGCTGGTCAGTGCCATTGTGACGCTGGGAATGGCCGGCCAGATTGCGACCTTTCTGGTCATCCTTGTCGTATTTCGCGATATCATGATCGTCGGGGGGATTCTCCTGTTTCATACGCTTGATCGTCCCGTCGAAATGAGCCCAAGCTTTTTAAGCAAGTTCAATACGCTGGCGCAAATCGTCCTGGTCGGGACAGTGCTTTCGGAACTGGGCTTTGGCCTGCCTGTCTTTGATTCGATACCGTTTTTGAGCTTTCTTGTCGGGATCACGACGGTTCTATCCGGTATCGCCTATCTGGGCCGGTGGGTTTTCGGGGTTCGGGTTATGCCGCCGGATTGGTCGGCAGACGAAAAAACCGATAAAATACTGTCCCGCAAGCGACCCGGGGAAAAACGATGACGACGACACAGCGTGCTATTGCCTGGAGTACGGGCTTCCTGGTGTTTCTCGCACTCGTTTTTGTGTTGCGTGATGTTCTGCTGCCCTTTGTTGCCGGCATGGCGATTGCCTATTTTCTGGACCCGGCCTGCGACAAGCTGGAGGAGATGGGGCTGTCCCGCGTTCTGGCGACGAGCCTGATTACCGCGGTCTATTTTCTGTTCGTGATCGTTTTCCTGTTGATCCTGGCGCCGCTGGTCACGGGCCAGATTCTTGATCTGGTGGAAAAAATGCCCGGATATGCCGCGACATTGCGTGACAAGGTGGCGCAATTGACCGGGCTGATCGAAACCCGGGTATCACAGGAAGATATTGCGAAACTGCAGCAAATGCTGGGCGCGCTGGCCGAGCCGCTGCTGAAATACCTGGGCGGGTTCGCCAAGGGCGTCGCCAGCGGCATCGGCGCGATCGTCACCCTGGTATCGCTGGCCATCATTACCCCGGTGGTGACCTTTTACATGCTTCGCGACTGGGATGTGATGATCGCGCGGATTGATAGCTGGCTGCCGCAGGAAAAGGCTGAAATCATTCGCGAACAGATTCGTCTCGTCGACCAGACCCTTGCCGGGTTTGCCCGCGGTCAGGCGATGGTCTGTCTGTTGCTTGGCGTATTCTACGCCGTCGGTCTGTCGCTGGTCGGGCTGGATTTCGGTATGGTCGTCGGCTTCGTGACCGGGCTGATTTCCTTTGTACCGTATTTCGGGATGCTGTTCGGTTTCGTTACCGGCATGGGGATTGCGATTGCCCAATTCGGCGAATTTGTGCCGGTTCTGCTGGTCGCGCTGGTGTTTGGCGTCGGGCAGGTACTGGAAGGCAACATTCTGACCCCGAAACTGGTCGGCGAACGGGTCGGGTTGCACGCGGTATGGATTATTTTCGGGCTCATGGCCGGTGGGGCCTTGTTTGGCTTTCTGGGCGTATTGCTCGCGGTGCCCGTCATGGCGGTCATCGGCGTGCTGGTGCGCTTCCTGCTTGGCCAGTATCTCAACAGCCCGCTATATCTGTCCGAAAATGACCAATCGGATGACGGAGGCGGCGACGCGTGAGCGAACAACTGGCCCTGGATCTGGCGCACCGGGTGGCGCTCGGTGCGGGTGATTTCCTTCTGGCGCCCTGCAACAGCGATGCGGTTGGCTGGCTGGATCGCTGGCCCGACTGGCCCGCGCCGGCGCTGACGGTCCATGGGCCGGCCGGCAGCGGCAAGACTCATATGGCGCATGTCTGGCAGGCCCGCAGCGGCGCGCGGCTTTTGCGCCCGGGTGATATTGCCTCGCAAGCCTTTTCGGCTTTTGATTCAGGCAATCTGTGCTGGATTGTCGACGATGTCACGCCGGGGTTTGACGAGGAAGCCTTTCTGCACTTCTACAATGCGGTGGCGGAACATGGCGGCCATATTCTGATCACGGCACGAACACCGCCATCGCGCTGGTCGCTGGCGCTGGCGGACCTGCGGTCCCGGCTGACAGCGGCACCGGCCGTCGCGGTTGGCCGGCCGGATGACGCGCTTCTTGGCGGCGTTTTGGTGAAATTGTTTGCGGACCGGCAGTTGCCCGTCGGTCCGGATGTGCTGACCTATCTGCTGGCCCGAATGGAACGCAGTTTCCCGGCGGCGCACAGGCTTGTCGCCGCATTGGACCGGCATGCGCTGGCGAAACGATCCCGGATTACCGTGCCGCTGGCACGCGACGTTTTGACAACACTCAGCGAAGATACGAACGGAGAATAGAATGGATTTGGGAATTGCAGGCCGCAAGGCAATCGTCTGTGCGGCGTCAAAGGGATTGGGGAAAGCCTGTGCGATGTCACTCGGACGGGAGGGGGTGGAACTGGTCATAAACTCCCGGACCGCGGAGACACTGGAAGCGACGGCGGAGGAAATCCGCAAGGATTCTGGCGCGAAGGTGACGGTCGTCGCCAGCGATATTACGACCGAGGAAGGACAGGCGGCCGTTCTGAAGGCGCTGCCGGATCCGGATATTCTGGTGAATAACGCCGGTGGGCCGCCGCCGGGCAATTTCCGGGACTGGGAACGCGAGGACTGGGTCAAGGCGCTGGACGCCAACATGCTGACGCCGATCTTCCTGATCAAGGCAACAATCGACAGCATGATTGAGCGCAAGTTTGGCCGTGTGGTCAATATTACCTCGCAAGCCGTTCTGTCGCCGATCGAGGTTCTAGGCCTGTCAAATGGCGCGCGCGCCGGGTTGACCGGGTTTCTGGGCGGGCTGTCGCGAAACGTTGCGAAGCACAATGTCATCATCAACAACCTGCTGCCGGGACCGTTCGATACGGACCGCTTCCGCAGCAATGTCGGTGTCTTCGCGGAAAAGGCCGGGATCACCTATGAGGCCGCGCTGAAAGTTCGCGAGGATGCGACACCTGCGGGCCGGGTCGGTTACCCGTATGAATTCGGCGAGGCCTGCGCGTTCCTGTGCGGCGAGCATGCCGGTTTCATCGTCGGGCAGAATCTGTTGATGGATGGTGGCGGTTTCAACGCGTCCTTCTGAACCGGTTCGGATACATGGCATAGCGGCCGGGAGCTCTTGCAGGCACCCGGTCGTTTTTGTTCAGGGCGCAGGTTTCCGACTCGGCAGATTGATTGCGGCGACACCAAGGATGGCAATCGCGGCGCCCAGTCCGTTCGACCAGCCGATGCTTTCCCCCAGAATAACCGCGCCCAGGGCCATGCTGACAGCGGCGCGCAGATAGCTCTGGCTGGCGACGCCCATTGAGCCAATTGTGCGCAGTAGGCGGAAATAGAGCAGCAGGGCGCCTGCGGTACAAAAGACGCCGAGGCCCAGAGCGGCGAGTACCGAATTGAAGTCGGGCGTTAGCGTCCACGGGGCATCGATGGCAAGGCTGAGCGGCACGAGGACCAGCGATGCGCAGATCATCGTGCCCGCCGCCGTTACATCGGGTGGGATATGCGAATGCTTTTTTCCGTAAATCGCGGCGCAGCCAAACAGTAAAGCGCTGAGCAGGACGGCGAGTTGGGCGATGAATTCCTGCCCGAAGCCGCGCAACGCATCGACACCGACGATCAGCGCGACGCCGCAGATACCCAATAATGCGCCAAACAGTTTTTTCGGGTTGGTTGCTTCATGCCGGGTCCAGAACAGGGTGATGAAGAAGACGAAGATCGGCGAGGTCGAATTGAGCACGCCGGCGACACCGCTATCGATGAATTGCTGACCCCAGGCAAGGATGGTCCAGGCGCCAATACTGTTCAGGAAGGCCTGTATCATCATCCTGTTCCACGTCGGGAGGTCGCGCGGGAACCGGCTGCCCCGGACCAGCACGATGCCGGTCAGGAGAATGGCTGCGATGCCGACCCGAATGGCGATCAGGGTAATCGGTGGAAAAGCGGTCAGGGCAATCTTGGCCAGCAGGTAGGACGATCCCCAGGTCAGGGCGAGCAGACCCAGAAGCGTAAACTCCAATACGAGTACGGGGTCCTTTATGTCTCTTGAAGGCATGAATGTTTCCCAGGGATCTGACCAGCGCCTAACGGACAGGAAATGCGGAGCCGTGTCGACCGGGGACACTTCGGGGACGGCCGAAGTGCTGCTGGTGCCGGCAACAGTATGAATATTTTCGCTCACTTTGACGGTGAACGTTAATACTTGGATATCCTTTTCCAGTATTTATTTGTGCTATGGTGTTCCAAGTGCTGTCAAATGGAGCCTTGCGGTGAGCGATAACGTCGCGCGTTTCACGTCCGTTGCTGAATCCGTTCCGGGTCCGGGCTCTGACGACCGTTTTCTGAATCGTGAACTGTCCTGGTTGCAGTTCAACTGGCGAGTCATTGACGAGGCGCGCAATGAAAATCATCCGCTGCTGGAACGCCTTCGTTTTCTGTCGATTTCATCGATAAACCTGAACGAGTTTTTTATGGTCCGGGTCGCGGGCCTGAAGGGGCAGGTGTCAGCGTCCGTGGATACGCCGAGTGCCGAAGGAAAGACACCGGCGCAGCAACTGGCTGCGACGACGGCGGAGGCCAGCCGCTTGATGGCGGCGCAGCAGGCGTGCTGGCGGCAGCTCAGCGCGGCATTGCGGGATGCGGGAATTGCCATCGTTGCGGCAGATGAACTGGATGCGACGGAACGTGCCTGGCTTGAAACCTGGTTCCTGGATCGGATATTTCCGGCGTTGACGCCCTTCGCCGTTGATTCGACGCATCCGTTTCCCTTCATCCCCAATAGCGGCGTGTGCCTGGCACTGGATCTGCGCAGAGAGTCGGATGACCGGCATTTGCAGGGGCTGGTGCCGCTGCCGTCGAAGATCGACCGCTTCGTGCGTCTGCCTGGCGACGCGATCCGGTATATCGCAATGGAAAAAGCGCTGCCGCTGTTTTTTGACCGTTTGTTTCCCGGTTTTGACGTTATGGGGCAGGGCGTGTTCCGTGTGTTGCGTGACAGCGAAGTAGAGTTCGACGAGGAAGCCGAAGATCTGGTTCGAACCTTTGAATCGGCACTGAAACAGCGCCGCCGGGGCAATGTGATCCGGCTGACGGTTGATGAACCGATGCCTGCCGGGCTGCGTGCCTTTATCGTCGAGCAGTTCAAGGCCAGCGAATCCGATGTCTACCCGGTCAGTGACATGCTGGCCCTGGCGGATCTGAACCAACTCATTACCGGTGAGCGACCGGATCTGGAATTTCCCCGCTACAAGCCACGCTATCCGGAACGTATTCGGGAATTTGGCGGCGATTGCATGGCGGCGATCCGTGCAAAGGATATTCTGATCCATCACCCCTACGAAAGTTTCGATGTGGTAGTTCAGTTCCTGCACTCTGCCGCGCGCGACCCGGATGTGGTGGCGATCAAGCAGACGCTGTATCGAACGTCGGACGATTCACCGATCGTGGAAGCCCTGATCGAAGCGGCGGAAGCGGGCAAGTCGGTGACCGCGCTGGTTGAACTGAAGGCGCGTTTCGACGAGGAAGCCAATATCCGCTGGGCCCGGGACCTTGAACGTGCCGGCGCGCAGGTTGTCTATGGGTTCGTCGACCTGAAAACCCATGCCAAGGTTTCGATGGTCGTGCGCAGGCAGGGTGGCAGTCTGGCCACTTACGTGCATTTCGGTACCGGGAATTATCATCCGGTGACGGCGAAAATTTATACCGATCTCAGCTTTTTTACCTGTGACCCGGCTTTTGGACGCGATGCCGCAAGGTTGTTCAATTTCATGACGGGATATGCCGATCCGGGGCCGGTGGAAAAGATCGCGATTGCGCCGCTGACCTTGCGCTCCACCCTTGAAGCGCTGATTGAGCGCGAAATTGAACATGCCGCAGCGGGGCGGCTCGCGAATATCTGGGCCAAGCTGAATGCGGTGGTCGACCCGCAGATCATCGATGCATTGTACCGGGCCAGCAAGGCGGGGGTGCAGATCGACCTTGTGGTGCGTGGTATCTGCTGTCTGCGGCCGGGCGTGCGCGGCCTGTCGGAAAACATTCGTGTGAAAAGCGTCGTCGGTCGTTTTCTGGAGCATGGCCGGATCATCTGTTTTGGCAACGGTGCGGGCTTGCCATCCCGTGAGGCTTCGGTCTTTCTGTCCTCCGCCGACTGGATGCCCCGAAACCTGGACCGCCGGGTCGAGGCATTATGGCCGGTGGAGAATCCGACCGTGAAGGAACAGGTGCTGGAACAGATCATGATGGCGACGCTGATGGATCGGACGCAGAGCTGGCTCATGGGGCCGGATGGTTCGTATCAGCGTCTCGAGGAATCGCCGGACGGGTTTTCCGCGCATGAATATTTCATGACCAACCCCAGCCTGTCCGGGCGGGGACAGGCGCTTGCGGAATCGCGCCCTGAATTGCCCGATATGTCCGTAGAGGGCTGATGACGTGCCGGGAATCCTGACCCGCGGCAGAATGGCGAGTGACCCGAAACGCGAAAGGCCCGTAGCGGTCATCGATGTGGGCTCCAATTCCGTGCGTCTTGTCGTCTTTGACGAAACCAAACGTGTTCCGGTCCCGATATTCAACGAGAAGGTTACCTGCGGGCTTGGTCGTGGTCTGGACGAAACCGGCAAACTGCACCCTGGGGGGGTGGAAATGGCGATTCAAAGCCTTCGGCGGTTTGCGGCATTGACGGATGCCATGGGGGTCAGCGATATCAGCGCGGTGGCGACAGCCGCCGTGCGTGAAGCGACGGACGGGCCCGACTTCATTGCGGCCGTTCAGCGGGAATGCGGCATCCAGGTCAAAACGATTGCCGGCGAGGAAGAAGCCCGGCTATCCGCGCTTGGTGTGCACTCCGCCATTCCCGATGCAACGGGTCTGATGGGCGACCTGGGGGGCGCGAGTGTCGAATTGGTTCGAATGCAGGAAGGCGATTTGCAGCAACAGGTCACCCTGCCGCTGGGACCGATCCGCGTGGCCAGCGGCAAGGTCGATTCTGTAGACCTTATTCGGCGGCATCTTGATACGCTGGACTGGCTGAGCGAAGCAAAAGGCGACACTTTCTACGCCGTCGGCGGTGCGTGGCGGGCGCTTGCCCGGGTGCATATGAACCATGTGAAGCATCCGCTGCTGGTCGCGCATGGTTACCGGATCCGGCGTCGCGATGCGTTGAGTTTCTCCGACCTCGTCGCGAATCTCAGTCAGGGAACCCTGCGTCAGGTAAGTGGCATTTCCAGACGCCGGCTGGAAAGTCTTCCCTTCGCCGCGATGTTGCTGGAGAACCTGATTGAAAGAACCGGCGTATCGCGGGTTATTATCTCCGCTTCCGGTCTGCGGGAAGGGTGTATTTATGATCGACTGCCGGAAGACTTGCGTGCGGAAGACCCGCTGATCGCGACGGCGCGCGATCTGGCGTGGCGGACGGGCCGGGCTACGGCGGATGGCGAGGCCCTGTATCGTTGGATGTCGCCGATATTCCCGGATGAAAGCAAACGTGAATCGAAGTTGCGTCGGGCGGCCTGTCTGCTGGCGGATCTGGAATGGTCGGAGCATCCCGACTATCGCGTTGAACATGCGCTGCTGCGCATTTTACGCTATCCTCTGGCCGGCGTGGACCACCCGGGCCGGGCGTATCTGGGGCTGTCGGTTGCATCGCGGCATGGGCGGGTGCGGGAAATACTCTTCGACCGTTTCCTGCGCAGCCTGTTGGATGACGTGGAGGCGGCGCGGGCGCGGGCTACGGGGCTTGCAATGCGACTTGGCTATACCGTATCGGGTGGCGTTATCTCGCTGCTGGAGCAAACGTCGGTCCGACGCGAAGGGAACAATCTGCATTTTGACCTGCATGATCGTACTGCAGTCCTCGTCGGCGATGTCGTGGAGCGGCGCTTCAATTCCCTGGCCGCCGCAATTGGCTGCAAGCCGAAAATCAGCTTTGCGGATTTGTAAGCCGATAACAGCCAGCGCAGGTGGCGTGGAATATCCGCGTTAATTCAGGGTGACCGTCCGGTTTTCTTCCAGAGTGATTTCGGATACTCCAACCCGCGTGCCTGTAAGTGTAAATTTCGCCCGATAGAGCCCCCGGGGCAGTGGAGTGCCGCGACCGTGGCGGATGGTGAAAAACTGAACCCCCCGCCGGCGGCTCAACTGGCCGGCCTTTTCTGCCAGTAACGCGCCGTCCGGGCCCTGCAGGGTAAACGCGTATTGATCACCGTCATACAGGCCGGCAACGTAGACGCCGAAAAGAAGGTTGCCGTGTTGACGCGTCAGGCTGTTCTGATGGTAAAGCCCGTATTGCAGGGCCGCGCGGGCCATCGGGCGGGTCGCGAAGCCGCTATGCATTATGAAACTGGGTATGTAGGACAGCTGGTTCAGGACTTCCGGTTGCCATAGCGGGGCGCTGCCAGTGGTGTCGCAGCCCTGGCGCGTTTCGGCCCCGACAAACGGGTCTATCGGGACATTGTTATGCCGTACTGCAAAGTGGACATGGGGAAATTCGCTTAACCCGGACATGCCGACCTGACCGAGAATTTGGCCGGCTTGCACGCTGTCACCGGGCTTCACGGTTACGCTGCCCTGCCGCAAGTGGCCGTATATCGTCAGCCATTTGCCACCATGATTGATAATGACGCTGTTACCCAGTCCCCGGTCCGTGACGGCGTCCTTGGTAACCAGTGCGACACTGACGTCGGGCATGCCATCGCGTGTTCTATGGACGGTGCCAGCGGCAGCGGCGAGCACGGCAGCGCCGCGATTCATGGCGGCGACATCGACAAGCCGGATATCCGTGCCGTCGTGCTTGTCGCCGCTCAATACGCCGCAGCGATAATCCTGATAGCCTTCCGACGCGTCATGATCGACATATTTCTGGATATAGCAGGTCTTTCCAATCTCGCATTCCAGCGGAAAGGAAAGTCTTGGCGGCAGCGGCTCTGCCGTTGCCACAATTGCCGCCATGGCGGCTGCGAGGACAGCGAAGGTTCCGAGTACGAACCGACCGTGCATTGTATTCTCTATTCGTCCTTCAGGGCGACGACCCGGGTCTTCCTGCCTTTTACAGCCAGGGCGACCTTACCGTGTTTCAGGGATAGCGCGTCCTCGCCGAATAGCTCGCGGCGCCATCCCTGTAACGCCGGCACATCGGCATTGTCATCGGCTGCTATCCGCTCAAGATCGTCGGCACTGGCGATCAGTCGCGGTGCGACATTATGGTGTTCCGTAACGTGTTTCAGCAGCACCTTCAGCAAATCGGTAACCGCCCCCAGCCCGGAGGGACGGACTTCCCGTTTGGGAATGACGGGCAGTTCGGAATCCGGCAAGGATTTTGCCCGTTTGACGGCGTCCAGAATCTGGCTGCCGGCGGCGCTGTTCGCATAGCCTTTGGGTAATGCGCGCAATCGCCCCAGCGCTTTGGCGTCGTCGGGTGACTGGGCGGCGACTTCGAGGATCGCATCGTCCCGGATGATACGGTTGCGGGGGACGTCGCGGGTCTGGGCCTCGGTTTCACGCCAGGCCGCAAGTTCGCGGACGATTGCATGGAACCGCCGGTTTCCGTTTCGTGACTTCAGGCGCCGCCATGCCAGTTCCGGATCGAGCCGGTAGGTATCCGGATCCATCAGCACAGCCATTTCCTGATCGAGCCAGCGGGTGCGTCCGCTTTTCTCCAGCTCGGCGAGCAGCTTTTCATAGGCCGGACGCAGGTGGATGACATCAGCCAGCGCGTATTGCAGTTGTTTGGCTGTCAGTGGCCGGTGCGACCAGTCGGTAAACCGAGAGGATTTATCTGTCGACGCGCCAACGAGCTTGGATACAAGGTTTTCATAGCTGACCTGATCGCCAAAGCCACAGACCATGGCCGCGACCTGGGAGTCGAATAACGGCTCCGGAATTGACCCTGTCGCGTGGAAGAATATCTCAACATCCTGGCGGCCGGCATGAAACACCTTCAGCAGGTCGCGATTTGCCATAAGGTCGTACAGTGGCTGTAAATCGAGGTCCGGCGCCAGCGTATCAATGGCGGCGGCTTCATTGGGACCCGCAATCTGTACCAGGCAGAGCCGGGGCCAATAGGTCCGGTCGCGCAAGAATTCGGTATCGACGGCGATATAATCGGCGCCTTCGAGGATCTTGCAGAAGGCTGCAAGGCGTTCATTTTCGGTTATTGGTATGATTTCCATGGCGAACATGGATACACCGGATCGGTCCGTATCGAAAGGGGTTGCGCGAATTCTGTCGGATTCTCCCGCTATGCCTTGACAATTCGCCGCAATCCGTGCCCTTTGCGCGCCGGATTTTCAACCCGGCGGCATCGAAAAATGCATACATACAGAACGCATCTTTGTGGCGCATTGCGCGCCGATAATGAAGGTCAGTCAGCACGGCTGTCCGGCTGGATCGACCGGAAACGGGATCACGGCAATCTGCTGTTCATCGACCTTCGGGACAATGACGGTATCACGCAACTTGTCGTGGATACCGGCAATCCGTTGTTCGAGGAGATCGAGCGATTGCCGGTCGAATCCGTCATTACCGCGACGGGCAAGATCCTGCGGCGTAGCGCCGAGACGATCAACACGACCTTGCCGACAGGTGAAATCGAACTTGGTATCGAGGCTGTGGACGTGCAGTCGGTGGCGGATCCATTGCCAATGCCGGTCAATCAGGATGCGGGGTATCCCGAGGATATCCGCCTGAAGTACCGTTTCCTCGATCTGCGCCGGGAACAGATGCATCGCAACATCCTGTTGCGCTCGCGGATTATCTCGTCGATCCGGCAGCGGATGGTCGATTCCGGATTTACCGAATTCCAGACGCCGATCCTGACCGCGGCCTCGCCGGAAGGCGCACGGGATTTTCTGGTGCCGAGCCGTCTGCATCCGGGCAAGTTCTACGCGCTGCCGCAGGCACCGCAGCAATTCAAGCAACTGCTGATGATTGCCGGGTTTGATCGCTACTTTCAGATCGCGCCCTGTTTCCGGGACGAGGACGCGCGCGCGGACCGGTCGCCGGGCGAATTTTACCAGCTCGATGTCGAAATGTCCTTCGTGACGCAGGACGATGTGTTCGATGCGCTGGAGCCGGTATTGGGTGGCGTGTTCGAGGAGTTTGCCGACGGTCGCACAGTAACGCCAACGCCGTTCCCGCGTATTCCGTTCGACGAGTCGATGCTGAAATACGGTTCCGACAAGCCGGATCTGCGTAACCCGTTGCTGATTACCGACGTCAGCGAAGCATTCCGGGGATCGACCTTCCGGGTCTTTGCGCAGGCGGTTGAAAAGGGTTCGGTTGTCCGCGCCGTGCCAGCGCCGGGCGCTGCGGCCAAGCCCCGCAGCTGGTTCGACAATATGAACAGCTGGGCGCGCAAGGAAGGCGCACCCGGGCTGGGGTATATCATCTTCGAGGAAGGCGGCGGGCGTGGGCCAATTGCCAATAACCTGGACGCCGACAGGATTTTGGCGTTGCGGGAAGCCACCTGGCTGGGCGACGGCGATGCCGTGTTCTTTGCCGCAGGCGCACCGGATGACGCGGCGGACCTGGCCGGCAAGGCGCGGACCCGTGTTGGCGAAGACCTGGACCTGATTGAGAAGGGGGCGTTCCGCTTCTGCTGGGTTGTCGACTACCCGATGTATGAAAAAGACAAGGAAACCGGCAAGCTTGAATTCAGTCACAATCCCTTTTCCATGCCTCAGGGCGGCATGGAAGCGTTGGAGAACGACGACCCGCTGTCGATCAAGGCCTATCAGTATGACATCGTTTGTAACGGTATCGAGCTGTCTTCGGGTGCGATCCGGAACCATCGCCCCGATATCATGTACAAGGCTTTCGCGCTCGCTGGCTATGACCAGAAGGCGGTGGAAACCGAATTTGGCGGGATGCTCAATGCACTCAAATACGGCGCACCGCCGCATGGTGGCTCCGCACCGGGGATCGACCGGATCGTCATGCTGTTGGCTGATGAACCGAACATCCGGGAAGTCGTGGCATTCCCGATGAACCAGCAGGCGGAAGACCTGATGATGGGCGCGCCGGCGGTTGCGGACCCTGCACAGCTGAAGGAATTATTCCTGCGCCTCGTCGAACCGCCGAAGAAGTAATCCGCAACCGGCTGGAAAGCCGCCTTGCAATGCGGTTCTAGATGGGTTTAGCTGCATAAAAGGCTCTTAAAGAGCCTAAAAAATACCGGGGGTTGCGAAGATGCCGTATTGGCGGGGAATCTTCGTCGTTACATTGGGGCTATTGACCAGCGGATGTCTGTTTTCCGCTTTTCAGATCGCGTCCCTGACGGCGAGTGGCGTGAGCTACGTCTTTTCAGGAAAAGGCGTGGGGGACCATGCCCTGTCGATGGCGCTCGACAAGAACTGCGCCACCCTTCGCATTCTTAAAGGCGAAGCTATCTGTCTAGATAACGATCCAGATTATGAAAACGCTTCGGGCGTAATGACAGCCACGTCGGACGTTCCGGAACTGGACGAGGCCTATGCCGTCGCGCTTGCCAGTAGTGATGATGCCGGTACCCTGATCGCAGAAGCGGAAACCGGTATCGCCGGTGACGATACGGCGGGCGAGACATTCAGCCTGCTCCCGGCGAATGGTCCAGCGCCGGAAGCGGCCGATACAGTACAGCCGGCCAGTTCTGCCGCGATTCAGGTGGCGCATGACGCGGGCGTGTTTTTGGCTGGCGCCGCGCCGGAAATAAACGCTGCCCCATCGCTCGACTTTGATGCTGTGATACCGGAAACGGTTGGGAATGGGCGTGCGGAGATAGCGTCTGTTGTCAGAACGCCGCCGGCACTGCCCGTCGCACGGGTGCCGGATGAAGCACCTGTCGCCGTTGCTGCCGCAGCCTCGGAACCGCGCGTCTTCCTGGTTCTCGGCAGTTTCCGGAACAGTGATAACGCGCGCAAACTGCTCGAGCGGCACCGTGCCGTCAGCACCGCCATGATGACGCTGACATCCCGTGGCCGTAACATGTATCGGGTTATCGCCGGGCCGATCGGCGATGGTGAACTGGCCAGAACCCGGGGGCACCTTGCCAAGGCCGGTATACGCAATACCTGGGCTGTCAGGCTTTGCCAGGGCAATCTGACCGTGCCGCCGTGCCATGAAACCCCGGTGCAGCAGGCGCAGCTTCCGCAGCGTTAAATCCGGGCAGCGCGCGAGCGGTTACGCCAGATTTGGTTTCGTTGACCGGCCACCGGTTTTACGGTTGTACATGTTGCTGTCGGCCCGCATGAACACCTCATCCGGGTCTGAATCCGCCCCAAAGCAATGGCTGCCGACACTGGCGCGAACCTGAATATTGCGTCCCTGCCACGGGGCCACCAGCCCGTTCAGATACACTTCGGTCAGTCTGGCCCGTTCCGCGGCGTTCTCCGCCGTGGTCTGATTTAGCAGGACTGCGAATTCGTCGCCGCCGATCCGCGCAACGTCATCGACGGCCCGCACGCAATTTTTCAGGACACGGGCGACGGACGCCAGTACATGATCACCGGCGGCATGGCCGAAGGTATCGTTTACTGCCTTGAACCCGTCGAGGTCGATGACCAGCAGGGCGCCGGTTTCGCCATAGCGTTGTCCCCGGTCCAGACTGCGCGACATGGCTTCCGAAAACCCTCGCCGGTTCAGAAGGCCCGTTGTTTCATCGGTGACCGACAGCGCGCGCAGGCGCTCGATTTCGCACTTTTGCTCACTGATCTGGCCCTGGGCTTCCGCTGCGGCCGTCAGTGCCCGTTCGAGCAGGCGACGCATGGCCTGGTCCGGATTTCGTGCCGGATCGACAGCGTCAAGCAGTTGCGATGCGACTGCATTGACCTGTTCGGCCATTTTTTCCGTCTGGGCATCCTCGCCCGGGCGATATTGCATCGGAATATCCATTCCGGTTCTCCGTTGACATCATTTTATCGTATGCGTTGTCGTGGGAGTCGCAATCGCCGTGCCAATGGCTAAGGTAATGATTCCGCCAATAGAATTGGATTCAGGCCTGCCGCAGGGTGGCATGGTCCCGGAATCTTCTGCCGCTATGTCCCGGAATCTTCTGCCCCGTCCGGAAAATTCTCAGTTCAGAGCGTCCGGCGCCGGTTTCCCGCCGAAAACCGCATCGAGATTGTCGAGCGCCCGGAATCCCATGGCGCTGCGGGTATCCGTGGTCGCGCTGCCGATATGGGGCAACAGGAAGGCATTCGGCAGTTCCAGGTAGCCCTTGTCGAAATGCGGTTCGCGGTTGAAGACATCGAGTCCGACACCGGAAACCTTACCGCTTTTCACGGCGGCAATCAGGGCCGGGTCGTCGACGATATTGCCCCGTGCCGTGTTGACGACGACGGCACCATCCGGCAGGAGCGCAATACGCTCGGCATTCAGGAAATTAACGGTTTCCGGCGAGGACGGGCAGTTGATTGACAGCAGTTCGGCCTGGGCCAGCATTTCTTCCGGATTCGCATGGAAGATGGCGCCTTGCTCCAGATCGGGGGAGAGGCGGGACCGGTTGCTGTAATGGATTTTCATGCCGAAACCGCGGGCCCGTTGCGCCACGGCGCGACCGATACGGCCCATCCCCAGGATACCCAGCCGTTTTCCGGACATATGGACGCCGAGCATGCCGATGGCGTCCCACCGCCCCCATTTCCCCTCGCGCAGCATCGCCGATGCCTCGTTCTGGCGGCGCGCGGCGCCCAACAGGCACAACAGGGCAATGTCTGCCGTGGCGTCAGTCAGGACATCCGGCGTATTGGTTACGGTTATCCCGCGCGCTGTCGCCGCATCGACGTCGATATGCTCGTAACCAACCGAGAATGTTGCGATGGCCTTTACGCTATCGGGCAGGCGCTGAATGACTTCAGGGGAAAACCTTTCGGTCGAACAGACAAGAAGCGCGTTTGCGCCCGCGCTGCTGGCAATCAATGCGTCCGCGTCATATTGTCTGTCGTCGTCGTTCAGACGGGCGGTATAGTCTTGTGCGGCGCGCGCTTCGACATCGGCTGGCAACTTGCGGGTAACGAAAAGAACGGGACGATCGGTCATGAAGTTTTCCCTGAGAATGATTCGGCGAGTGAGTGTGCGTGCATTGCAAGGGATGCAAAGCAGCGCGCCCTTTTTTACGCGGATAGGCCGCAATATCCCAGCCATTTCGCGCGGTTGTGAGGTGTTTTTTGCCAGTGGGGTGTTGGCATTAACAGCCGTTCCGGCCTACGGAATTGAGATTGTTCCCCATCGTGCTGCATATGCGTTCGAGGTCGTTGAAATAGATTCGCGCAGTGGCATCACGGACATTTCCGGCGGGATGACCTTTGAATGGGCCGATACCTGTGACGGGTGGTCGACTGACCAGCGGTATCTGCTGCGAATCACGAATGAGGATGGTGGTGAAATCGTTTCCCAGTCGAGCAGCGTCAACTGGGAATCCAAGGATGGCCGCCGGCTGCGCTTCAACAGCAAGCGTGAACGCAATGGTGAAACCGTCGATCTGTTCCGCGGCGAGGCGGTGCTTGATAAAGCCGGCGGCTCCGGTGTGGCACGCTTCTCCCAGCCGCGTGACGAAGAGGTGGATTTGCCTTCAGGGACGCGGCTTCCGACGGACCTGACCCTTCTTCTCATGGAACAGGCGGCGCGGGGCGAATTTAATTTTCAGGGCCTGGTCTTCGAGGGCGGGGAAATCGAAACATCCCAGCCGGTGACGAACCTGACCCTGCCGAAGCGGCAGCCGGGGAAAGAATCGATTCTCGAGGCGCCCCTTGGACCCAATCCGGTTTGGCCAATGTTCATGGCCTATTTTACGCGCCAGAACGGTGACGACATTCCCGAAACTGAAATATCGTTGGATATTCAGGAGAACGGCATCGTACCCAGGTTCACGTTGAATTACGGCACGTTCAAATTGCGGGCGCGGCTGGCGCGTATTCAGGCATTGCCCGCGGTTAAGTGCTGACCTAGCGCCAGCGTCGGCCCTTGTCGATGGCACCGTCACCCAGCTTGGCGCGAACATCGTCGATGGCGCGTTCGACGCTGGTAAGTTTCGCCGTTTCGGCATGCAGCAGATCGGGCGGGTCAGCGTCTTCGGCATTCAGGATATCTGCCAGTCCGATCCCGATCAGCCGATAGGCCGGGCCATTGGTTTCCTTTTCCAGCATCGTGACGCCCGTCCTGTAGATGATTTCGGCAAGCTGGGTTGGTGCCGGGAGCGTCCGGCTGCGGGTGACCTGCCGAAAATCCGCCCGTTTCAGCTTCAGCGTAATGCTGCGCCCTGCCAGGTTCCGGGCCTTCAGGCGGCGCGATACGGTTTCGCAGAGCGGCCAGAGGCGTTTGCAGAGCGCATCCAGATTATAGATATCGTCGGCGAATGTGGTTTCAGCGGAAATGCTTTTCGGTGCGGAAGAGGGGGTGACGGTTCGCTCGTCATGCCCGCGGGAAAAATGATACAGGCGCCTGCCGATTGAGCCATAGCGGCGGACAAGATCGGGTTCGGATTTTCGTTGCAGTTGACCGACAGTGGAGATGCCATCGCGGCGAAGCTTTTCCCGCAGCGCCTTGCCCACGCCCCATATAATGCTGGTCGGGCGCGGCGCGAGAAAGGAAACGGCTTCTTCTTTTCCGATCGGCGCAAAGCCGCGCGGCTTGTCCAGGTCGGAAGCGACCTTGGCAAGGAACTTGTTGTAGCTGAGGCCGATACTGGCATTGACGCCAAGTTCCGCTTCAATTCGTTTCACGATCAGCGCCAGCGTCCGGGCTGGCGTGCCCTTGTGCAGCGCCTCCGTACCGTTGAGGTCGAGAAAGGCCTCATCGATGGAAAGCGGTTCCACCAGTGGCGTGTAATCCTTCATGATGGCGCGGATCTGCAGCCCCGTCGCGCTGTATTTGGCCATGTCAGGGCGAATGACAACGGCGTCCGGGCAGGCTTTCAGGGCCTGAAACATGGGCATGGCAGATCGCACCCCGTAAAGCCTGGCGACATAGCAGGCGGCGGATACGACGCCACGATGACCGCCGCCGACGATGACCGGTTTGTCGCGAAGCGAAGGGTCGTCGCGTTTTTCAACGGATGCGTAAAAAGCATCGCAATCGATATGCGCAATCGAAAGATTGCCCAGTTCCGGGTGCTGCAGCAGGCGCGGTGAACCGCAGGCGGGACACCGTCCGGAATCGACGGCCGCGTTGCGTTCCAGCAGGCAGTCGCGGCACAGCGCCGTTACGGTCATGTGGAAATGTCCTCTGGCCAAAGCCAGGCCGCGCCGCGAACACCGCTCGAATCGCCATGTTTTGGGGGGCGCAGAATGGTATCGACCCGGTCTGAGAAGACCCATTCGCTCCAAAGGTGCGGGACCGTGTCATACAGGCTGCGCGCGTTCGACATACCACCGCCCAGAACAATGATATCCGGGTCGAGCAGGTTGATCACATGGGCGAGCGCCCGGGCCAGCCGGCTTTCATATGCCGACAGGCTGTCGCGGCAGGTGGGATCGCCGGATTCGGCGCGCGTAATGATGTCGACAGCGTCCAGCATGGTTCCGGTTGCCTCTGCATGGCGCGCGGCGAATCCGGTGCCGGACAGGAATGTTTCGATACATCCGGTTAGGCCGCATTTGCATGGGGGGCCGGGATGTTCCGCGGGCGTCATCCAGGGGAGTTGTGTGTGGCCCCATTCCCCGGCGATGGCGTTGCGTCCACCCAATACACTGCCATCAATGACAACGCCGCCGCCGCACCCGGTGCCCAGAATCACGCCGAAAACGACATTGGCGCCGGTTGCAGCGCCGTCCTTTGCTTCCGACAGCGCAAAACAGTTGGCATCATTCATCATCCGGACCGGGCGGCCCAGCCGCTGTTCGAGATCCTTGTCAAAGGGGTGGCCGTCAATCGGTGCATTGGGGGCGTTCTTGATGCGGCCCGTTGCCGGTGACAGGGTTCCGGGAATGCCGAAGCCCAGCGAGCAGGACTGGCCGACCGCTGCTTCGGTTTCGTTGATCAACGTAACAATCGCATCCAGCGTTAATGTATAATTATCGGCAGGCGTCGAAATTCGTTGCCGGGCAGCAAAGCTGCCATCGGCTCGTATTACGGCCACCTCGATTTTTGTGCCGCCAACATCCACGCCGATTCGCATCGCCGCAGCTCCTGTAAATAAATACAGTGGAAAAATAGCATGAAATTAGACGAAAACGGCCAGTGACTATGAAAATAGGTGGATAGATGGCTTATTTCTTTTAAAACGGGTATTTTTCTGTGAGTTTCGTGAAGCATTCGCTGAAGGTTAGGGATTTGTTAATCGTAATTTTGCTAAAGTAAATCATGCTTTCGCCGCAAAAAGATTAAGTGGACCATGGCAAAAACAATTCTAATAGTCGAAGACAACGAGCTGAACATGAAGCTGTTTCATGATCTGCTCGAATCGCAGGGATATGATATTCTGCAGACCCGCGATGGTGTCGAGGCACTTAAAATTGCGCGGCTGCAAAAACCGAATCTCATCCTGAAGGATATCCAGTTGCCGGAAGTATCCGGGCTGGAAGTCACCAAGTGGATCAAGGAAGACGACGACATCAAGCAGATTCCCGTCATTGCCGTTACGGCATTTGCCATGAAGGGTGACGAGGAAAAGTTTCGTGATGGCGGATGCGAGGCCTATATCGCCAAGCCGATTTCGGTGACGGGCTTCCTCGCAACCGTGGAACGCTTTTTGAGTTGATCGAAAATGTCAGCCCGCATCCTCGTCGTCGATGACCTGCTTCCGAATGTTAAGCTTCTGGAAGCGAAGCTCACCAGTGAATATTTTGACGTTATCACGGCCTATGACGGCCCGACTGCGCTGGAACTGATCGAGCAGCAGCCGCCCGATATTGTTCTGCTGGATGTGATGATGCCCGGAATGGATGGGTTCGAGGTCTGCCGACGCATCAAGGAACAGCCGGAAAGCATGCATATTCCGGTTGTGATGATTACGGCGCTGTCCGATGCGGCCGACCGGGTTCGCGGTATCGAATGCGGTGCGGATGACTTTTTGACCAAGCCGGTCAATGACATGGCCCTGTTTGCCCGTGTCCGGTCGCTGGTCCGCCTGAAGATGGTGATGGATGAATGGCGGTTGCGGGAACAGACAACCGGCCAGCTCGGCGCGTTGGAAAACAGTACGCCGGTCATTCAGCTCAGCGCGGCAAAGGCCAATGTGCTGGTGCTGGACGACAATGAAGTCGATGCCGCCAAGATTTCGGCGACCCTGGCGCAGGACGACGATAACGTCTTCGTCGAAACCGATGTCGCGACCACCTATCAGCGTGCGCTGGACCAGCCTTTCGATATCGTCATCATCAATCTCAACCTGCGCGACCAGGATGCCTTGCGGCTTTGTTCGCAGCTTCGCTCGACCGAGATCACCCGCCAGATCCCGATACTTCTGGTTATCGAGGAAGACCAGCTCGAACGATTGGCCAAGGGTTTTGACCTTGGGGTGAACGACTACCTTGTCAAACCGATTGACCAGAACGAATTACTGGCCCGTGCCCGAACGCAGATACGTCGCTGGCGCTATCATGGCCGGTTGCGCAAGACCTACGAGCGCAGCATTGAGATGGCGCTCACGGACAGCCTGACGGGCCTGTACAACAGACGCTACCTGACCGCGCATCTTGACGGCCAGATCGGCCGGGTGGAGCGCGGCGGCAAGTCGCTGTCGATGATCATGTTCGATATCGACTTTTTCAAACGCGTCAATGATTCCCATGGCCATGCTGCCGGCGATTCCGTGCTGAAGGAACTGGCGGAGCGTGTCAGCGGCAACCTGCGCAGCTTCGATACGGTTGCGCGCATGGGGGGCGAGGAATTCGTCATTGTCATGCCGGACACAAATGTCGGCATTGCCTGTGCTGTTGCCGAGCGTCTGCGTCAGGATATCGAGAACAATGGTTTCACGGTGCCCGAGTTATCGACCACGCTACCAATAACGATCAGTATCGGTGTCGCGACAGCACGGGAAAACGGCGATACCTCAGAGTCGATTTTGAAGCGGGCGGATGACGCGCTGTATCACGCAAAGGATACGGGGCGGAATAGGGCGGTGCTGAATACTGACGGCGTGTTTGAGTCGATTACACCGGTACTTCAGGAAGAAGTGGCCGGCGGCGGCCGCTGAACCCGTTTAAGCCGTGCTAATTGGGTGTTTGGCGCCCTGAATCGCAAAGCCGCACCCGATTGAGTGCGGCTTTTTTGCATCCCGGATATCCCTGGATACGGTATCGGCTGGAAACCTGCTGACTACTTGATACGGCCTTCCTTGAAGGTAACGTGCTTGCGCACGACCGGATCGTACTTACGCATTTCCATCTTTTCGGTCTGCGTCCGCGGGTTCTTCTTGGTCACATAGTAGTAACCCGTATCCGCGGAGCTGATCATCTTGATCTGAATCGTGTTTGCTTTGGCCATAATCGATGTTCCACTGCTTGCAATCGCTTGGGGCGGCACATTAGCCGCCGCGGGTATCAAGTCAAGCCTATTCGGTCGTGATCATTCGGGTGCTGCGGCGATTGAAGAGGCGTTTTACCGGCCGGTTCGGGTCCGGTGCCGGGTTTTCCCGCCACAATTTCACGGCCTCGTCGAGCGCCAGCCGTGTCACGGTCATCAGCTCCAGGGTGTCCAGCGCCTCTGCGGCGGAACGCCAGCCGATGTCTTCCAGCTCGGTCGTGTGCTGCAGCGTGCCGCTGGTCGTTTCCGCATCGGCCAGAAAAAAGCGCGTATTGAACCGGATCGGGCTGCGCGTCGGGGTGATCGCGCGCAGGATATAATCCAGCCGCCCCGCGGCAGGCCGCAGATTCGCCTCCGCATATGCCGCATGCAGCGGGGAAGCGTCGGAATCGCTGATATCGCCCGGTTCGCCGATCAGCAGGCCGGTTTCTTCCCAGGTTTCCCGCAGCGCTGCCCAGGCGAGCGCCGTGGCGCGCCGTGGCGGGCAGTGGCGGCCCATCTGGGTCATAACGTCATCCCGCAGCGGGAATGCGGCGCCATGGGCGGCATCCGTCGGATCAACCCGCCCGCCGGGGAATACATAGACCCCGGGCATGAACCGTGCATTCAGTCGCCGCCTGCCCAGCAGAACCTCCGGCTCCTGTCGCGCACCGCGCAGCAGGACAACGCTCGCGGAATCATGCGGGCGTGCGGGGCGTTTCTTTTGGGTTGCGTCAGTGGATGTATCTGTCATGGAGGTCAGCTCCCGGCGTTCAGCGTCGTGGTCCGGAGGGCCTTCTGATAGAGGGCCCGGCGTTTCAAGAAGCCGTTTCGCCACTTCGATGTCAACGTCCTTTCCGCTATGCGGTTGCCAGGGGCAGAGCGCTGCCACGGCCTTTACCGCTTTGGGATCGTTATCATCCACCATCCGTCGCATGCTGATCTGCCGCCGCGATTCACCCTTCATCCAGTGCTCGCTGCAGGATCGCATCGGCGTCGTTTTCATCATCCCGCGCTGCTGGTGCATACGGTCGCGCACCACGCCAAGCCGGTGCAGGACATATCCGGAAGGCGACAGAAGCCGGGGCCCAGGTGAGAATCAGCTCACCGGCATTCGGCATCTGCAACACGGTTTGCACGGTGCCCTTGCCGAAGCTGCGGCTGCCGACAAGCACTGCGCGGCCGGTGTCCTGCAGTGCGGCCGCCAGGAACTTCGGATGCGGACGCGGACGCGCCATCAAGCAGCATGACGACCGGAATGCCATCGGCGATGGTGGAATGGGTCGCATCAAATATCTGCTGGCTGTCGGAGGGGTGGCGTCCCCGGGTCGAACTGATCCGGCCGCCAGCGAGGAAAAGATCGGCGGAATCGACGGCCTGATCCAGCAACCCGCCGGGATTGCCGCGCAGGTCGATGACGACCCCCTTCAGCCTTGCGCCGATTTCGCGTTGCGCTTCGCGCTATACCTTCGCTGAGTTCCCGGGTGGTGTCCTGATTGAATCCGCTCATCCGCAGATATCCGATATTGCCGTGGTTTTCAAAAAACACGGTAATCGGGATGACCCGGGCCCGTACGAGGGTTCGGACCAGTGGGCTTTCCTGTCCGTCGCGGCGCAGGGAAAGGTGTCACGGTGGTTCCGACCGGGGCCGCGCAAGCAGCCTGACTATTTTGCCCAGCGGCATGCCTTTCAGAGCGTCGCCATCGGCTGCGGTGATAATATCACCGACGCGGACATCGTTACGATTTGCGGGCATATCTTTGGTAACCCGCTGAATACGCGCACCATCTTCGTCACCAAGGATGGAAATGCCGACGCCGCCGAACCCTTCCCGGTCTTCCCGCTGTTGTCGCGCGGCTTTCCTGTCGGCATAGCGGGAATAGCGATCAAGTTCGCCAACAATGCCGTCGATCACGGTTTTGAACAGTTTTTCATTATCCGTGGCCTGTAGCGCGCCGGAGACATTGCGCCCTTCGATAATCAGGTGTTCGACGGTTGCGGCCCAACCGACGGGATCATCGGCGGTCCCGGCGCGTGCCGTGCTGATAGCTGTGCCGTTGATCAGCAGCTGGATCTCGTCCCCATGCCGTTCAATCGATGCGGCGGGATCGATCCGCTCGAGACGCTTTAGCCCGGCAAGTGTGAGGTCATCGACCGAGTGCGGTTTGATGTGGATATCATTCACGTGTTCGAGGACGGTTTCGAACATCAGGGCGATCTCGCCTGTTGATCCTGCCTTGTTCGATGGATCAGGGGTATGTGCGCCGGCGCAGGCCGCTGTCAGCAGTAACAGCAATCCCGCGCCCGCCCTGCCGATGGCGACGCGGTGGTGATTGCCGCGCCGTATCTGGCGCGTCGAAGCGATGTGCCGGTCTGTTTGGTTCATGGTGTTCGTAATTGTGACAGCCCGGCAAACCTAATCGCTGGACCCCAAGATTACTACCGGATAGCGAATTAGCGGCGCGACGTGCCTGGCTTTTTCCGGCGGGACGGCTTCTTGCCGGGGTTGCCGCGGCGGGGGGCACCTTTACGTCGTGATCGTATACCGGTGCCCTTGGTGCCGCCGGTTACCATTTCAAACACGAGCCCGCCCGTATCCGTATTCGCCTCGCTGAGTGAAACCGTTACAGACTCGCCAAGGGTAAAAATCTGTCCGGAGTCGCGACCGACCAGCCGGTTCAGTGGCTCGTCATGGTCGTAGTAGTCCGAGGGGAGGGTGCTGATCGGTATCAGCCCATCCGCGCCGATATTGTCCAGGGTGACGAAGAGGCCGAACCGGGTGACGCCGCTGATGCGCCCGGGAAATTCCGCGCCGATCCGGTCGGACAGGAAGGCGGTGACATATCGTTCGCGGGCTTCGCGCTCGGCGGCTTCGGCGCGGCGCTCGGCAAGGGAAAGCGTCTCACCCATTTCATCGAATCGTTCGCCGTCGCCGGGCGGCAAACCATCATCGCCCAACTGGTGCGCTGCAATCAGTGCCCGATGGACCAGCAGGTCGGGATAACGCCTGATCGGCGATGTGAAATGACAGTAGCGCTGCAGGGCGAGCCCGAAATGGCCCGGGTTTTCCGGGCCGTATATGGCCTTGGATTGGCTGCGCAGCACCAGGTCGTTGACGATCCTGGAATTGCCGTCGCCAGCGGCCCGCTCCAGAATGCCCGAAAAATGGATCGGCCGGACAGCGCCCTTGACCAGCTTGTAATCGAGCGCGGCGAGGGATTGCCGCAACCCTTCCAGTTTTTCCATAGAGGGTGCTTCGTGCGCCCGGTACATGACGGGCGCGCCTTTTGATTCCAGGCTTTCCGCGGCCGCGACATTGGCCGCGATCATGAATTCCTCGATCAACTTGTGACTGTCCAGCCGGGCGCGGGGTTCGATTTGCGCGACATGCCCGTTCTCGCCGATGACGATGGACAGTTCCGGAATATCCAGGTCCAGCGTGCCGCGCTTCTCGCGGGCGTTCAGCAGGGCGGCGTAGGCGCCGTATAACGGCTCGATAACTGTATCCAACAGCGGGCCGGTCGTGTCGTCCGGGAAGCCGTCCTTCGCCTTCTGGACCTGCTCATAGGTCAGCCGTGCGGCAGAACGCATGAGGCCGCGCATGAAGACGTGTTTGCGCAGGTTGCCTTCCGCGTCAATCGTCATGCGGACGGCAAGGCAGGGGCGTGGCTCGTTCGGCAATAGCGAGCACCAACCGTTGGATATTTCCTCCGGCAGCATCGGTACAACCCGATCCGGAAAATAGACCGATGTTCCGCGCTTGTAGGCGTCACGGTCCAGCGCTTCGCCGGGGCGGATATAGGCGGCGACATCGGCGATGGCGACAATGATCTGCCATCCGCCCTTGCCATCCTTGTCCGGCTCGGCCCAGATAGCATCGTCAAAGTCCCGGGCATCCGCCCCGTCGATGGTCACCAGCGGGATATCGCGGAGGTCGGTTCGGTCGTCGAGCCCGATCGGCCCGGCCGCCGCCGCTTCTGCGCGGGAATCGGGACTGAAATCGGTCGGGATTTCGCGGCTGTGAATGGCAATCAGGCTATAGGTCCGGGGATCGTTGATCGGACCGATTCGTTCGACCACGCGGGCGCGCGCGCTACCGCGTCCGGAAGACAGAATTTCGATGGCGACGACCTCGCCGTTTACCGCACCATTGCGATCATCCGGCGCGACAGCGTATTCGCTGGCGCGACCGCGGGTGGTCGGGCGGATAGCGCCACTCGTGCCGCGTTGTTCATAGATGCCAAGCAAAGCCTTCGGGCCGCTGCCCAGGACGCGAATCGCTTCGGCGGTATAGGTATTCTTGCCGGCACGCAGGACATTGGCCAGTACCCGGTCACCCTTGCCCGGGGCAGGCCCCCGGCGTTTTCCCTGCCGCAGGTAGATAACCGGCGGCGGTGCTTTTTCCTCCCAGCGCGCGGGTTTGCACAAGACCTCGCCATCGGAGTCGATATCCACAACATCGATGATCAGGACCGGGGGCAGGGCGCCCGCCGGGCGGACCCGTCGCTTGCGTCCACGGTCCAGAAGGCCTTCGTTCTCCAGTTCCCTGATAAGGGATTTCAGCGCGATCTTGTCGCTGCCGCGAAGGCCGAAGGCGCGTGCGATTTCGCGCTTGCCGACAGGGGTCGGGCTCTCCTTGATGAAGTCGAGGACCTGCCGTTTTGTTGGCGTTGGTCGCGGGCCGGCCACTATTCAGCGGTTGCCGGGTCAGCAACCTTCTTCTTTGCGGGCGCCTTTTTGGCAGCGGTTTTCTTTGCCATGGTCTTCTTCGTGGCTGCTTTCTTCGCTGCCGGCTTCTTTGCAGCCGTCTTTTTCGCCGCCGGCTTCTTCGCGGCGGCTTTCTTTTTCGGCTTGGCCTTGGCTTTCGCCGGTGCTTTCGCTGCCCGGGCCTTGATCAGTTCAATCGCCTGCTCCAGCGTGATCGCATCCATTTCGGTATCACCGGGGATGGTTGCGTTAATCTTGCCGCATTTCACATAGGCGCCGAAACGGCCCTTGCGTACGGTCACGGGCTTATCTTCAAATTCGCCCAATTCACGCCCGGAACTGCGTGTTTTGGCTTCGGCCATGACGACCACGGCGCGATTGAGGCCGATGGTCAGCACGTCGTCATCGCCCTTGAGCGACGCATATTTCGGCCCAAGCTTCAGATAGGGGCCGAAGCGGCCCAAGCCTGCCGTGATCATCTCGCCGGTTTCCGGGTCCGGGCCGACATCGCGCGGCAGGGACAGCAGTTTCAGCGCGGATTCCAGGGTGACCGTATCCGGTACCATTTCCTTGGTCAGCGAGGCGCGTTTGGGTTTGGGCGGAGCCTTCTTGCCCTTTTCCTTTTCCGCCTGTTCGCCGAGTTGCACATAGACGCCGTAAGGCCCCTTGCGCATGGAAACATCAAGCCCGGATTCCGGATCCTGTCCAAGCACGACCGGGCCCTTGGCCAACTCGTCGTCTTCATCACCGGATTCGCCAAAACGGCGGGTGTATTTGCATTCGGGATAGTTGGCGCAGCCGATGAACGCACCGAATTTCCCAAGTTTCAGACTGAGCCGCCCCGCCTTGCAGGCCGGGCACATCCGCGCTGCGGTATCATCGCCGTTTTCATCCGCCGGAAAGAAATGCGGGCCGAGGTCTTCGTCCAGCGCATCCAGCACCTGGGTGATGGACAGCTCCGTCGTCCCCTCGACTGATTTGGAGAACGCTTCCCAGAAATCGCGGAGCACCTTTTTCCAGTCGAGCCGCCCGTCCGACACATCGTCGAGCCGTTCTTCCATGTCGGCCGTGAAATCATATTCAACATAGCGCTGGAAGAAACTGGACAGGAAGGCGGTAACCAGCCGGCCACGGTCTTCGGGTTCGAAGCGCCGTTTTTCCAGCACGACATAATTACGATCCTGCAACACTTTCAGAATCGATGCGTAGGTGGAGGGCCGGCCGATGCCAAGCTCTTCCATTTTCTTCACCAGGCTCGCTTCGGTAAAGCGTGGCGGCGGCTGCGTGAAGTGCTGTTCCGGGGTAACGGTGTTCAGTGCGGTCGCATCGCCCTGTTTCAACGGCGGCAGGCGGCGGTCGTTCTCGTCGCTGCTGTCCGTATCGTCCTGACCTTCGCGGTACAGCGTATAGAAACCGTCAAACTTCACGACGCTGCCATTGGCGCGCAGTGTGACCGCCTTGTCGGGCGAGGTGATATCGACAGCCATCTGATCCAGCACGGCGCTTTCCATGCTGCTGGCGATCGTGCGTTTCCAGATCAATTCGTAAAGCTTGAGCTGCGCTTCATCGAGAATCTTGGCCATTTGCGCCGGCCGACGGAACATGTCGGTCGGTCGGATAGCTTCATGTGCTTCCTGAGCATTCTTGGCTTTAGTTTTGTAAACGCGGGGTTTTTCCGGAACGTAGGCGTCGCCGTAATCCTGTGCGATCAGTTTGCGCGATGCGCCGATGGCTTCGCCGCTCAGCGTCACGCTGTCCGTTCGCATATAGGAAATGAGACCGACCGTTTCGCCGTCGATTTCGATACCTTCATACAGCCGCTGTGCCAATTGCATGGTGCGGCTGGTGCCGAATCCCAGCTTTCGGCTGGCTTCCTGTTGCAGGGTCGAGGTCGTGAAGGGCGGTGCCGGGTTGCGGCGAACGACCTTGTTATCAATGTTGGCGACACTGAACTGCCGCGATTTTACGGCTTCGACTGCGCGTTGCGCCGCTTCTTCATTGCCGAGATCAAGCTTCGCGAGCCGGTTGCCATCAAGATGGGTAAGGCGGGCGGCGAAATCGGCGCCGGCCGGTGATTTCAGCCGAACGTCGAGTGTCCAGAATTCATCGGCGCGGAATGCCTCGATCTCGCTTTCGCGCTCACAGATCAGTCGCAGCGCAACGGATTGCACGCGGCCGGCGGAGCGGGAACCGGGCAGTTTGCGCCACAGCACCGGCGAAAGGGTAAAGCCAACCAGATAATCCAGGGCACGACGCGCCAGATAGGCATCGATCAGTTCGCGATTGAGTTCGCGCGGGTTCGCCATCGCGGCCAGTACCGCATCCTTGGTGATTTCATGGAAGACGACGCGTTTTACGTCAACGCCTTCCAGCACCTTGCGGTCCGCCAGCAATTCCTGGACATGCCACGAAATCGCTTCCCCTTCACGATCCGGATCCGTCGCGAGATACAAATGGTCCGCGCCCTTCAGGGCTTTGGCAATATCGTCGACATGCTTGTTCGATTTGGAATCGATCTGCCAGATCATCGAAAAGTCGTCGTCAGGCAGCACCGAGCCGTCTTTCGGCGGCAGGTCGCGGACATGGCCATAGCTGGCGAGCACCCGGAAATCGGATCCGAGGTACTTGTTTATGGTTTTCGCTTTGGCGGGCGATTCAACGACTACGACATTCATACTGATAACCGGACTTTGCTGTGTATTCGACGGGGTGAATTAACCAGAAGTGATAAAGGCCAATCGTTACCTAATTCGCAGTGCCGACGGTCACACATCGCATCGAAGCGGGTTGCCGTCAACACTCTGTGGCAAATTCTGCGTGTTTTGAAACAGGACATACGACATACGGTATTTTAATTTTGTTGGAAAGTTGGAAACGTTTCGTGGTTATTTTTAGTCGGGTCCAATCAATGTCCCGTGAGGCAGGTCAAATTGTGCCGGTTCGGTGCGGTGTCAAGGTTCAACCAGAACGACCTGGTTCCCGGGACGTCGTTCGATACGTCCAGCGATTTCCAGTTCCAGCAGTACCAACCACACCGTCGCCGGCGATAAATAGGCATCCCGGACCAGCGCATCGACGGTAACCGGTGCATAACCGAGGCATTCAAGAAGGCGGTGACGCGCAGTCGCCAGTTCTGTTGTTTCCGTTTCGTCGGCGCAGGCGCCCCGGAAGGTGGTTTCCGGCGGTTCGAACAGGCCGGAATCCGACCCGCTGTGGATGGACTCAAGTATGTCGTCGGCACTTTCGATCAGCGTTGCACCATTGCGGATCAGGTCGTTGGTGCCTCGGGCGCGCGGGTCCAGTGGGAAACCCGGCACGGCGAAGACCTCGCGCCCTTGTTCGCCTGCCTGCTGCGCGGTAATCAGCGACCCGGATCGCAATGCGGCCTCGACCACGACGACCCCCAGCGATAGGCCGGAAATGATGCGGTTGCGGTTTGGGAAATGGCGCGCCGTTGGCTCCGTGCCGGGCGGCATTTCGGACAAGATTGCACCATGTTCGCGGATGGACTCATAAAGTGTCGTATTTTCTTTCGGATAGATGACATCCGCACCCCCGGCGACGACGGCCACTGTGTCGCCGGCAAGTGCACCCGTGTGCGCGGCCGCATCGATTCCCCTGGCAAGTCCGGAAGCGACAACAATGCCACCTTTTGCCAATGTTCTGGCCAGGGCCTCGGCAAAGCGTTTGCCATTGGTGGATGCATTTCGGGCACCGACAATACCGATTGTGGGTTTGGCCAGCATGTCGCTGCGCCCCAGCAGCGACAGCGCCGGTGGGGCATCGGAAATTTGCGCCAATGGGAGCGGATAGTCCGGTTCGCCGATAAAGATGTGTCGTCCACCAAGGGCGACAACCGCTTCCATTTCCTGTTCGGCATTGGCCACTGTCGCGATTCGCAATGCCTTGCGTCTCCCGCCGCGCCGGGCAAGGTCGGGGAGGGCGTCCAGCGCTGTGGTTGCCGCGCCGTAACGGTTCAGCAATTGCCGAAACGAGACCGGACCGATGTTTTCGGAACGGATCAGTCGAAGCCGGTCGATGCGTTCGCGAAGCGGGAGCGGCGGCGAAATTCGGTTCATACCCCAAAATGTCCCAGGACAGGTGTCGCCGTCAACCGGGGAACGAGTTTCTTTTTTTAATACGCCTCTAAGTGAGGTTCGGCGCCTGAGGGAGGCGTCAGAGGCGACTCGCCTGACGGGTGATACCGTCCCCATCCAGGAAATCGGGACGAAGTTCGGCACCGTGGCCGGGACCGCCGGGCAGACCGAGGCGGCCATTCGATACGGTGGGCAGGCCATCTGCGATATCGGCATACCAGCCGGACAGATAGGCGCGCACGATTTCCTGCGTCAGCGTGTTCGGGCTGGCAAAGGCGAGGTGACAGTCGGTTGCAAACAGGATCGGGCCGACGCAGTCATGTGGTGCGATCGGCCTGTCGAAGGCTTCGGCCATGGCGGCGATGCGGCGTCCTTCGGAAAGGCCGCCAACCCAGCCCATGTCGAATTGCACCACGTCGACAGCGCCCGCTGTCAGCGCATCTCTCAGCCATCGTGTCGTGCCCAAATTCTCGCTCGCCGCGACGCGGCCACCGGTTTCCTGCCGGTAACGGACGAGATCGGTAATATGGTCGAGGCCAATCGGGTCTTCGTGCCAGAAAACCCGGTAGGGTTCGAGTGATTTAGCAATGTCGAGCGCGGCGGAAAGGCGCCAGAGTCCATGATATTCCAGCATGATTTCGATGTCGTTGCCGACGGCATCCCGGATTGCGGCGACGATAGCGGTCGCTTCCTCAAGATCGGCGCGGTCAATCTGCCAACCGTCATGGCGCGCGGCGAAACGGTCGAACGGCCATATTTTCATGCCGGTAATTCCGTCTGCCAGGAGCGATCGCGCGAGCCCGCCCGGGTCACTCACCTGCCGCGCCAGATCATCCTCGCCTTCGCCGGCCGCCCGGCTGTCGCCGCTTACGTTGGCCTGGAAGTTATAGCCGTCGCTGGCGCAGGTATTGTAGACGGGCAGGGTGTCATGCGCCGGGCCACCGAGCAGCCTGTAGAGCGGCGCATCCATCGCCTTTGCCGAAATATCCCAAAGTGCGATATCGGCTGCTGAATTACCGCGGATTTCGATGGATCGTGTCGGGAAGCCGTTGAAACGGTTTCCAACACTGCGCATCAGCGCATTGCGGTGTCGTTCCGGCGCACGCGGGTCCTGGCCCAGAAGGTAAGGCGCAACGGTTTCATGAATATAGGACACCGTTGCCTGTGGATTGCGGAAGGTCTCGCCAAGGCCGACCAGCCCCTCGTCCGTTTCCAGGCGCAGCCATACGCAGTTCGGATAGTTTGCCGACAGCACTGTTTCGACGGTGACGATCTTCATCCGGAAATCCTTCGCTTTCTTGATTGATCGCAACCCTACGGTATGGAAACGCGTGCGGCCAAACAGTTTTCCAACGAAACCGGCATGTGCCGGGAGGCAATTTCCAAGGCCGGTCGAGGACTTTAATTCAGGGTATCGATACGTCCGAAGGCAACCGGTTCATATCGACTGATATGAATATAACACAAAAATAAAGTTATTTATTTGTTTTCACAAAAAAATTGTGTAAATTGCTGAAATCAGCAAGTCCCTTCGTGAGGAATGGCGATAATGTTAAATAATATAACAGGTAACGAAATTGCACCTGGCGCGCCGGGGGATGATGATCTCTTGCGGCCCCTTATCGAAACCGAGTTCGCCGGCCGTATCGCACTGGTATCTTCGTTTGGTGCGGAAGCAGCGGTGCTTCTGCACCGGGTGGCGCAGATCGATCCGGCCGTTCCGGTCATTTTCCTGGATACAGGCAAGATGTTTGGCGAAACCCTCCGTTACCGGGAGGTGTTGATCGAACGGTTTGGTTTGACTGATGTGCGGTCGATCCGTCCCTTGCCGGAAACCGAAGCATCCCAGGACTCGAAAGGCACATTATGGCTGACCCGGCCTGACGCATGTTGTCATTTCCGCAAGGTTGAACCGTTGCAACGGGCGCTGAAAGGATTCGACGCCTGGATATCGGGCCGCAAGCGTTATCATGGCGGGGGACGGGCGACGCTGCCGCTGCGCGAAGAAAATGGCGGGCAGGTGAAAATCAACGCGATGGCGGATTGGGACCGGGACAGGGTGGATGGCTATTATGCAGCGTTTGATCTGCCGCCACATCCGCTTGTCGCCGAGGGCTATGCCTCGATCGGCTGTCTCCCTTGCACTGCGCGCACAGGGGCACGGGATGATCAGCGCGCGGGTCGATGGCAGGGAATGGACAAGACCGAATGTGGAATTCATGCGCCAGTCGACAGTTTGGGGTCGGATTCGGTCGCGATGATAGCGAAAACCCCGTAAGTATTTCGGTTGACGCAAGCCTGAAAAGATTCTCTTAACCTGCTAATATGGTCGCTGAGATCGTTATGTATCTTGCGTTTCCATCGATGATTGCCAATTTGCCGAGGAAATAATCCGCACAATGCCCCTGACTCATTTGCACAGCCTGGAAGCGGAAAGTATCCACATCATGCGGGAAGTCGCCGCGGAATGCGAAAACCCGGTGATGCTCTATTCGGTCGGCAAGGACAGCGCGGTAATGCTGCACTTGGCGATGAAGGCATTTTATCCATCCCGGCCGCCATTCCCCTTGCTACATGTGGACACGACCTGGAAATTCCGGGAGATGATCGAATTCCGGGACAGAATGGCGGCGGAACTTGGCCTTGAGTTGATCGTGCATATCAACGCGGAGGGGATCGAGCAGGGGATCGGTCCGTTCAGCCATGGATCGGCGATCCATACGGATGTCATGAAGACCCAGGGGTTGAAGCAGGCGCTGGATCAGTTCGGTTTTGATGCGGCCTTCGGCGGTGCGCGGCGGGACGAAGAAAAAAGCCGCTCAAAAGAACGTATTTTCTCGTTTCGCAGCAAGAACCATCGTTGGGATCCGAAAAGCCAGCGGCCGGAAATGTGGTCGCTTTACAACTGCCGTATTCACAAGGGGGAAAGCATCCGCGTCTTCCCGCTGTCCAACTGGACCGAACTCGATATCTGGCAGTACATCCATGCTGAGGATATCGCGATCGTGCCGCTGTATCTGGCAAAGGAACGCCCGGTGGTGGAACGCGATGGCTCGTTGATCATGGTCGACGACGAGCGCATGCCGCTGGAGCCAGGCGAAGTGCCGCAGATGAAGAAGGTGCGCTTTCGCACGCTGGGCTGTTATCCGCTGACCGGGGCGGTTGAGTCCGATGCTGAAACGCTGCCGGAAATCATCAATGAAATGCTGCTGTCGCGAACCTCCGAGCGACAGGGACGGGTCATCGATCGGGACGGTGCGTCCTCCATGGAAAAGAAGAAGCAGGAAGGGTATTTCTGATGGCGGATAACGCGAGCGCGGCTGATATCGTGCCGGTTTTTCAGGAACAGGCGGAAAAGACCATGCTGCGCTTCATCACCTGCGGCAGCGTGGATGATGGCAAGAGTTCGCTGATCGGGCGTCTGCTTTATGATTCCAAGCTGATCTTCGAGGACCAGCTTGAAAGCCTGGTAGATGACAGCAAGAAGGTCGGTACGCAGGGGGAGGATATCGACTTCGCCCTGCTGGTTGACGGGCTTGCCGCCGAGCGTGAGCAGGGTATCACCATCGATGTCGCCTACCGATTTTTCACCACCGAAAAACGCAAGTTCATCGTTGCCGATACACCGGGCCACGAACAGTACACCCGCAACATGGCGACCGGCGCCTCCACCGCGGAACTTGCGGTTATCCTGATTGATGCGCGCAAGGGCGTGCTGACCCAGACACGACGGCACAGCTACATCGTCTCGCTGTTGCAGGTGCCGAATATCGTCCTCGCGATCAACAAGATGGATCTGGTCGATTACGATCAGGCGGTTTTCGACAGAATTTCGGCAGAATACCGGGAGTTTGCGCGCAGTATCGGCATCGATGACGTGACCTGCGTACCGATCTCTGCGCTGTATGGCGACAACGTGATGGCGCCAAGCGAGAACACGCCCTGGTATCAGGGCCCGTCGCTGTTGCAGCAACTTGAATCGGTAGAAGTCGCGACCGAAGACCTGGCCAGGCCGTTCCGGTTTCCGGTGCAATGGGTCAACCGGCCGAATCTTGATTTCCGCGGCTTCTCCGGCACGGTTGCCAGTGGCGTGATTGCCGTCGGCGACGAAATCGTGACCCTGCCATCGGCGCGTACCAGCCGGATCGCGCGCATTGTCACCCAGGACGGCGACCTGCCGCGCGCCGAAGCGGGACAGGCGGTGACGCTTGTTCTGGAAGACGAGATTGATATCTCGCGTGGTGATGTCATTGCCACGCCGCAGGCGCGGCCGGAGGTCACCGACCAGTTCATGGCGCATCTGCTGTGGATGTCGGATCAGCCGATGCTGCCCAGCCGGCCCTACCTGCTGAAGACCGGGAACAGCACGGTTTCGGCGACCGTTACGGCCTTGAAACACAAGGTCAATGTGAACACGATGGCGCAGGAAGCTGGCCGCACATTGGTGAGCAACGAGGTCGGCGTCTGCAATCTGTCGCTCGATGCGCCGGTGGCATTCGATCCCTTTGTGACCTGCCAGCCGATGGGGTCCTTTGTGCTGATCGACCGGCTGACCAACGGCACCGTGGCGATGGGCATGATCGATCACGGGCTGCGGCGGGCCGACAATATCCACTGGCAGGCGCAAGCCATCGACAAGGTGGCGCGGTCGCAGCTCAAGCAGCAAAACCCGGCGGTGCTGTGGTTCACCGGATTATCCGGGTCGGGCAAGTCGACCATTGCCAACCTGATCGAACAGCGGCTTTTTGCGCGCGGTAAGCATACGGTTATCCTGGACGGTGACAATGTTCGCCACGGGCTGAACCGGGATCTGGGCTTTACCGATACCGACCGGGTGGAAAATATCCGCCGCATCGGTGAAACCTCGAAACTGATGGCCGAGGCCGGGCTGATCACCAGCGTATCCTTCATCTCGCCCTTCCGGGCCGAGCGGCAGATGGTGCGGGGCTTGCTGGAAGACGGCGAATTTATCGAGATTTTCGTCGATGCGTCGCTTGAACTCTGCGCCAGCCGGGATCCGAAGGGGTTGTACAAGAAGGCGCAGGCCGGGGAGATCAAGAACTTCACCGGTTTCGATTCGCCCTATGAAGCCCCCGAAGCGGCTGAAATCACCCTCGACAGCGCGACCACAACTGCCGAACAGGCAGCGGACCAGATCATGGGATACCTGGAAGCGAACGAGTACTTATCTGATACTTAGCCAGCGTGAGTCAGCGGTAAATCGCCGGGTAGAGCGATGGAAACGGCCAATACCCAATTCACGCTGGTTTCGGCGGACTATTCACCCGCGATTGACTGAAATTTACGCGACGTCTTTTTTCTTGCCAATACGCGGTTCTTCGCCGCGCCGGAGCCGGTGGATGTTTTCCTTGTGGCGGTAGATCACCAGCACGGCGAGGATACCGGCGACGGCGGCGACGTCCGGCCCCGCCAGGAACCAGGCGTATACCGGCGCCATGCCGATACCGATGATGGCGGATAGCGAGGAAATCCGCAGGGTAAGGGCGACCGCGAGCCAGGTCAGCCCGACAGCGAGGCCGACCGGCCAGGCCAGCGCGAAATAGGCGCCCAGCGTCGTCGCCACGCCCTTGCCACCGTTGAATTTCAGCCAGACCGGGAACAGATGCCCCAGCACGGCGGCCAGTGCGGCCCAGGGTGCCAGTTCCGGTGCGACGGCCATGGCGATCAGGGCGGTGGCCGCGCCCTTGCCGCCATCCAGCAGCAGGGTTGCCAGTGCGAGCGGCTTGTTGCCGGTACGCAGCACGTTGGTCGCGCCGATATTGCCGGAACCGATCTTGCGGATATCGCCCAGCCCGGCCAGCCGGGTCAGCACGAGACCGAAAGGGATCGATCCCAGAAGATAGCCCAGCCCCACGGCGATCACCGCTTCCGGGCGCATCAGCGTTTCGAACATCGGTTAAATCGCCGTGTAGATCGTGCGGCCCTCAACGAAGGTGCGCACTGCCATGCCCTGCACGGGCCGGTCGTGGAACGGCGAGTTATTGGACTTGCTGCGGAATTTTTCTTCGTCGATTGTCCAGGGCCGGTTTGGATCGAACAGCAGCAGGTCCGCCGGCGCGCCACGGTTGATCCGCCCACTTGGCAGACGCAGGATCGATGCCGGTGCCGCGGTTACCTTGCCGAGCGCCTCCAGCAGCGTCAGGTGCCCGTTATGATATAGTTCCAGCGTCAGCGGCAGCAGCGTTTCCAGCCCGATAATGCCGCATTCCGCCTGGACGAAGGGCAGGCGTTTGGAATCCTGATCATGCGGGGCGTGGTCGCTGGCGATGGCGTCAATGGTGCCGTCTTTCAGCCCCTCAACGACGGCGTTCCTGTCCTGCTCGCTGCGCAATGGCGGCGAGACCTTGGCGAATGTGCGATAATCACTGACGGCATTTTCGTTCAGGGCGAAGTAATGCGGCGCGGTATCGCAGGTGACATCCAGCCCGTCGAACTTTGCCCGGCGCACCGCATTGATCGATGCGGCGGTGGACAGGTGCGATGCGTGATAACGACCCCCGGTTAGGGACAGCAGGCGCAGGTCGCGTTCGACCATCATCACCTCGGCAACCGCGGGAATGCCCGGCAGTCCCAATCGGCTGGCGAGTTCGCCTTCGTTCATCACGCCGTCATCGACCATGTCGGGGTCTTCGGGATGCTGGATCACCAGCAATCCGAATGTGCGGGCATAGCTGAGCGCCCGGCGCATCACCAATGGATCGGTAAGCGCCTTGATGCCGTCGGTGAAGCCAAGCGCCCCGGAATCGGCGAGCAACCCCATCTCGGTGATCTGTTCGCCTTCCATGCCCCGTGTCAGCGCGCCATAGCAGTACAGCTTGACCATTTTTATTTCGCGGGCGCGCCGGGCAACGAATTCAACCACGGAAATATCGTCGATAACGGGTTCGGTGTTCGGCAGGCAGACCATGGCGGTCACACCACCGGCCGCCGCCGCATGGCTGGCGGATTCAATCGTTTCCTTGTGTTCTTCGCCGGGCTCCCGCACCTGAACGCGCATATCGATCAGGCCCGGCGCGAGGCACAGCCCGTCGCATTGCACCAACTGGTCGACGTCCGGAACGCCGTCCTTGAACAGGTCCGGCCCGAAATCGGTGATCTTGCCGTCTTCCGCCAGCAGGCCGCCGGTCATATCCAGATCACTGGCCGGGTCGAGCAGGCGGGCATTCACGAAGGCGGTACGTTTGGTCATGTTGTGCCGGTTAGTTGACGGTGGCGCCGCGGGTCAAAAGGTCGAGGCATGCCATGCGCACGGCGACGCCCATTTCCACCTGATCGCGGATGACGGATCGGTTGATATCGTCGGCAATGTCCGAGTCTATCTCGACACCGCGGTTCATCGGTCCCGGATGCATCACGAAGGCATCGGGCTTGGCATAGGACAGTTTCTCACGGTCGAGACCGAAGAAGTGGAAATATTCCCGGGTCGACGGCACGAAAGTGCCGCGCATCCGTTCCGTCTGCAGACGCAACATCATGACGATGTCGCAATCGGTCAGTCCGGCGCGCATGTCATGGAATACATCGACACCGAAACGTTCAATTCCCGCCGGCATGAGCGTGCGCGGGGCGACAACGCGCACGCGCGCGCCCATTGTCGTTAGCAGATAGATATTGGACCGTGCAACGCGGCTGTGCAGGATGTCGCCACAAATCGCAACCGTCATATTGTCCAGCCGTCCGCGCCGCCGCCGGATCGTCAGTGCGTCCAGCAGCGCCTGGGTCGGGTGCTCGTGACGACCGTCACCGGCATTGATGACCGCGCCGGTAACCTTTTCCGACAACAGCTTCACGGCGCCTGCATCCGGGTGGCGCACGACCAGCACATCGGGATGCATCGCATTCAGCGTCATCGCCGTATCGATCATGGTCTCGCCCTTTTTGATCGAACTGCTGGAGACGGACATGTTCATGACATCGCCGCCCAGCCGTTTGCCGGCCAGTTCAAACGACGCCTGGGTACGGGTCGAGTTTTCAAAGAACAGATTGATCAGGGTACGGCCACGCAGCACATCGGATTTCTTATCGTGCTGGCGGTTCTGTGCGACATAGGCATCCGCCAGATCCAGCAGAGAGTTTATCTCTGAAATGGAAAGGCCATCGATACCGAGCAGGTGTCGGTGCGGAAATCGGTAGAGCGCAAAATCGGGCGCTGTCTGGGATCGGGTCATTAAAGCAGCAATATACGCGTGCGGGGGCAGGGGCCGCAAGCGGCGTTACCTGCCACGGGGCCGCATTCGTTAATTTTTTTGGATTGTCTGCCTAGCAGTTGGCGGTGTCTTCGAAATCCGGAAGCAGCATTAAACCATTGCTGATTTCGTAATTCCGGTTCTGTTCATAGGCTTCGCGTTCCGCGACATAGCGGTCCAGTGAGTTGTTTCCAATATCATTTATCAGGTCCTGATTATCGGAATACTCGACCGCGCCGGCAGCGGCGGCCCCGGCGAGCGGCAGGGGATTGGCCAATGACGTGGCAATGTCGCCGATAGCGTCGCGAAAATTGGTTGGTCCCAGAATTGGCAGGACCAGGTGCGGGCCGGCTTCAACGCCGTTTGCGGCAAAAGCCTGGCCGAGGTCTTCGTCGCGCGATTCGATCCCCATTTCCGCCGCAGGGTCGCCCAGACCGCCGATACCGACGGTGCTGTTGACCAGAAAACGCTGAAACGCATTGCCGGCATTTTCCGAATCACCCTGCAGGATGCTGCTGATTGCAGTGACAGGTTCCGAAAGGTTCGAGGCGGCGTTTGAAATGGCGCCTTCGATCGGGTCGGGGGTGATGAACTGGTAAATGTCCACGACCGGATCGAAGATCCCTTTCCGCAGCACCGCATTCAGGCCGGATGTAAACCGGTTCATGGATTCCAGCGGGTCATTGCGGTGGGACTCTATTTCATCGTCCGCCAGCGCCGGACCGGTCATCACGCCGAGCGCCAGCGCCAGAACTGCCGTATTTCGTGCGAAGTTTCCCATTAAACTGCCCTCCCTGCGGAACACCGATCATTGCGAATCGGGACCGCTGCCGCAATAGTGGAATAACGACCCCTGCCCACGGGGCGCGACAGGCTATCGCTCAACTACTGAACGGAGGGTTAAAGATGTCGTCGTTCAAGGTGCTTGGCACCAATCACACCAGTTTTACGGTCTCCAATATGGACCGCACGGTCGCATTCTTTACCGATGCGCTTGGATTCGAGGTGATTTCGCGCGCTCCGCGGGATTCCGCAATCATTGAGCGGGTCACGGGGGTAAAAGGGGCGCAGATCGAAGTCGCCTATATTCAGGGGCCGGGCCACCGGCTGGAACTGATCCAGTACCTGGCGCCGGCGGATAAGGGCAGGGTAAGGTCGCTGCCCTGTGATACCGGGTTCGCGCATATCGCCTATGACGTGGACGATATAGACGCGGCGATTGCAGCCTCAGAACCGCATGGGGTGCTGCCGATCGGTAATCCGGTCGCGATTGACAAGGGCCCGAACAAGGGCGGCCGCGTCGTCTACCTGCGCGACCCCGATGATGTGACCATCGAATACATCGAACGGCCCCGATAAGACGAAATTCAGGTGACGGTGACGGCCGCGACGCCCAGCCCCTCGACGGTTACATCGACCCAGTCTCCCGGCTCCAGCCAGCGGGTTTCGACCATGCTGCCGGTCATCACGATATCGCCGGCCTTCAGCATCTTGTCCCGTTCGGCCAGGCTGTTGGCGAGCCAGGCGAGAGCTTCCAGCGGATGGCCCAGCACCAGCGCGCCGGTGCCGCGACCGGCGGCCTTGCCATTGACAGTCATGAAGGCGGCGCAGGCGGCGAGGTCGAGCGCTTGCCAGTCTCCTCTTGGCTCGCCCAGCACGCATCCCGCCCCGAAAAAATCGTCGGCGATCAGGCTGGCGGCATCCAGTTTCGTGTAATCGACATAGCGATCATCAACCAGTTCAATCGCCGCCATGCACTCGGCAACGGCTTCGGCGACGCTGTCCCGGGTGAACGGCCCGGCGGGCAGGTCGCTGCCCAGCCGCACGGCGATTTCGCATTCCACGCCGACGCGGCGGAAGTCGCGGTATTTCAGGCTGGCCGGAGAGGTGTGGATGCTGCTCGCGAGGATTCCGCCGGCGCAGGGGTGGTCGATGCCCAGGTATTTCTGCATGACCGGCGTGGTGCAGCCGATCTTGTAGCCCGCAATACTGCCCCCAAGCCGGGCATGCAGCGCATCCTGCACGGCATAGCCCTGCGCCAGGTCGGCGGGGCGGCACTGGTCGGGAAACATGTTGAAGCGCCCGCCCATGCTGCGGGACGCGGCCAGTATGCCCGCCGCCTGCTCGATATCTTCCGTTGTCACGATGGACCCTCCCTCAAACCCGCTACAGCGCCCGCAACCGGTCGAGCGCACCCTGCAGGATATAACCGGCGGCCATCTTGTCGATGACCTGCGCACGCTTGTTGCGCCGCATATCGGCTTCATTGATGAGGAAGCGTTCGACCGCGGCGCTCGACAACCGCTCGTCCCAGAAGGCGATGGGCAGGGCAAAGCCCCGGGCGATCAGGTTGGCGGCAAACTGCCGGGTCGACTGGCAGCGCCCGCCTTCACTGCCATCCATGTTGACCGGCAAGCCGATGATCAACCCGCCGACCTTGCGTTCGGCCACGATACGCTCCAGTTCCACCGCATCGGCGGTGAATTTTGTGCGCCGGATCGTGTCGATCGGGCTGCCGACCTGCAGCCCCGGATCGGAGATCGCGAGGCCGATGGTCTTTGATCCCAGATCGAGCCCCAGCAACCGGGTTCCCGGCGCCAGCGCCGGCTTCAGTTCTTCGAGTGTACATATGGCCATAGACCCATTATGCACCCGTCAAACCGCAGCGTCCCGAACCTTGTTCCGATACTTGTCGTGATCCAGTACCAGTGATAGGTTCCGCGCCGCTACGAAATGGAGAAAAACATGCCGCTCAACCGCGATAATGTCAGCGCGATTGCCCATCTGGCGCGCCTGAAAGTCCCTGAAGAGGACCTCGATTCGCTGGCTGGCGAACTCAATAATATCCTTGGCTGGGTCGAGCAGCTGGACGAGGTCGATACCGACGGCGTGGCGCCGATGACCTCCGTCGTGGCAACCGAATACGCGCGGCGTGCCGATAACGTCGACGATGGCGGTATCGCTGAGGATGTGCTGGCCAATGCGCCGGATCGGATGGACGGCTTTTTCGCTGTTCCCAAGGTGGTCGAATAATGACGGATCTCAGGAACCTGACACTGGCGCAGGCGCGCGACGGCATGGCCGCCGGCGACTTCACCGCCGTTGAACTGACCGAGACCTTTATCGAAGCAACCGGGGCCGTGCGGGACCTCAACGCCTATATCGTGGAAACCGCCGATCAGGCGCGCGCGATGGCGGCAGCAAGCGATGCACGGCGGGCGCAGGGGCAGGTGGGTGCGATGGATGGCATCCCCGTTGCCATCAAGGACCTGTTCTGCACCAAGGGGGTTCAGGCGACCGCCGGCAGCCATATCCTCGAAGGCTTCGTGCCGCCCTATGAATCCACCGTGACGCAGAACCTGTGGGATGCGGGCGCGGTGATGCTGGGCAAAACCAACCTGGACGAATTCGCCATGGGCTCGTCCAACATGACCAGCTATTTCGGCCCGGTTGCGAACCCGTGGAAACGCAAGGGCGACGACGCGGTGCTGGTACCGGGCGGTTCGTCCGGCGGGTCGGCGGCGGTGGTCGCGGCGCGCGCGGCGCTGGGTGCGACGGGTACCGATACCGGTGGGTCCATCCGCCAGCCCGGCGCCTTTACCGGTATCGTCGGCATGAAGCCGACCTATGGCCGCTGCTCGCGCTGGGGCATCATCGCCTTTGCTTCCTCGCTGGATCAGGCCGGGCCGATGACGCATACGGTGCGTGATTCCGCGATCATGCTGGGTGCGATGGCCGGGCATGACCCCAAGGATTCGACGTCGATGAAACTGGATGTGCCGGATTTCGAAGCGGCGCTGACCGGCGATATCCGGGGGCTGCGCATTGGCATTCCCAAGGAATACGTCATGGACGGCATGCCGGCGGAAATCGACGCGCTGTGGAAGACAGGTATCGACTGGATGCGGCAGGCCGGGGCGGAAATCGTCGATATCTCGCTGCCGCATACCAAATATGCCTTGCCGACCTATTATATTGTCGCGCCCGCCGAGGCGTCGTCCAACCTCGCGCGTTATGACGGGGTGCGCTACGGGCTGCGGGTCGATGGCGACACCATGCAGGACATGTATGAAAACACGCGCGGCGCGGGCTTCGGCGCGGAAGTCAAACGCCGTATTCTGATCGGAACCTATGTGCTGTCGGCGGGGTATTACGATGCCTATTACCTGAAGGCGCAGAAGGTACGGGCCCGCATTGCCGGCGATTTCAACGACGCCTGGGAGAAGGTGGACGCGATCCTGACGCCGACGACGCCAAGCGCCGCCTTTGCGCAGGGTGACAAGATGGATGATCCGATTGCGATGTATCTGAACGATATCTTCACGGTGCCCGCGTCGCTGGCGGGACTGCCGGGGATTTCGGTGCCGGCCGGGCTGTCCGCGGAAGGGTTGCCGCTGGGGCTGCAAGTGATCGGCCGTCCGTATGACGAAGAAACCCTGTTTCGGGTCGCCGGAGTACTGGAAGATGCGGCGGGGTTTGACGCGAAGCCGGACCTGTCCGGGTTGGGAGGCTGACATGGCGGAATTGCTGAAAGGCCAGACCGGCGAATGGGAACTCGTGATCGGGCTGGAAGTGCATGCCCAGATCGTTGCAAAGGCGAAGCTGTTTTCCGGCGCCTCCACCGAATTCGGCGCGGAACCGAACCAGCAGGTTTCTCTGGTCGATGCAGGCATGCCGGGCATGCTGCCGGTGCTGAACGATGAAGCGGTGCGGCAGGCGGTGCGCACGGGGCTGGCGCTGAACGCAAAGATCAATCTGCATTCGATCTTCGCCCGGAAGAACTTTTTCTACCCGGATATGCCGCAGGGCTACCAGATTTCGCAATACGAACTGCCCGTCGTCGGCGAGGGTGAAATCGAGATCGACCTGCCGGATGACGCGGTCAAGAATGTCCGTGTCGAGCGGCTGCATATCGAACAGGACGCGGGCAAGTCGATTCACGACCAGCATCCGGCCAAGTCGATGATCGACCTCAACCGTTCCGGCGTGGCGCTGATGGAAATCGTCTCGCACCCGGACATGCGCTCGGCCGAAGAAGCGGCGGCCTATGTCACCAAGCTGCGCGCGATCCTGCGCTATGTCGGCAGTTGCGACGGCAACATGCAGGAAGGCTCGATGCGTTGTGACGCCAATGTCTCCGTGCGGCGGCCCGGGGATGAACTCGGCACGCGCTGCGAGATCAAGAACCTGAACTCGATCCGGTTCCTGCGCCAGGCCATTGATTTTGAAGCCGCGCGCCAGATCGACGTGATCGAGGAAGGCGGCACGATCACCCAGGAAACCCGGCTGTACGATTCCGACAAGGGTGAAACCCGGTCGATGCGGTCCAAGGAAGACGCGCATGACTACCGGTATTTCCCGGACCCGGACCTGCTGCCGCTGGACCTCGACCAGGCTTATGTCGATGCGCTGAAAGCCGAATTGCCGGAACTGCCGGATGCCAAGAAAGCTTCGCTTCGTCGAAGAACTCGGCCTGTCGCCCTATGACGCGGGTGTGCTGGTCGCGGAACGGGACACGGCGGCCTATTTCGAAACCGTCGCGGCGGGACGCGACGCGAAGCTGGCGGCCAACTGGGTGACGTCGGAACTGCTGGGGCAGTTGAACCGCGCCGGTATCGCGCTGGCGGACTCACCGGTGAAGGCCGAGGCGCTGGGCGGCCTGCTGGACCTGATCGTGGACAAGACGATTTCCAACAACATCGCCAAGGATGTCCTTAACGACATGTTCGAAACGGGCAAGGACGCCGTGACGATTGTCGATGAAAAGGGCCTGAAGCAGGTCTCAGATACCGGTGCGCTGGAAGCGGTGGTGGACCAGATCATGGCCGACAACCCGGATGGCGTGGCGGAATACCGGGGCGGCAATCAGAAACTGATCGGCTGGTTCATGGGACAGATCATGAAAGCCAGCCAGGGCAAGGCCAACCCGCAGATGGTGAACGAACTGCTGCGCAAGAAACTGGCGGGGTAAAGAGGCCTTTTCAGGTGCTCCGGTAATCCGCCTGAAAAGCTGCCGGCCGCTGTCGCGCAGCCGACACCTTTCCGGGGTTCGTTACGACGATTCCTTTACCAACCCCGGCACCATGCTGTCATAGCTTGGCTTGGAGAAGCCATCTTCGACGATAGTGTAGTCGCGGTAACCCAGCCGCGCGACCGGGCGCAGCTTCGTGATATCGACCAGGCCATCCGTCATGACGGTGTCGCTGATATGGATGCCGGTGACTTCACCGAACACGACGCCATGCGTGCTGCCCGGCGTGTCGCTTTCAAGGATTACCGTCTGCATGTAACGGCATTCAAGGTGCGCCGGGGATTCCCTGACCCGGGGCGGCTTGACCGTAACGGAAGGTTCCGTTGTCAGCCCTGCCATAGCCAGTTCGTCGACGTCTCGGTCGACATGCGCGGCTGTCATATGCATGGCGTCAGTCAGTTCCGCGGAAACCAGGTTGCAGACGAACTCGCCGGTGTCTTCCGCGTTCCGTCGTGAATGCTTGCGCGGGTCGTCGACAAGTTCGCTGGATGAAAACATCACGATATAAGGCGGGTAGCAAACGGCGTTGAAGAAGCTGTAGGGCGCCAGATTTACCTTGCCGTCGTCGCTCAGCGTGCTGATCCAGCCGATTGGTCGCGGGGCGATAAGCGATTTGAACGGGTCATGCGGCAGACCGTGGCCTTTCGGGTCACGCGGGTCATAAAACATTGGAAATCCTTCATGCTGATTGCTGTCACAATTAGCAGGATGCCCACTACTCCTGTCAACGCGAGGAGCGGGGCGATGACGTGGGGTGCATATACGGGCATCAGAATTTAGTTTGGCGGTCCTTTCCGGATAACGCGTTGACAGCGGCGGCTTATAAATATAACCATATAGTTATGGAACAAATTGGTTATATGGATGCAAGTGTCAATCTGGACGCTGTCTTTGCGGCGCTGGCCGATCCGACACGGCGGGCGATCCTGTCGCGGCTGGCGGATGGTCAGGCCTCGGTCAAGGACATTGCGGCACCCTTCGAGATGAGCCAACCGGCCGTCTCCAAGCATCTGAAGGTTTTGGAACGCGCTGGTCTGATTGAACGCGATATTGATGAACAGCGCCGCCCGGCCCGGCTGAAGGCGGCGAAGATGGCGGTGGCAGCCGACTGGCTTGCAGAGTTCCAGAAATTCTGGGGGACAAGTTTCGACCAGCTCGACGATGTCCTGACCAGCATGAAAGCGGCGGCCGAACGGAGTGAAGACGCATGAGTGAACTGCCCGAATACAAATTCGACCATGTTTTCGACGCGCCCCGTGACATGGTGTGGCGCGCCTGGACAGACCCGAAGCTGCTGTCGCGCTGGTATGGTCCGGGCATTGAAACGATTATCCATGCCTATGACCTGAAACCCGGCGGGGCGTGGCTGAACGAAATGAAATGGGGTGACAAGGCCGACTACAGCAAGATGGCGTTTCAGGAAGTGACGCCACCGGAAAAGCTGGTCTGGCACCACTCATCGACGGATTCCGACTGGAACATCGCCGCCAACCCGATGATGCCGGACTGGCCCCGCACCTTGCTGACGACGGTTTTGTTCGAGGAACAGGGCGCGCAAACCATGGTGCGCCTGTCCCAGATACCGATCGATGCCACGGATGCCGAAATTGCCTGTTTCGCCAAGATGATGGCCGGAATGGACAATGGCTGGGGCAGTGGATACGCGGTCATCGATACTGTGCTTGCCGAAATGCAAGGCGGGGAACAGGGAGACTAGCGTCCCGCTTAGCGTAGCAACCGCCACAGCGTCGTCTGGTCGGGGAAGCCGGTGGTTTCGAACTCCAGGTCCGATTGGAAGGCCATCAGCGCTGCTTTTGTGGCTTCGGTGAAACGCCCGTCGACTGCGGCGTCATACAGGCCCAGACCGGTCAGGCGGTCCTGTACCCGGCGGATGGTTTCCCGATGCAGCGTGGTCTTGCGTTCGCCCTCGGTGATCTGCACCCGCGGTGAGGCTTCGGTCAGCCGGTCCGGCTGCAGGCTCGCGATGATCGAATTGACGACGGCGTGCAGCCGATGGCCGGGATTGGCGTCGCAATGGGTCTGGATCACGGTCAGCAGCAGCTCCAGCGATTCAAACGACAGCACGTCGAATGTGTCTTCGGCGTAGCGGTTATGGGCGGAAATATAGCCCTCCACCCAACCGCCGATCATGTAATAGACGTTGGACTTGTCTTCGCGGGCCTTGACGTAAATCTGGCAGGGCAGGAAGCCCGCGCCCTTCATTGCAAAGCTTTCTGTGTGATCTGCTGCAGCGGCGGCGCCGGTCTGAAGCAGTAATGCGATAATCGCCAATCGAATAAATTTCATCTGTAAATCCTTGTCGGTGGTCAGATACGTCCCGGTCCGGCGGGGGCGGCGCGGTGGAAAAATTGCCGCGCCGCCTGCCGGGTTACGGGGTTATGCGGCCAGCGCGTCGTCGCGCCGGTTTCGCTGCTGCATGACGAGCAGCCCGCAGAGCCCGAGGAGGAACAGCGTCAGCATGCCCGGTTCCGGCACCGAGGCTTCCGTGAATGCCTCGATGGGGTTGAGCGCGCTGCGGGCCGCAAAATTCTGCGGCGCTTCGGAGCCGGTCAGGAAGTCGATGGTGAAGCTCTCGCCGATCTGCAGATCGAAGCCCTGCAGCGAAAACAGGCTGTCGAACAGGTCCGGTGACTGGAACAGGTCGATGCTTTCATCCAGGATATTGCCAATGCCGAACTGCCGGTCGAATCCGAGCAGGTCGAAATTGACCTGCAGCAGGTCGATGACGAAGTCGAAATCGAAATCCAGCACGGTCTCGTTGCGCAGTTCCGCATCGACGAAGAAGGTCGGCGTGACCGTGGTGACATCGTCGAGGAAGAAAATATCGGGTAGCAGGTCCCAGGCGGAAATCAGTTCGGTGACCAACTCGCCCGCGATCATGACCGCCTTGTCAAAGACAAGCTTTACGAACAGGGTCGGGTCGAGTTCGAAATCCTGCTTGAGGTCGATGGACGGGCCGATTTTCACATCGATGATGTCGTAGCCGACGCTGCCGACATTGCCGATGGGTAACTCGAAGCCGAAAGCCTGCGTTGTCGCACCCGCCGTGACGGCGAGTGAGGCAACGGCATCGATATCCACGGTGAGGTCGACCAGGTCGTCCTGACCCGAAGATTTCAGCGTATTGGTCGTGGTATCGAGACCGCCGCTGGTATGGGGCTGCGGGAGGTAGAGCGTTGCGCTGGCAAGCTCGCCGGCAACACCCGACCCGGCCGCGATTTCAAACGGAAAGCCGTCTGCTTCATTGGGGAAGCCAAAACTCGACGGGCTCTGTCCGAGCAGCTTGATGTCGCCTTCGCCGCCTTCATTGAAGGACAGGATGGAGACTTTCTCATCGATGTTGAATGAGCTGCCGCCCGTTGTGCAACCGGCCGCGATGACACAGGCCTCACCAGTGACACTGCCGGATACCTCCAGGATCGCATCCGCCGTCAGAGACAGGTCGGCGAAGTCGGTGGTCAGGACGTTCGTCCCCGCCAGCACGCTGTTCGGATTGAAATTGATGGCGTTTGCCTTGTCCAGCAGGGCCGTGTCGGGAATATCCAGCGTCGCCGCATAGGATACGGTGGCGTCCACCGAACCGCTGCCGACTTCGATGCCAAGTTCCAGCCCGACCCGGCCATCGGATGTGCCTTCGACGGCAACGCCGGTGCGTGTGTCGACTTCCAGAAACTGCGGCGGTGCTGTGCCCAGCGCGATGACGGGCAGCCGTCCGGACCGGCCATTGCGGCAGGTGGACGATGAATTGCCCAGTTTCTTGCAGGCGGAGAAGGCGACGTCATAGCCCGCGCGTTTCAGGACATCCGCACCCTGTGCGATTTTACAGGCCACGGCGAACTTGCCGCAGCTGCGCACCGACGGCCTGCTGCCGAGCCTGGGGACCGGTACCCGGGCGCTTTGCCCGTTGATACAGGCACTGGAGGAAAAGCCGAGCCCCCGGCAGGCGCTGAAGGCCCCGTCATAGATTTCCCGCAGGGGATTGAAGATATTGACATCCTCATCACCCGCGATCAGGTCAAGGCTAGCCGACTGGTCCTGCCAGGCTGCGCCAAGAAACGCCGTCTTGTCCAATGTGGCGGCGGTGCCGGTATCCCAGATGCTCTGTCCGGTCGTTTCAAATTCCAGGTCATAGGTGAAGGGAATGGCCCTTCCTGTTCCGGGCGATAGCAGCACCAGACAGGCTGCGGTCGCCATGACCCACCGTAATATTTTCAAAGCAATTCTCCCTTATCCGAAAATTGCCGCAGGGCCGGGCTGGCCTGTTACGCGGCTAAAAATTCAACAAGGGAATTGCACCAAAAACCCGGCAGCGCCGGTATGGGGGAAACTACCCAATTTTGGTCGTGATGCCCGACTTTTCGCTCGGCCGGGGTGGCCTTTTTCAGGGGCGGTACTTGATAAAGCCGGTCCGCCGGTGGCGGTTAAAGCCGAGCCCTTCATACATTTTGTGTGCGGCGGTCAGGTCGGCGCCGGATAACAGCATGACTTCGGTACAGTCCTGTTGCCATGCGTAATCCAGGACATGTTCCATCAGGGCTTTCGCGAGTCCCCGGCGGCGGAAACCCGCGTGGGTCACGACATGTTCGATGACACCATAGCCAGCCCCACCGCGAATGAACGACGGCGTGATGGTCAGGATGGCGGCGGCTGCGATCCGCCCGCCGGTTTCGAGGACGAAATAGCGGGTGCCGGGATTGGCCTGGATGGCCTGCCAGATATCGCGGATCGCGGTATCGGTCAGCGGCGGCAGGTTTTCGGAGGCCGTGTAATGCCGGTACAGGTCGAGTAGCGTGCCGAGCTCGCTTTCCTCGATATCGCGAATGATCATGGTCGATGGTCCTTTCCCGGCGGGCCTGCCCTGTACCCGTGGCGAAATGGTGGGGGATTGGGCCGTGCGTCACAAGCCTGAATTCGTGTTCCTGCGCTTCGTTTGCACGTGCTGCGAAAGCCGCGCTACCATCGCTCTAACCAAACGGGAGGAACGGGCATGATCAAGCGGTTTTCATCGCTTTTCGCCGGGCATATCGATCTTGGTGATATGGGGCAGGATGCGACGCCGGCGAATGACCGGCGCTATTCCAACGAACAACTGGCCGGGGTCTTCGACAAGTCGGAGGCGATGGCGAAATGCATGGATGGCTGGGGCTTCGATGCGCTGTGGTTTGCCGAACATCATTTCCAGCACGAAGGCTATGAGTGCGTCCCCAATGTGATGATGCTGGGCGTGCACCTGGCGCATGTGACGGAGAATCTGCGCATCGGTTGCGGCTTCAACATCGCGCCGATGTGGCATCCGCTGCGCCTCGCGGAAGACTTCGCCACAGCCGACTGGCTGACCAAGGGGCGGGTCATTTTCGGTGTCGGGCGCGGCTATCACACGCGTGAGGTGGAAACGCTGGGCGGGCACTTGATCGACGCGGAAGCCAATCGCGACATGTTCGAGGAACAGGTCGATATCCTGTTCAAGGCGTTCCACGAGGAGTCGTTCTCGCACAAGGGCAAGTATTACACCCGCCGCCGGATGTGCCGTATCGCGGGTACGATCTGAAGGAACTGACGCTGGTGCCGCGGCCGCGCACCCTGCCGGTGGAATGCTGGCAGCCGGTGGTCAGCGCCGGCGACCGGGGGCTCGATTTCATGATCAAGCACGGCATGAAAGGCATTGTCGGCGGCGGTTCGGCGCTGATGGCGGAAGGCAATATCCACGCCTTCCAGCGCGCCCATGAACGCGCCGGGATCGAAACGGCGCTTGGCGAAAACCTCTGCCTCGGCATCTCCTATCACATCGCGCCGACCCGCGAGCAGGCGATCCGGGAAGCCACACCGTTTTACGAGGAACACGCCAAGTTGTTCGGCCCGCTGGGATTCCTCGGCCCGCTGAAACCCGAACAGGTGGATGCCATCGACCGCCGGGGTGGTATCCGGGATTCCGGCATCCCGACGCTGGAAGAAGCCGTCGAGCGGGGCTCATGGTATTGCGGCCCGGCCGAAGGGCTTGTCGATTTCCTGAAGGCGGTCGAGGAAAAATTCCCGGGGCTGGAAGCGGTCAACGTGCAATCGGCGATGGGCACGCCGCTCGCCGTGATGCTCGAGCAGCTCGACCATTTCGGCCGCGACGTGATGCCGAAATTCAAACGGGATTAAGCAGCCGCCTGACACCGAGACCCGGGTGAGGGGCTGCTAACGCCGCTCACCCGGGTCTCGGTGTCAGGCTTTTTCCGCAAACCGTCGTCGCGGATTGTTGCAACCCGTTCGGGGTTTGCGTTACCCCACCCGGCAGCTCGACCCGCCATCGACCGGCAGCGCCACGCCGGTGATGAACCCGGCCTCGTCGGACGCCAGGAACAACGCGGCATGGGCGATGTCCCAGCCGGTACCCATCTTGCCCTTCAGTGGCACCTTGGCGTCGCGTTCGGCGGCGATATCGGCGCGCGGCCGGTCAAACGCCTCGGCCCGCCGGTCCACCGCCATGGGCGTATCCATCAGCCCCGGCAGGATGACATTGGCGCGGATGCCGTATTCGGCATTCTGAATCGCGATCTGCCGCGTCATTTCGATCATCGCCGATTTGGTCGCCTTGTAGGTCACCCACGGATAGGTGTTCTGCGCCGCCATCGAGGAAATGTTGATGATTGCGCCACCGCCCTGCGCCTGCATCACCGGCAAGGCGTGCTTGCAGGCAAAGACGATGCTGCGCAGGTTGACCGCGACGATGCGGTCGAAAGAGTCACTCGTGATCTCGGTGATCGGCGCATCGCCGCCCTCGACGCTGATGCCGACATTATTGTGCAGAATGTCGATCCGCCCGAAGCGCTCGACACAGGCCGCGACCATCGCCTGCATGGAGGCCTCATCGGTGACATCGGCAGCCAGCGCCGCAGCCTCGCCGCCCTCGCCCTCGATCTTGGCCACGGTCTCCTGCGCGGAATCCAGCCGGAGGTCCACTGCCAGCACCTTCGCCCCCTCGCGCGCGAACAGCATCGCCGTCGCCCGCCCGTTGCCGATGGCCGGCGAAGACCCCGGCGCCTGTCCCGCCCCGACAACAATCGCAACTTTCCCCTTCAGACGATCCCCCATGACGCGCTTCCTTTTCTTTTGTGATCTGTGTGCGGGGGCATTGTAGAACGGCACGGCACCGGCAGGCGAGGGGGAGCGGAGATGGGCGGCGCCAGCAAGAGGTTCCTGTGCGGGGCGGACCGGTCGCGGTACAACCATACTGCGGTGGCGCGTTACTGTGGCGTCTATGCATGCATCGTCAGCCGCGCCGCGAATGCACAAACGAGACCTGATCCCGGAGCTAGGATCGAAGTATAAACGGGCGGCGATCCCAGGCCTGGAAGGCGCGGGCGACCCAAGGAGACAAATAATGCAGTGTCACCGTAATTCGAAGGTTCAGGCGCGCTTACTGGCATGCGCGACCTTGCCGAGTAAGGTGCTTGTGGTCACAATTTTTTATTGAGTAGAGTATAGATAAATTTTGAGCCCCCGTATTACTGATCACGGCGAAAGTGAATGAAGGAGGAGGAATTAAATTGGACAGCTTCGGTCAGGCAGACATTAATCAACAAGAAGATGCCCTCGCATACGTTGAACGGGCGATTGTTTTAAATATAGACGAAATCACTGTTGCACGCACCGAATTACGTAAATGGCTCTTCTCGCAAACGAAGACCGAAGTGCAAGGAAATTCTATTGGTGATGCTTTGCAGGAACTATCTTCAAGTTCTGTCAAAGATAACGTAATAGGTGTAGTATTGATTCGATGTTTGTCTGTAGAAAAATTGCTTCCAGAAACCAATTCAGCAAATCAACTTACTAGACTAATCGTAGAGATTTGCGAAAAAACAAATCCAAATCTGTGTGCATTTATAGGATTAAAACAGGGCTCTCAAAATTATCAAAAATTTACTATACTTTCTGAAGGTCATAAAACGATTTGCAATTTGCTATCTTCTCTGACTGAAAATTATGGCGATGTAAATGCCGTAATTCGTGCACGAAAAAATATTCTCGGGTCACTTAATCATAGCATTGTCCGTTCATATTGTAAGCCTTTTAAGCTGCAATACTTTAAAAGTTGCGTAGAGGTTTTGTTTAGCAGGCTGGAGCGTGTCTCTTCTCTTGAAGCGTCTTTTTTACAAGACTATGAAGAATGCCAGAGAGCTATAGAAGATATACATATAGTAATAAATGACAATCTGTCGTTTTTGTCCAATATATTTGATAAATTTATAGAAAACACAGAAATCGTGTTAGAAAGTTTTTTGGTGTCTGTTCGTGCAAAATATAATGCCAAAGTCGTAAAGGCTTGGGGTAACGAAATATATATACAAAAGCGCTATCCTATGCATGAGCCGAGTAGGGAATTTAATGTATCTGTTCCTTTAAGAAATGAAGGTACGGGCCTAGCTATGGATGTTAGGGTGGTAGCGATAACTTCTAGTGAAGATATATTATTATCTAGCCATTCAATAATGTTGGGTAGTGTAAGGCCCGGTAATTTTTCGGTTGTATTAGATGCTATGGTTGTTAGTCCAACTGCCGAGTTTCAGGGGCTGATTGAAGTTGAATGGGCGGAAATAGGAAATCCAGAACGACTGTCAGAAACGTTTGAAATTGCCATTCGAGCGCAAAAAAGCGATATAGACTGGCCTGCGTTAGAATATTGGTCTCCTTATAGCACTAGTGTTGCTGAAGGTGGCCAATTCATTGGTTGAGCAGAATTAGTCAAGAGCCTTGCGTCGAAGATTTTAAAAGATCCTATGGAGCCGTTTTTTATAACTGGGCAGAAACGTGTTGGTAAGACGTCGTTAGCTCTGGCAACAGCGGAATTCGCCACTGCTCATGATCCTAAAAAGGAGTTGCATGTTCATTACGTTCTTTGGGGAGACGTCGCCCACTCGGACCCAGAAAAGTCAGTTAAACTGTTAGGAGAGAGTATCGAACGTTTTATTTTAGGTAAATTGCCATCTGAATTTACTAAGGAGGTTGGAAATTATTCAGGATCTCTTGCTGATTTGGTTTCAGTGTCGGAGGCTGCGGAAAAAATTGATAAAGAAAAAAGATTTATAATAGTAATAGATGAGTTTGATGAGATTCCAAAAGAATTATTTCTACAAGGGAATTTAGCTGAAACATTTTTTGCTAACTTGCGCTCTTTATCCCGTCGAAAAAATATTGGTTTAATGTTGGTTGGTGGAGAAAATATGCCTTTTATAATGGATAGGCAGGGGCAAAAATTAAATAATTTTAGTCGAGTAAATCTAAGCTATTTTTCTAGAGATAATGAATGGGAAGACTTCCAGCTAATGATAAGGAAGCCTGTCGAGGGAATTTTAAGTTGGCACGATGATGCGATTTCAGAAATATTTAATATATCTAACGGAAACCCTTATTTCGCTAAAATAGTTTGTGCTGGTGTCACAGGAAATGCAGTAAAAGAACGAGATACAGATATAACCTATGACGAGGTTAAAATAGCAACAGATAGAGAATTGTCTTCTCTAGGCGCGAATTCCTTTGCGCATTTGTGGCAAGATGGAATTCCAAAGCCATCTTCAGAGCGAGAACCTGATATATTGCGACGTAGTCGTGTTTTAGTGGCAGCAGCACGGTGTGTTCGTCAAGTGATTCCACTTTCAACAACAAATGTTTACTTAAATAGAGCGTTTTCAAGTTTAACGGAGGCAGAAGTAGTAGCGGTTCTTCGTGATTTTGAGCAGAGATATGTCCTAAAAGAAGAGGGTGGAGAGTATATATTTGTTTTACCAATTTTCGGAGCATGGTTGGCGGATATTGGTGTGCAACAATTGATATCTGATAGATTAAGTGAAGAGTTGGTAAGTTTAGTTTTGGACGAGGAAAATAGCGCAGCTATTTTGTCTGAAGAAGTTGTTGAGTTGGCTAAAGGGTGGCATACATATCGCGGCTTAAAAATTGGTTCGGATGAGATAACGGCTTGGTATCAGCAAGTAGAGAATCCTCGTGATCAAAGATTACTTTTTTCCATTTTGCAAAGAGCAAAGGTCTTTAGCGAGGCACATATTAGGGAAAGGTTGCGGGAATCTTTTGAAATTCTGAGGCCTTCTATTCCTGTCTATGTAACCCGTTCTCGCAATGCTAGACGGGACGATATCATCGTAACATATGTTGATGGTCAAGCGAAAAGTGGGTCTACTTATGCAAGTTTGTATGCTGAGGAGAATAAAATTAGTTCAGCCTCAGTTCTTTCGCCAAACACTTTTCAAGAAGAGTTTAGGAAGCGAGAGGAATTGGTGGAATCCATATCAGCTGTGGTGATAATTGACGATATCGCAGCGACGGGTGATTCTTTATCGGGAAATGTACAAAAATTTATTGATAACAATTTGGAGTGTTTGCGTTCTGTAAAGGTTATGGTGAATACTATAGTTTCAACAAAACGTGCGCAGGATAGAATTTTGCAATCTATAAGTAAAATTGACAATGTGGATGTTGATTTTAGGACTTGTGAAGTTTTGGCTGAAAAACATTTTGCGCTTCCTGAAGATCGATCAGGGTTTAAGGGGGTTGATGATTGGGAGCGTGCGAAAGCTTTGTGTATTGATATTGGCAGTAAAATCGATAAGCGGCGGCCGTTAGGTTATGGTGAAATGGGGTTGCTGGTGGTGTTTCCAACTAATGTTCCAAATAATACGTTGCCTTTGCTGAGGTCGTATTCTCGAACCTCGTCTAAGAGTGCTTGGAAGCCGTTGTTTGAGCGTGTTAATCATTAAAATATGTGTACAGAGATGGTTATCACCTGACAGGTGCCGCTCCGGGGCTTGGATAGTTTAAGCGGCTTTTTTGGTTTTTGTCTCCTTTATTTCCGGTTTCGTGGATTTGGATTTCGGCAGGCCTTCAAGGAAGATCGTTATCGGCGTCCTGCCGTTCATGTGGACGGGGTCAGGTCTTGAACTATGAATAGCGCGCCCGCACACTCCTCCAATGGCACGGCCCTTACGTATCGAGTATCCAGGCGCGGTTTATCACGTGACGGCGCGGGGCAATGCGCGCGCGGCGATCTTCCTCGACGATGACGACCGGTGGCGCTTTCTGGCACTCTTCGCGGAGGTGATCGAGCGGCGGACGGGGCGTTTCGGCTGCGTGGCGATGGATGAGCCGGATGTGATGGCAGCCATTCCCCATGTGGTGCTCAATCCGGTGCGGGCGCGGCTGGTGAAACGGGCCGGGGCGACGGGCTGACCGACACGGTGTGTTATGAACTGGATCGAAGCGTGGACAGGCCGTGGTGCCCGGTCGGGCCGCCGCGGTCGGCCCAAAACGAACATAATGCACTGTCGCCGTAATTCGAAATCCTCGACGAAGCCGCCCATAAGATCGAGCGCCTGTAAAGGGCGGTCAGCTGCCGGGATGGTCGCCTGCGGGCCGCTGTCCTGGATCGGCCCGTAGATAAAGTACGGGCTGCTTTAGCCTTGATTTTTTCGCGAATAAAGACTATATTCCCACTTTCTTTTGACGGAAGATGGCGCGGCATTGCCGTGCGGCCACCGATACCGTTCGGGCTCGCGGCTTCGTCGGAAATGGCCGTTTTATGGCGGAGGTATGGAAAAGCACATTGATGCCAATAGAAATACCGTTTCCGGCGCGTGTCGGTCCTGCCGGTCGCCGGAGCGACGTCTGGAAATAAATAGGAATATGTAGCAATGCCAATAAATGCCAATCGATGCCAATGAAATACAGTGTTCGGGTCGTCGGTGCCGCCGCGCTCTCCCTCTCTGCCCCTTGGGGGGAGAGGTTTGGGGGGAGGTGGGCGGCGAAGCCGTCTTGGGTGCGATGCCAATAGATGCTAACCGATGTCGATCAATGCCAATCCCCAGGCGCATTTTTTGACGCCGGACACCTCCTCATCCTGCCTGAACCCCCTTTATGGGGGCTTCAGCCTCCTCAAGGAGGAGAGCATCTGTGTCTCGAGTCAAGGGGCATCGGGTGCCCAGGGTCGGTTTTCCCTGACGAGTGTATTGGCGAGGATGACGAGTTTTCGCATGACAGCAGTCAGGGCGAGTTTCGGCTTCTTGCCCCTGTTCTTCAGCCTTTCATAGAAGGCCTTAATCTCGGGATTGCAACGCACAGCGGCAATCGCAGCCATGTAGAGGACGGCGCGAAGGGGCGCACGTCCGCCCTTGATGATGCGGCGTCCCCGCATGGCGCCGCTGTCCCAGTTCATGGGTGCGACGCCGAGCAGGGCGGCGATCTGGGTTCGCGAGCAGGCACCGAGTTCCGTCAGTTCGGCGATCATGGTCGTGGCGGCAACGGATCCGACACCGGGAATGGAGGTGAGGATATTGAACAGGCTGGCCATCGCCGGGTCGGCTTCGATGGCGTTGCTTATGCTGATCGCCATTGCCTGGATATGGCGCTTGAGCATGGCCATCCGGGCGCGCAGCTGCCGGGCCACCAACCCGTGTTCGGCCGTCATCAGGCGATTGCCGAGGGCGCTGGCCTCCGCCACGGTGGCCCGTCTCGCGGCCACCAGCTCGCGCAGTGCCGCGATCGTTTTGGGCGGCGGCGGGGTGATGCGGGGACGCAGGGCCTGGCCGAACAGCGCCAGCGTCCGCGCATCGATGGCATCGGTCTTGGCGAGATGCCCCATGGCGTCAGCCAGCTTGCGGGAGCGGTACGGGTTGACGACAGCCACATCGTAGCCTGCTTCGTGCAGACGGCGATGCACCGCTCGATGCCATTTCCCCGTCGCCTCGACGACAACCAGCCTGACCGCGACCGGCAGGGCCGCGAGACGGCGCAGGAAGGCGGCGATGCCACAGCGGTCATTGCTGACACGCCATGTTTCATCACAGGGATGGATATGGACATCGAGATGGCTTTTGCAGACATCGATACCGATGTAAGTTTCCTCACTCGGGACGTGTTCGGACAGTTCCTTACCTTGCATACGGGACCTACTCCCTATCATCTGTTCAGGACCGGGACCGAAAAGGACGACGCAACCACGCTCTCCTACGGCGCTTCTTCGCCAAGGGTTGGGACGGTTCGCGTCGCCCGCCCCGGGATGGCGGCCACCATCCCGGGGCATTATCACGTTGCTCTAAAAAACAACGCATCCGCAACATGCAAGGGTTCCAGAAGGAACGGTGGAGAATGAGGCGCTGCCAATCGATGTGATCGAATGTCAACGAATGTCAATCAATGTCAACCGATGTCAATCGTCCCGAAATGTTTTCGCCGGTACTGCCGCGTCAGGATTTTCGGAAATGCAGGATGCCCCAGGCGAGGTAACCGGCATCGGCGCCTTCGACCCAGCGGTCGAGCCCCTGCAGCATGTTGTCGACATAGTCCTGGCCGCAGAGGGTGATGATTTCGGCATAGCGGTTTTTCAGGTCCTCGCCGACGCGGGTGTAGTGGGTGCGTAGCTGGTCGAGCAATGGCAGGACCGCGACTTCCTCGAAGCCGCGGGTGCCGAGCGCGTCCCGGTAGAATGCGATGGAGCCCAGCGTTTCCAGGTGAATACGGTCGAGAATCGGCTGCAGCACGCCGGGGGGGCAGTCGTCGCTCTGCATCGGGTCGGTGAAGATGAACTGGCCGCCGGGTTTCAGCACGCGGTGGGTTTCGTCCAGCACACGGGGGCGGTTGCCGCTGTGCAGGATGGCGTCCTGTGACCAGGCGAGGTCGAAGCCGGCGTCGTCTGTCGGGATGTCCTCGAAGCTGCCATGCAGCACGTCGATGCGGCCGGTCAGCCCGGCTTCGGCGTTCTTGTCTTCGTTGATGGCGTTCTGGGTCGTGCTCAGGTTCAGGCAGGTGACGTGGCAGCCATATGTTGCGGCCAGGTAGCGGGCGGCGCCGCCATAGCCCGCGCCGATATCGATGACCCGGCTGTCGGGGCCGAGGCCCGCGATGCGCTCCGCCATGGTCGAAACCGTGCGGCGGCTGGCGGGGGCGATGGCTTCATCCGGTGCCTGGTACAGGCCGATATGGATATCCTCGCCGCCCCAGACATTGCTGTAGAAGGAATCCGCTTCGGTGCTGTCGTAATATTCCTCGGCCTTCGCGACCGCCTGCGAGCGGCTACTCATCGTTATTGTTCTCTGTCATCAGGGCGTGGCTGGTCTTCTCCGCGACATGGACGAAGAAGTCGGGGTCTTCTTCCTGATAGGTCTCCTGGAAGTCGCCATAGGTCTTCACCTTCTGGAAGCCGACCTCGCTGATCAGGTTGCGCGTATAGGCCTTGCGCAGCGGGAACATGTTCAGGTGGAACTTGGAACCATCGGGGAAGGAGTAGCAGAACCGGGCCAGACCGTCGTCCATGTGTTCGGGTTCCGCCGTCACCTGGTCGCCGCAGTAATAGTATTTGTGCTTGGAGGAGAATCCATCGTTCAGGATGCTGTCATAATTGCGCTGATCCATGATCAGGATGCCGTCCCAGCGCAGTGCCGCGTAGAATTCGGCCAGCGCGCGCCGCCGGTCCGTTTCGTCGAACAGATGGGTGAAGGAATTGCCGAGGCAGATGATCGCGTCGTATTTGCCGTGCACATCCTTGTTCAGCCAGCGCCAGTCGGCATGGACGGTCTGCAGCAGCATGTCACGCTGGCTGCCGTTTTCGAATGCCTTGACCAGCATTTCCGCATTGCCGTCCGCGCTGGTGACGTCGAAGCCGGCCTTCATCAGCTGCACCGAATGAAAACCGGTGCCGGTGGCGACGTCGAGAACCTTGTGCTTGCCGCGGGCCTTGAGAATATCGATGAAGAAGGTGCCTTCGCTTTCCGCCCGGGCATCCCAGTCGATGAGTTCGTCCCATTTTTCGACGAAGGACTGCACATATTCGGTCTGGTAATGATCGGTTTCGCGAGTTTCCAGCGGATTATCGCCGAAATTCTGGGCTTTCACATTGACGTTCATTCTGTCCGGCTCCCGGTCATAGAATACAGCGCGGCACCGCCCCGACGGGACGATCCGAAAGCCCCCTTGCGAGGGCCTGTATGGACGCAGCAGTAATGCCGGACCAGAGGCCCGGAACTACCGATACGGAGTGGATTGTTTTGGCGGTCTAAAGGATCCGGGGTCGAAACCGCGAGAAGTCAGATCCTAAAGGCGTGTTTTCTTTTTTGTTATTGCCCACCCGTTACGGGTAGCGGGGTTGCCCCCGACACGCCTACCACCTGGACGACATTTTCAATTCCGATTGACCAGTATTCCAGCCTGTCACCCATGGGAATAGGCGCGCAGAGTAACAAGTGGCAACGTGAGTATCAACCGGGGAGCGGTTTTAAATTTTTTGTACCCGCTGGAAACGTGAATCTTTGGCCTATCGAGGGCTATCCGGTTGCAGCAGCGCGCCCGCACGGATAGGCTCGTTTCTGACGGTGCTTTGCGAGAAGTGAAACGGGAAGCCGGTGTGATTCCGGCGTGGCCCCCGCCACTGTGACAGACAGCGCCGCATCCATGGTGCCACTGGGAAATTTCCCGGGAAGGCGGATGTGGAAACGTCTGAAGCCAGGAGACCGGCCGTCGATTGGGACAACTTTTAACGGAGGGCGGCGGGCCCTCGAAGGAGCGAACATGCGGAAATTGACGGTATTTGCGGCGACATTGCTGGCGGCGGCGCCGGCACTGGGGCATCCCGGGCATGAGGAGGTCACGGGCGTGGCCGATGTGCTGATGCACCCGTTCGGAGAATTTGGTCACCTGCTGGTGCTGGCGGCGGTCGTCATGCTGGCGGTGATGCTGAAGGAACCGGCGCGGCGCTGGTACGCCAAGGCGATTTCGCGGCGGCGTCGGCGCGGCTGATCTCTGGCGCCGGTTTGCTGGCGCTGGCGGAACGAATTCGGGAGAGGACCCAAAAGGTCCTCTCCCGTTTCATTTTCAGCCCGTCACCAGGTGTGGTTCAGGCGAAGAGCAGCCCTTCGATATTCTCGACCATAAAGGCGAAGCCGATACCGGCGACCAGTGCGCCGGTCAGTCGCGGCGCGATCGCGGACGGGTCGGCGGCCCGCCAGACGGTGCGGGTCATCCACATGGCGCCCAGTGCAATGGCGTACTGGATGGCGGCAAAGCCGATCAGGTAGGCGGCCAGTATGGTGGCTTCGGCGCCGATGATGCTGGCCCCGTAGGCCCCGCCGTGGAATAGCCCGGCGACAGCAAACAGCGCGATGAACCCGCTGGTCGGGAAGCGACGCCCCGACAGCACCATCGCGCCGAGGGCGACAACCGAACCGGTGATGACGATTTCGGCCAGCGGCAGTGTCACGCCGGCGAGCAGCAGGGCGCAGCCCGCAACGGTTGCGGCGATAAAGACCAGCGGCGACAGGAAGCGCTTGGGCGTAAAGGCGGCGGCAAGTCCAACGGCAATAACAAAGGCCAGGTGGTCAACGCCGATGATCGGATGGGCAAGCCCCGATATCAGGCCGTTCAACAATGTGTCCGGGTTGGCGCCACCCAACGGGTGATGGGCGAAGGCCGTACCGGTGACCGCGAAGGCGGCGGCGAATGCAGAAAGGAACAGGGTCTTTTTCATGGGCAATCTCCTTGCCGTCACACCCGACGGCGCTAGTGGGTTACGTTCGGTGACGGCAGGTCTCCTGGCTCGCGCGTCGTCGCTTGTTGCCCGGCCTTCCCGGTTTCCCAGTGGCATCTTAGGGCTCGGCTCTGCGCTTACAGTTGCGGGGGCAGCTACGGATTTGGTCCCTGATGGGTACGCCACACCGTATTCCCTTTTCATCCATCGTTGCGTTCGCGTCGGTGAAACCGTCGCGGCCATGATAGGGCCCGACAGGATACAGTTCAATCGGCGTTACCGATAACCTTGCGTAAAAGATGCTGTCGGTTCGAGGTATGGGGGCGGACCATATCCGGCCAGCGCCCCTGATCCACCGCGGCGGTCCATTCGGGGCTGACCAGCACGGCGGGGTCTTCAATTTCGTACAGGGCCGTGAATTTGGCGGCGCCACCACTGGGCACCTCGGTGGGTTTGCCGTCCACGGCGCGGATCAGCGGTTGCAGTTCCAGCCGTGTGACCTTGATCACGCCGGGTACCTTGGACAGCAACGGGACGTGTTCTGTATCGTAGACGTCGTTGAAGAGCGCCTCCTTTTCCGGTTCGACATCCATGGAAACGATATAGACATAACGCGTGGCGATCGGCATGGCGGTTGCTCCCAATAAGCGATGTACGGCTTTGCGTCTGGTATCGAAGTGGCGTTCAGTCGGCGGACTCCATCGCTTTCATTTCCTCGCTATAGGAAATGGTCGTCCGCTGCATGAGCCGGCGGTACCGTTCGGTGTCATAGGGCGTGGCGCGGTGTATTGCAGCCTGATTATCCCAGACGATGACATCGCCGCTGCGCCATTCGTGGCGATAGGTATTTTCCGGCCGGGTCGCCCGCGCGAGCAGATCATCCAGAAGCGCACGGCTTTTCGCCCAGGGCCAGCCGACAATTTCCTTGGCATGGACGCCGATCAGCAGCGACTTGCGCCCGGTGTTTCGATTGACCCGGACCAGCCGGTGACGGTTTGGCGGCAGTTCGGCGGCTTCTTCCGGGCTGTATTCAAAGCCGACCAGCCCACGCGAATAGACAATATCGTGTTCGACAATCAGGTCTTCGAGTTCGGCTTTCTTGTCCTCGGTCAGGCTGTCATAGGCGGCGCGGGTCGACGCGAGTTCGGTGGCCCCGCCTTCCGCCGGTACTTCGCGTGCCGACAGGACGGAACACAGCGAGGAGACTTTTTTAAAGGTACTGTCCGCATGCCACAGCATATTGGCTTTCTGATACCACATGCGCCGGTCATCGGCTGGAATCGGTTCGCCGGTTTTGATGTCCAGGTTGGATTGCCGCGCGAAGACTGTGCCTGTTGCGGGATTGGCCTTGCCGGTCGGCTCCAGCGGTCCGAACCGTTCGCTAAAGGCGATCTGTGTTTCGTCGGTCATCTGCTGGTTGGGAAAGACGAGGATGGAATAGGCGTCGAACGCCGCGCGGATTTCCGCAAATTCCGTTTTGCTCAAGGGGCTGGTGATATCGACACCGGTCACCTCGGCGACAAAAACGGGTGTCAGCGGGTTGACGGTCAACGGCATCGTTTGTCCCTCCATTAAATCGTACCACCGGTACAGGTTAGACCCATTGGCGCGATCCCGGCAATGCAGCACAGGCAAGCCCGGTTTTGGTTTCGCGCTCGCGCGTTGGAATAAGGGCACCGCTGAGCAGCATGTGATTTCCGGTGATCCGTGGCCGTCAGATTTACTTCCATCCGCCACTCGACTACGCTGCGCGGACTGAACCCAGAGATTTTATGTCCCGCTGATATTGGAAGGCCTGAAGGCCTTCCGCCGCTAGCAGAACCGATGCCACTGACCGCGATTGCGCGCGGCGGGCCTGTTTGTTTGCGTTGCTCAAAATATCGAAATTGCCGCGATCCGGTCTTTGGGAAGCATCCCGAGGCTGTCGGCGGCTGGAACATGAAAGACTTATCGGAAAATGATCAGGAAATACAAAGAGAGTGATGTCGATGCCGTGGTGGCATCCTGGCGCGCGGAAAGCGAATTGGCACATCCGTTTCTGACGAAGGCGTTCCTCGACGAAGAGGAAGGCAACGTACGGAATGTGTATCTGAAAATCGCGGAAACCTGGGTGACGGAAGTGGATGGCGATGTTGTTGGCTTCATAGCCTTGGTCGACAATGAAATCGGCGGATTGTTTCTGGACCCGGACTATCATGGACGCGGTCTTGGCAAGGACATGGTGGACAGGGCCGTGGCGAAAAAAGGTGCCATGACTGTCGAGGTGTTCAAGCAAAACACAATCGGGCGCCGTTTTTATAACGCCTACGGGTTCGAATACACAGATGAGGGGCTTCACGATCCAACGGGCCAGGTAATCGTTCGAATGTCGTTTACGCCCCGGTAACGGGAAGCGACGGGGGTGTTTGTGTTCGCTGAACACCCCCTTGCTTCTCTTCGAGGATCAAATCGCCAGTATGGATTAGACAGGCTCGCGGCATCGGGGCAATGTCGATAATGGTGTGCCCGTCCAACACCTGCGAAAACGGCGACGAGGGAGAACCAGATGTCACTTGCGGATTCATTGCAGTATTTCACCGAAGAAAATTCGGCCGATGTGGTTTGCGCGCGAATGCAAGCGGCGAAAAACGAGCGCCTGGCGAACGTCATGGAATCCGCCGTTCGCCATTTGCATGCTTTCGTCAAGGAGGTCGAACCGACCATTGAAGAATGGGAACAGGCAATCGGATTCCTGACCGACACGGGCAAAATGTGTGACGACAAGCGGCAGGAATGGATCCTGCTGTCCGATGTGCTGGGCGTTTCGATGCTGGTCGATACGATCAACACTCGACGGCCCTCGGGCGCGACGGAAAACACGGTGCTGGGTCCCTTTCATGTTGAGGGGGTGCCGGAGCGGGAAATGGGTGACACGGTTTCCGAGGATGGCAAGGGCGAGGAGGTCTATGTCTCCGGCAAGGTCACCGATATCGACGGGAACCCGATTGAAGGGGCGATTATCGATACCTGGCAGGCAAGTCACGACGGGTATTACGACAACCAACAACCGGACATTCAGCCGGAACATAACCTGCGCGGTATCTTCAGGACCCGGGCGGACGGGACATACAATTATCGTGCGATTCTACCCTGCAGCTACGGCATCCCCGATGACGGCCCGGTGGGCGTGATCCTACGGGGGCTGAGTCGGGGCAGCATGCGGCCGGCCCATCTGCATTACATCGTCAGCGCCCCCGGCTATGAAACGGTCACGACACATTATTTCGTCAAGGGGGACCCGGTGCTCGAAGACGATGCGGTGTTCGGCGTGAAGGAAAGCCTGATTGCCGATTTCGAGCAGCATGACGATTCATCTCTGGCCAGGAAGCTGGGTGTTTCCAACCCGTTCCGCTCGGTCGAGGCCAATTTTCGTCCTTGTCGCCGACGCGCAGAAGTAACGTTGCCCCCGCGCGCCCTTGGGCAAAAAAAGCGGTTTGGCGGGTTCATTTGCACGGCGCCGGCGATTAAACTGTCGGCTTACCTTAACGATGCGAAACACAAGCAGAGAGAGAAGCATGGCATTACCAGAAATCGGAAGCGTTGCGGCGGCCTTTACGCTGCCCAATCAGGACGGTAAAATCCGTCAGTCTCGCGGACTACGCCGGGCGGCATGTGCTGATCTGGTTCTACCCGCGTGCCTTCGGGAATAATTGAACCAAGCAAGCCAACGGGTTCCGTGATCGAACCCCCGACTATGCTGCAAAGAACGCCGTCGTGCTGGGCATTACCTTCAGCCCGACGGATGACCTGAAAAAATGGCGCGAAGAAGTTGGCCTGACCGCCGACCTGCTTTGCGATGCCGACCGCTCGGTCGCCCTGGCCTATGGCGCGGCGGAAAGCGCCGACCAGGAGAAGGCGACACGGGTAACCGTGATCATCGGCCCGGACGGAACGGTGCTGCAGGCCTATGCGGTCGACAACGCCGAAGCCCATCCGGCGGAGGCGCTGGCGCATATCGCGTAACGCTACCGTCAGACGACAATAGAAACCGCGGGTGCCGGAAGGGACCCGCGGTTTTCTTTTTCCCGGGGCGTGCAAAGGCATTCGCCATCCCCTTGGCGTGCGCCATCCCATCCGCGTAAACTGAATCCCAACACAACCAATCGGGGGGAGCGAACATGGCGACGACGGACGCGTGGCTGAACCAGGTACAGGAAGAGATCATCGAGCCGGATCTGCCGATCTGCGATCCGCATCATCATTTCTGGGATTCGAGTATCGACCCGCTGGCGACCTTCCGGGTCGAACAGGTCGAACAGCGCTACCTGCTGGACGAGCTGCTGAAGGACACGAACAGCGGCCATAACATCCGTTCCACGATCTATATGGAATGCGGTTCGATGTATCGCGCCAAGGGGCCGGAAGAAATGAAACCGGTCGGCGAGACAGAATTCGTCAATGGTATTTCGGCGATGAGTGCGTCCGGGCAATACGGCGATACGCTGGTTGCGGCGGCGATCATCGGCTATGCGGACCTGCGCATCGGGGCGGGGGTCGAGAAAGTGCTGGAAGCCCATATCGCGGCTGGTGGCGGACGGTTCCGCGGTATCCGGCTGGGCGGCGGCTGGGATGCCAGCGACGATGTTCGCAACTCCCACCCGATGCCGTCGGAGGATATGTTCCAGGACGCCAAATTCCGCGAAGGCTTCGCCAAGCTGGCGCCATTGGGGATGACTTTTGAGGGGTGGTGCTTCCACCCGCAGATATCCAGACTCACCGACCTCGCGCGCGCTTTCCCCGATACGACCATTATCCTCGACCATTTTCTCGGGCCGCTCGGTATCGGTCCCTACGCGGGCAAGCGGGCGGAATACCTGCCGAAATGGAAGGCGGATATCGCCGAGATCGCGAAATGCCCGAACGTGCATGCGAAGCTCGGTGGGGTGAACATGAAGATGAACGGCTATGGCTGGGAGAGCCGCCCGACGCCGCCGACCAGTCAGGAACTGGTCGATGAAACCCGGGTCTTCTACGACCACTGCATCGAACAATTCGGTGCTGACCGCTGCCTGTTCGAATCGAACTTCCCCGTCGACAAGGTGACCTGCAGCTATCATGTGCTGTGGAATGCCTTCAAGCGGATTGCGTCCGGCGCCTCCGCCGCGGAGAAGGCGGCGCTGTTCCATGACACGGCGGCGCGGGTGTACCGGGTCGAATACTGATACGCGACGGCCCGGCGGAAAAAACGCCGGGCGGTTTGCATTGATTGACATCGATTGACATTTGTCGCGGTCGCCAAGTACCCCGAACCGGATTTGGGTTCGCGACGGAAGGGGAGGGGTGGAATTCCATTGGTATCTGTTAGCATTTATATGCATTGCGATAGGTTTGCGCCGCGGTCTGGCTGTAGGTTGTAATGGCAATTTGATTGGCATCGGTTGCCATCGATTGACATTGGCGGATTTCGCTGTCCTTCCGTAAACCTTCTGCCTTCCCGGGCGGGAAGGGGGAACCAAATGCGGTGTGGTTCGCCGATAGTCTATTTAATTTTATTGGCATTTGTTGGCATTCCGGCGCAAGGCGGTGCCTGTCTCGGCGTGTAGCGAAATGATTTGCGGACAGACGCGGCACGCCATGAAGCTCGTGTCAGGATCATCTTGAGGTTGGGATTGCTGAATTAAAAAAAGGAATTAAAGCATAAAATGGATAAAATGACAAGATTAAACAGCAGAAACCCAGCGTGCTTTGCTCCCAAATTCCCGACAAGGATCTCCACCTTGCCCTGCCATACGATGGTTCGGCCCACGGCGAAAAGGCGGCATTCGGCGAATTCGGCGACCTTGTTGCAGGAATCGACGGCGCTTCTTGTCATTTATGACGCGTCGCAACCCGGCGTGGGACACCAGTTGTAACTGACGTTCAGGCCGTTGGTGGAGACGGCGAAAACTGCGGGTCATCCTTGGCGAGATAACGTCGCGAACGGTCCTCGGCGGCCGAAGGCTGCATTGTGAGCGGGCCTTCGCCGGGTCTGTACGCCGATGCTTCGGCCTGTCGTTTCGCTCATGTCTTTGTCCGGCAATCCGAGGGTGTCAGGCTGCGTTTCTTTGCTTCCGTGACGGCGTCCTGGTAACTGCCGTTAGTTGTCCAGTTTGTGGCTTGGGGGCCATCAAGCGCGGCGCGGCAGATGACAGTGTCGGTTTCACCAGCCCAGCGTTCGATGGTCGTTGCAGCTGAAGGGATGGTCTTTGAATACGAAGAAACCTTGCCCTGCCAAACCACCTTGCGACCGATGGCAAAGATCAGACATTCCGCGTTGGGGTATCGTTGCAGGCAGTTGGCGATTGCCAGTTCTTTCGCGCCGGGCGATGTACACGGGACGTTTTTGCAGAAACTGGCGCCTGCGCCCAAGCCGTCCCGGGCCACCGCAAAATATTCGGGGTTCGGTTTTTCCAGATATTGCCGGTAAAGATCTTCCGCGGATGGAAACAGGGTCAGGGGCCCGGATCCGATATCGGTTTTGACCTTTTCGATCCGCTGGCCGGAGTTAGCCGCTCCTTGCCAGATAATGCGGTTGCCTACAGCGTAAATTTTGCAGGGCACACCCTGACTTCGCTCACGACAGGCCCGCAGCGCCACACCGCCGCCATCCTCTTCGCAGACATTGCCGTCGGCGCAATAGCTGAAGGCGTGATGTTTCCCATTGGTGGAAACGGCGAAGAAGCTTGACCCCGGGTTTGCCAGGTAGGTTTGCAGCCGGCTTTCGACACTGGGGGAAAGTGTGATAGGGCCTTCGCCTGCCTGCTGGTTCGTGGACTGGCAACCCGACAACAAGAGTGCGGCCAGCACGCCAAATATCAAAATTATAGGTTTCATGGTAAAACTATAGCGTGAAAATGTGAGGGGATTCCATACAAAGTCTTAAAGACGACTGGCGAACTGGTATCCTGTTGGGCTGTCGTAGCCGCTCCGGTCGTCGAAATTCAAAAACCAATGCCTTGGGTTGTTAACTGTTTTGCGGGTAGTGGTTACGTAATCTACTGAGGAGACAGGATCTTGCCCTATTAGTTTTGCGGGGTATGCAGCTTTGTCGATGAGATGGTCTAACGCGACATGCCAAGCCTCGAAGAGTGCCTGACGGAAGCCGCAGCAATGCGTGATGAACTGGATCAACTGGGCCGGCGAAACCTGGTTGCATTAGAGAAGAATAGTGACGTCCGTTTCCGGAACGCCATGGACGCGCTGCAGATCACGATGCGCATCGAACTGGAAACGCTCGGCGCCGTGGGACGCGGCCTCCTGGAAGAAAAGAAACCCGATACGAGCTTCAATGCGAATGATCTGTTGAAAGTACAGCACGCGATTGCCCTTATCGTGACGATGCGCGGAGAAGCGTCACTTGAGGCGGCCCGCAACGGCACGATGCTGGACGACCCCTCGTTTGAGTGTCTCGAGTGGTTCCTGGAGGCCCGAAAAACTGCAGGCTCGATCCGGCAGCAACTGATTTGCCGCGCCTCTCTGTTCAACTGCCTGGCCAGGAAGGTCATTCCTGTTATCCAGCAACGTATCGCAGCAAGCCCGGGCGGGTGACGCGACTCCGCTGCTGAAATTCGATTTCAGGTGCAAATCGCGACCTGACCCACACGCGGTCCACCACCCGGCCCCCACTTCCCTCAAGCGTATCGGTTGTGCCAAGCTTGGCGTCGCACCTATCGTTTCGCCACTACAGCCCCGGGGGAGCCGACCATGCCCGATACCGCCAGCGACACCAGCGCACCCGTTACCGACGTCAAATTCCTGCAGGGCGTGAAGGTTGATCGACTTCAGCCAGTTCGAGGCGGGACCGTCCTGCACCGAGGCGCTGGCCTGGCTCGGCGCCGACGTGGTGAAGATCGAAAACCCGAACCGGGGCGATCCGGGGCGGCGACTGAAGGCGGGGCTGCCGGATGATGACCCGTATTATTTCCACATCCTCAACGCCAACAAGAAGTCGATCACCGTCAACCTGAAGGCGCCCAAAGGGCTGGCGCTGATCAAGGACATGATCCGCGAAGCCGATGTGATGCTGGAAAATTTCGCGCCGGGCGCGATCGAGCGGCTGGGGTTGGGTTACGACGCGGTGAAGGAAATCAACCCCGGCCTTATCTATGGCCAGATAAAGGGGTTTGGCGAGGGCAGCCCCTTCGAAAAGAACCTGGCCTTCGACATGATCGCGCAGGCCTGCGGCGGGACCTTCAGCGTCACCGGCGACCCGGATGGTCCGCCGACCCGGCCCGGTATATCGCTTGGCGATACGGGTACCGGCATGCTGATGGCGATCACGATTCTGGGTGCGCTGTACAAGAAGCAGCAGACGGGCGAGGGGCATCGGCTGCAGGTCGCGATGCAGGATGCGATGCTGCATTACATGCGCATTCCGTTCTCGACCCAGGGGCTGACCGGCAAGGCGGCCGAACGCGGTGGCGACAAGGTGCCCGGCATCGTCAACGCCCCGATGGGGCTGTATCCCTGCGCGCCCGGCGGGCCGAACGATTACGTCTATATCATGACGAGCCGCGCCAATCCTGCGCATTGGGACAATCTGCTGACGCTGGTCGGGCGGGAAGACCTGATCGGCGACGAACGCTATCTGACCCCGGCCGACCGGGTGGCGCGCGAACCGGAAGTGGATGCCGTGATCGCCGAATGGACGAAGGGCCTGAACAAATACGAAGCCATGGAAGCCGTGGGCGAGGCTGGTATTCCCGCCGGTGCGGTGCTGGATTCAATGGAATTGCACGATGATGTCAGTTTCGAGCAGCGCGGCATCATGCAGACAATGGTCCATCCGGTGCATAGCCCCTACAAGATGCCGGCCTGGCCGGTGCGGGTGGATGGCCGGGTCAGCCGGGTTACGGCCTCGCCGGTTCTGGGCGAACACACCGACGAGGTGCTCAGTGACTGGCTGGGGCTGAATGGTGCTGCCGTGGAAGCGCTGAAGGCGGACGGGGCCGTCGGCACCAAGGCCTGATACCCCGAAAGAAATGTAACCGGGTTAATATTCCGGCAGTGAAAGCGTCCTACACTCGCTCCTTTCGGGTTTGAAAGAAGGTGGGGCGGTGTCAGAGGAAGCGGCGCAATTCAACTGCACGGGCTGCGGCAAGTGTTGCCTGGAAGGGGCGGGCGCTTTACCGGTGGTCGAAGAAGATATCGCCCGCTGGGAGGAACAGGCGCCGCATGTCCTGAAATACGTCACCTGGCAGGGGAAAGCCGGCGCGCGTCAGGGTATTCATGCCGGCAGCACCGTGACAGGTCGTGAAACCACGCGCTGTCCGTGGATTAAAAAATATCCCGGACGTCCGCAATATTACTGCCGTATCTACGAAACCCGCCCGCAGGTCTGCCGGACCTACCCGACCTCGCGTGAGCACGCGCTGTATACAGATTGCGAAGGCTATGACGCACCTGCGGTCAAAGGTGACTGACCACCTTCGTTTTGGCTGCGCATTCCGACGCAAAGCGGCCACTGTTTCCGATCCAAAGCGGCCAGTGATTCCGATTTAATCCGGCCACCGATTCCGACGTAAAGCGGCCAGTCGGATTGGCGATGTGATCGACCTCGTTGGGTGATCCTGACAGGGGCTACCTTCGCGCCTTTTGAGAGGAGCGAGGATGCCCCGGGAGAGATTGCCCATGCGCAAGATAGGTGACGTTCTCCGGCTGCACGCCGGTGGATTGTCGAAGCGGCGGATTGCCGTCAGTTTGAACATCGGCCGCACGGCGGTCGGCGATTATATCAGCCGCGCACGCCGCGCCGGTCTGGGCTGGCCGCTGCCCGAGGATCTTTCGGAGGAGGATCTGGAACGGCTGCTGTTCGCGCCGCCGACGATGGTTTCTCCCGATCGCCGGCCACCTCCCGACTGGCCGCTGCTGCATCGCGAGCTGAAGCGGCCCGGCGTCACCCTGTCGCTATTATGGGAAGAATACCGCGCCGTTCATCCCATGGGTTACGGCTACAGCCGGTTCTGCGATCTCTACCGGGATTGGCGTGGCCGGCTCAACCCGACCATGCGTCAGGCCCACGTCGCCGGCGAGAAGATGTTCGTCGATTACGCCGGCGCCACGATGGAGGTGATCGACGGCCTTACCGGAGAGATCCGCACGGCCCAGATCTTCGTCGCCACCCTGGGCGCCTCGAGCTACACCTACGCCGAGGCGACCTGGACGCAAGCGCTGCCCAACTGGATCGGCTCGCATGGCCGCGCCTTCGCCTATTTCGGCGGCGTACCGGCGCAAGTCGTGCCGGATAATCTCAAGTCCGGCGTCGTCAAGGCCTGCCTGTACGATCCCGAGATCAACCGAACTTACGCCGGCATGGCGGCCCATTACGATACCGCGATCGTGCCAGCGCGGCCGCGCAAGCCTCGCGACAAGGCGAAAGTGGAGGTTGGCGTCCAGATCGTCGAACGCTGGATCCTGGCCCGCCTGCGCAATCGCCGTTTCTTCAGCCTCGCCGAACTGAACCAGGCCTATCATGAGTAATTTCCGTAAACGTCTTGTTACCTCTGCGGCGGCCGTTACCGCCGTTATCGGGGTGAGCTTTTCCGCATCGGCGCTGGAGATCAAATCCAGTGACGTTCACCCCATGGGCTATCCGACAACGGATGCCATCCAGTACATGGGCGAGCTGCTGAACACGTGGACCAGTGGCCGGATTAACGTCAAGATTTTCCATTCCATGCAGCTTGGCGGTGAAAAGGAAGCACTCGAGCAGACACAGCTCGGCGCCCTTGAAATGACCCGCGTCAGCGTCGGCGTTGTCGGCCCGATCGTTGAGGAATTCAACGCGTTCAACCTGCCCTACTTCTTCCGCAGCGTTGATCACATGCACAAGGTTGTCGATGGTGAGATCGGCACGTCACTGCTGAACAAGCTGGAAGCCGGCGGGCTGATCGGCCTGGGTTACATGGATGCGGGATCGCGTTCGTTCTATAACAAGTCGCACCCGATCGCGAAGATCGAGGATCTTAAAGGCTTGAAGATCCGCGTCATGCAGAACCCGATTTTTATCGAAATGGTCAATGCCATGGGTGGCAACGGCCTGCCGATTGCCTTCAATGAACTGTATACGTCGATGCAGACCGGCGTTGTGGACGGTGCGGAAAACAACCCGCCTTCCTATGAATCCGGCAAGCATTACGAAGTTGCGGGCCACTACACCCTGACCGAGCATCTGATGGTGCCGGAAATCTTCGTCTTCTCGAAGAAGGTCTGGGATACGCTGCCGGCAATGGACCAGCAGCTCATCCGCAAGGCGTCTGTCATGACGGTTGAACGCGAGCGGGAATTGTGGGCCGCACGCGAGCAGAAATCACTCGATCTGCTGCGCTCCAAGGGCATCAAGGTTATTACCGATGTCGACAAGACAGCGTTTATCGCGGCGACCGCATCGGTGCGTGAAAAGTTCGGTGCCAAGTTTGCCGATCTGATCAAGAAGGCATCAGAGGTCAAGTAAAGGGAGCGACGCTTCCCTGACGACGCTCCCTCCGCGCGGCGCCTGGTCGAGAGACCGGGACCGCGCGGCACGGGGCGGATTACATAAATTCAAGGGCATTTTCCATGATAAATACAGGCATTGAGGCGTCGAACCGCGATAGCGGCGGCCCGGCAAGGCCTCTTTATGTCAAAGGCATGGACCGACTTTTCCAGATCTGCATGGTGATCTGTGTCCTGTCTATTCTCTGTATGACGGTGCTGATTTTTTCCGGCGTGGTCATGCGGTATTTCTTTTCGATCGGGGCGCGCTATGCCGAGCCCATGTCGATTTTCTTTACGGTGCAACTGACGATGTACGGCGCGGCGGTGTGTTACCGGGCGCAGGCGCATCTGCGGCTGGCGCTGTTCGTGGACATGTTACCGACGCTTCCGCGGAAGCTGGTTCTGCACGGCACAGACCTCTTTATGGCGGGCGTTGCGGTGATGATGATCTGGTATGGCATCAGCCTGGCGGAAACCACCTGGTTCCAGTCCTATCCGGAATTCGATGATATCAGAGTCGGCGTTGTCTATTCCGCGATACCCGGCGGCGGTGTGGTGCTGCTGCTGTTTATTATTGAAAAGGTCTTCTACCGCGACGCCGCGGCGGAACTGGAGGGCGAGGAGATGCGCCACGCGCTGGAACTCGCCGAGAAAGACGCCAAGCGCCTCGAGCTATAGGCGTCCACAAGAACACTTGAACATTCGGGAGCGTTAAATGGGGGGTCAATTCGGTCCGCTGGTCTTGATGGGTAGCCTTTTCGGCTTGCTGATCCTGGGGATGCCTATCGCCTATGCGCTTGGCGCGGCGGCGTTTATTTCTGCGCTGTTCATGGGGCTGCCGCTGGAAGCGGTGTTGCTGAAAATGTCCGACGGCGTCGATAATTTCTCGCTGCTGGCCATTCCGTTTTTTGTGCTGGCTGGTGCGCTGATGGCGGAAGGGGGCATGGCCTGGCGGCTGGTGGCCTTCGCCAATATTTTCGTCGGCTTCATGCGCGGCGGGCTGGCGATGGTGAATATCCTGGCGTCGATGTTCTTTGGTGGCATATCAGGTTCGGCCGTTGCCGATGTCTCGTCAATCGGCTCGATCATGATCCCGATGATGAAAAAGCAGGGGTATGACGATCATTTCAGTGTGAATATCACGATCACATCCGCCACCCAGGGCATCATTATCCCGCCCAGCCATAACGCCATTATCTATACCTATGCGGCGGGCGGCACGATTTCCATCGCGCAGCTTTTCATGGCCGGGATCGTGCCGGGCATCATGATCGGTCTGGCGCTGATGACGCTGGCCTTTATCATCGCCCGCAAGCGTGGCTACCCGAAGGGCCGCGTCGTCGGCTTCCGCGAAGCGATGACAATCACCTGGCAGGCACTGGCCGGTCTTCTGACCGTGGTGATCATTGTCGGCGGTGTTATTGGCGGGGTGTTCACGCCGACGGAATCGGCGGCGGTCGCCTGTGTCTGGGCGTTCCTGGTGACGATGTTCCTGTACCGTGATCTGAAGTGGCGAGACCTGCCGGCCATGCTGGCCGGTGTGGTGCGGACCGTCGCGATGGTGATGATCGTTATCGGATTCGCATCCAGCTTTGCCTATATCATGACCCTGATGCAGATACCGGCCAAGGCGACGGGATTCCTGCTGGCCCTGTCCGACAGTCAGATTGTGATTCTCCTGTTGATCAATGTCATGCTGCTGGTGCTGGGCACCTTTATGGACATGGCGCCCCTGCTGCTGATCTGTACGCCGATCCTGCTGCCGGTGGTGACGGCACTGGGGGTGGACCCGGTACATTTTGGTATTATCATGATGCTCAATCTCGGTATCGGATTGGTGACGCCGCCTGTCGGTACGGTGTTGTTCGTCGGTTGCGCGGTTGGAAAAGTGCCAATCGAAAGTGCGGTGCGACATCTTTGGCCCTTCTGGATTGCAATGGTCGTCGTATTATTGCTTGTGACCTATATCCCAGAATTTGCAATGTGGATTCCAAACATGCTGTACAAGCCATGATCGCCCGATGACGTCACGCGACACCGTATTCCGCCCACTCGTACCGCCCCGCAATCTCAAGGATGTGCTGGTTGACCGCCTGACCGGGGAGATCAAGGGCGGGGCGCTGAAGCCTGGGGAGAAACTGCCGACCGAGCAGGAAATGATCGTGGCGTTCGGGGTCAGCCGCACGGTGGTGCGCGAGGCGCTGGCCGCCCTGCGCGCCGAAGGGTTGATCCTCACGCGTCAGGGCGCGGGCGCCTTTGTGGCGGAAGACATGCGCAGCCGGCCGTTCCGCATGCCGACGGATGCGCCGGGGCATGTCACTGAGGCAATTCGTATCAATGAGCTGCGGCTCGGCATTGAGGTGGAATCCTCCGGTCTTGCCGCGGAGCGGCGCACGGCCGGGGAGCTACTCGCGATCAACAAACCGCTGCTGCAATTTGAAGAAGCGGTGGAGCGCGGCGAGGATGCGGTTGAAGCGGATGTGGCATTCCATCGCGCCATCGCGAACGCGACCCATAACGAGAATTTCATCGCGTTTCTGGATTGGCTTGGCTGGCACATCATTCCGCGGCGTATTGTGCAGCATAAGTCCATCGATGTTGCCGTGCGCCGGACCTACCTTCGTCGGGTCGCGGGCGAGCATCGCGCAATCGCAGAGGCCATCGCGGCGTCCGATCCTTCAGCCGCCCGACGCGCGATGCGCCGCCACCTGAAACGCAGCCTCAAGCGGTATCAGGCGATAGAAGAAGAGGCCGACTGACACCGGTCCAGCGGTTTACCCGGCACGGTTTCAGGCATGACTTATCCGAATTCCTTGTCGGACAGGGGGCCTTCCCCTGGTCCTATTGGTTGTGCGAAGCTTGGCGATACAGCGCGCCGTTTCAGGTCGCCAGCCAATAGGGGAGTCTGTCATGCCCGATAGCACCAATGAACCACTTGCCGCGCCCGTGACCGAGTTCAGCTTCCTGGACGGGGTCAAGGTTGTTGATTTTACCCAGTTTGAAGCAGGCACAACCTGTACCGAGGCGCTCGCCTGGTGCGGCGCCGATGTTGTGAAAGTGGAGAACCCGAAGCGGGGGGATCCTGGACGGCGGCTGCGGGAGGGCCAGCCCGACGATGATCCCTATTACTTCCACGTCTTCAACGCGAACAAGAAGTCCATTGCCGTCAACACGAAGTCGGACGCGGGGCTGGCGCTGGTCAAGGACATGATCCGCGGCGCCGATGTGATGGTGGAGAATTTCGCACCCGGCACCATCGAACGGTTGGGCCTGTCCTATGATGTCGTGAAGGAAATCAATCCCGGCATCATCTATGCCCAGATCAAAGGCTTTGGCGAGGGCAGTCCGTATGAGAAAAACCTGTCCTTTGACATGATTGCACAGGCTGCTGGTGGCACCTTCAGCGTGACCGGCGAACCCGATGGCCCGCCGACCCGGCCGGGCATTTCCATCGGCGATACCGGCACCGGCATGGTGATGGCCATGACCATCGCCAGCGCGCTGTACAAGCGCAAGGAAACCGGCGAGGGGCATCGCCTGCAGGTCGCGATGCAGGATGCAATTCTGCATTACATGCGCACCAATTTCGCCACCACCGGCCGTACGGGAAAACCGGCCGGGCGGGCGGGCAGCAAGATCGCCGGTTCCCAATCGGCGCCGAAGGGCTTGTTCCCCTGCGCGCCGGGCGGGCCGAACGACTTTGTCTATATTTCCACCAGTGCCGCGAATGAAGAACACTGGAACCGGCTGCTGAAGGTCGTCGGGCGCGAGGATTTGCTTGGCGACGTGCGGTACAGTTCGCCGCTGGACCGTCAGAACCGCGAACCGGAAGTCGACGAGATTGTTAGCGCCTGGACAAAGACCAAGACCAAGTTCGAGGCGATGGAACTGATCGGCAATGAGGGAATCCCCGTTGGCCCGGTGCTCGACACGATGGAGCTGAACAACGACGTCACCTTTGAACAGCGCGGCATCATGCAGACGATGAAGCACCCGGTGCATGAACCCTTCAAGATGCCGACCTGGCCGGTACGCGTGGATGGCAAGCCGACGCGCTTGAAGCCGTCACCGATGCTGGGCCAGCATACCGATGACGTGCTGCGGGATTGGTTGGATCTGGACGGTGAGGCGGTCGCGGCACTGAAACAGGACGGCGCCGTAAAGTAGAAGTCGATTGGACGGGGGCGGAAAGGCGGGAGCGCCCATCGTTCCAACGGGCCCGGAAAGTTTCCACTTGCGGCTGTCGTTCCCCCGGCACTAGGCTCGCCGACGCATTTGGCGGAACGGAAACCGGGGAGATGAGAACATGGCCGTACCAGGGCTGGACCACATTGTTGTGGATGTGGCGGGGGATATGGACCGGGGCGAAGCGGCCTATCGGGCGCTCGGTTTTACCTTTACCGAACGGACCACGCATAGCCTGGGGTCGTCCAACCATCTGTCGATGTTCGACACGGACTATCTGGAACTGCTGAACCCCGGCAACGGCGCGCGGCCCGATTTGGCCGGGTTCACCGATGGGCTGAACGGTTTGGTCTTCGCGATGGAAGATGCGGCGGCGGTGCACGCGGATCAGGCGGCACGGGGCGTTCCGGTCAACCCGGTACAGAATTTTTCGCGCGATGCGAAACTGCCGAACGGCATGGCGGGTACCGCGCGCTTCAATACTGTGCGGCTGCCGCCGCGCAGCGTGTTCGATGGCCGGGTCTATTTCTGCGAACACCTGACACCGGAGCTCGTCTGGTGCCCCGAACTGAAGATCCATGCCAGTGGTGCGCTGGCGATCTCGCGGGTCGCGCTGGCCTGTGGCAACCCCGATACCGTGGCGGCGACGTTCGACAAGATGTTCGGCGACGGGGCGGTGGCACGCGCGGCCGATGCGGATGCGCCACATATCCTGCAGGCGGGCAAGGTCGCAGTGGAACTGTGGCCGCGCGCGGCGCTGGCAAAAACACTGGGCCCGGCAATGCCGGACACGACCGGGCGCGGCGACATGATGGCGCTGTTCGGCGTGCGGGTAAAATCACTTGCGGAAACGGCGGATTATTTGCGCGGCGCCGGGATATCTACCTTGCCGGGACGGGACGGGTCCATCATCGTCCCACCGGAAACGGCGCTGAACGTCGCGGTGGAATTCACCGACTGATTCGTATCAGCGCCGCCAATCCGGTTCATTGAAACGGGTTGCGGAGGTTGGCGCCACCGCTATTCCACCAGCGGCAGCCCTTCCTCGCGGCGGATGTCGTTGATGACTTCCTTTACCCGCTGGCGCAGCGGGGCGTATTGCACGCCGAATTCCTCCAACGCCTTGCTGTTGTCGATCAGGAAGTTGCCGGAAACTTCGCGGCCGCCGCTTTCATTGTCGAAACGGATATCCGCATCCGGCAGAAATTCCTTCACCAGCACGGCGAGCTCGCCCAAGCTGACGGTCGCACCGCCGGAGTTATAGGTTTCCTGTTTGGGATTGTCGGACAGCAACACCCGGGCGAACACTTCCGCCATGTCTTCCACATGGATGACGCAGCGCATGGTGTCGGCATGGCTGAAGCTCACGGTGTTGCCGCGTGCCGGCTGGCACATGCAGTTCACATGGTCGATGGAACCGAATTTCTTGTCAGGCCCGGTCACGTTGGCCGGACGGATGCAGGTGATTTTCATATCGTAGCTGCGACGATAATCATGCGCCTGCCATTCATTCATGATCTTGTTGACGGCATATTGGGTGGTGCCGTGGCGTTCGTCGTCCTCATTGACCATGCGTTCGCCGAATTTGGACTGCTCGCCGCTGACCGCGACGGAACTGGCGAAGACTGTATGTTTCATGCCGGTGCGGCGGGCGGCTTCGAAGACATTGTCCATGCCTTGTATGTCCAGCTTGAAGGCGACATGCGGTTCCAGCTCGCCGATGAAGTATGACAGGTTGACCACCCGGTCCGCGCCGGATTCGATCATCGCGCCGATCACGTCATCGAACGCCGTGACGTCGCCGCGCACGACCTTCACCTTGTCGCCGAATTGTTCGAAAGCCGCGCTGGCCGTGCGGACATCGATGTCCATGACGGTGACGGTTTGATTTTTGGCAACGAGCAATGGAATGAGACGACGGCCGATAAAACCTGCGCCGCCGATAGCCAATATGGACATGTGTTTCCCCCTGTTTGTGCAACCGGTATCCCTTCCGGCGGCGAAGGCTAGCATGCGGGGACGGTCGTCGTAAAAGGGGGGCGAGAGGCTCAGGCCGGTCTTGTGGCCAATCACGCACAAACCTGACATCCGGTTTAGACCGGGCGCTGTTCGCCGCAGGAGAAGCGGCCATAAAGAAAAAGGCCCCGATGCGATTATGCACCGGGGCCTTTGCCGTTTTCAGATCAGTTGCTTCAGCAGCCGGAAACGCATTTCCCGGTGCCGTCGAATTCCATGACATTGCCGCTCAGCGGAACATGCGCCGGGACGTTGACGGCTTTCTGGAACATTTCCGTCTTTGTGCCGGCGATGACCTTGCCACCCTTGGTCGCAACTTCGTTGGCATGCGAGACGATAACCGCATTCGGTTTTACCAATTCGTTGATGACATAGGCGGCTTCGGTCGGGCCGGTGGTGAAGGTGCCGCCGATATTGATGACGGCAAGATTGGCTTTCAACTGCTTGTTGACCACGGTTTCCTGTTCAGCCGTGACGCCAGTGTCACCGGAAAGGTAGACCGTCAATCCGTTGCTGAATTTCAGGACATAACCACCCGGAGGACCGACATAGGCGGTCAGGCCCGCTTCCTTCATCAGACCGGCCATCGGGCCGTCGATGAAGGCCGGATTGACGCCGTTGGAATGTACCGCCGGGACGCTGTAGATCGAGACGCCGCCATGCTTGCGCATCGCGCCGAAGCGGATCAGTTTGACCTGGCTTTTCTTGCCGCCGGCCGCGGGTACCTTTTTGTTGAACCAGCTGTTCATTTCGCCGCCGACATAGAAATTAGCTTTCTTGGCGACAACAATCTTGACGCTGTTGGTTTCCGGCGCCGCGATGACCGAAAGGTCCGGCTTGCCGCATTCGCCGCCGTTCAGCGTCGCGCCGTGGCGGTCACCGAGATGATCGCCATGCACATGGCTCAACAACACACCATCGATCTTGCCAAGGCGGGGGTCGTTCGGGCCCTGCACGGTACGCCCGGCGTCACAAAGCAGGCGGGTGCCATCCGGATCTTCGAAAATCATGGCGCGGTCGAATCGGCAGAATTCACCTTCGTGACTGCCGAGCGGGGTAATCTTGACGTTCTGGGCCGCGGCTGACGTGGCTGCGATCCCGGCGGCGCCGACCATGGCGCATGCGGTCATGGTCAAAAGGCGTTTCAGCATGTGTTTCTCCCTGTTGACTGGATTAATACCAACTTTCTCTGGTTGGTTTTACCGCGACAGGCTGCGATCGAGAAACGGTTTCAGCATCACAATGTTGCGAAAACCGGGATCAGTCTGGGAATTCCAGTTCGTGGATGACTACGCCGGGAGCCGTGTTTTCCGCCAGTTCGATGATGGCGTAAGTTGCGCCGCGCCCGACCGTGTCGGTCGGTGACCCGCAATAGGCGGCTGCCGTCGTCTCCGCATGGACTTCCAGCGCGGCGTGGTGATGACCGAGCGCCAGGTAGTCGCAGGGGCTGTCTTCGATATCCTGCATGTGGATCTGCGAGGATCGGCCGGTAGAACCGCCATGCGGAACATGGATGCCATGCCCCATGCCGAGATACCAGCGATAGCCCTTGGGCCGTTCCGGACATCCCGCCAACGGGATGTATTCCGGTGCGTGTTCCACCATGCCCTTGCCCCAGACAGCGACGCCCAGCCCATCGAGCCGGGCAAGTTCGCCAGCTTCTGCCGACAGCATGTGGACATTGTCGATCCGGTTGAAGTCATGCCGGTGGTAAACCGAATCCGCGGCCATACAATCGTGATTACCGGGGATCATGGCGATGGGGAACGGCTGCGCGCCCAGGATATCCATTGCCCAGTTGACCGTTTCCACCGAGGGCGCATTGGAATCGAACAGGTCGCCGGCCAGCAGCATCATGTCCGGGGTATGCCCGCGAATAGCGGACAGCGTCCGGTCAAACCCGGCGCGGAACCAGTCGCGTCCGTCCACGCCGTCACGATAGCTGTCGCCATCAAGATGGATATCGGAGCAATGGGCGATACGAAGATTGGATGTCATGATCTGTCCGTGTGGCTGCGTTCAAAGAGAAGGGCCGCCACGAGGACGGCCCTTCCATTGTCTAGACCTCGGTCCTAATGCACGGACCGGACTGCGCGCATCAGGATTGAGAACTCCCGGTGGCGACAATCCAGGTCCTTGCGACCGTAGGCCTTAGATGACAATGAGACACTGGATCACCTCCTTTCCGTTGTTGAAAATGTCCCGATAATATGGCCCGCATCCGGTTTTCAGACAAGATGTAGTCTTTAGGGGAGTGTGAAGGCCGCAGGGCGTGCCCGGTCCGGTATCGATGGTGGATGTTCCAAAGCCGAGCAGATGGAAAGTCCGGAAAACGGGGCTTTCCGCGATGGATACGGACCGGAAAACCGTATCGAGGCCGCTCGACGCACGGACCCTGACGGCCGCGTGAATATATACTGCCCTAAACGCGGAGGCGTTGCGTGACAGGTGTCACAGGGGACGCCGCCCGAATCAGTGATATGGTTGTCCCGTGGGCAAAGCGACGGAAGGAAACGACATGCTGGACCATCCTGCAATTATCGCGGTGGCGATTCCAATGGCCATTGCGGTGGTCGTAGCGGCTATTGTGCGGTCGCTCGGGCATCAGGGTGCGGCACCCCATGTGCTGAGCCTGGGCGGACTCGCCGGGTTCCTTGCCGCCTATATCATGCTTGTCGGCTGGCCGGACGGTTTGCCCCG
>CALSRA010000023.1 GCA_943788635.1 uncultured Alphaproteobacteria bacterium | reverse complement strand
GCGAGGGGTTGCTGATTGGGCGCCGCTTCTGATCGCCGTGGTTCTGGCGGCGGCGGTGCTGTGGCGTCTGACGAAACCGGAAGGTGAATTGCGGGACGGACGGCTGGCGCAGTTGATCGCGGCGAGTTTCGGCCTGGGCGGTGTCTGTATCTTGGGCAGTGCGGCATCGCTTGGCCTGTTGGCCTTTGCCGTCGGTGCGGTCGGTGCGGGCGTCGCGATCTGGAATCTGGGCCGCTTGCGCGTCGCGGCCAGCGCCGGGCTGGTGCTTGCGCTTGGTGCGGTGTTTTCCGGCCTTGCGGTTCAGGCAGGGCTTTTCTCGCGGGTGGAACTGGTTTCCCTGCTTACCCTGCTGCTGTGTTTCGGGACAGACCTGGTTCCGGCGTTGCGGCCGATGGCGACGCCGGAAAAAGGTTTCCGGATCGTCGCGTCGGCGGCGCCGTATGTCTTGGCGGCGATTGCGGTTGGCCTGGCGGTGATGATGGGGGGCGGGGACGACCCCTACTGATCACGCGGCCGGGCCCCGATTAAGACTATTCCTGCCGGACGGCTTCGAATTCGATGATCAGTTCGACTTCATCACCGACCCAGCCCTGTTCGACCCCATAAGTCATGCCGTAGTCACTGCGCTTGAACGAGCCTCGTGCCGAAACTCCGATCGCATAAGGTTTGCTGCTGAAAGCGCCGCCGCCGAACGGGTACTCCGCGGCCTTGTTCAGGGTGACGTCAAGTGTCACCGGGCGTTTCTGGCCCAACATATCCAGGTCGCCGGTAATCGTACCCGAGTTTTCGCCGGATGCCTTTGACCCGGTCAGCGTGAAGACCATCTCCGGGAATTCGCCGGCATTGAGGAAGTCCGGGCTGCGCATGTGTTCATCGCGCTTTTTGTGATTGGTGTAGACGCTTTCGGTATCGATCACGACCTTGACGGTGCTGAGTGTTTTCGTTTCTTCATACATAGGTGACCTCGCCGGTCGCCTTGCGGAACATGCCCAGGACCTTGGCGAATCCCGCGTGGTCAACCAGAAAGCCGATCGACAGATGCGTCGGATCAATGACGAATTTGCGTGGTTCGGCGCGGGCATCCGTCGCCGTCAGCGCCAGTAGCGCGAAACAGGATACTGCAATCGCGGCCGTCGCATGAATCGCCCGTCGGGCAGGGTTCCGATATTCGGAAATCTTCGTGTCCATTGATCTGTCTCCGGTTCTTTTTAGCCCCGTGTTAGGGATAGCACAGACCTTGTTGCGCGGCATCCGGTTTCACGCAGCCGTGAAAGATTGTCGATCTCCGCAGGCGGAACAATTGGATCGGCCATGCCGGTTCAGTTCAGCGATTCCAGGTAGCCGAGGAAATCATCGATCTGTTCCGGCGACATTTCGAACTGGGGCATTGCCTCATGACCGACGGCGATGCCTTCGGCGAGAGCTTCCGCCAGGTTTTCAAGGTCGTATCGTTGCGGAAGGATACGGAAGGGCGGGGCGGGGGCGAACGGGCTGTTGCCGGAGATTTCGATGGCGTGACAGCGCGCGCAGAGCTGTTCCGCCAGGCGTTTTCCGGCGTCGATATCCACGCCACCGCCGCCGGCCCGCGCACCGGTACTGAAGAACAGTGCCAGTATGATTACAGAAACGATCATTCGTGATTGTGGCATCGGGTGTCTTGTCCCTGCTTGGGAAGGTGTGGGGCATCGTATCAGTTTGCGGCCGGGTTCGGGTATGGTTTCTGATCGTGATAGCTTGCCTGCGATGGCATGCGGTTGATCGTCGGCCGGGATTGTGGTCACCTTTTGAGCCTTGACCACCCGCCTGGCAAAACGAGGGATGATGAAAAACCATGACGATAGTTACGCTGCCCTGAATGATATTCTGGCGACCGTCGGGCTTGATCCCGCGTCGGGCGATCAGGTGCGCATTACCGGTGCCGACCCAATTCTGGCGAGCAATTTTCGTATTGGTACCGCTGGCGCCGCGGTGATTGCCGCGACCGGGCTGGCGGCGGCTAATCTGTGGGAGATGCGAACCGGCCGCCAGCAAACGGTTTCCCTTGATGTCCGCCGGGCCGCGATGGCGATGCGCAGCGATCGCTTTCTCCACCAGAACGGCAAGAAGATGCATGCGGCGGATCCTGTCTCGGGAATTTATCAATGCCGCGATGGCCGGTGGGTGCAACTGCATTGCAACTATCCGCATCACCGGGCGCGGACCGTGGCCCTGCTGGGCGCAGACGAAACGAAGGAATCCGTTGCCGCGGCAGTTGCAGGCTGGGATGCGTTGGACCTCGAAACCGCGGTAACCGAGGCCAATTCGATTGCCGGCATGGTCCGGTCGCCGGAGGAATGGGTGGCGCATCCGCAATCGGCGGCGGTCGACGGGCTACCCTTGTTCGATATCACCAAGGTCGGTGACAGCGATCCTGAACCTTTGCCGGATGGCGATCGCCCCCTGGCCGGTATTCGCGTGGTCGATGTGACGCGGGTCATCGCTGGTCCAATGTGCGGGCGCACGTTGGCCGAACACGGCGCCGATGTGATGCGGATCAGCGGCCCGAACCTTGCCTTCAATGAAGCATTGGTGGTCGATACCGGATACGGAAAATACGCGGCAGAGATCGATATCGCTTCGGAATCGGGCAAGGACGTGATGCGCCGTCTGGTAAAATCGTCTGATGTGTTTTCCCAGGGGTACCGGCCCGGGACGATCGCTGGACGTGGGTTTTCGCCCGAAGCCCTCGCCGCATTGCGGCCCGGTATGGTCAGTCTGTCACTCTGCGCCTTCAGCCATGCAGGCCCCTGGAACGGCAAGCGTGGCTTCGACAGTATTGTGCAATGCTGCAGCGGCATCGTGCATGAGCAAAGCGGTGACCTGCACGGGACGCCGCAGCATTTGCCGGCACAGGTGCTGGATTACGTGACCGGCTATCTGGGCGCCTTTGGCGTCATGGAGGCATTGCGGCGGCGCGCGGTTGAGGGGGGCAGTTATCATGTTCGGGTTTCATTGGTGCAGACGGCACACTGGCTCAAACGTCTGGGCCGGGTTGCGGCGGAAGCAAACGCTCTCAGCCTGCCTGACCCGTCGCTGGCTGATGTCATGGATCTGACGATGGAAACAGAATGCAGCTTTGGTACTATTCGCCATCTTGCGCCGGCCGTAACGTTATCGGAAACCCAGCCGCATTGGTCCCGGCCGCCGGTGCCGCTTACAACGCATCAGCCAGTCTGGCCCGGGAGATAGAATATGACATCGGAATATCCACGCGACGTGATCGGGTATGGCGCCAATCCACCGGACCCGAAATGGCCGGGCGGGGCCCGCCTGGCGATTAATTTTGTTATCAATTACGAGGAAGGTTCAGAATCCTCGATCCTCGATGGTGAGGATTTCAGTGAATCAGGATTAACGGAAAGCACGACATCCCAATTCGCCCCGGGTATGCGAAACCAGGGCGCGGAATCGATGTTCGAATATGGCAGTCGTGTCGGGTTTTGGCGGCTGATGCGCATGTTTGCGGACCATGACATGCCGCTGACCGTATTCGGCTGCGCGCTGGCGCTTGAGCGCAATCCGGAAGCGGCTGGGGCAATTCAGGCCGCGGATTACGATGTCTGTTGTCATGGCTGGCGCTGGCTGGAGCAATACCGGCTGTATGTCGAAACGGAGCGCGACCATATTCGCCGCGCCGTTGAATCCCTTAAAAAGACGGTGGGGCATCGCCCGCTTGGCTGGTACTGCCGCTACGCACCCAGCGATAACACACGGCGCCTATTGGTTGAGGAAGGCGGTTTTTACGTATGATTCGGACTCCTATAGCGATGAATTGCCTTATTGGACAACGGTGGAGACCTCGTCGGGGACCAAACCCCATCTGATTGTGCCCTACACGTTGACAAATAACGACGTTAAGTTCATGCGTGGGTATATGAGTACCGCCGATGACTTTTTTAACTTTACCAAGGATGCGTTCGACACGCTTTACCGTGAAGGTGCTGATGCCCCTAAAATGATGTCTGTCGGGCTCCATAACCGGATTATCGGCCACCCGGGCAGGGCCGCGGGTTTGCAGCGATTATTGGACTATATTGGTGGTTTTGACGATGTCTGGGTTTGTCGCCGGGCCGATATCGCAAAGCACTGGTATGAGCATCATTCGTGGAATCCTGGTTGACGGTTCGCGCAAAGGAGAGCGAACGATTTATTAACTGTTCTGCGACATTAATTTGGGACCATGAGTGCAGCATCCGTCGCAGATAAATCCCGCAAGAAAACAGCCGTTACAGCTGCGAACAGCAGCCGTATGGAGATGGCGCGTTACCTTGCCTTTGCCTTTTGCACGGCAGATGCATTGCTGGAAATTGAGCCATCGGGAAATATTGTATTCGCGAACGGGGCGACACAGCATTTGTTTGGCATTGCGCCCGGGAAACTGGCCGGGCAGCAGTTTAAGGGGCTGTCGGAACCGGGCGAACAGCCGCTTCTGAAAGCGCTTCTGATCCGGGCTACGAAGGGCGAGCGGTTCAAGGATGTCCGTGTCAGTTTCACGCGGGCGGGTAAGCCGAATATCCTGCTATCGCTGAATGGGTATGGTGTTCCCGATCTGGACAGGCATTGTTTTCTTACGGCCAGCGTCGTTGATGCGGGGCGTGATGATTCGCAGGATGCGGACCGTAACAAGGGTTCAGGACTACTCAATGCCGATGGTTTCGGCGGCAGTATCAAGGCACATTTCGAGAAAGCGGATAGCGGTGTTCCCAAAGGGGAACTGACCTTCGTCGGAATGACGGGACTGTCGGAGTTGGAAGGCCGTTTGAGCGGCGCGGAACAAAAACTTCTGATGAACCGCCTTGGCACATTCATGCGTGCGATCTCTCTGGAAGGTGATTCCGCAGCACAACTTGGCGCGGAACAATTCAGTGTCCTGCATGATGCGGGGCTGGATATTGAATCCGCCAAGTTGCAACTGTCCGAATTTGCGATGGAAGCCGACCCCAAGGGTATCGGCGTTTCTGTTACGGCGGAATCCGCCGGTGTTGATGCCCTGAATGTAAGCGGCGAAGACATGGCGCAAGCGCTTCTTTACACGATCCAGCAGGTAGCGCAGGAAAGCAATATCGGACGCTCCCAGGCCCTGTCGATGAATATTTCGGACCGGCTGGCCAAGGCGACGGAGCATCTTGCCGAAGTGAAAACGATCATCAATACGGGACAGTTCGATATCGCCTACCAGCCGATTGTTGGGCTCGATGACCGCAAGGTGCACCATTTCGAAGCGCTGGTCCGGCTGAATAACAGCCCGACGAAGATGAATCCTTTCAATTTCATCTGCTTTGCCGAAGACAACGGTATGATCGCCACTTTTGATATGGCGCTTTGCCGCAAATTGATTTCCCGAATGAAAACCTTTGCAGAGGGTGGCAAGATTCTGCCGATTGCGATGAATATTTCGGGACGTTCGATTGATTCAGATGCCTTTGTGAAGGAACTAAGGTCCGTCATCAAGAAAACACCTGATCTGCACAAAAGCCTGCTTTTTGAAATCACCGAAACGGCGCGAATTTCAGACCTGGTGAGGGCCAATAATGTAATCGCCAGTCTCCGCAAGGATGGCTTCGAAGTGTGCCTGGACGATTTCGGCGCCGGTCAGTCAGCGTTTGAATATCTGAAGGCGTTGGACGTTGATTTCGTCAAGATCGACGGGCAATACGTTGTGGACGCAACGGCATCGGATCGGGACAAGGCATTTCTCGTCGCCATGTCCGGATTGTGTAATGACCTTGGGATTGCAACGATCGCGGAATTCATCGAAACCGAGGAAACCGTCAAGTTTCTGAAAACCTGCAAGGTTGGTTTTGGACAGGGTTACCTTTTCGGCAAGGCCGAATCCACAGCGGACCTGAGCGGCGGCAATGGTGCGGGAGCGGTCAAGAGAAACGTCCGCCGCAAAGGCGCGGTCGAAAGCTGGGGCTAGCGCGCCACCCAGCCACCGTCGACCGGCAATGTATGCCCCGTGATCATGCTGGCTGAATCGCCGGACAGAAACAGGATCGCCGCTGCAATCTCATCCGGGGTTGCCAGCCGATGCATCGGGGTATTGTCCAGGATATAGTTGCTGGTTTCGTTGTCCTGCAGCATCTTTTCCGTGAGCGGTGTCTGCACATAGGTCGGCGCCACTGCATTGACACGAATACCGATCGGGGCCCATTCGACGCCCAGTGAGCGCACGAGATTGACGATGGCGCCCTTGGTTGCGTGATAGGCAGGGTTGGGGAATTTGCCGCCACCGGTCAATCCCATGATCGAGGCCAGCATCACGACGGCGCCGCTGCGGGCTGCGACCATGTGCCGGCCGACGGCGCGGGCGCAATAAAAATGCCCATTCAGGTTCACGTCCACAACCTTGCTCCAGACAGGCGTGGACATTTCGATCGTCGGGTGGCGGATGGCGATCCCGGCATTGTTTATCAGGATATCGATGCGGCCATGCGTATCGAAAACGCGATCGACAACGTCGTCGACCTGTGCGTCATCGGTGATATCGAGGGCGTGTGCTTCTGACCGGGTGCTTTCGGCGGAAATTTCGTCGGCGACAGCACCGGCGGCTTCAGCATCGATGTCAGTGACCGCCACGATGGCGCCGGCCTGTGCAAGGGCTCGTGATGTCGCGCGGCCGATTCCGTTGCCGCCACCGGTTACGATTGCGACTCGTCCATCCAGTCGGCTCTGGTTGATAAAATCGGTCATTGCGTCAATCCTTCTGCTTTTTCTTGTCCAGGAACTTTTTCATCGCCGCCTGCGGCTCACCGCTGGCGAAGGCAATTTTCTGCAATCTGGCGCCGGTGTCGAGCGCATCTTCAAATACTTCGCGGGTGGCTTCCCGGAATGCACGCTTGGTCAGCCGGAAGGCGGTTGGCGGCTTGGCGGCCAGTTCTTCGGCGAGCGCAATTGCGCGCGGCAGGACCTGGTCCGCCGGGACCACGAAATTCAACATGCCAAGCCGTTGTGCTTCTTCTGCCTCGACCAGTCGACCGGTCAGCGACAGGTCAACTGTCAGCATATGGCCAAGCGACAGGTTCATGATCCGGGTGCCGATCACACTCGGCAATCCGGCGTTAATTTCCGGTTGTCCCATGCGGACTCCCGGATGGCCAACGCGCATGTCGGACAGCAGTGCCGCCTGGAAGCCCGCACCGGCGGCGATACCGTTGATGGCCGTAATGCAGGGCTTGTCGAGCGCACGGATGGCATCGAAGAAGCGCCGGCCCAGTTCAATCGCGGCATCGACATCATCGGGGCCCTGCTGCGATGCTTCGACCAGGTCCTGTCCTGCGGATAGTGCCCTGTCACCGGCGCCGGTCAGGACGATGGCGCGCCGTTCGGGGTCGGCATTGAACGCGCGCAATGCATCAATGCACTCCAGCCGCATGGTGCTGTTTACCGCATTCAGGATTGCCGGGCGGTCAAGCGTCAGGATCGTGACGATGCCCTGCTGTTCCAGTTTGATTGTTTCGTACACGTATTGTTTCCCCCGTCGCGGTCAGATTATGCCATGCGGTCCAAACAGGCTATCCGCGAATGTGTCACATGGGGGGCGGGTCGGCGGCTATGACTTCTTCCGCCAGGCTGGTGTCGACACATTCGGCATAGGCGGCGGCACGACTGATCAATCCACCGGACAGGCATGAATCCCGCAAACGCTCGAATCCTCCCTGAGGAAGAATCGGATTGGTGCCCCAGATTCCAAGTTCCCGGTACCTGGCGATGATGGCTGTCAGTACATCCCGGTCGAGGCCGGGAAAGAAGGAGGCGACCGTGTCAGCAACTGTCTCATCGGAACTGCCGTGCAGCCATTTCTGCATTCGGTAGATCGCACGGGTCATGGCGAGCAGGGAATCGCGCTGTTCTTCCAGCGTATTTCGGGTCGTGTAGAGCGTCGTGTAGGAACAGGGGCCGCGCGATGCCGCCGCATAAAGCATATGGCCTGCGCCATCGCGCAGCAGATGTTCGGCATAGGGCTGGAAGACCTGAACGGCGTCCAGGGTTCCGTCGCGCAATGCGGCTTCGTTTTCCGCCATGCTGCGGTCGGGAATGCGGTCCAGCGCATCCGGATCGAGATTCAGACGACGCAAGTCGTCCTGCAGGCAAAGCCAGGGGGTCGGCACTTCACTGACCGTACCAACCTGCATTTCGAGAAGGTCCTGCAGGTGGAAGTTCGGTTGCGGCGTGCGGCCAATGATAAAGAACGGGTCACGGGTAACGACTTCGCAGAATGCTACGAGGTTACAGTCGGGGAGCCGGTCATGTGTCAGAAGAACGCGCATCGGGCCGCCCCAGGAAACGTCCGTATCCTGGTTGAGCAACGCTGTTGCGGACATTTCCGGACTGGGCGAGGTTTCCAGTCGAACGTCGACCCCTTCGGCCGCATAGGCGTCCAGTGCGTGTGCCGCGTAGAAGGGAAGATAGAAGACGGCGCGAAAGTTTTCGTAAAGCGTAATCGTCAATGTCGTGACCCCTTGAAACTTGCCGGTATCGCTAAAGCTGCTTATCTAAGCCGCTAAACTAACTGATTCACAAGGGGAGGGGCAGCGATGATCGAATTGTTTACGTGGCCGACGCCGAATGGGCACAAGGTCCATATCATGCTTGAGGAATGTGGCCTGGAATACAATATCCACGGAATCGACATTGGAAAAGGCGAACAGTTCGATCCGGATTTCCTGAAAATCAGCCCAAACAACAAGATGCCGGCGATGATCGATACGGATGGTCCGGGGGGGGCGCCGTATTCGGTTTTTGAATCCGGGGCGATGCTGATGTATCTGGCGGAAAAGACCGGGAAATTCATGCCACAGGACATGCGTGGCCGCTACGACGTCATTCAGTGGCTGATGTTCCAGATGGGCGGTGTTGGTCCCATGTTGGGGCAGGCACATCACTTTCGCGATTACGCGCCGGAAAAGATCGCATACGGGATCGACCGGTATACCAACGAAGCGAACCGCCTTTATGGCGTGATCGATCGGCGGTTGGCCGAAGCCGAATGGCTTGCCGGCGACGAATATTCGATTGCCGACATGGCGACGTTCCCGTGGCTACGCCCTTACAAGGCACAGGGGCAGGACCTGGAAGACACCCCGAACCTGAAGCGCTGGTTCATGGCGATGTATGACCGCCCGGCGGTACAGCGTGGCCTGAAGGTGCTCAAGGATAATCGCCGGCAGGGCGCCCATAGCAAGGAAGCCTGGGAAACCCTGTTCGGCAACAAGCAGTACGAGAAGCGTTAGACGCCGTTAGCGGGCACTTCCCGAATAGGGTGATACGTCGCGCAGATCGAGCAGAATGTGAATCAGCGCCGGTCCGTCATGGGCCATGGCGCCTTTCAGGGCGTCGGCGAATTCCGCGGTCTTGCGGACGGTGAACGCTTCCATGCCGTAGCCGCGCGCCAGCATGGTGAAGTCGGGGCTTTTCAGGCGCGTACCGAAATCCCAGTCGCCGAAGCGCTTCTGCTGGTGCACCATGATCGAGCCCCAGGCGGAGTTGTCGCAGACGATGATTTTTACCGGCAGGTTTTCCTGCACGATCGCGGCCGCTTCCTGACCGGTCATCAGGAATCCGCCGTCGCCGACCCATGAAAAGACCATGCGGTTGGGGGCCGCGAGCTGCGCGCCGATGGCGCCGGGCACGCCGTAGCCCATGGCGCCGGAAACCGGGCCAAGGTTGCAGTAGGGCTGGCGGAAGCGATAATAGCGATGCAGCCAGCGGCCAAAGGTGCCGGCATCGGATGAATGGATGACATCCTGCGGCGCGAGTTCCATGAAGGTTGTGATGACCTTCGACATGTCGACATCGCCCTGGATTTCGATGTCACCCGGCTGGGCATAGGCGACTTCCTTGTCATGCACGCCGTCGCGCCAGGCGATCCGGTCGGCCGGCGGGGGCGTTGTTTCCAATGCCTCGGTCAGGGCGCGCATCGCCGGCCCGGCATGGGAGCCGATGGCGACATCCGCCTGCCACTGCGAGAACGTGGCCGAGTCCGGATAGACCATGATCATTTTCTGGTCGTCGCGGAACATCTTGAAGTCTGCGGTCGTGGCGCTATCCAGCCGGCAGCCGATGCTGATGATCAGGTCGCATTCATCGAGCGCTTCCTTCTGGAAGGGCAGGCGGTTGAGCGTCAACTGCCCGAAATAGGCCGGGTGCTCGTTGTCGATGATGTCCTGCTGGCGATAGGCGACCAGCACGCCGGCGCCGCTGGCTTCGGCGAATTGCTGCAAGGCTTCGGTTTCGCCTTCCGCCGGGACCATTTCACCGGCCAGGATGATCGGATTTTTGGCTTCGCGGATCATCGTTGCCGCTGCGGCGACGGTATTGCATTCCGGGCCCATGACGACCGGTGCGGGCATTTTCGGAATAACCGGATTACCGGTCTTGCCGTCCAGGATATCCTTGGAAACGACACAGACGACCGGGCCGGGCCTGCCGCTGACCGAAAGGTCGATGGCGCGCGCGGTGACCTGTCCGACCTCATCGAAGGAATTGACCTCCAGGACCGCTTTGGCGACCGGTTCGAACATCAGCTTGTATTCGACTTCCTGAAACGCCTCGCGACCTTTCTGGGTCTTGGGGATATCGGCGATGAACAGGACGAAGGGGCGCGAGGCCTGCATGGCGTTGTGCACGCCGATGACGGCGTTTGAAGCACCCGGTGCGCGCGATACGAACATGCAGGATGGCTTGCGGCTGATGCCGGCATAGGCGTCGCAGGCGAAGGCCGCGGAGGATTCCAGCCGTGTCGGTACCGAGCGAATCTTGTTTTGAACCCGGCTCAGTGCCTCCAGCACGGTCACATAGGTCCCGCCGGGGACAAAAAACACCGTCTCAATGCTGCGCGACAACAAGGTCGCAACAATCACTTCACCACCATTCATCGTGCCGTCTGTCATTTTGTGACGTTCCCGTTTCTTAATCTTGTTCAAAAGGGCATGGCGCATGCACGCGCCATGCTGTCGAAAAGTCTATACCAATCGTCCCGGCGGATGCGAATCCGCCTTTGACGGCGACTGGCTGGCGAGGCAAGCTCGCCGGATCATGCTGCTGCCCCTCAAGGACGACAACCCCCTTCGGATTATTCCGTTCCAGGCCGTGACAGTTGCTATCATGGCGGTCTGTATCGCGGTGTTTCTGTGGCAGGAAAACCTGCCACAGCGCGAGGCTATGGGCTTTACCCTGTCTTACGGCACGATACCGGCGGTCCTGTTCGACGCGAAAACGCTGTCGCCGGCATTGTGGCGGCTGCCGGCGGAAGCAACGGTTATTTCGTCAATGTTTCTGCACGGCGGATGGATGCATCTGATCGGAAACATGCTGTTTCTGTGGGTGTTTGGCGACAATATCGAGGATTCGATGGGCCATATCCGCTTCCTCGTCTTCTATCTCCTCTGCGGCGCCCTTGCCACGCTGGCCTTTGCCGTCAGTCAGCCGCTGTCGCAATCGCCGCTGATCGGGGCGAGCGGCGCAATCGCCGGTGTGCTGGGCGCGTATCTGATGCTGCATCCGCGGGTCAAGGTACTGGTGCTGGTATTCATGCGTCTGCCGCTGCGGTTGCCGGCCTATGTCGTGCTGGCGTTCTGGTTTGGATTACAGATTTTCAGCGTTTACACCCATCCCGAAAGCCAGACTGCCTGGTGGGCGCATATCGGCGGATTCGTTGCCGGGGCGATTTTGATAATTCCCTTTCGATACAAGCATATTCCCCTGTTTGACAAAGGGATCAGGCATTGAGGGGCTTATTTGTCTTTCAGCCGGTTTGGCGTGCGCGTATAACCCGGCGATGAAGAACGAGGACTGGAAGCCCGCAACCCGCGCCGCACAGGCGCTGGGGGCGATTGATTCCGCTACAGGCGGGGTCGTGCCATCCGTACATGTCGCAACCACATATGTCCGCAACGTCGACTATGAGAGCATCGATGGCCGCACCTATTCGCGGGCGGACAACCCGACATATCAGAGCGCGGAAGCGCTGCTTGCCAGCCTTGAGGGCGGCGCGGCGGCAATGTGCTTCGGGTCCGGCATGGCAGCAGCCGCAGCGGTTATCCAGTCGCTGAAACCGGGCGACCACGTGGTTGCGCCCGATGCGATGTATTACGGGTTGGCGAAACGGCTGCGGGAATTCGCTGTTGGGTGGGGAATATCGGTTGATTTCGTGCCGACGGAAGACTGGGATGCGCTGGCGGCGGCCGTCCGGCCCGGGCAAACCAAGCTGGTCTGGGTGGAAACGCCCTGTAATCCGGTCTGGACCGTGACGGATATCGCCACGGCGGCGGAAATCGCCCATGGCGCGGGGGCGCGCCTAGCGGTTGACAGTACGGTGGCGACGCCGGTGCTGACCCGACCGATCGAACTGGGCGCCGATATCGTCATGCATTCGGCAACCAAGTACCTGAATGGCCATTCCGACGCGATTGCGGGCATGCTGGTAACGGCAAAGGACGATGAGTTCTGGGAACGGGTCGGGCAGCAGCGGGCCTATGGCGGTGCGGTACTGGGGCCTTTTGAAGCCTTCCTGCTGTTGCGCGGCATGCGGACGCTGTATTTGCGGGTCAATGCCGCATCACGGGGGGCGCAAAGGATTGCCGAACACCTGGCCGGGCATGAAGCGGTCACCAGGGTGCTGTATCCCGGTCTGCCGGATCATCCGGGGCATGACATCGCAAAACGGCAGATGACTGGCGGCTTTGGCGGCATGCTGTCGATCCTGATACGGGGCGACGCGGCAATGGCCCGGGGGGTCGCAACATCCTGTCGTCTGTTCAAGCCGGCGACATCGCTGGGCGGGGTTGAAAGCCTTATAGAACATCGCGCGACGGTCGAAGGCGAGGGGACGCGGACCCCGGATGACCTGCTGCGCCTGTCCGTGGGAATCGAGGATCCGGATGACCTCATCGCCGATCTGGATGCCGCGCTCGCAAGGCTCCAGAACTAGTTTTTGCCGAGGTGGTGCGAAACGTCGCAGAATCGTTGACAGCCTTTCGAACCGCGGTTAGGAACAGGCGGTCGTCACCGATGGAGGGATGGCAGAGTGGTAATGCAACGGATTGCTAATCCGTCATGGGATAAAACTCATGCGGGGGTTCGAGTCCCCCTCCCTCCGCCACGGTGCGTTTTGGTGTATTTGGGCAGATGACGAGGGTGCGATGGCCGCACGTGGTGTTCATTTTGCGATTACATCGGAAGAGCGTGACAGTCTCGTTGCCTGCGAAGGAGATGAGGCGCGTATAGATTTTGAGAAAAGCGTTATCGAACCGCGGTGGGACAAATCATACCTGTGCGAAACTGATAAGGCTTGGGACGCCATTCATCGAAGCCTTGGTGATTTCCCGCCGGACACGCCCGAATTTTATAAGAGCAGTTTCAAAGATACCCCCTATGCGCTGCCGGAGGCTCACGGAAGCTATCCTTTGAAATTCTGCGTTTTGGGCGGAAAGCGCCTGATCGAGAACGAGGAATGGTATTTCATTCGATTGATTGAGCCATCCGAAGTTGTCGATATCGCAGTGGCCCTAAACCCGATCGATAGAGATTGGCTTCACCAGAAATATTTTCATCACTGCAAAGGGGCCTGGCCGGAATACGGCGAGGACGACTTCGCGTATACATGGGAGTGGTTCGCCTATTTGCGCGAATTTTTCAAGCGCATGGCTGGCAATGGTCGGCCGGTGATTTTTACCGCCGATCAGTAGACCGGTTATCCCGTCGTTTCGCGTGCACTGCCCCGACCTGACAGGCTGGGATGTGTCATGAAATAGGTATGTGCGCTGAATCCATCCGGGTCGTTGGAGACCTTGGTATAGGTGCCGTCGGCGTGCATCTCCCAGGATTGGACCTCGTCATTCAGGGAGATTTCCATGATCTGGTCGACGATCTGCGAGTGAACGGTTTCATTTTCGATGGGCACGAAGGATTCGACGCGTCGGTCCAGGTTGCGGGGCATCCAGTCGGCGGACGATATGTAAACTTTCGCCTGTGCGGACGGCAATCCGTGCCCCGCCCCGAAACAGACGATCCGGCTGTGCTCCAGAAAACGGCCGATCATGGATTTGACCTCGATGTTTTCCGAAAGGCCCGGGACGCCCGGCCGCAGGCAGCATATGCCCCGCACAATAAGCCTGATCGAGACGCCGGCACCGGAAGCGCGGTACAGCGCATCGATGATCTGGCCATCAACCAGCGAGTTGAGCTTGAGCCAGATCGCGGCGGGTTTGCCGGCCTTCGCAAAAGCGGCTTCATCTTCAATAAGCTGCAGCAGCGTTGGTCGCAGGGATATGGGCGAATAGGAAATTTTCTCCATGCCTTCCGGTTCGGCGGTGCCGGTCGTGTAATGGAACAGTCTGGCGGCATCGCGACAGAGGACCGGATTACAGGTGAAGTATGACAGGTCGGTGTATATCCGCGCGGTTATCGGATGATAGTTTCCCGTGCCAAAATGACAGTAGGAGCGCAGCGATCCACCCTCCCGCCGGATGACAAGCGACAGTTTCATGTGGGTTTTAAGATGCACGAAGCCGTAAACGACGTGCACGCCCGCGCGTTCCAGATTTCGCGCCCAGCGGATGTTCCGTTCCTCGTCAAACCGGGCCTTCAGTTCGACCAGTGCGGTAACGGATTTTCCGGCCTCCGCCGCTTCGATCAATGCGGCGATAATCGGTGAATCCTCACTGGTCCGGTACAGGGTCTGCTTGATCGCGACGACCTGCGGGTCGCGCGCCGCCTGGCGCAGGAACTGGACGACGACATCGAAGCTTTCGAAGGGCTGATGGACCAGAAGGTCCTTGGCGCGGATTGCCTCGAAATGGTCGCCGCCGCAATCGATGATGCGTTCGGGAAAACGTGGTGTATAGGGCGTGAACAGCAGGTCCGGCCGGTCTTTCACGATCATCTGGCTGGTGCTCGCCAGCCCCATTAGACCATCGAATTTGAAAACGTCCTCAGTCGATGCGTGGAGTTGTTCGACGAGAAATTCCTGAAGGTTCTGCGACATGCTGCTGTTGATGGAAAGCCGGATAATTGAGCCGAGCCGCCGTTGCTTGATGGCGCTTTCGTAGAGACGAACAAGGTCTTCGGCTTCTTCCTCGATCTCGATATCGCTGTCCCTCAGGACACGGCATTGCGCGATTTCCTGTACCTCAAAGCCGGGGAACAGCCGCTCGATATTCAGCGCGATCATCGTTTCAATCGTGATAAAGCGGATGTCGTCGCCCGGCAGGCGGGTGAAGCGCTGCATCAGTTGCGGGACCGGGATCAGGGCATTCATGGATTTTCCCTGGTCCCGGCGATGCAGGCGCAGCACCATCGCGAAGCCGAGATTGGGGATGAAGGGAAACGGGTGCGCAGGGTCAATGGCGATGGGAGTCAGGACGGGAAAAAGCTTTTCCTGAAATTCGGCTGTCAGCCATTCGCGGTCGCCATCAAGCAATTCGTCCGGTCGGGTCACAACGGAAATTCCGGCATCCGCAAGCAATGGACGAAGTCTGGTCCAGCAATGTTGTTGCTCGTCCATGATCGAGGCAGCCCGCAAGTGAGTCTGATCCAGTTGCTGTCCTGGTGTCAGGCCTTCCTGGCTGGAAAAGTCGACCTGTGCTTCGACCTGACCTTTCAGGCCGGCGACCCGGACCATGAAAAATTCATTGAGATTATTGGCGGAAATCGACAGGAACCGCAGCCGTTCCAGCAATGGGTTGTTGGGATTGTCTGCTTCCTTGAGAACGCGTTCGTTGAATGCGAGCCAGGACAGTTCCCGATTGATGAAGCGATCGGGTGAATCCGGATTTATCGTCGCAATCGCCTGACGGGGTGCAACTTCCGTTTTGCTCTTTTCAACGAATTCCATTGTGTCTTTCATACGCCCCGCCATTCGCAAGGATGTACCTATATCGACGCGATGTGAAGGAATTGTGACAAGCGCGGTCAAACCACTCGCGGGACCCGAACAAACGTCCTCTGATTCGCGGACCGTGACGGATCGCTAAAAATGGCGTTAAGATCGATGTTGCCGCTTCTTGTGGCGGCTGATGATTCGGGGGAGAGGTCATGAGTCTGGATATTGTTATCAGGAACGGGACCATTGTGGACGGGTCAGGGATGGCCCGGTACCGGGCGGATGTCGGCGTCAAGGACGGCATAATTGTCGAGATCGGTCGTATCCGCGCCACTGCTGAACGAACGATCGATGCGGACGGGCTGATCGTCGCGCCCGGATTTATCGACGGACACACCCACATGGATGCACAGGTCGCCTGGGACCCGCTTGGAAGCTGTTCGTGCTGGCATGGGGTGACCAGCGTCTTCATGGGCAATTGTGGTTTCGCGCTGGCTCCCTGCAAGGAAGAAGACCGCGAATGGTATGCGAAATGCCTGGAAGCGGTAGAGGATATTCCGTCGGAAGCGGTGATGGCGGGGATCGACTGGAGCTGGGAGACGTATCCGGAATATCTGCAGATGGTTGAAAGCGTTCCCAAGGCTATCAATTACGGCGCCTATATCGGTCACTCCGCATTGCGGATGTACGTGATGGGCGAGCGCGCGATGACGGAGCGCGCGACCGAAGACGATCTGAAAGCAATGAAGGCGCAGGTCACCGAAGCAATTCGTGCCGGGGCTATCGGCTTGTCGACGTCGCGGGCATCTACGCATTTCGCGCCGGGCGGCGCGCCGGTCGCCAGCCGTATCGGCGACTGGAATGAAATCAATTATCTGGTTGATGCCATGACGGAACTGGATACGGGAATTTTCCAGATTGGCCCCGATGTCGCATCCGGCGAGGCGCAGCGCGCCTGCCTTGATGAACTGCGGAATGTCGCGCTGACCAGTGGCCGGCCGGTCATGTTCGGGACGATATCGACCCGACAGGGTGTCGAGCCGAATTCGTGGCAGTATCAGACACAGTATATCGACGACACCGTTGCCGCCGGTGGCCGGATGTTCGGTCAGGCCACGACGCGTTCGATCAACGCGCTGTTTTCGCTGAAATCATACTTGCCGTTCGACGTGCTGCCGAACTGGAAGACGGTGCGGGCGCAATCGCTGGACGAACAGAAACGATTGTTTGCCGATCCCGAGGTCCGCGTAAAGCTGATCGCTGATGAAGCGGGCATGCGGCCGCGTGATACCGAGTTTCAGGGCGGTGGTATGGCGACGACCGATCCCAAGAAGCCGGATTACGACAACCTTTTTGCAATGAAGGATGTTCGTTGGGACGATCCGACCATCGCCGAGCTGTCGCAGAAAAGCGGCAAGCACCCGGTCGAGGTTATCATCGATCTGATGCTGGAGAACGAAGACCAGATTTTCGTCCAGCCAATCGTCAACGAAAAGCCCGATGATGTGTTGGGTATGTTGAAGCACCCGCGAACCCTGGCGACATTCTCCGATTCCGGCGCGCATGTTTGCCAGGAAATGGGATCGTCGCTGCAGACGCACATGCTGGCCTATTGGGTGCGGGACAAGCAGGCCTTCACACTGGAACAAGCCGTCCGGATGATGACCTTCGACAATGCGTCCGCCTGGGAAATGCCGAACCGCGGCCTGCTGCGCACCGGCTATGCGGCGGATATCGTGATATTCGATGCTGATACTGTCCGGCCCCAGATGCCGACAGTGCAGCGCGATCTTCCGGCAGGGGCGCGTCGCTTTGTGCAGAAGGCGGATGGCATCATGGCGACAATCGTCAACGGCGGTCTCGCCTTCGACAATGGTGTTTCCACGGGCAGTTACACCGGGCAACTGATGAAGGGGCCGCTCGCGACCGGGTCCTGACCGGGTTTGAAGGGGAGGCTGGTTTCACCGGTATTCCGGTGATGGATATCCTCGCTTTCGTATAGGGCTTCCTATAGCGTCCCGCCATGAATCGGAGGGACAGGTTACAGGGATATCTGTTTGCCATCGGTGCGTCAGGGGGGCTGGGCGCAGCGGTGGCCTTATCCCGTGCCGCCTATAATGGCGGGACAGATCCCCTGTCCATTGCGACGGTGCGAACCGTCGTCGGCGTCTTGCTGGTCGGGGCACTTTGCCTGGCGAGCGGTCGCAATCTGCGCATTCCACGGAAAGTGTGGTGGCACTGCGTCGGCCTTGGCCTGCTGATGTCGGTCGCGTTCTACGGCAATATCGGCGCTGTCCGGTATATTCCGGTCGGCCTCGCCGCGTTGCTGTTCTTTGTCTACCCGCCGCTGGTCGCGATCATCATGGCGGCAATGGACCGGAAATGGCTGGGGCTGGTGACATGCCTGTCGCTGGCGATGTCGTTCTGTGGATTGGGGGTGATGCTCGGTGTCAGTGTCGGTGATGTCGATTGGCGCGGTGTCGTCATCAGTCTGACAGCCGGGACGGCCTGCGCGCTGAATGTTGTTTGGGTCGGCCGGGCAATGCGTGACGTCGACGTCTTTGTCATGACCTTTCACATGACACTGGCCGCCTGTGTGGCCCTGTCGATTATTTCTGTTTTATCCGGCGGTCTGGTTTTTCCGGAAACGGGAACCGGCTGGCTGGGCGCTGGTGGGGTCGTTCTGTGTCAGGCCGCTTCCATCCCCTTTTTCTATGCGGCAATTCCCCGGATCGGTGCTGAAAATACCGCGATGATGAATAACCTGCAGCCTGTTGCGAGCATTGCCCTTGCCTGGTTTCTCTTCTCGGAAACCCTCAGTCTGGTTCAGGCGCTGGGCGGCATGATGGTGATCGGCGGCATTTTGCTCATGCAGTGGCACGGGACGCGCAAAGCACGTCGATGAGGTCGCCGGTCAGTCGGACATCGCCAAAATTACGCAGCACGTTGTAGAGCGCGGACTGGTGTTCCTCGTCGCTGCGGGCGGCATTGGCATCGGCGACCATAACCACCCGGAAGCCACGTCCCGAAGCATCCCGTGCGGAACTTTCACAACAGATATTGGTGAGTACGCCCGCGATTAATACGGTGTCGATATTTCGGTCCTGGAGAATTTCCGGCAGGGCACATGATCCCGGAAAGAACGCACTGTATCCCTGTTTGTCGACGACGACGTCGGCAGCGTGTCGGGTCAGGCCTGCAGCGGGCTGGTTCTGTGGCGAACCCGGTTTGGTTTCGGCAGCAAGGCCGCTGACCCGTTCTGGTCCCCACAGGGCGTTCAGGATACTGCCCGTGCCCTCTATCGGGGCCGGGTCAACCCATGCGACCGTGCCGCCGGCATGTCGGAGCGCGTCTGCCAACAGGTTGACGGGCTGGACGATGGAAGGGGCGCATGGCGTGTTTTCAAGGAAGGACTGTGTGAGATCGATGACCACCAGCGCCGTTCGGTGCGGTTCGATTGTGGGAAAGGCGTGTTGCCGGCCACGCCGCCGCGCGATCTTGTCGACGGCCCATTGCGGCAGTGAATTGTCGTGGCGGGCGCCTGGTGCCCGCGTATCGGCGACGAGTGGCGGCATGTGTCGAATTTCCCTTCCTGGATGGTATCGCCACAGTATAATTCTTCGTTCGCCCGCTTGAACATATGAAGAACATTGATCTGTAGGTGTGCTGCAGCCCAGGGTTCTGGAACCCGCAGATTGCTTGGTTCGGTTTAAAGGAACCGCAGGTCTTGGATTAGAATTAAAGTAGCGCGCACAGAATACCATATGCCTGTGTTGCGACAAAATTTTCCGGACGATACTGCGGCGCTACTTTATGCTGCTTTCAAAGTACAATCAGTGAAGACATTTTGACGCACAAGAGAAAACGCCGTGGCCATCAAGATATGAGCGAATTGCCAGCCACCAGTATTGACGGCCCCGGCGCCGGGTCAAATAAACCTTCATCAGCACCTGGAATGACTTCGGTTGTCATCGTGAATTTCAATGCCGGGGCGTATCTTGTCGAGGCCGTGAAAAGCGTCCTTGAGCAAGGGGGGCCTGTTGAAGCAATCGTCGTCGACAACCGGTCGACCGACGACAGTATTGAAATGCTCCTTTCAGCCGTTTCGGATTCTCGTCTGACCGTTATTCGCAATGAAAAGAATTTCGGATTCGCCCATGCCTGCAATGTTGGTATTGCCGAAGCCAGGGGGGAAGCCTTTTTGATGCTGAATCCCGACTGCCGCCTTGAACCGGAGGCGTTGGGGCAATTGCAGACGGTCCTTTTTTCAGACGATCAATTCGGCATGGTCGGGCCACTGCTGGTCAATCCGGACGGGACCGAACAGCGCGGTGGCAGGCGGGACATTCCGAATCCCTGGCAGATATTTTGTATGACCTTGCAATTCCACCGCCTGATGCCAAACCATCCGCGTTTCAGAAGTATTAACCTGCATGACCAGCCAATACCGGATAGCCCCATCCATGTGCAGGCGATATCCGGTGCTTGCATGCTGGTAAAGCGGACCGCTGTTGAGAAGGTCGGAACGCTGGATCGCGACTATTTTATGCATTTCGAGGATCTGGACTGGTGTTTGCGTTTCACCCAGGCCGGCTACGAAATTGTTTTTGTTCCGGATGCTGTGGTTGAACATACACAAGGTGTTTGCAGCCGTGGCCGGGCGCGTCGGGTTGCGTATCATAAACACCGCTCACTTCTGGTTTTCCTCAGCAAGCATTTCACAAAATTCTATCCATCTATCTTCATGGCACTTGTCTCCAGCGCGGTGACGGTTCGTTTTATTGCCGTCGCGGCATTGTCGCTATTTGTATCGCGGCCGGTCATTCGTGACCCCTGGGATCATCCCGCAAACCGGACCACCGCCAGCGCGGCTGAAGAGAAAGCGATTGAGCCGACCGTGCGGAACAACGTGAAATGAATTCACAAGCGGGCGCGTTCCCGGCAGCCCGGCGACTCGCCAGGATTGCCTTCGTCGCGGTAGCGGCCAAATACCGCCTGGATAGCGGGCGGGGCCTGCTGTCATTCCTGGTGGCGGTATTCGATCCGTATCTTTATGCGCTGACGGTCTATTTTGTTCTGGTCTCTGTGTTCAAGCTGGAAGGTATCGAGCGTCTTCATGTTCTTCTGATCGGGTTCATGGCGTTTCGCTGGGGAATTTCGTCGCTTCTTGCCGCTGCAAACCTGACTGGAATTATGCGGCGGATGGCGGAACATTCTCGCTTGCCATTGTGTTCAGCCGTTGTTGCCGTCACCGCCCCGCCGGCTTTCGTCTTTCTGGTTTCGCTGGCCAGTGCATTCGTGTTCCTGCTGGTGGTCGATTCGCCAGAACAGTCTTTCGCGACGGTAGGGTGGTTGTCGTTTGTCATTGCCATACAAGCGGTGTGGATCGTTGCGCTCATTCTCCTTCTGGCGTTTCTGCAGAAGCGTCGTCTTCTTCACAGTGATGTGCCTGTCGTTGTCGTGGCGAGCCTGTTCTGGATACTGTCTCCGGTCATGTACATGTTTCGGGATATTCCGGCGGGCGCCAGCAAGTTTCTGACTAGCTACAACCCCGTTTCCCATCTTCTGGCCGCCTATCACAACGCATATTGGTACGGTCAGGACGTCAGCCTCGAAGTCCTCCCTGTTGTGACGGCATTTGGCATCGGTCTTATCTGGATTTTGGGGCGCTTTGCTTTCCGGATGGGGCGCAACGTCTTCCCCGGTACGCCGGTATTGCCGGGACAAGGGGGGCTGAAACTTGTCTATGACCCGGTCCAGGATTCCGGCTTGCCCCGGGAAATCGAGCGGGATCACGGCCCGACTTGTTTCGTGCCCTGGCGCGCGCGGTTCAAGGATTTGCGTGGGCGTGACCTTGCGAGACTTCTGATTGCGAACTGGCATGATTTATCGGCGGAGCGGGATGCTGCTCTGGAACAAATTGTGCGGACAAGCAATGCGGGCAGATTGTTCGACGACTTCCTGGCAATCTACCCGGATCAGGTGCTGGACCAACTCGCTTTTGCCGTGGCCATCCACTCTCCGAGAGCCGCAATTACGATCGATGGGATGCTCGATACGGCATCACCAGCAACGCTGGCGGTCGCGTGGCAGCGCGTGTCTGATGCTGTCGGGAAAGGACGGTCTGTAACAATCATTTGCCACCGTCCTCTCCTGCCGCCCGATGGAATGCATGGCGCGTTTGAAATATGGGGCAGGGGAGAGGGCCGCCGAGAGGGAACGCTTGGTCCCGAACTCGCACAGGTCTATGCAGAAATCGATAGGCGTGAATCCCTTGAGGGGCGAGCAGGTGAAGGTATGGTGGGAGAGTCCCAGCCACAACTGCCCCTCGAATCGCGCGTATTGGTTTCAGGCGGCAGCAGCCAGATTGGGCAATGTATTATACGGCGCCTGGATGCGGCGGGCATTGCGGCCTTTGCTATTGGCAGGAAACAGCCTGCGGGCGTGCCGGCAGACCGTTTCATTGAAAAGGACCTTGCCGGTTCTGGTCTGATCGTCACGGCGCACCCGGACGCGATGGTGCATATCGCTGCGCTCTGGTTGCTGCCGCCGCATCTGGAAGCATTGTACGCCTGCGGTATCCGGCGCCTTGTCTGCTTCAGCACGACGTCCATTTTTATCAAACATGAATCATCCGATGCCTGGGAGCGCGACCTGGTCGCCCGCACAGTGGCGGCGGAGGAGGCGGTATCGGCTCGTTGTGCTGCCCTTGGCATTGCCTGCACGATTCTGCGGCCGACCCTCGTGTACGGTCTTGGCGTGGACCGTAATATCAGCCGGGCCGCGAATTTCATCCGTAAGTTCCGGTGTTATCCGTTGGCGGGCGGCGCGATGGGGTTACGTCAGCCGGTGCATGCCGACGATCTCGCGGCGGTTGCCCTGACGGCGCTGGTTTCCCCGATTGCTGACGGCAAGCGATACGATGTCGGTGGCGGCGAGCGACTTGCCTATCGGGAAATGATCGGCCGGATTTTTGATGTGTTGGGAATGCCGCGCCGGTTTGTCCCGATTCCGCTTCTCGGGCTATTCGCGGCGACCGCTGGCTTTGTACTGCGGCGGCCGGAATTGACAGGCGATATGGTCGCACGAATGCGACGCGACCTTATATGCGATAATGGGCCGGCGATGCGGGATCTCGGTTATGCTCCCCGCGCGTTCCTTTCCGCTGGCGAGAAGGACATTCGTCCGAAACCGACGAGTGGCATTGACACTCTTGAAAAGGCATAAGAGATTAGAACAATGACAAATAAAGTCGCTTTGATTACCGGTGTGACAGGACAGGACGGCGCGTCTCTCGCGGAGTTACTGCTCGCCAAAGGGTATATCGTTCACGGAATCAAGCGGCGTTCGTCGTCGTTCAATTCCGAACGCGTTGAGCACCTGTATGAGGATCCGCATGAATCCGATGTGCGGTTCTTCCTGCATTACGGCGACATGACGGACGCGACTAATCTTATCCGGATAATGCAACAGGTGCAGCCGGATGAAGTGTATAATCTTGCGGCGCAAAGCCATGTGCAAGTGAGCTTCGAGACTCCAGAATATACGGCCAATTCCGATGGCCTCGGCCCGTTACGGCTGCTGGAAGCGATCCGGATACTCGAAATGGGCGACAAGGTCAGGTTCTATCAGGCGTCCACATCGGAACTATTCGGGAATGCGCCGGCGCCACAGAGCGAGGCGACACCCTTTCAGCCACGCAGCCCTTATGGTGCCGCTAAACTGTATGCCTACTGGATAACCGTGAATTACCGCGAAGCATATGGCTTCCATGCCTCGAATGGCATTCTGTTCAATCACGAAGGTCCTGTGCGGGGCGAAACCTTTGTTACGCGCAAGATCACGCGCGCCGTGGCGGCAATCGAAGCGGGATTTCAGGAAAAACTCTTTCTGGGCAACATGAATGCCCGGCGGGATTGGGGGCATGCTCGCGATTACGTTGAAGGTATGTGGCGGATGCTGCAGCAGGACAAGCCGGACGATTATGTTCTGGCGACGGGCGAGTCGCGCACGGTACGGGAGTTCGTCGAAGCGGCTTTCGGGCAGATCGGCGTGACCCTGAAATGGCAGGGAAGGGACGTTGAGGAAACCGGAATCGATGCGGCGACAGGCGCTGTCCGCGTGCAGATCGACCCGCGATATTTCCGGCCGACCGAAGTCGATTGCCTGATTGGCGACCCGGCCAAGGCTGCCCGTGTGCTCGGGTGGCGTGCCACAACCGGTTTCGAAGAGCTGGTTGCGGATATGGTAAAGGCTGATCGCGCCGCCTTTGCGACGGGACAAATACAGAGCCGCAATTCCGCATGATTGATCCGGCGGCATTTTTCAAATCAGAATTTGATGAACATGAGGCTGTGGTTGCTGCCACGCGAGAAGCGCTGGCGGAACCCTTCGAGCGGACGCTTGAGGTCTGGACGCGCGCGATCGAGGGTGGCAACAAAATCGTGTTTTTTGGCAATGGCGGCAGTGCCAGCGATGCGCAGCACCTCGCGACCGAGCTAACGGTACGCTACAAGGAAAACCGGCCACCGATCGCGGCGATTGCCCTTACAACGGATACCTCGGCGCTGACGGCGATCGGCAATGATCTTGGCTTCGAACAGCTGTTCGCCCGCCAGATCTCTGCGCTATGTCGCCCGGGTGATGTCGCGGTGGCTATTTCCACATCCGGAACAAGCCCGAATATCATAGCCGCCCTCAATGAAGCCCGTCGGATGGGCGTGGCCGCGACCGCGTTTGGCGGCAAGGACGGGGGCGATATGGTTGGGTTGGCGGATCCCATTCTGATCGTGCCGTCGAACACCACGGCGCGCATCCAGGAAATGCACATTACCCTGGGTCAGATGCTTTGCGGCGCGCTGGAACTGCGTCTCGGACTGGTGCCCGAATAAAGCCTACTTGTATGGTGGCGCCGTGTGTCCGGCCGGCGAATTGGTAAATATTTCGAAGCCATCCGCCGTCACGCCCAGCGTATGCTCAAACTGCGCGGATAATGACCGGTCCTTGGTGACGGCGGTCCAGCCATCCTGCAGAATTTTCACATCGTATCGCCCGGCATTGATCATCGGTTCAATGGTGAAGATCATGCCTTCTTCCAGTCGCATGCCGGTGCCCGGCGTGCCGTAATGCACGACGCTGGGCGGGGAGTGGAAGACGCGGCCGGTGCCATGGCCGCAGAAGTCACGCACCACGGAAAAGCGGTTCGCTTCTGCGTGCTGCTGAATGACATGGCCGATATCGCCAAGCGTGGCGCCCGGGCGGACGACCTCGATACCCATCATCAGGCATTCATAGGTGACCTGAACCAGTTTGCGTGCTTTCAGGTTGACCTTGTCACCGATCAGGAACATGCGGCTGGTATCGCCGTGCCAGCCATCCAGCAAAACAGTGATGTCCAGATTGACGATATCGCCTTCGCGCAGTTTCTTTTCATCGTCGGGAATGCCGTGGCAGACGACATGGTTGATACTGGTACATATCGAACGGGGAAAGCCGCGATAATTAAGCGGTGCCGAGGTGGCGCCATGTTCGAGCGTGTATTCGTGGCAAAGTTTGTCCAGTTCGCCGGTCGTGACGCCGGGGACGACAAATGGCGTGATGTAGTCAATCACTTCCGCGCCCAGCTTTCCCGCTTTCCGCATTGCCTCGAAACCATCGGGGCCGTGAATGGTGACACCGGAATAGTCTCGCGCGCTTATTATCTGATCGTGGGCTTCATTCATCGCCTGTCTTCTTTCCCGGGTCGCGTTGCGGTACCCCGTTTATCCTCTCGTCACAGGAAGGGGTGACGCCAGTTCGATTCCCTTGGTCGTGATATCACAATCGTAGCAGATTGCCTCAACCCCGCTTTCCATCGCGGATTTCAAGGCGCCTGAATAGGCCGGGTCGATATCTGCTGCAACCCTGAAATGATCACAATCGCCTCTGAAAACAAGATACAGCATGACGGCGCGCTTGCCGGCGGCGACCATGCCGGTCAACTCCACCAGGTGTTTGGCACCGCGTTTTGTGACAGAGTCGGGAAATTCTGCGGCGGTAGGGTGCAGGCCTTCCGGCCGGTGAAGGGTCACGCATTTTATTTCCACATAACAATCTTCTAGGGAGTCATCTTCAAGAAGAACATCAATGCGGCTGTTTTCACCGTAGCGAACCTCGCGCCGCAATCGATCATATCCGGTGAGTTCGGGGATCTGGCCGGCGGAAATGGCGTCTGCGGCGATGCCGTTGGGGTGTGCCGTGTTGATGCAGACAAGGGTTCCGTCCGCCTGCACGAGTTCCCAGCGCCAGTCGAGTTTCGCCTTGGGATTGGTGTTGGGGGACAGCCAGACCGTCGATCCGGGCTCCTGCAGGCCCATCATCGATCCGGGATTGGCACAATGGGCAATGATGGTTTCCCCGGTGTCGAGTTCGATATCCGACAGGAACCGTTTGTAACGGCGGATCAGCGTGCCGCGTCGCAGGGAGGAGGGAAATTGCATTGGCGGCAATCTATGGTCTGTCGCGGGGACACGCAACAATATGGGCAAGGAAGATCACCTGCATTGACCCCGGCCCGAATCGGAGTAAGTTCCGGGATATCCGATAGTATTCGCCTCTGTGAGGATCCGCGATGGCTGAAGAAAGTACGGAACAGGGCGTTGAGGCCCGTGAAGGGGCGATCAACGACGTTGATGTCGAGATTTATGCCGTGCTGGGGCAGTCGACCATGCTTGTCAGCCAGCTTCTGAAGATTGGTCGTGGCGCGATTATCGAGCTGGACCAGCGGACATCGGATCCGGTCGAAATCCAGGTCAACCAGAAAGCAATCGCTTATGGCGAAATCGTGACTCTGGACGACAAGCTCGGCATTACGATTACCGAGGTCATCAAAAAACAAAATTTCTGATCCGGGTTTGCCGATCAGGTCCGGAAGGCGCATTGCCAGATTGGCTGTGGCAGGGCAAATTTGTCACTTCATGAAACGCAGTGTGGATGGCGATGAGCAGCGAAACGATTGTTCGGGCGGCAATGGTGATCATCGGCAACGAGATTCTCTCGGGCCGGACCCAGGATATCAATCTGCAATACCTGGCCAAGGGTCTGAACGAGGTCGGTATTCGTCTGTCCGAGGTCCGCGTGGTGCCGGATACCGAAGCGGCCATTGTCGGCGCGGTCAACGCGCTGCGGGCCGCGTATGATTATGTCTTTACGACAGGCGGTATCGGTCCGACCCATGACGACATAACAGCCGAATGCGTGGCGAAGGCCTTCGGCCGGCCGCTGATCCGGAATCCTGAAGCCGCGGCGCTGCTTGAAGCACATTACGCGCGGACGGGGCGCGAATTGAACGAATGGCGGCTGCGCATGGCCAATACCCCGGAAGGGGCCTCGCTGATCACCAACCCTGTATCCACGGCCCCGGGGTTCCAGGTTGAAAATGTATTCGTCATGGCGGGGGTGCCCGTGGTCATGCAGGCGATGCTGGATGGGCTGAAGGCGACGTTGCAGGGCGGTTCGACCATGTTGTCCCGGACGGTGGGCGGCGAAGTGGGGGAGGGGATCATTGCCCAGGCGCTGGGCACGCTGCAGACGAAATATCCGGCCATTGATATCGGCAGTTATCCCTTTTACCGCCCCGGCGGTATCACCGGTACCAATATCGTCATGCGGCATACCGATGCGGCGCTGTTGCAGCAGGCGATTACGGAGGCAGCGGACCTGATCCGCGCGCATGGCGGTGATCCGGTCTATCCGGAAGAAACTTAGTCGGTTTCGGTAGCATCGATACTTGCGCCCCGGCGGTTCAATCGGTACCGTCCGCGCCGGATTGCGGGCGTGGCGGAATTGGTAGACGCAGCAGACTTAAAATCTGCTATCCGAAAGGGTGTGTGGGTTCAAGTCCCGCCGCCCGCACCACCTATTTCAATGGGTTATATGAGTCTCGGAAATGGCTCTCTCTGAGCCATGAATTCGAGGTAAGCATTAGGTAAGCACGCGGAGCGATTTCGCCGGACGCAGGGGGGTGGCAAGGTGGCCATCGCCGGCGCATGCTGCCAAGCGCGCGGCATCGGCGTATCTGGTGTCGCCGTGATCGCTAATCAGCGACGAGCTTTGGTGCGAACCGGAGCCTGTGAAGCGCCGCTTACCAACCCCAGCTATAGGTGAGTCCGACAAGCGCTGAAAATTGTCCTGCGTCGCCATCCTGATCCACGATGGGGCTGTCCGCTGCGTCGCCGAGCAGTCGGGTATACCCAACCTGGCCGAGGAGGCCGATATTGTCGTCCCAACGGTGCCGAACCTTGGCGCTTACACCGACATCCTTGACCCCGGAAGAGGCATCGAATGCAGCGAAGCCGCGCCGGGAAGCGGCTGCCTGGGCGGCTGAGATGCCGAAGGTCGTTCCCATATAGTCGTCGTCGGCCCAGGTCATATCGGTGCCGAGTGTCAGCATCGTGCGCGGCACCCCAAGCTTGAAGGAATAATGCAGTCCCGCATTGACCGTGGTGCCTTCGCGGTCGCCCGTCACATCGCGGTTGACGGCCAGGCCGATACCGAAATCCTGATATTGATAGTCTGCCGCCAGGCTGACCATCATGCCGCCATCGATATCGCCAAGCCCTTGCAGGGCGTCGTTATCATCCTGTTCTCGCCCGCCGCCATAGCGGACGGCGGTCGAAAGGGTCAGAAAGTCCTTCGGTGTCGGCCCGTTTAATTTGAAGAAGTTCACTTTAATACCGGGGCCGCCAAGCGTGCCGATCGAAACCTTGTCGCGCCAGGAGAGATCGATCAGTGGCAACGGTATCGCTTCGTAATCGTCCGAGCCCTCGTAATCCGGCGCGATCATGGCGCCAACGCCAAGCGTCAATCGCCAGTCATTGTCTTTGGGGTTCGGTTTCGTTGCCTCTTCGGACAATGCACTGCCTGCCATGAAGCCGATGGCGATAGCGACGCTGATGGGAAGAAAGGGGCGGGGCAAAGAAACTGTCACACCGGTGCGTTGCGCGGACATTGCTTGGGAATTCATCGCATGTTCCAGTCGGTAAACGGGGCACTGTGATCCTGCGAGTGATGTATACCTCCCTTGTGAGGAAGCAAGCCAATTGCGGAGAAGAATGCCGCAAGACGGATAGGCAAATTGTCGCGTTCAGCAATGTTACAGGATGCGAAGCTGCCAGGTACGCATACCGGTACGTCTGCATCCAACCCGCCAGGCGTGGCCGAAAACCTCCATTAGTATTTGTAAATAAAAACGGCTCGCCCGGTACGGGAGGGCGGGGCGGCGCGCACAGCGGTTGCCGGTCATAGTTTGTTTTCGGATAAATATAACCCAGCCTGCTGGCGTTATCGCGGCTTACCGACAGAAGGCCTTCGAGAAACGAAATTTCAGCCATGGGCAGGCTGTGTCGGCGGCGGCTGAATATTCTCTTAAACCCCTTTAAAGTTGCGACTTTTTCGCTGTGCCGGGGCTGCCATTTGTCAAGGGCTTTGCCGGTTGACAAAGTGTCGCGGGGTACCTAGCCTCGCCTCTAATAACCGCTGATAAGAAGCGGATAAACAAGTTAGAACAGGGAATAATTTTGGCTGCGCTTTTACAGATCAGTGACCTGCAAACTGAATTTGAAACCTCAGCAGGAACAGTGAAGGCCGTCGACGGTATTACGTATAGCGTCGAAGAAGGTGAAACTGTTGCTATCGTAGGTGAGTCCGGTTGCGGCAAATCCGTGAGCGCTCTTTCGGTGCTCCGTCTCATCCCCGATCCTCCCGGCAAGATCGTCGGCGGCAGTATCCGCTTCATGGGCAAAGAACTCCTTTCCATGAGCGACGACGAGATTCGGGAAATCCGCGGCAACCATATCGGCATGGTTTTCCAGGAACCGATGACGTCGCTTAATCCGGTATTGACCATCGGCCGGCAGCTCACCGAAACGGTGGAGCATCATATCGGTCTTGAGCATGAGAAGGCGATGGACCGGGCACGCGAATTGCTGCGGCTTGTCGGTATCTCGGATGCGGATCGGCGCCTTGAGCAATACCCGCATCATCTGTCGGGCGGCATGCGGCAGCGGGTCATGATCGCGATGGCGCTGGCCTGTGAGCCGAAACTGATCATCGCGGACGAGCCGACAACGGCGCTTGATGTCACGATCCAGGCCCAGATTCTTGAGCTTATGAAGGAATTGACGCAGCGCCTTGGCGTCGCGCTTGTGATTATCACGCATAACCTCGGCGTTGTGGCGCGTTATGCCAATCGTGTGAATGTCATGTATGCGGGCAAGATCATCGAGCGGGGCACCGCGGCGGAAATTTATCACAATCCCCGCCACCCCTACACGCTGGGTCTGCTGCGTTCGGTTCCCCGACTGGATCAACCGCGCGGGTCGCGGCTTATTCCGATTGATGGCCAGCCGCCCGATTTGACGCAGCTGGATGGCGGATGTGCATTCCGGCCACGCTGCACCTTCGCTGTGGATCGTTGCGCCCGTGAAATTCCCCCGCTTGAAGATGTCGGCGAAGGGCATCTGACTGCGTGCTGGGAGCAGGAGACAAGGTAGGCAAGAATCGCATGAGGAAGGCATCGTGAGCGTGGCCGTTAGAGTCGGAAACCGGCCGCCCCCGAGCAACCGGGCTGGGCGAGGTACGCTGCTGCACGGTCAAGGAGCCTGAAGAAGCATTTCCCGATCACCGAGGGCATTCTGCGTCAAGAAGGCCGTCGCCCAATGTGAAGGCGGTGGACGGTGATCAGCTTCGAGGTTCGCCAGTGGCGAGACGCTGGGACTGGTCGGCGAGTCCGGCTGCGGCAAGTCGACGACGGGGCGGTGCATTCTGCAGCTTGATCCCGCCGACCGCCGGCGCAGATCGTCTATCGACGGCCGGCGACCTGGCGAAGGATGAGCCGGAGCGGCGCTGAACAAGGTGCGCGAGCGCGATCCAGGTGATCTTCCAGGACCCGTTCTCGTCGCTGAACCCGCGCATGAAGGTCGGCGACATCATCGCCGAGCCGATGGCCTGTGCACGGGCGTGGAGCCGGACAAGCGGCAAAGCGCCGCAGCGCGGGTGTCGCCGAGCTGTTGAGCGGTCTGCGGGCTGAACCCGCGCATGGCGGACCGCTATCCGCATGAGATGAGCGGCGGCCAGCGGCAGCGCGTCGGGATCGCCCGGGCGCTGTCCATGCGGCCGGAACTGATCGTCTGCGACGAGGCGGTCTCGGCGCTGGATGTGTCGATCCAGGCCCAGGTGATCAACCTGCTGGAAGATCTGCGCGAGCAGTTCAACCTGACCTATCTGTTCATCGCGCACGATCTGAGCGTGGTGCGCCATCTCTGCCACCGGGTCGCGGTGATGTATCTCGGCAAGATCGTGGAGCTGGCGGAATCGGACGAGCTTATTCGACAATCCGATGCACCCCTACACGCAGGCGCTGCTCTCGGCGGTGCCGGTGCCGGACCCGGCAGGTGGAGGCCGGGCGCGAGCATCAGCGTGGTCCAGGGCGAGGTGCCGAGCCCGATTGATCCTCCGTCAGGCTGCGTTTTCCATCCGCGCTGCTCGTTGGCAACGGATAGCTGTAGCGTGGATACCCCGGTATTGCGTGAGTTGAGACCGGGGCACTGGGTTGCCTGCAGCGAGGTTTGAGGCCCAATCGAGAATATAAAATAATAAGCTAGGTTATCGTCAGGGAAGCACACACGACCAATTCAGGGAGAAGGAGATGCAAACATGAAACGAATACTAGCGAGTATGATCGCGCTCGGAGCGGGCGCGGCGATAGGACTGGGGGCGGTTGGTGCTTCGGCGCAGACGCCCAAGTCCGGCGGCATTCTCAATTTTGTCGTTCCAAGTAACCCGCCGTCCTATGACGCGCATCAGGAAACGACCTTCGGTGTGATTCATCCGTTGGCACCGGTTTACAGCCTTCTGATCAAGGTGAACCCGGATGATCCGCAGTCGTCGGATTTCATTTGTGATCTGTGCGTTGGCGGGGTGCCGGAACCGACTGAGAACGGAACGGTTTACACGTTCAAGATCCGGACCGGCGTTAAATTCCATGATGGCACGCCGCTTTCATCCGCGGATGTAAAGGCGAGTTGGGATAAGATCATTTTCCCGCCGGCAGGGGTGCCGAGCTCCCGCAAGGCTTTCTATACGATGGTTGATTCCATCGAAGCGCCAGATGCGGAAACCGTTATTTTCAAGCTGAAATATCCGTCACCGGCCTTCAAGCCGGCTCTTGGTGATCCGTTTGCCTGGATCTATTCCAAGAAGGATCTGGATGAGCACGGCTACGGCTGGCACAAGGCGAACATCAATGGATCCGGTCCCTTCATTTTCGTAACCCATGAAGCCGGCTCATCCATCGAAGGCAAGAAGAACCCCAACTACTACGTCGAGGGACGTCCTTATCTGGATGGCTACAAGGCGATTATTGCTCCCAAGATGTCGCTTCGTCTGCAGGCCATTCGTGCCGATCAGGCAGCGATCGAGTTTCGCGGGTTCCCGCCGAAAGCCCGCGACGACCTTGTGAAAGCGCTGGGTGACAAGATTACCGTCCAGGAAAGTAACTGGAACTGTGGCAACATGGTGGTATTCAATACCAAAATGCCGCCGTTCGACGATGCGCGTGTTCGCCGAGCCCTTACCCTGGCAGTCGATCGCTGGGGCGGTTCGGAATACCTGTCAAAAATTGCCATCGTGAAAACGCCGGGTGGCGTGGTCTTCCCGGGGCATGAACTGGCGGCAACCAAAGAAGAACTGGAATCCCTCGCCGGGTTCTGGCCGGACATCAAGGCGTCGCGCGCCGAAGCGAAGCGTCTGCTGAAGGAAGCCGGTCATGAAAATCTGACCTTTGACCTGCACAACCGCGCAGTTGATCAGCCGTACAAGATTGTTGGTACCTGGCTGATTGATCAGTGGAAGCAGATCGGCGTGAAGGTAACGCAGAAGGCTGTGCCGACGGCGCAGTGGTATGACAAGTACCGGAAGACCCGTGACTATCAGGTCGGCCTGGATGCGGGTTGCCAGTCGGTTGTAAACCCGACCGTGGACGTTTCCAAGGTGCTGTGTGGTTCGACCAATAACTACACGCAGTGCGAAAACAAGGAAGTGCAGGATCTTTACGACAAGATGAACAAAGAAGGTGACAAGGCGAAGGTGCGTAAAATGATGCGCCGCTTCGAGAAAATTGTCATGGACGAAGAAGCCTACGTAGGTCCCGCGCTCTGGTGGTACAAGATCAACCCGCACCGTTCCTATGTTAAGGGCTGGAAGATCGCACCAAGCCACTACCTGAACCAGCAGCTCGACAACGTTTGGCTGGACAAGTAGAGGCGGCACTTTCGATGTAATCCGAAGCGCCCGCCATGCGTCCTGACGGCGCATGGCGGGTCGCCGAGGCCCTTAAACGATTTCGCCTGTGCCAATACGAATGGCCCTTTCGGATCAAGGCTCTGCTGGACAATGTACAAATATATTATCAACCGTATTCTTTTGATGATTCCGACGCTTCTTGGCGCCGCGGTCCTCGTGTTCTTCGTCTTGCGGCTTGCGCCGGGGGATGTCTGTGAAATGCGTATGGCCGGCACGGGATTGTTCGCTGATCCGGAAGCCATCGCGATCTGTCAGGAAAACCTGGGCCTGAACGATTCAAAAATCGTCCAGTTTGGCCGCTTTATCGGAGGCTATTTTACCTTCGATTTGGGGATTTCCATGTGGACCTCCCGGCCGATTACCGAGGAAATCGGCCTCCGGTTCAAGCTATCAATGCAACTGGCGTTAATGGCGACGATTCTTTCCATTATTATTGCTATTCCGCTCGGCACAATTTCTGCCGTAAAGCAGAATACCTGGATCGATTATGTCGTGAGAAGTTTCTCCATTGCCGGAATCGCCATGCCATCATTCTGGCTCGGCATTCTGATCATTCTGGGTCTACTGATTTACACCCAGGCCTGGTTCGGTACACCGTGGATGCCGCCCATCACCTATGTGTCGCCATTTGAGGACCCGCTGGGCAATCTCGCGCAATTGATCTGGCCGGCACTGGCGACGGGGTACCGGTATGCGGCAGTATCGGTCCGTATGACCCGATCGGCCTTGCTGGAAGTGTTGCGCGAGGACTATGTCCGCACGGCGCGGGCCAAGGGGCTGCTCGAAAAGGTAATCATCAATCGTCATGCCCTGAAGAACGCGCTTTTGCCGGTCGTGACCGTCATCGGCATGGAGTTCGCGTTCCTGATGGGGGGGCTCGTTGTCACGGAGCAGGTCTTCAACCTGAACGGGCTGGGTAAACTGTTCGTCGAAGCCGTCCTGAACCATGATTACAACATGACACAGCAACTGGTGATGCTGGTCGCGTTGATATTCATTCTCACCAACTTTTTCGTGGATCTTCTATATGCCTGGCTTGATCCCCGAATTCGTTACGCCTGAGGTGCCTTGATATGGCCGTGATAACCAGTGACGACAGCAATCTAGAAGAAAGTCAGTTCAGTAAACAACTGAAGGCTTTTGGTGGTTTTTGTCGCAATCAACCGCTCGGCGCTGCTGGCGCCTTGATCGTTATTGTGATGATCCTGGCAGCAATTTTTGCCGATTTCATTACTGTCTACGATCCCGAACAGATCAGCTTTGAAGCGATGCTCGTGGCGCCAGGTCTGGAGCATCCGCTCGGTACAGACAATTACGGCCGGGATATTCTGACCCGGGTGATCTACGGGGCGCGGACCGCACTTGTTCGTCGGCTTCGTCGCCGCCTTCGTCGGCTCGTTCATGGCGGGCTGGTCCTCGGCGTGTCGCCAGCGCCTATTTCGGCGGCACGTTCGATCTGGTGTTTCCCAGCGCGATCATGGGACGTGTTCCTGGCCTTTCCGCTGATCATCCTGGCGCTGGCCGTGGTCGCGGTGCTGGGGACGGGGACCGAGAACGTGATCATTGTCGCGATTACGATACCGTTCATCCCGCAATGCGCCCGGGTGGTGCGCTCGAACGCCTTGGCGATCCGCGAGATCCCCTATGTCGACGCGGCGCGGGCCTGCGGGTTCTCTGCATACCCGGATTATCTCTGCGCCACATGGTGCCGAACGTGATGGCGCCGTTCCTGATCATGCTCACGGCCTTCGTCGGGCAGGCGATCCTGCTCGAGGCATCGCTGTCCTATCTAGGCCTGGGCGTGCAGGAGCCGACGTGCCCGCCTGGGGCCTGATGCTGCAGGGCGGAGCGGAGGAATACGCGGAGAGCGCGCCCTGGGTGGCTGATCTTCCCGGGGCTGCGCGATCACGCTGGCGGTGTTCGCCTTCAACCTGTTCGGCGACGCCTTGCGCGACGTGCTGGATCCCCGCTTGCGGTCCCGCTAAACCAATCAGATTATCGATTGATCAGGCCACCGCGCAGTACAGCGCGGTGGCCTTTTTTATGCACACCCGATTGCGTTGCTGTCTTTGGCTTGTGTTGGTTATGGCTGATGAAGAACCGGAATGTTGGATAATAATAAAATTATATATAAAATAATGACAACTTTTTTATTAAATAAAAATCTCTTATAGATGAATTATACTAAATAAAAAAATATTGACCTGAAGTACTCATTGCACGATCACTATCTTTCGTAACGCGACTTCTGGGGCAACAAACGGGCGCTCCATGTTGTGACCGGGCTATCGGCAGCGTCTTGATGACGATGGCCTTATCGAAGCGGCATGCGACGACGAGGAGAAGACGATGTTGGTGATGGCAGTGACCTCCCGCAAGGGAGGATCCGGAAAGACGACACTCGCAGGTCATATCGCCGTGCAGGCGGAGCGCGCCGGTTTCGGTCCTATTGCACTGGTCGATACGGACCCGCAGGGCAGCCTTTCGGACTGGTGGAATGAAAGAAAGGCTGAAACGCCGGTCTTCGCCCGGACGATTATCGCGCAGCTTCCCAATGACATTGAGCGGATGAAACGTCTTGGTATCCGATTGCTGGTCGTGGATACGCCGCCGGCGATTACACTGACGATTGCGCATGTGATCAAGGTGGCGGATCTGGTGGTGATTCCGACCCGCCCAAGCCCACATGATTTGCGCGCTGCGGGCGCGACCATTGAGCTGGCGGAACGTATGGGTAAGCCGATGGTGTTTGTCATCAACGGTGCCACGCCGCGGGCACGGATTACATCAGAAGCGGTGATCGCCCTGTCACAGCATGGAACGCTGGCGCCTTCCATTATTCATCAGCGTACCGATTTTGCGTCAAGTATGATCGACGGTCGCACTGTTATGGAGCTACCGCGGAAGTCCCGCTCGGCAGAGGAAATAGAACGTTTGTGGATGTACCTTAGCCATCGGCTGGAGCGGCAGGATGTGGCTCCGGCCAGTGAAACCGTACACAGGATTCCATCGCCGTTACCGGCATACGGAATACAGTCGCTCATCGGGGAACCGCGAGTCATTGAGGGAGGCGTTCAATGAGCGGATTTCATTCGTCGGCCCCGCTGACGGGGGCCTTGCTTGCCAGTAAAGGCGCAGCAGCCCCCAGTCGAACCGTTTCCAGTCTCCTGGACGGGTTCGATGATGAAGCGCTCGTGGCCGCAAACCCGGCACCGGATACAGAGCACCGGGGCGAGGCGCCATCCACCATGGAAAAAGCGTTCACACCGGCCAACAGTCCCGAGAATTCGGTACCTCGCAATCGCAGCGAGGCGGCGGCAGCGCCGTCCGTTTCGAAGGGCAGAATCAAGCTCTCCCTTCGCCTGGAGGAAGAGCAGCATCTGCGCCTGAAGCTTGCGGCAGCGCATTTGCGACAGAGTAGCCAGGCGATCCTTCTGGCAGCGCTGGATGATTATCTGAGCCGGTTCGCGTCGGATATTCGGGGTGGTGATTGTTCCTGTCTGATGCCCGAGAACCAACCTGCTGACACCTCACATTTGCACTATGGCGAACCTCATGGATCCGCAGACTGACGTGCCGATGAAAAAGGGCGGTCCCAGCGCCGCCGATGTTGCGTCCCTGGCCAGTGTTGGCGTGGGGCGTCCGTCGGGATCCGTTGGACAAAAAGAGGGTGATATCACAGCCGATCTGGCGGCGATGCCGGCGGCACCGGAAGTGCTGTCAAATTATGACGGTATAGCGCCTGAACCGGTGATGGAAATGCGCAATGTTACGCCATCGATCGGCGTTGATATCGTATCGTGGTGGCGGGGGCTCAAATCGTCGAAAACGATGCCGTCGCGGGAATGCCTGCGGGCATCGGATGTCGCATCGGTATGGCCGAACCTCATCCTGTTCCGTCGGGGGGAAACGCCCGGCCAGTTGTTGCCGGACACCGCATTTGCGATGGCGCTCCGCGCCAATGGCACAGGAAATAATACCGGCTTGCCTGGCGGGCCTGAAATTACCGCCATGTTGTCGCAATGGATGATCCGGGTAGCCAATAAATCACTGGCTTCTGCGGTTCCCGTGCGCGAAGAATCGGGGTTCGAGACGGCTGCGGGGCATGTTACCTATCGGATCGACGCCCTGCCATTTGGTACGGGCGCCCGTGCCGACTACATCCTGTGTCAGGTTCAGCCGCGTTGAACTGAGATCGCGGTCTAGATGAACAGTCTTTTGGTATCCATCCCGCTATAGAGATCGGCAACGAATTCGGCATATCCATTGTACAGCCGGGTTGGGACACGCTCATCCATGCCGAGCACGCGTTCCGTTGCCTGGCTCCATCTCGGATGAGAGACTTCCGGATTTACATTGGCCCAGAAGCCGTATTCACGGGACTGGATAGCCTCCCAGAAAGTGACAGGGCGCTTGTCGGTAAATTCGATATGGACAATGCCCTTGGATGATTTGAACCCGTATTTCCACGGCAGGGTCAGGCGCAGCGGCGTTCCGTTCTGTTTCGGCAACGGCTTGCCATAGGCCCCGGTAGCAATATAGGCGAGTTCGTTGGTCGCTTCCTCAATCGTCAGCCCCTCGGTATAGGGCCAGGGATACCAGGATGATTTCTGACCGGGCGCGACATCCTTGTTTTCAAAGCTGCGGAATGTCAGGTAGCGGGCTGAGGAAAGGGGCTTCGCAAAATCGACGAGGGCCTTGAGGGGGAAACCGCTCCACGGGACATCCATGGACCAGGCTTCGACACAGCGGTGACGGTACAGTCGCTCGTCCAGGGGCATCTTTTGCAGTAAATCATCGATGCCGATTTCGATTGGCGTTTCCACCATGCCGTCGAGTTTGAGCGTCCAGGGGCGGAGTGGCAGCGCCTGCGCCTTGTCCCATATGGATTTGGAAGACCCGAACTCATAATAGTTGTTATAGGTCGTGACGAGACGCTCCGAGGTGATGGGCCGGTCCAGCGTGTAACGCAGATTACGTTCGACCGGATAAAGCGGGGCGCTGGGGTCTGGCTCCGGGGGCTTGCGCGTAACAATCGCCGGGCTTTCGTCGCAGCCTGCGATCAGCGGTGAAATGGCAGCCATGATCGAGCCGGCACCCAGGCCTTTGACCAGGTTGCGCCGGCTCAGAAACAGGGGCTCTGATGTCGCGTCGGAGTCGGGCCTTTCCCAGCCTCGGGGAATCTTGATCAGCATATTGTTTCTCCTGAGTTCGCGTGCCGGGGTGCTGTATCAGTTGACAAAGCGCCGAAGGATGCCGGCCATCTTGTCTATACCGAGGACAGGCGGAATAAGGGTCGCGAAGGTGCCATCCGGTCGCATCAGGTAGATGAAGGAGCCGTGGGCATATACCGGATCGCCATCGGCGGATTGGGATACCTGGGTGGACTCTATCTGGTCTGCCTTCATCGCTGCCTGGATCTGTTCCGGTGTTCCTGTCAGACCTAGAAGTTGCGGATGTACTTTCGGCATCTGTGCAGCGAGTGCCGCCGGTGTATCGTTTTCGGGGTCTACTGTAATCAGCACGGGTTGCACTTTTTCATTGCCGGCGCCCAATTCGTCGAACGCCGCCGTCATTCGCTGTAGTCCGACCGGGCAGATCGATTCACAATTGGCGTAGCCGAAGAAAATCAACAGGAAGCGGCCATGAAAGTCGGCGTCGGTCCGCTGCTTGCCGAAGTGATCGGTCAGCGTGAATGATCCGCCGATATTGTCGAAGGGCAAGGTCTTGCCCGCTGAAGCGGGAAGGGCGACAGGCAAGGAGGCTGTTGTGGCGGGTACCTTGTGTTCCGATGCATCATGAGCGGATGCTATCCCCGCGGACAGAAATAGGCTTCCCGCCAGGACTGTCAAAACGATCTGTCGGATATCAGGCATGCCTCTACTGCCTTGCCTCATATTCCTTGTCTGCTGCCAGACCAAGGCCCAGTTTCCCGTTTGCCGCAAGTTCCGCTTTGATTGCGGGGTCATGCAGATACCATTCCTCGACCGTGTCGCTTTTTGGATCGACCCCGTTTGCCGCGGCCCATTTGGGCAGGAAGCGGTTGGCACCGCGCCACGGTCCATCGGGGGCCTTGCGAACGAATTGCAGTGCAAAGATCGTATGACCGCGGTTGGTCGTCAGCAGGCCGTCGGCAATGACCTTTTCATTACAGAAGTCGATCAGTTCGGCTGCTGCGCCGGCGAAGATGACGGAATTCTTTGTTGGCAGGATCAATTTGTTCGCGTCGTTCAACAGGCCGAGCTGCCGTTTGCCGGCGCCGCATGCCTTTGGGCAGTCGCCGGTCAATTCGCACAGGATGTCGACGACCTTGGCTTCGAAGCGTGTCACTTTCTCGTCTGGCAGGCCCCATTCTTCGGCTGCATGTGTCGCGCCATTAAGGGCGACGAGGAAAGACATCGCGGTAAGAAGTGTTTTGAAATATGTCATGGCGTCAGTTCCCGAACGGCTGAATGCCGTAATCTTCGTGGGTCTGTTTCACAATGCCGGAATCATCGACCACCTGATTGACGACCAGGTACTGGATACCATCGCGTTCATAGACTTCGCCGTCGACGGTGACACGGTGTGTCTGGATTTTAAGAATTGCCGGATTGGCGACGCTGGTTGCGTCTCCTTCCAGCTTCAAAACCATGTAGACCTGTCCGTCATCGGCGAGGATACCAACGGGAATACCGCCCGCTGCGCACCACATTGCGCATTGGTGATGGGCGGTACCTTCCGCATACATGATTTCTGTGATGTAGCACCAGGTGTCGATAATTTCGCCGGTGATTTTGATTCGCTGCCCCGTCGCCGCAGTGGCCGGGGCTGCCATCGCGGCGCTGACCAGCGCTGCGATGGCAAATAACACGCCCTTTTTCATCCTAGGTATTCCCTGTTGGATTCACGAAAAAAGTGAGCCAATTCGAGTCCTGTGTAAAAGGACGTTTCCCCGTCGCTACTTACTTCTTGGCGCCACAGGGATTGCAGCCTTTTTTCGCGGCGCAGGGGTTCTTTGCGGCGCAGGGATTGCAGCCCTTTTTCGCAGCGCAGGGATTCTTCGCGGCGCAGGGGTTGCAGCCCTTTTTGGCGGAGCAGGGATTACACGACGCAAGCTGCACCGGGGTGTCGCCCATCTGTGCAGCGGCGGCGGGAAGTGCCACCGAACCGGCCATGACGGCGGCTGCACCGATAGCAACGATGGAACGCTTGAAACGGAAATTGGTCTTGCTCGACATTTGCCTCTCCTAAATCTGTCCGGCCGGCGGAATGCCGACTTTCTTTTTGGGTCGCCGGGTTAAACCCGGTAACCGCTAGGTTTAGAATGCCAAGTCGATGTAAGGACCGAATAAAGAAAAATTAAAGATTTTGTAAAGATTACGGGGCGGGTGTGTTGTCTCCAGCGGGAAGGGTGATGGCAAAGGTAATTTCCGCTCCCGTCGTCGTCACGCCAACCGTGCCACCATGCGCCTCGGTCAGCTGTTTTACGATTGAAAGGCCAATACCCGCGCCGCCCGTGTCCCTTGACCGGGACCGGTCCAGCCGATGGAACCGTTCGAATATAAGCGGCAGGTCGTTTTCGGAAATGCCCTGGCTGGTATTCGTAAATGCCAGTTTCAGCCTGTCTGCTTCGCGCCGCGCGGAAATAGTGAACTTTCCACCGTCAGGTGTGTATTGCGCGGCATTCTGGACAAGGTTGCTCAGGACCTGCAGGAATTTGTCCGGGTCACCGAAAAATTGTTTCGCGGTGCTGGCCAATGCGACGTTGACGGCGATGTGCCGGGCATCAAACGCGTGCCGGTTCAATGTCAGAACCCGTTCAACCAGGTCTTCCAGGTCGATAGGGTCGTGGCGCAAATAGGCCTGCGCCGCGTCCGCGTGGGTCAACTGGTTCAGGTTCTCCACGAGCCGGACCAGCCGCATGATTTCATATTGCAGGATATCGTATGTTTCGTTCGAAGGCGTGACGACACCATCCGCAAGGGCTTCAAGGTAACCCCGGATATTGGTGAGCGGGGTGCGCAGTTCATGGGCGAAATCGGCGACCATTGCGCGCCGCAAGCCTTCCAGTTTTTCAAGGCTGTCGGCCATCTGGTTGAACGCCCCGGCAAGGTCGCCAATCTCGTCCATCGGCCCAAGCGGTACCCGTGCGCTGTAGTCGCCTGCAGCGAGACGGCGGGTGACATCTGTCATTTGAGAGAATGGCTTCAGGACCTTTCGGGTCATCAGCGCGGCGAGCACGAATGCCAGTATCAGGGCAACAATGGTCGCCTGGATCAGGTAGCGGTGGACCGCATCAAGGAACATCTGATGGGTGTCTTTCGGCTCGATTGATGTTATCTGCATGTGCTGTCGATAGCGGAGATGCAAATGGCGTCACAATCACGCATTCGGCGCGGCATGCCGGGGGCGCGCAGTGGCAGGCGGACCGGCATTGTGCCGAGTATGGGAAAAAAGCCGTTCTTGTTCGCAAGGGCCCCATACAGTCAGACAATCTGGTCCAGTCGAACGTCAGCGAATTTGAGTGTCTGGACTGATTATCGGTTCCGGGCCCGGGCCAGATATTATTCGGCGGCTAGCGGAAGGCCGGTCCATTCTGTTGTGAAAGTCTTCGGATCGGGGCGCGGTTTTTCGCTCTGAGGGGTTCGCGGTGTGCCGATATACAGGAATCCGATAATTTCATCCTGTTCTTCCAGGTCGAACGCCGCCTTAACATGGGGATCGCGCGCGTTCTTGCCCGTGGCGAGAAAGGCACCAAAGCCTGCGGCATGGGCGGCTGTCAGGACGTTCTGCACCGCGGCACCGGTCGTGACGATTTGTTCCACGGGTGGAACGTTAGGGTTCGCTTCGGAGATTTTTGCGCAAACGACAATGGCGACGGGCGCGAAGCTCGTCCGCAAGCGCTCTTTTTCGATAGCGTCAGCCGGGGCTGCCGGATCACGCTTCGTCAAAGCTTCAACGAACAATTCACCCAACCGTGCTCTGGCCGCGCCACGTACAATATGAAATCGCCAGGGCTGCATCGCGCCGTGATCGGGGGCCCGCATCCCGGCGGCGAGAAACCCGTCGATCTGCGCGTCGTCCGGTCCGGGATCGGTCAAGAGTTTCGGCGGAACGGACGTGCGTGTCATCAGGCTGTCGATCGAACTCATACTGCAGTCTCCATAGCGGTCGGGTAACTCAGGTAAACCTATATAAACCAATTTCCTAATAGGGCGAGTCTGTACGCGTCGGCTGGCAAAAAAACGGTGCGCTGGCGAAACCGGCAACAAACCCGCCAAGATGCGCTTCCCAGGCAATTTCACCACCCAGATCGAACAGGGCACCACCGATAATTCCGAAAACGAAATTGAATATGAGCCATATTGCGACGAAAAGCAGCGCCGTATTCTGGTTTCGAAAAGGCATTTGATGTGAGTCCGGGCGTCCCATACTGATGCGTCCCACGGCACCCAGCATCCCCGAAATTGCGCCGGAAGCCCCCAACAGAGGGTCTGTTGAATCGGGATGGATCAGCAGCCAGAAAATGGCGCCAAAGATTCCGCAAATGGTATAGAACACGATGAAGGAAGGTGCGTCCATGAGTCTGGCAATGGCTGTCCCGAAGGCCAAAAGCATCGCCATATTCATGATCAGATGCGTAAAGCCACCATGCAGGTACATGTAGGTGAAGGGGGCGACGATGAACGCAAATGGATCCAGTGACCACGCATTGACCATCGTGTAGCGCGCCGAGATGAAGGTGAAGCGCTCGATCACGACGTAAAACAGGTCATTGGGCAGCACGGCCATCAGCAAATGCACCAGGACACAGGACGCGATAAGCCAGCGGACCACCGGCGCCGTATTCAGAATCGGCGCTTTGGGGCGGAAATCATGTGTTTGCAGTGCCTGCGCTCCAGCAATAAATAAAATAAGGCCCTATAGTTCGGGCGGGGCGGACCTTGCCACGGTGCTTCTGTATCGGCAAGATTCCAGTACGACTGTATATGGGAAGTATTAATGAATATTGCCAATCATCTGGTCCGCGCCGGAGCCGCGCGAGGAGACCGTCCGGCTGTCGCTTTGGGTGGAAATGTTCTGCTGCGCTATGCCCAGCTAGCGGATCGTGCGGCGCGGATCGCCGGTGGCCTGATTGGTATATATGGTTTGCAGCCGGGGGACCGGGTCGGGTTGGCCATGAAGAACTGTCCCGAATATCTGGAAGTTCTGTATGGCTGTTGGCATGCGGGACTGATCGCTGTGCCCATCAATGCGAAGCTGCATAGCCGCGAATTCGCCTTCATACTGGAAAACAGCGGCGCGAGACTTTGTTTTGCGACCAGTGACCTTGTTGAAACGGTTGCCGGTATTGCGCAGCCGCCGCTGGAAAGGCTGATCGAGGTGGGGGGCGGCGAATATGGCCAGCTATTGTCCGTCGATGCGATCCCCTGTATGGCGCGGGCACCGGAGGACGGTGCCTGGCTGTTCTATACCAGCGGTACGACGGGCCGCCCGAAAGGTGCGGAGCTAAGCCACCGGAACCTTTTGGCCATGATATTCTGCTACTTCGCGGATATGGATCAGGGGACGCCATGGGACGCGATCCTGCACGCAGCGCCGATCAGCCATGGTTCCGGTCTGTACGGACTGGCGCATGTGACACAGGCTTCCTGCCACGTGTTACCTGAAAGTGGCGGTTTTCATCCTGAGGAAATCTATCGGATCATCGGACATTGGCCGGGCCTGTCATTCTTTGCCGCACCGACCATGGTGAAGCGATTGATCGATCATCCCGAAGACATGGATACATCGAACCTGAAGCAGATCAATTACGGCGGCGGACCGATGTATGTCGCGGACTCCCGCGCTGGAATTGAACGGTTCGGGCCGAAATTTGCCCAGTTATACGGGCAGGGCGAAAGTCCGATGACGATTACCGCATTGTCACAACAGGTGCATGCGGATATGGCGCACCCGCGCTGGCTGGAACGGCTGGGTTCGGTCGGAACGGCGCAAAGTGTCGTCGAAGTCCGTATCGCCGATACGGAAGATAATTTTCTGCCGGTTGGTGAAGTGGGCGAAATCCAGGTGCGTGGCGATGCCGTCATGAACGGATACTGGGGGAACCCGGATGCAACGGCGGAAACGCTGCGTGGCGGCTGGCTGCATACGGGCGATATGGGGGCGTTTGACGCGGAAGGGTTCCTGACTCTCAAGGATCGGTCAAAGGATATGATCATTTCCGGCGGCACGAATATTTATCCGCGTGAAGTGGAGGAGACTCTGCTGCGCCACCCGGGGGTGACCGAAGTATCGGTCATCGGGCGGCCGGACCCTGAGTGGGGTGAAGTCGTGGTTGCGTTTGTGGTTGCCGTGGATGACGGCGTTCAGGCGGCGGCGCTGGATGCGTATTGTCTTGAAAATATCGCGCGTTTCAAACGTCCGAAGGAATACCGTTTCGTCGCCGAATTGCCGAAGAACAATTACGGCAAGGTGCTGAAAACAGAATTGCGGGAAGCCGATTCAAAAGCGATGAAATCGAACGGTTAGATCAGCCCGGCGCGTCGATGAATCCTCCCAGCCTTACTGCTGTTTGACCGGGATACAGTCGAAGTGACGGCATGATCAAAACACAATTGTCATAGGGGGCTCTGACCGCGGTGCCGCCATCGTGCGCGATCACTGTGCCGGCTTCGGCAATGGTTTCCATCCCATTGAACGGCCGTACAAAGTGGAAGTCGGTGGATTTCGCTGTTACCGCCTCGGTAACCTCGATGAATTTCTGCGGTGCTGGTGCGCCGCCGGCACCATGGTCCGCGGCAAATTTTGCATCGATCACGTCGAGATGGCGCAGGAAGCGGAGTGTTGTTTCCAGCGAAACGTCAGCGCTGCTTTTCCGCCAATGCTGGCCGCATTCAACCAGCAACGCATTGCGCGGGCTGGAGGGATTGGAAAAATCGCCGTAGTCGCGCAATCGCCGTCCGGCAGCATGGCCACTATCCGCAACGACATGGGCAGGGACACCGACGCCGCCAGCAATCCCGATGCCTTTTTCCAGCGGGCCAGACAGCATCAACGGCGGGCTTGGCTGCTGCATTGAATGCAGGTCCAGCAGGAAGTCGACAGTGTCGATAAACGGTCGGTATTCACGCGCCCGTGTCAGTTCGGCCGACTGGCGCGGACCGTCCAGAACTTCTGGCGACCAAAGCCTGTTGAAGTCCTCATGGACATAGCGTGATGCCGTGGGGCGGGACGGGTTGAAGCTAAGAAAGGCTTCGACATTTGCAAATCCGAGAGTCAGCCGTCCGCGGGTGGGACGCAAATCATGTCGGAACAGGTAATCCAGGGTAATAGCGCCGCATAGTTCATTCCCATGGGTTACGGCATTGACCATGACGTGGGGCCCGGCCACGCCACTGTCAAAGCTGGTGACAAAGGAAATGCCAGTATTACCGGCGGCATAAGCCGATATATCGGGCGCGGCGAGTTCGATCAGAAAACTCATTGCCGGTTAGATTGCTTCTTTATCAAGGCGATCAATCAGGCGGCGCATGAATGTTTCGCAGAGTCCGATTTGTTCCATGGTGATAAATTCATCGGGCCTGTGCGCCTGGGTGATGCTGCCGGGGCCACATATCACCGTGGGAATGCCCGCGTGTTTTTGAAACAGCCCGGCTTCGGTTCCAAAGGCGACCTTGCCATGGTCGTTGCGCTCGGCAATGGATTTTACGAAGGTCACCACATCGTCGTCTTCACGCGCATCAAGTGCCGGTATGGCGCTGAGTTCCTCAAAACTGAATCCGCTATCCGGGTCGATAGCCTGCATCTCCGGTTCCAGTTTCTCGCGCACATAGGTTTGGATTTCGGCAAACAAGGCGTCCGCATCGTCCGCCGGCAGGTGCCGGAATTCGAAATCGAAACTACATTCCTTGGGAACGATATTCAACGCGGTTCCCCCATGGAAGACACCGGTATGAACCGTCGTGTGACTGATGTCGAAATCCTCGTCGAAGGGGCCATTAGTGGCGTAGCGGCGGGCCATACCTTTGAGGTAGGTCACGGCCTCAGCTGCATATTCGACCGCATTCACAGCCTGTGGCGCCAGCGAGGAATGGCTTTCCAACCCACGAACATGGGCGCGGTATGACTGCTTACCCTTATGCGCGATCACGACTTTCATATCGGTCGGTTCGCCGACAATGCACATCGCCGGTTTGAAGGGCATGTCCTTCAGGATCTCGACCAGGCGACGGACGCCGACACAGCCGATTTCTTCGTCATAGGAAAAGGCCAGATGGATAGGTGTTTCCAGCTTTCGGGCCAGAATTTCGGGCGCGAAGGCGAGAACAATGGCGATGAAGCTTTTCATGTCGCTGCTGCCGCGGCCATATAGCTTGCCGTCGGCGTGCCGCATTGTGAACGGGTCGCTCGCCCAGTTCTGGCCGTCGACCGGGACGACGTCGGTATGGCCCGACAGCATGATCCCCGAACGGTCCGCCGGACCCAGTGTTGCGTACAGGTTCGCCTTGCGTTTGTCCTCGTTATAAACGAGTTGGCTTTCGACACCGAGGTCCTGCAGGTATCCTTGTACGAATTCGATCAGTTCAAGGTTGGATTCGCGGCTTGTGGTGTCGTAGCTAATCAGTTTCTCGATCATCTTCAGGCTGTCCGGTTGCCCCGGCGTCTGCTGCACCATGTTCTGGTATCCTTGTCGCTTGCTCCAAGCTCGTACTATAGCGTTTCCCAGTCGGCACGCCAGCGTCGGGAAGCTTAAAGTTCAGGATGATTGCGGGACGGTTGCGCGATTCACGGCCATCATACATTCTGTCGCCCGATTGCCCGTAAATTTTCAGGGAAACCATCCGTTGCGCACCAGTATTCCCGGCGTGTTGCACGTTGTCAGGCCAAATGGCAATGCGGCGCCGGTCGTTCTCGACTCGCCGCACAGCGGAACGGAATATCCGGCGGATTTCAGTTGTGTGACACCGATGAATGTCATCCGGAAAGCCGAGGACAGCTTCGTTGACGAACTGTTCGTTGCGGCGCCGGAATGCGGCGCCAGCCTGCAATGCGCCTTGTTTCCACGTTCCTATATCGACCCCAACAGATCGCTTCAGGATATCGATCCCGAATTGTTGGCCGGTCCGTGGCCAGAGCCGGTCAGCCCCAGCGAGAAAACACGCCTCGGGCATGGTTTGGTGTGGCGAATTTGCCCACCAGATCATCAGATTTACGACCACAAGCTGGAAGTCTCGGAAATGCGGGACCGGATCGAAACATACTGGCGGCCGTATCATGAAACGTTGCGGCGGTCGCTGGACGAAGCACATGACCGGTTTGGGGCCGTCTGGCATGTGAACTGCCACTCGATGCCGACGATGCCAGCACCATATGTCTATGGCGGGCCATCGGGCTGGGGAGATTTTGTGCTTGGTGACCGGGACGGGTCGACCTGTTCTCCAGACTTCACAAACTTTGTGGCGGAGACTTTGCGCGGCTATGGCTATGACGTGCGGATCAACGATCCCTACAAAGGCGTGGAACTGATTCGGGCCCATTCAGACCCGGAAGGGGGGCGGCACGGCCTGCAGATTGAAATCAACCGCTCGATTTATATGGATGAGGCGCGTCTGGAACGAAATCGTGGCTTCCCCGCCCTGCAGAAGGACATGACCCGGCTGGTCAGGGCGATTTGCGACTTTGGGCGCAAGCAGCTCGTCTGATCAGCTGGCGAACTGTTCCTTGAGAATTCGTTCTTCGAGGCCGTGTTCTTTGTCGAACAGAATTGTCACGGCAAATTCGGGGGCTTCGCTGACTTCCACGGCTGCGACATCACGAATTTCGGTGCCGTCGGCAACGGCACTGACGGGCCGTTTCTCTGCTTCCAGCACTTCAAACCGGATCTTTGCGTTGTGCGGTAGTAGTGCGCCGCGCCAGCGTCGGGGCCGAAAGGCACTGATTGGTGTGAGGGCAAGGACGTCGGATCCAATAGGGACAATCGGTCCGTGGGCTGAGAGGTTGTATGCGGTGCTGCCGGCAGGGGTTGCTACAAGGACACCGTCGCAGATCATCTCGGCCATTCGCTCGACACCGTCGATAAGAATGCGGATCTTGGACGCCTGCCGGGTTTCCCGCAGCAGCGATACTTCGTTGATGGCCAGGGCTTCGCTTTCGGTGCCGTCAAGGCCGAAACTCTTGAGACGGAGCGGCACAAACCGGACCGATTGCGCACTGGACAGGCGTTCCAGCAGGCCATCCTCTTTGTATTCATTCATGAGGAATCCCACAGAACCGCGATTCATGCCGTAGATCGGCGTCTTGCGGCGCATGGATTCGTGAAGGCATTGCAGAATAAAACCGTCGCCGCCTAATGCCACAACGATATCTGCATCTTCGGGAGGGACGGTCGTATAACGAGTGGAAAGCGCCTCGAGTGCCTTCTTGGCCCGGGGCGAACCGGACCCAAGGAACGCTATTTTCTTGTCTTGCATGGGGTGTCCCCGCGAGAATGGCGTCGAATAGAGGCACGAACGCATTTGGGTTGTCCGGCACCGTAATCTGCACCGGGTCGGTTTTAAACGATTGGAAGCATTATGTTCAAGTATGGCTGGGCAGCGTTTTTTAGTGCTGTTCTGATTATTATTGTTCCGCAGGCCGGTCTGACCAAGGACAGGCATGCAGGCTACTATTATCCCGAGGTACAGTCTCGTGAAACCTACACCGCGCGGGCAATTACATTACCGGAAGCCAGTCGCCGGGCCCGTATAGCCTTTGTGACGGGGCTTACAAGTCAGATGCTGCGCAATCCGTACCCCCCTGAAATTGCGATTTTTGCAAAAGGCGCCGAAGCACAGAAACTGATTATCATCAGCGTAAAGTCAAACGCCTATAACACGCTATACCGGATGCGTGGGTTGCTGGCGACGCTGACGGCCGTTTCCAGGACGACCGCGCTGTTTCAGGAGAATGCGGTGCAGGACTATTTCACATTCTTCGATTTGGCGAAGATGATGGGTTTTGAACTGATCACGGTTAGTGACGGGCGGGAGTTCGCCCATCAGATCGTCATAGAATAACGGAGTTATTATGTCCGAATCGGACGCTATTCTTTTCGCCAACGAAATGTTTTACCGCGCCTTTGCGGATCGTGATGTCCCTGCGATGGAAAGTCTGTGGGCGTCTTCGGCGCCGGTCTGTTGCATTCATCCCGGGTGGGAGGGGATCCATGGTCGAGAGGATGTCATCGAGAGCTGGCGCGCGATCCTGGTGGGGGCATCGGCACCGGATATCGCCTGTATCGCCCCACGCGCCTATTATTACGGTGAAGCGGGCTATGTCGTCTGCTTTGAAGGCGTCGGCGGCAGCTACCTGATTGCGACGAACTATTTTGTAAAGGAAGAGGGACGCTGGAAGATGGTGCACCACCAGGCAGGACCGACCCGGTTCGAACCCGGTGATATGCCGCCGGAAAGCGGGCGTTCCATCAACTGAAGCACCGATTGGTGCTGGTCAGAATTTTCCCTCAGGTGGGGATTGTCATTTTCATAGTAAGCCGGTTGCGGCTTTCGATATGTTCGTAATCGACGGAAGACATGATCGTCGTAACAAGGTGGATGCCAAGACCACCGACCGGGCGGTCTTCGACAGTGCCGGTCATATTGATTGGTCGCGCCAGTGTCGGATCGAACGGACGGGCATCATCTTCGTAAACGACGTGAAGCGTATTTTCGCTAATGGATAGCTTTATTACCGTTTCGTGTGAGGACGGATCTTCCTCGGCATAGCCATAGTCGATCGTATTTGAAAACAGTTCCTCAAGCACGAGAAGCAGCCGGTTCTCCAGCGTAACGAGATTTTCGTAATTTCCACAGAATTTCGCGACCTCGGCGGCGATACGGTCCAGTTCGGCATATTTGTTGGCGACCGTGAATGTTACGTGAGATTCCATATTGCCGTTCCGGTTCTACTGGTGCCTCGCAAGCTACCGCGCTGTTCCCTTCGGTCCAAACATAATCCCAATAAGCTATGGCAATTTGTCGAATTGTGGAGGATATTTCGCCCAACACAGGGTCATTACACGGGAGACATCATGCGAATCTTACAAAGCTTATGTGTCGCGACCGTTTTGCTGGGATTATTGCCGGCAAGCATTGCTGCAGCACAACCGGATAGAATTGGCCAATTGCGTAATGTCAGTGGTGATGCCTTTGTCCTGCGGAACGATTCCCGTCAGCCAGCCGTTGTGGGCGATATCGTGCAGCGCGAGGATGTGATCGAAACCGGTGAGAACGGTGCGGTTGGTATTACCTTTGACGATAACACGGTATTTTCGACTGGTCCCAACAGCAGTGTCAGTCTTGAAGAATTCAATTTCAACCCAACGACGTTGAAAGGCTCGTTCCTGGCCAAACTTGGCAAAGGGACTCTTTCAGTGATTTCAGGGGATATCGCCAGAGGATCGCCGGAGGCTATGCGTATTCGGACCCCCTCTGCAATTCTTGGCGTCCGTGGAACGCGTTTCCTCGTTCGCGTGGATGAAAAGTAGGCGAGGGGAAGCAGTTTATGTCCAAGCTAGGGTACGCCACAAAATATCTGGTTGTTCTTGCCGCGTTGTTGGCATCCGCGTGCGCAGAGCCGAGACTAGGAAAGAACCTGGTCATTGTACTGCCGGATGAAAACGGCAAGGTCGGCGCTGTGACGGTGAACGATGGAACCAACGCCGTGCTACTGGATAGTGCCCTGGCAGCGGCACGGGTAACGTCGGGAAACAAAGTTGAATCGGTTGCGGTTACGAATGACGATGTCGACGGGATCTTTTCTGCGGCGCTGAAGGCGCAGCCGATTCCCCCCAGCCGTTTCCGGCTTTATTTTGTTCGAGATAGCGAAGACCTTACCGAAGAGTCTGAAAAGGATTTCGAGGCGGTATTCGCCGATATTGACCGACGGTCGGCCTTCGAGATTCAGGTGACAGGCCATACGGATACGACGGGCGATAGTACCTACAACGCGCAGTTATCCGTTAAGCGTGCGGCGGCAATCCGCGACAAGCTCGTGGCACGCGACGTTCCCTCCGAACTCATTGAAGTTTACGGGCGTGGTGAGTGGGATCTTTTCATTAAGACGAAGGATGAATCTACAGAGCCTCGCAACCGGCGCGTTGAGATTAGGGTCCGCTGAGTTCCACGCGTAAAAAGCTGCGTTAATCAGTCGGCCCCGTCTGGCCCCTGATAACGCAGCGCGAGGATTGTGACATCGTCCGAAGGCTCGGCACCGTCAGCGAACTTCACGACATCGGAATACAACGTCGTGACAATTGTTTCGCAGGTCGCGCCATCTTCCGTCGCGGCCAGGAAGCCGGTCATGCGATCAGCCGAATACAGGACATCTTCCGGGTTCATCGCTTCGGTTACCCCATCCGTATAAAGAACGATCGCTTCGCCGGGATTAAGCTGGTGGGAGCCCTGCGGAAACTCGAAATCGTCCAGCACACATAGCGGTGGCCCGCCGTCGGTTTCGATTAGTTTTGGCGGTTCGCCAGGTGCCAGAAGAACCGGTGCATCATGCCCCGCATTGCAGAATTCGATACTGCCTGTTCTGATATCCATGATCCCCGCAAGCACCGTCACGAAGAGCATCGCCGGGTTTTCTTGTGATATCTCGGCATTGGCTTCGGTCATGATCTCTTCGATCCTGACCTTTCGGCGCATCGCGCTGCTTTTATAAAGGGCTTTTGTGATCGCCATGAACAGCGACGCGGGGATGCCCTTTCCGGAAACGTCACCGACGATGAAGAACAGATGGTGTTCGTCAAGCATGGCAAAATCGTACAGGTCTCCACCGACCGCTTTTTGCCGGCTCCAGCATGGCGTGGAGGTCGAATTCGGTGTGTTCGGGAAATGCGGGGAAAATCACTCGGCAGCATGCCAAGCTGTATGCTGCGTGCGGCGTCAAGCTCACCTTCCATTTTGGCGGCGGCATTGCGCTCGATTTCGAGATCGGCCTGAAGCATCCGCCGCTTCCGCTCGGTTTCCGTCAGCGTTGCACCAAGCAGGGACGGCGAAGACGGCCAAATTCGAAATACCGGCAAAGGTCGTATCGATTCTAAAAGCAAAATACTCGTGCGCCACCCAGGCAATGCCGGCCAGCAAGCCGATTGTGGTGATGATCGGCAACGTGGCCCCATACCGGTTTCAGGAAGGGCACAAGTGGTGATCAAAACCAGCCCGGTAATAAGTATGAGCGCAAGTTCAAGAATGTCAGCGTATAGCGGGCCGGGTGAGCAGTTCCGAAGTGATGAGCGATTCAAGGAGCATCGCGTGAATTTCGATGCCGTTTATGCGCGCTTCTACGGGGATGGACTTTTCATCGACGAGACCTAGCGCGGTGCTGCCGAGCAGGACGAGCTTGCCTTGAATCTGGTTCAGGGCCGCTGGATTGCCATCCAGAATATCTGACGCGGAAACATATCGTTCCTTCTTGTGCGTAGTGTAGTTGACCCAAATCCGTCCGTCGGGTTCTGTCGGGATGAATATACTGTCTATGGAAATGCCGGTGATGCGGTCGCCGTCGAAATGGATCGTGTAATTCGGTGCGCCAATGGCGGTTCTCAGCATCTCGACTGTCAGTGTCGGTGTGATGGTTCCGTCGATATTGACGACCAGCGGAACACGGCGAATGATGCCATCCGCTTCCGGCAGAACGTTCAGAATACCATGGCTTGTGGCCGCTTTCCCGAGCTGCGGAAGGCTTTGCAAGGCTGTTGGGAAATAGGGCAGTTTGGGAGTCGCATCGCCGCCGCGCTGTAGAACAGGCACCTGGGTGACCAACCTGGACCGGACAGTCGGTCTGTAAAGCAGTGCGCCGACTCCCAGAACGGTTGGTGCGGCAGAAAGACTTCGGGCAAGCCGTGCGTCTGTACGTTCCAGATTGGCAATGGCCTGTTTCGCACGAGGGTGGAGTTCCGGATAATCGGTTAATATATGATGCGGTGACAATCGGTCCGGTTCGCTGAACAGGATATCGAACCCGATTGCAGGCGGGTTATGGGCCGCAATACGGTCGACCAGTTCGGCGACCAGATTGCGCGGCCATGGCCATTGCCCGTAATGGGCCAGGCTCTCTTCGTCTATATCGACAATTACAACAGGAACATCAGGGTGCCGTATGTGCGGCTTCATCACCTGCAGCGTGTCAAACAGGGCGGTGCGTAGGGATTCCAGCGGTTCCGGGTTTGTTGCGCGGATGACAATGAATACTGCAAGGCACAGAAATGCGAGTGTTCGGCCTCGCCAGTGGAACAGCGCGGAAAATGAATTGAGTTTCAGTCGGCCCACAGATTGGCGCCTAGAGCACGATTTCCCGACCGTCATAGGCCGATGAGACATGCAATGATTCGCCCTTCTTCGCTCAGTTCCTCGTATCGAATGGTTTCCGGCGAGGATACGGGAAATCATGGCGTCGTCGTAATTCGGTTCATGATGGTACATGCATAAATGCTTCGCCCCGGCCATTTGCGCCAGTTCCACACCAATGATGTTGCTGGAGTGTCCCCAGTCTTCCTTGATCGAGATTGAATCGGCCAACGAGTACATGGCGTCGAAAATGACCCAGATCGGCACCGCGAAGAAAGTCAACAAAGGGATAGTCAGGATTGATCGATTCGAACTTGTGTTCGCAATCGGTCGAATAAACAACGGACTTGCCGCCCTTTTCGAACCGGTATCCATAGGAATCGCCGGAATGGTATTGTTTCAGCGCCCGCACCGTCACGCCATCAACAACGTATTCCTTGCCCGGCTCCAGCGCCACGAACTCGAATATCTGCTGCCAGCGCCGCCCAGGGCACGGGGGGGAAGCCCGGTTCGGCATGCTGTCGCCGGTACGCTTCTTCCAGATAGTCGTGGCACCCATAAATGATGACCTTGTTACCCGGTATGTAGGCGGGCACAAAAAACGGAAACCCCATGATGTGGTCCCAATGCGGGTGGGACTGGAAGATATTAAAAACATTGTCTTTATGCGGATATTTTTGTGCCATGACGGCAATTGCCGAATTCCCGGCCTCCGCTGCCCATGTCGCAGAGAATATGCTGCTTGCCGCCACCGTCGATTTCCACACAGGATGTATTCCCGCCAAAAGCCCCCGCGACGGCAAATTCCAGTTTTTCGTCCATGAATTGTTCAATGCGTTCGCGGTGCTGAGGTCCTGACCGACGCTGGCTTTTAGCGCCCGGCGTATCTTTTCGCGAACGGCAACAGCATTCAGGGGAGTCGGCAGGGAACCGCGCGTTCCCCAGAAACGAACCAACATCAGAACTTCTCCCGGAAATTATCCAAATTACCGTGCGGCGTAGGCGGATGCGGCATCGCTGGACAGTGCTGTCAGGGCCGCTTCGACCGTATCGAAAATATCGACAACGAAGTTGAAACGGCTGATTTCAAAGACTTCGTTGACCTCTGAGGTTAACCCGACGACGGCAAGCGGTACCTTTGCGACCTTTCCCTGCTTGGCGGCAATCATCAAGGCCCGAAGGCCGACGCTGCTGATATAGGGAATGTTGCTGAAATCGACCACGACGACGGCGCCACGTTTTCCGACGACTTCCAGCATCGCGGACTGAAATGCCGGTGCGGTCGATTGATCGACCCTGCCGACTGGCATCAGAAGAACCGCGTCGCCGAACTGTGATTCGGTTATTTCCATCTTCTGCCCCAGTCAGTTCATCTTTTCCGGGATATTTCACCCACCGCAGAACGATCGCATTCTTAACAAATGATAGCCTAGGCGCAAACGATTAACGGCCTTTGAACACGGGATTTTGCTTGGCGAGGAACGCTTTGTAGCCCGTCTGGAAGTCTTCAGTATCGTAACAGTCGAATCCCTCGTCTATTTCTGCATCTGAAAGAGGTGTGGGGTCGAGGAGGCGATAGATGAATTTTTTGTGCCAACGCGCCGATAATGGGGCCCCGTCCGCTATTTTTCCGGCGATGTTGCGGGCTTCCGTCGCGACCTTTTCGTCGGGTACCACGCGATTGACGAGTCCGAGACGTTTAGCGTCATCGACGCCAAATACATCACCGATCAGGAGGATTTCCAATGCCACATTCGCGCCGAATTTATGTACCAGCGGTGCCATTTCTACGTGTGCTTCGACCAGTCCAAGGCGCTTGACCGGCACACCGAAGCGGCTCGACTGACCGCAAATGCGGATATCGCACAGGGTCGCAATAGCAAGCCCACCACCGACACAGGCGCCGTCAATCTGCGCAACGACAGGATGGCGACAATTACCAACGGCGTTCGCGGCGGCATGGAACACTTTGGCGTATTCCCGCGCCTTGGCGGCGCTGTTGCGTTCGGTTTCGAACTCACTGATATCCGCGCCGGCGCTGAAGGCCTCGTCCGCCTTCGCCGCGGATAATGACGCAGCGTAAATCCGTATCAGCGTCGCATTCCACGAAAGCATCATTTAGGCCCTGAAATATTGCACGGTTCATGGCATTGCGTCGCTCGGGCTGATTCAGCACGACGGTCGCAATCGGTCCGTCGCGTTCGACAAAAACGGCCTTTGTCATGCTGTCCTCCGTGGTCAAATGCGCGCGTGGCTTGACGCCACGGGCACGAGTCGCACAGTAGGTGTATCCAATCTCAAGGTCGAGCCTGCTTATGGAACAACTGAAGATTATCGACGCGCATCACCACTTCTGGGATCTGTCGCACAACCGTTACCCCTGGCTCCAGGATGAGCCCCTAATCCCCTTTCGTTACGGGGATTACGGACCCATCCGGCGAAATTATCTTCCAGTGGATTTTCGACGCGACAATGCGTCGTTCAAGCTCATCGGTTCAATTCATATCGAGGCAGAATCGGATCCTGAGAATCCGACGGCTGAGACGGCGTGGCTTGGCATGATCCGCGAGGAATCGGGTTTACCGTCGGCATGCGTCGCGCAGGCCTGGCTGCACCACGATAATATCGAAGAGGTGCTTGCCGCGCAGGCGGCATTCCCGTTCGTTCGGGCTATCCGACACAAGCCGCCGGAGCCGGACGGGTTCATGACGAGTGAGGCCTGGCGGCGAGGGTATGCGCTTTTGTCGAAATACAACCTGTCATTTGATTTGCAGACCCCCTGGACGCGGCTGGCGGAAGCGGTTGATCTCGCGCGGGCGTTTCCGGAAACACAGGTAATCCTGAACCATACGGGGTTGCCTTCTGACCGAAGTGCCGCAGGGCTGGATGGTTGGCGTAAGGGAATGCGACTGGCGGCAACACTGCCGAACTTTGCCTTAAAGATTTCGGGGATTGGCATGCCAGGCCTGCCATGGACGGTGGATCTGAACCGGGGTGTGGTCCTGGATACGATCGATATTTTTGGCGTCGACCGCTGTATGTTCGCGAGTAATTTTCCTGTCGATAGTATCATTGCGGATTATACCACGATCTTCGGCGGGTTCATGGAAATCACTGCTGGGTTCACCCATTCTGAACGGGAAAAAATGTTTTGTGACAATGCAGTCCGTTTCTATCGGCTGAATCTGGTTTAAGGGAGAACCCTGACATGGATGTGAAGAATATCGGTTTTATCGGCCTTGGTTCGATGGGCGACGGCATGACGAAGAACCTGTTGAAAGCGGGCTATGCGGTCAGCGGTTATGACGTGAATTCGGATGCAGTAAAACGGCTTGCCGATGCCGGCGGAACCGCGGCGGCGACCCCGGCCGAATGCGCGGCAAAGTCCGATATGCTGATCGTCTGCGTCTTTTCCGATGATCAGGCGAATGATGTTTTATTCGGCGTAACCGGTGCGGCGGCGACCCTGAGATCAGGGGCGACTGTGGTGATGAGCACGACGATGGCGCCCGAAGCATGCCGCGAAATGGCGAAACGTCTGGAGAGCACGGGGCATCTGTTCATCGATGCGCCTGTCACTGGTGGAAAGCGTGGAGCGGATCAGGGAACACTTACCGTCATCGCGGCGGGACCTGCTGCGGCAATGGCTGCGGCGGAAGGCCCTTTCAAGGCGATGGGTGAGCGCGTGTACCATGTTGGTGCTGATGCCGGGGCGGGATCAAGCGTGAAGATGATCAATCAGCTGCTGGTTGGTACCCATGTCGCGGCCGCGGCTGAGGCAATCGCTCTGGCCACTCGGGCGGGTGCTGATCCGAATGTTGTATTTGATGTCATCACGCATGGTGCGGGGAACTCGGTAGCGTTCGAAACGCGGATTCCGAATATTCTCGCAGGCGATTATACCCCGCGCGGTGTCGTCGATATCTTTATCAAGGACCTCGGTATCGTCACCGAAACCGGCAAGGCGTTGCGGTTTCCGCTTCCAATTGCTTCGGCCGCTTTACAGCAATTCCTGGCGGCATCGGCGGCCGGGCACGGCGGGGAAGACGATGGTGCCGTCGTCAAGGTCTATGAGGAGCTTTCCGGGATCGATGTGGCGGCTGCGGCGCGCAAGAAAGACTGATTGGCGTCGAAAGAATTTTACCAGTCGTGAAGCAGCCAGTTCTCGCGCAGCAGTGATATGTCGCCGATCACGTGCAGGTCTTCAGGCCGCCAACGTTTGAGCGTCGTTACCATGCCGGCGACGTTTGAGCAGCCAAGGCCGACGAACTGGTCACAGGCGGCTGCGGCATAGGTATCCTTGATGACTTCGGCACCAAGCCGGGAATGCGAGCCGACATCGTCCCGCCAGGTGAGGGGGACGGAACTGCTGGTTCTGGCGCAGTCAGCGTTAAAGACGCGATCACCGAAGCGTTGCCGCCAGGTGTTCAGCGCTTCGGTTGCATCGGTCAGCAGGAATACCTGTAAAGCCGGGTTTTTCTCCAGCAACGTTTCCACTGTCGGCATGATTTGCGCCTGGTCTTCGGCAAAGCGGTCGTTTTCCCCGCTTTTATCGATGTTGCGTATGTGGACGCCGACTGTTGGCCGGTCGCCAAAATTCAGGGCAACAAATGAATCCACTTCCTGTTGGATATCGGGCTGGAGTTTGAAATATTTTCGGTAGAGTGTGTAATACGCCTCTCCAACGTCCATACCGTACAGTTCATGTTCCGGATTCAGCCAGGTCAGTAATTCAGCGAGCTGCGTATAGAAATCGCTGACGACGACCTGTTCCGGCCGGTTCATAAAATATATGCCCGATTGCCGCGATCCTTCGCCGAACCAGATATCGATGCCTTCCTCTGTGAGGTTTCCGGCATGCCATTTCGTCGGAAAATAGTCGTAACCCGACGCAGCTATATCATCGACAGTTAAGGCGTTCAGCGGCTGATAGAAATTTTTAAAGGCATCGCGATCCGGGGCATCCGTGTAATAACTGTTCGATCCCCAATGAAGAACAGGTGTGCGCCTGGTCATTTCGGCGAGCAGCAGTGACGACAGTACATGTGATACGTCGGACCAGAATCCATAGCCCCAGCATTTGATCAAAAGATAGCAGGGTGTCGGCGCCGCGCGCGGTGGTGGTGCGTCAGCAAGCTTTGCCCGGAGCGCCGCGATATTCGATTCCAGCGCGGGAAACTGCGCCGGCGCGCAATGTGCGATCGCATCCGTCGCGTTTTTGAGCCATTGCAGCGCTTCGGTATTCATATTCAGCCGCGACGCGATCTCAGCCCGGAGATAAGGCCACCACGGGCCAGCGGGAAGTTCTGCTTCGGCAAACCGACACCGTTGGTCGGCGCGCGGAAGGTTGCCTTTGCCGAGTGCGGCCTCGATATCCGATGTCGTCTCGGCCAGATTATAGGTCTCGCCAACAGGGTCCAGTTGCAATGCGGTTCGAAAGGCGATGTCCGCCGCGGCACGATTGCCCAGTGCCAACTCAGCCTTGCCGAGTGCGATGTGGTAGACTGCAATGCCGGGGGAAAGGCGGATGGCTTCAATCAGGCTGGTTCGGGCCGCCGCGAACGCTGCCGTTTCATGCAGAATGACAGCAAGATTGTAATGGCTGTCGGCGATATTCGGCGCTAATGCGATTGATTTTCGAAAGCTGTCGATCGCACCATGATGGTCACCATGTCCGCGCAATGCCTCACCCAAATTCAGGTGAAGGACGGCGTCATCGGGTGTCGTACCGAGCGCCAGTCTGTAGGCATCGGCGGCCTCTCCGGGGCGATCAAGCGCAAACAGCAAGTGTCCGATTGCATGGTCTATGCCGCCCATTGAAGGTCCCGCTTCTCGGGCACGTTGATAGGCGGCCAGTGCGCCCTCAGTATCGCCGCCGGCGTGGAGGATGGCACCATGATTTGCATGGTAGTCGGGCGTGTCGGGGCAGAGTTCGATCGCGCGCGAGATATGGACCAACGCCGAAGTACTATTGCCTGTCTCATGCCGGATAAGTGCCATGACCTGATGGGCGCGATGGTCTGCCGGTTGCGTTTCCAAATAGGTACTGCAGGCCGTCAGGGCGGCGTCCGGGTTGCCCGCCTGAAAGTAATGTTCGGCCTTTTCGAGCAGGGATTGGTTCATTGCCCGATAATCCCGGCGTGGGTTTGTTTCTGATCCCGTTGCATAGGTCGGGATTATATCACAATACCAATCGTATCCTAGTCAGCCACGGTCGTGCGCCAGATGTGTTCATATACCTGTGCCATGCGACGGGCGAAATCAGGGGCGTCGCACAGCGGCGATTTAAAAAGTCTGTTGCGTAACCCGTTTCGCATTTCAGCCAACGGGTCTATTTCGGCGGCGTGTTGTCGTGCGATTTCAATATACGCATCAGTATTTTCAGCGATCCAATCCGTCAGGCCAACCTGTGACAGCAAACTGGCACCAACACGACCGGTATGGCGGTTGCCCAGCAATGTCACGACCGGCACACCCATTAGCAGGGCTTCGCAGGTGGTCGTCGTGCCATTATAGGGAAACGGGTCCAGTGCAATATCGATATCGCGATAGGAATCCAGGTGGCCGGCGGTGTCGGCAATGGACCCGCGCAGTTCGACCCTGTCGGGGGAGATACCGTGCAGGGCAAACTTGTCCAGATAATGTTGTGCTGTTGCCTGGTCGCCGAAGGACCTCGCCTTGAGAAGTAAGCGTGACGCTGGAATCTGACCAAGAACCCGGGACCACAGCGCAATGACAGAGGGGGTAACCTTGCGCAGGTTATTGAATGACCCGAACGTAACGTGGCTTCGTGAAAGCGCTGGTAATGGTGCAACGTCGGGTATGTCCGGCGCCGGTTGATAACACAGGAATCCGCTCTCGACATGCGCAAGCATTTCAGAAGAGTACACGGCAGATTCAAGCGGGTCGGCGATAGCATCCGTGATGCGGAAGTCGACGGCTTTCATGCCCGTGGTGTTCGGGTATCCCAGCCATGTTGCCTGAACCGGGGCTGGACGGCGCTGCAGGGTAAGTAAGCGGTTGCCTGAAGTATGTCCGGAAAGATCGATCAGGATATCGATCCCGTCGTCGCGAATCTGGGCGGCGAGTTGAGAATCGTCCATCCCCGCAACCCAACGCCAGTGATCGCTGAGGGCAATCAGACGACCCGTGACGGCGTCGGGGTTTTCCATCGATGCATAGCACCAGCATTCGAAGCGTTCGCGGTCGAGGAGGGCAAGCAGTGGCTCGACGAAAAAGGCGACGGAATGCTCTCTGAAATCTGCAGATACATAGCCGACGCGCAGGCGTTTTCGATCGCGCTTCCGGACATCCGGCGGCATCGGCGCAATCGGTCGCGCATGTCGTTCCGCCCAGGCGCGATGGGCCCGATATAAAGCATTACGATCATTGCTCCGGTAGTTTAGACAGAGCAGCAGATTTGAATGGGTTCTGTTATTCTCAGGGTTTCGCTGCAGGGCCTGATAGAAGCTTGCTTCCGCGGCTTCGGCATTTCCCTGGTCCAGAAGCACAGCGGCCAGGTTGTCGTACGTTTCGCCGGGTGCGTCGTCGAGCTGCAATGACTGCCGCAATGATGCTTCGGCGCCATCCAAATTCCCTCGGCCGCGTCGAAGGACGCCCAGATACCGATGGAGGGCGGCATTCGATATGTCCTCGGCCAGGGCAGATTCAAGCGTTGCTTCGGCTTCTTCTAATTGCCCCTTGCGTTGCTGTGCGACAGAAAGATTGATTTTCGCGTCGCCCAGATTGGGCTGCAGCGCCAGCGCCTGCCGGCTCATCTGCGCGGAATCGGCAGGTCGCCCAAGGCGGAGAAGTGACCGGCCAAGATTGCAGGCGGCTTCGGCATAGGTGGGGTCGATGGTCAGTGCCTGTTGATATGCCTCTGATGCTTCAGCCAACCGGCCCTGCGCCTCAAGTGCTGCGCCGAGGTTATTGGCAGCGCCCGCGAAGCCCGGATCTTTTTCCAGGGCACGGCGCAAAGCGGCTTCGGCCTCCACTGGTCGCGTCAAGGCCAGGAGGATGACGCCGTAAAGATTCCAGCAATCGGTAGCGTCCGGCAGTTGCGTGACAGCGCGCTCAGCCAATCGGAATGATTCGACGGTACGGTTGGACTGGTAAGTGAGCACCGCAAGGAAATAGAGTGCCTCGCCATTTTGAGGTTCATCGTCAAGAACCTGACGCAATCCGGCTTCGGCTTCCGTAATCCGACCGGCATCCAGATCGGCCAGGGCCTGACGCAGGGTGGTGGCGGTATGGGGAGGATCAGATTCTGTCATAACATCCTGATTTCCGCGCGGAGCAATTCTTATAGCGGTATAATGCCACCACCATTATGAGTTGCGAACAGGGCCTCTGAAAGCCTCAATGTTTAGGGAACAGAAAAATGATCGTTGAAATCATATTGTTCAGGCGGTAGGCCATCAACAGCCCCTACTGGGAGGTTGGGGCCAATGAAAAAGAAATCGGATTGCAGCTGGCGGACCGGAATGGATTTGGTCCAAAAATAGCGGCGAAATTATTGCCGCAACAGCAGGCCAAGGCTACTGATCGGGCTTCTCCCATGCCAGCGGTTTCACAGGCAGTGCGGTGACGGTAAACTGCATTCAGACAAACGGAGTACACGTTTCATGAAAGTTGTAATCACCGGCGGCGCCGGATTTATCGGCCGAAAGCTGGCAACCAGTCTACTGGAGAAAAATTCGCTGGATCTTGGCGGCGGCAAGTCCGGCGCCGTGGACAAGGTAACGGTTTTCGACGTGGGTGAGCCGGACCCGCCCTTTCCGCCCGACCCCCGGCTGGATGTGGTAACAGGCGATGTCAGTGATATCGAAACGATTCGTAAGCTGATCACACCGGATGTCGATGCGGTATTTCATCTGGCAGCTGTTGTCAGTTCCGGTGCCGAAGCTGATTTTGATCTGGGCATGCGGGTGAACCTTGGCGGTACGCGAGCGGTCCTCGATGTCTGCCGTGAACTCGGAACCGTTCCCCGGGTATGCTTCGCCAGTTCAGTCGCAGTCTTCGGCGGTAATGTGCCGGATGTGATTCAGGACGATACCCACCTGACACCACAGACGTCCTATGGCGCGCAGAAGGCGATGGGCGAGCTGATGATCAATGATTACAGCCGTAAGGGTTTTATCGATGGCCGTGCGTTGCGTCTGCCCACGATTGTGGCGCGCCCCGGCAAGCCGAACAAGGCAGCGTCGACCTTCGCCAGCTCCATTATTCGCGAACCCCTGCAGGGTGATACAACGATTTGTCCGGTAGCACCCGAACAGGCAATGTGGTTGCTGTCACCGCGACGGGTTGTCGATGCCTTTATCCGCGCGGCCGAATTGCCGGCGGAAGCCTGGGGCCCGAGCCGCGCCGTTTCAATTCCGGGCATTACCCACACCGTTCAGGAAATGGTCGATGCGCTGGCTGCTGTCGCCGGTAAGAAGGTGACCGAGCGTATCAAGTGGCAGCCCGATGCGGATATCCAGAAGATCGTGTCCGGTTGGCCGATGCATTTTGCTGCAGAGCGCGGCAAGGCGCTGGGCTTTGGCGCAGACAGCTCAATGGAAGAAATCGTGCGGGCCTTTATTGAAGACGAACTTGATGGATCATTTGTCGAGTAAGTCTTGGCGGTGCCCAATCAGTACTAAAAGACCGCGCCGGTAATAAGTCGGGGTAAACGAAGCGGAAGGCTTTCGCAGTATTCAAAGCCCTCCGCTCGTGTCCCGTTAGGCCGTAGATGTTTAGCGGGTCTTCTGAGGCGCACCGCCTGCCTCGGACGCGACGAAGGTTCCGCCCTGATAAATCTCGGTCAGGTCGCCATCTTCTTTCGGGGGTTCTGCGGCGAGAACTTCGTCGAAAAACTGCTCGTTTTTATCCTTCGGCTGATATCCAAAGCTGAGGGCATTTGAGTTATCCCACCAGGCCTGCTTGTTGTCAGACATGCCGTAAAAGATTTCGTAGTGAATCTTCGGGTGCTCCAGGCCAATGGAAACGAGCTGGGCAAGGTCGCGCGGTGTGACCCAGATTGACAGTCGCCGTTTGTCGGCGGGCTCCATTGCCACATTACCGATACGGATGCAGGTGACTTCCAGACCGTACTTGTCGGCATACAGGGCGCCCATTGCCTCGCCGAAAGCCTTCGAGACACCGTAGCGGCTGTCAGGGCGCGGGATGGCGGTATGGTCGATGATATTGTCGCGCCGATAAAACCCGGCGGCGTGATTGGAACTGGCGAAGACGACGCGTTTCACGCCGGTTTGGTAAGCTGCTTCGTACAGGTTTCGGAGGCCGATAATATTGGCGTCCAGGATTGTCTGCCAATCGCCTTCAATTGAATACCCACCGAGATGGAAGATGCCATCGACCCCGTCAGTCGCCGCCTTAACGGCATCCAGGTCTGTCAGGTTGGCCGGAACGAAGGTTTCGCCTTCACTGAGGTCGGTGATGGGAACGATGTCGGACAGGCGCAGATTATAGATGCCTTTAAATTCCTTGCGCAGAAAGGCGCCAACGCCGCCGGCGGCGCCCGTTAACAGAATGGTTTTCATGACATTTCTTTCCTTACAGAAGGCCGCGCTTGGCCAGGTTTCGCATTAGCGCCGATGCGCCGAATGTCCAGGGGGCAGCCTTGTCACTGGTCGTGACGCGGTTGGTCAGGGTGCCCAGTTTGGGACTGGAAATCGAGACGATATCGCCTGCCTTATGGGTGAAGCCTTCGCCCGGCGTGCCGCGATCCTTGGTCGGCGCGAAGGCCGTGCCGGTAAAGAGCGCCGCCCCGTCAGGATACTGGTGATAGGCACCCAGCGTCTGCCCAGCCAGATCCGAGATGTCGCGGCTGATCCGCTGCATCGAACTTTCACCATCAAGCACAAATTGATCATCACCGGTAACTCGCATGCTCAGCAGGGCCTGCCGGATATCATCCAGTGCAAACGATTTGTCGATCAGGCGAATGAAAGGACCGAGGGAACAGGATGCGTTATTGTCCTTTGCCTTGCCCAGCAGAAGGGCGCTGCGGCCCTCGAAGTCGCGCAGGTTGACGTCGTTGCCCAGTGTGGCGCCGACGATGCTGCCATCCGCGCCAAGGATCAGAACGATTTCCGGTTCGGGATTGTTCCAGCTTGACCCGGGATGGATGCCGACTTCCGCGCCGGTACCGACGGCAGACATTGGCTGGCTTTTGGTAAAAACTTCCGCGTCCGGCCCGATGCCAACTTCGAGATACTGTGACCACATATCCCGTTCCAGCAACACGCCCTTGAGCGCTGCTGCTTCCGGTGATCCGGGAACGACGGCGGCGAGATTGTCGCCAATGGCATCCATGATAATACGACGGATATCTTCTGCCGCTGTGGGGTCACCCGCGGCACGTTCCTCGATGACCCGTTCCAGCATCGAATCGACAAAGGTAACGCCGGCGGCCTTCAGGGCCGACAGGTCGACGGGCGACAACAGCCAGGGTTTTGTTTCGTCGCGACTATCGATTGCGCTATTGGCGATGATTGTCTCGACGGGGCCCATGTCCTCTCCTGATGCGGTTTGGGCTGCCTGCGTCGGATTCTCTGCGTTGATCAGTTCGGTCATCGTTGGCGTGGCTGCCGTTATGTCGAACAGATTGCCGTCCCGTAATGTTACAACGGAAGGACCGGCCAGATCCGGTCGCCAGATTCGCCCGACAAGAGTGGCCTTGTCGGAGTCTTCCGGCAGCGTCGACCGGGCATCGAGTGAAAAGTCCATTTTAGTGCTCCTGATATGGCTATAAGCCGATGTGCCCGAAGGCGCCTTACATTGTCCGACCGTTGGTGGTGATGTGCGCGCGGATATCATCCGCGAAAAGGACTTCGGAATCGTCTTCCGGTTCGTAGCCGATTACCTTGCGGGCATTGGCGATGCTCCAGTAACCGCGGGTGTTGTTGGACACGCCGTAGAAGACCTGGAAGGGAATTCCGTCTTCATTGCGGATGTCTTCCACGTCGATTGATTTGGCATAGAGCTGCTGCATGTCGCGTTCACTGATATAGCCGCCGAGGTCGCGCTTGAAGCTGACCTGGTCGCCACTGAAATCGGCTGCGCGGATCGGTCGTGGTGCGCCAACACGGACCTGAACGTTTTCAACCACCCTGCCAAGCCGGCCAGTGGCAAACATGAAGCCCAGGTGCTCGTAGGTTGCCTTGGCCCAGCCATAAAAATTATCCGACAGCGGGTATGTTTCCGGTCCGATTGTATCCAGCTTGCCGTTGTGCAGTTTGGTTTCGTACCAATCGGCGGCATGGTTGGAGGAAGTAATGACGACGCGTCGAATGTTTTCTTCAACGGCGAGCCGCAACACGTTGAATGCCATGTCGACACTGGTACGTTCGACGAAATAACCCTCGACCGGTTCCGAGCCTGGGCGGTCTTTCAGCCATTGGCGTGGCGCGCTGGTTTTGACGCCTGGCTTGGTCGAGCGGACATTATGAACAATGGCGTCGACCCCTTTAAAGAGCTTCCGGTAATTGTCGACATTCGTGTCGCTGAGATCGACGACTTCAATGTCGCTCGCATGTTCGTTTGGACGGGTATCCAGCAACACGAGGTCATAGCGGTCGCGGAATGTCGGCAGGAGCTGCCGTGTGATTTCGCCGGAAGCCCCGGTAATCAGGACGCGTTTTTTCGCCATCGATCGTTATCCCTGCAAGTGGTTGATGGTCGTCGGCGACTATGTTTTGCCGATTATCGATGCGCTGAGCATCGTCTCGCCATATTGCAAATCACCGCCCGGTTGAAGGCGTGCCACTATATTGCGTCAGGGGCGATATCGGTAGCCGTTTTGCGCTGTTTTTTCATCTAATGCGCGAATGGATGGCGTGCGACGATCACCAGTCCGGCGGGGTCCACTTCGTATCGGGATCGAGCGGGAATACGGGGCGCGTAAACCCGGTCCAGTCGAAGTTCACAAGATTGGGCGAGGTCAGGCCGGGGGCGTCGCATTCAAGCACGCGCTCCGGTGGAAAGTAGGGCAGAAAGCCAGCTCGGAAATGCCCACGCGATTTCACTGTGACGCTGCGCGCCTGTGCCACGCTGACGCCGAAGCTGTCGAAGAAATTCGGGTCGATACATTGTTCGCGAATAGATACGACAACCACGGTGACGGTTCCGACCTGCAGGACAGCGGTTGGGCCAAGATCGAGTTGCAGGTTTGCGAATGTGCCTGGGTCAGCGCCAATGAATCGTCCATCTGATAGATTAAGAACCGTGGCTTCATGACTGTAATTATTTGAATATTTGTCAGATTCCGCACGGTTAAACAATGCGTCGAATGTTGCGCCAACGCCCTTGTCATGTGCTTCTTTGGCAAGGGCGGCGTCATTCATGACACCGAGAATTGCCCCTTTCGCACCGGCCGCAACAAGGGCTTTCAGCAGGTAAGTCGTGTTGCCGCGCCCCCCGCCGCCAGGGTTGTCCGCGACATCGGCTATAATGACAGGGGGCAGGGAGAGGTCGTTGCCGCAGGCCACGGCACGCGCGACACATTCATCGAGCGGTGTCAGGTCGGGTACAAAATATTCATGCTGCTTCCAGACATCTTCAGCGAGTTCGCGGCAGACCGATTGTGCTCTTGTGCGGTCGCCCCGGGTCGTTACGAGGAACGACATGCCGTTATACGGCGTATCGCCATACGTGAATCCGCCCAGAATTGACACGTTCATGACGGTCTCGTCGATGAAGGTCTGACCTTTGTCGATTGCCGCGCCATAGGGACCCACTGCCGTCAGTTGCCGAACCTGCGGCGCCACAAGCGGCAACCTGATAAAGGCCGTTTCCGGTTTCAGTCCAGCAAGCAGTTCGCGCATCGCACTAGCGGCTTCCTGGCCACGCTCATACTGGTCGACATGGGGGTTTGTTCGGTATGCGATCAGCATGTCGGTGGCTGCGACCATCTGGTCGGACACGTTGCCATGCAGGTCCAGTGTCGAGATTATGGGCACGTCCGGCCCGACAATTTCGCGCGCCATTGCGAACATTGCGCCGTCCGGGTCGGGAATTTCGGTCGTGACAGCCGCACCATGCTGCCCGAAATAGATGCCGTCCAATGGCATCGCCGCTTCCAGGCCGCGCCGCATTTCGTCATAAAGTTCGAGATAAAAATCATGCGCAATCGGTCCCGCTGCGCCGATATCGGCAACGACAATGGGGACGGGGGTCCAGGGGCCACCGCCGGTCATGGCATGGATAAACCCGGTCATCGTGCCGCCCATGCGTGAATGTGTCTTCGCCGCGTCGGTAAGGATGTCTTCGCCGGACAGAAGAACCTTTTCGGCAAAGTCGCGCCGGCTCACAGGCGGGGCGAACCGGTTACTCTCCAGATGCAGGGCCAGCAGGGCGATGCGTTTGCCGGGTACTTTTTCGATCGTTGTTGTCATGCGGCTAACCTTTGGCTTTCGTGGAGGCCCGGTTTGGGGGCGCTGCAGTCAAGCGCAGGATTCTTCAATCGGCAAGGGAAGAAGTAATCTCAGTTGGGTTGGGAAAGACCGGACAGGGTCTCGGGATGGATTCCGAAGGCATCGTGATAGATGCGTCGACCGGCCGGTGTGACCGTCACGGCGCGTGTATCCCTGACGCGTCGGATCCAGCCCTTATCCAGACCATGGGCGCACAGGGCTGCACCGACCACGCCAGCAAGATGCGGACGCCTTTCGCTCCAGTCGAGACAGGGCCGACACAGTATTCGGGGCCTGCGTTTCGTTTGGCTTTTCGGACTGATTTCGATCCCCATCTGATCCAGGAATGCAGCGCCACTTTCGGTGACAAGGCCGGCATCGTCCGTTAATTCAACGTGACCAGAGGCAACAAGGCCGTCCGCAAGCGCAACCCCCAGCCGTCCGGCAAGATGGTCGTAACAGGTTCTTGCCGCGCGCAGGGCCTGATCTTTGGGACCGGTGACGAGGGTGCGGTTTGTCGGCGTCGCAACCGATGCAACCTGCATAATGCCTTCCATCATCTGTGCGACAGCGACCGATGCAAGGCGGTGATAGCGATGGCGACCCTGCTTGGTAACGGTCAGAAGGCCTGCCGTCGTCATTCGGGACAGGTGGCCGCTGGCTGTTTGTGGCGTGACCCCCCGCGATATGCGCAAGTTCTGAAGCGGTTAGTGACCGGCTGTCCATCAGCGCATGCAGCATGGCGGCGCGTGCCGGGTCACCGGCGAGTGCTGCAATTTCGGCAAACCTGGCGTTCGTTGCGTTACCGTCCTGGCATTCCGCCCTACCGCGCGACGGATGGCCCTGTTACGCTGAGGCTTCAGCGTAACGCCAGGGCAGGAGCTCGTTGATGCGGGTGATCTTGTGATCTGCGATGCGGCCGAGCGTGTCGGTGAGCCATGCCTGCGGGTCGACGCCATTGAGCTTCGCGGTCTCGATCAGCGTATAGGCAATTGCGGCTGATCTGCCGCCGCCTTCGGAGCCCATGAAGAGATAATTCTTCCGGCCCAGGGCGATAGCCCGCATGCTTCTTTCTGCGGTGTTGTTGTCCAATTCCAGGAAGCCATGTTCCAGATACGGCCGAAGCCGTTTCATTCGTGTCAGGGCATAGCGAATGGCTCCGGCAAGGGGCGATTTGCCGGATATCCTGGTCAGTTGGGCATGCAGCCATGCTTCCAGGTCGTCGAGAACAGGCTTTGCCTTTTCCTGCCTTAGCCGCCGCCGTTCATCCGGCGGTGAACCGCGCGCCGCTTTCTCGACGGCATAGAGTTGGGCGATCCGTTTTATGGCCTCATCAGCAATCGCCGATCCCTGAGATTTGTGGATATCGACGAACTTGCGCCGGATATGGGCCATGCAGGCGACCTCCGTCACTTTGCCCGTGCGGTACAGGTCATTGAAGCCCGCATAACCATCCGCGTGCATGAAGCCCTCGTAGGCAGCCAGATGTTCACGCGGACGAACGCCCTTCCTGTCGGGCGAGAATTGATACCACGTGGCGGGATGCGCCTCTCCGGCCCAGGGACGTTCGTCGCGGACATAGGCCCAAAGTCGGGCTGTCCTGGTTTTGCCGAAACCTGGAGCCAGCAACTTTACCGGCGTGTCATCGGCGAAGAGAGCCTGTCCTTTCAGGACATGGCGCGCGATGGCGTCCGCCAAAGGTTCCAGCAGGGCCGTGGATTTACCAACCCAGTCGGCCAGGGTGGAGCGATCCAGGTCGATACCCTCGCGCTCGAATATCTGACTTTGCCGGTACAAAGGCGAATGATCGGCGTATTTATTTACCAGAATATGGGCGAGCAGACCGGGGCCGGGACGCCCGCGCTCAATCGGCCGCGACGGCAGGGCCGCCTGATGGAACGTCTCGCAGCAGGTGCAGGCCATGCGGGGGCGGACTATCCGGTTCACCACAAAACGTCCGGGGACATATTCCAATTCCTCGGTGACATCGTCGCCAAGCGTTTTTAGTTTGCCGCCACAGTGCCCACAGGCGTCGCCCGGCGACAGTGTAGTCTCGTTGCGCGGGAGATGACCGGGCAGCGGTTTACGCTTGGGTTTGCCCTTTGGCGGCGTTGCGGCTTGATCGGTATTGGCGTCGTCTGGCGCGGGTTCTTGCGCGGCTGCGGCAATCTCTTCGTCTTCCAGCGTCAACGTCAGTTGATCCAGGGCCTCGGAACGGGACCCGAAGCGATGTTGACGCATCCCGGCTAATTGATGTTTGAGCTTCTCGATCAGAATGTCGCGAGACTTCAACTCCGACGCCAATGTCGTAACCAAACCCTTCAGGGCGGCAGCGTCATTCGGGAGGTTCTTGGCGTTGTCGAGCATGCCAGTAATCTATCAGACGCCACCGTCCATAGGAATCCCCAAGGATTGGCAAACCTTTGCTGTGAAACGATTTTACCCAACCGTCAGCGGTCGCCACGTTCGTTGCGGCATGCGCCAGTCGATCCCTTCAAGAAGCATTGAGAGTTGTGCCGGTGACATCGACACCTTGCCGTCTTTCGCCACCGGCCACACGAAGCGCCCCCGCTCCAGACGTTTGGAGAACAGGCAGGCTCCTTGTTGGTCCCACCAGATGATCTTTAATAGATCGCCACGCCGACCCCGGAACACGAACAGGTGGCCGGAGTACGGGTCTTCCGACAACGACGCCTCAGCTTGCGCCGCCAGCGTATTAAAACCCCGCCGCATGTCCGTCACGCCAGCCGCCAGCCAGACCCGCGTGTTGCTTGGAACGGGAATCAAGAACCCAACCCCCGCACAAGACGGCACAGCGCCTCGGGGTCATAGGCGCCGCTGACGCTGATGCGATGTCCAGACGGCGAGACAATCTCGATCTGCGATCCCGACACCCCAACCTCATTGACAGGGGCACCGACAACCGGCGCGTCGATGACGGGAGGACCAAGGACGAGCGGTTCGGCGACCACCTCGACTGGAAGAAATGATGGGGTGGCGTCTTCGACTGGCAGCGGATTGAAACGCGGATCACGCAGCCATTTGAATATCAGATTTGCGTTCACGTCATAGCGACGCGCCACCTGTGAAACCGATACCCCCGGAACTCGCGTCTGCGCCACGATCCGTATCTTCTCTTCGTCTTCCCACAACCGCCGCACGCGTCGATTCTTTGGCATCCTTAAACCCACTTGGTGTCCACCATCGATAGTGGACACCAACGCCCTCCATCAGGCGGGAACTGTCGCAGATAATGACGCGGTCAAATAGGGCGGGTTCACCAAACGCTTACGGTAGAGCCGCACCGCATATCCCTCATTCGCCCCTCGCCTGTGAAGCCAGATCCGTTACGCCGAACGCTCACCGGTTATGGTGTGGAGCAACTGAACAAGTATGGAACAAACGTGTCTAATTATGGTCCACCGACGGTCCATGGACCAGATAGAACCAAGTGGGAAGGCAAAGGAAAGGGCAATATATTAAGGGCTTATATAGGATCGCGGCTTTCGAGCGCGATCGTCCATTTTCAGCAATAAAAAACCCGTAACCTATTGAGGTTACGGGCTAAATTTGGTTGCGGGGGCAGGGTTTGTTGAAGAGCATACAATTTCAAAGCACGTCTAGAATAGACCTCAGGCCGATCGAACTTTGGGGGCAAGATTACGGGACATCAGATGCAAAGCATCACCATCAGGTGGATGATCTCGGACGAACGGTTGAATATACAACCACCAGCCCTCTTCCCTAGGTTCTGACCACAAATGGCGCTGGGCTTGAATGCTGGACATCTTTTACCCCGCATTTCCCAAGTAAAAGGGAGAAGTCACTCCTCTGACGACAATTAATGTGTTATATTGCAGCATGTTAAGTGGGCTTAAGGCGGCGGATCATGGAT
>CALSRA010000022.1 GCA_943788635.1 uncultured Alphaproteobacteria bacterium | reverse complement strand
CGGATCTGTTCCGGGGCAAGCCGGTGCATCTGGACGTGGAAACGCAATCGCGGCTGACCCTGGGGCGGACGGTCGTGGACTGGTGGGGGGTAACGGATGCGCCGCCCATGCCACAGTGATGGAAGCCGCCGATTCCGACGGGTATCTATGCGTTGCTTACCGACCGCCTGTCGCGTCTGTAGAAAACCCGGATTTCCGCAGCCAGTCGATTGCCTTGTTGAAGGCCAGGGCAGGTTTTCCCTGCCGCCGCCGAAGGTCTTGCCGGTACCACCCGCGCAGTGGCTGCGATAGCGTTCCCGGGACAGGGCTTCGCCGGTCCGGGTGCTGCGCAGGCGGTAGGGTGTTTCCATCAGAAACGGGCGCCATCGTGGCACAGGACCGTGGCTGATATTTGGCAGGTCGGGGGCATATTTCACGGTTGGCCCGTCGATGCTCCATGAATGCCAGGTGCCGGGGATGATTTCCAGTATGGCCGGATGCGGGTTGCCGTTCAGCCGTGCGAACAGCGGCAGGCAATAGGCAGGCGGCGTCACGTCGTCCTTTTCGCCGGACAGGGCGTATATCGGGAATGCCGTGGTCGAGCCGGGAAACTGCACGAAACAGTCCGGCGAAAAGACCGCCCCGGCGGCAAAGACCGGCCTGACGTGGAACCGCTCATAGAACTGGGCATTGGCCAGATGGACTGCCGTCGATGCGCCTTTGCTGTGGCCGCTGACAATCATCCGGTCGGCGCGAAGCCGTGGGTCGCCGGCAAGGTGCCGGGCCACGGCCAGCGCATCCAGCGCCATGGTGAAGACCGATATCTGTGACTGGTCGCGCGTTGCTGCGGATGCCGCGCGGGGTGAAGGTATCCAGCGACACAGCGGCAAAGCCATCGGCATTCAGCGCCTTCGGCCATTCGTGCAGGAAAATGTCCTTTGCGCCGGCCGAGCTGTTGATAATGATCGCGACGGGGTGCGGTCCCTCGCCACCGGGGAGATGCAGGACGGGTCGTAAGGCGATAGTGAGCCCGAATTTGGCCTGTTCCCATTTCCGATGATCCCTTTCAACCGGGATGATGTCTGCAGCTTCGGCAGCAAAACACCACAGGCTCAAAATCAGGCAGAGGAAGGCGGACCTGTTCATGGCTGACCTCCGGTTTCGCCGGTGGCCGGGAAAACAGGATCATCAGGCCCGCCAGCAATGCGGAGCCTGCGAACAGGATCAGCGAATAGGTGTAGACGCCTTTCCAGTCATACAGCGCCCCGGCGATGATCGGGCCCGTCGCCTGAAACAGCACCTGAACAGGAAGGGCGACGCCACGGATCGCGCCGTAATTATTGCGGCCGAAATAATCCGCCAGGATCACCGGGGTCAGTGTCTGGATGCCGCCGATGCCCGCCCCGAACAGCAGCATTGCCGCATAGGCGTGCCATATCTCCGTCACGCCGATCAGGACCAGCGCACTGATGCTCAGGAATGCAGCGGCGATGCATAAACCCGTTTTGCTGCTGACCCGCCGGTCAAAATAGCCGAAGCCCAGACTGGCCAGGGCGGCGGTCACGGCGAAGACACTCACGGCGCCAACTGCCGCCAGCGGCGGCAGGCCCTGCTGGATCAGATGCGGCACCTGATGCAGGCTGATCCCGGCCTGTACCCGGATAAATAAGCGCGGTAAAGGCCATGATGATCCACAGGGCAGGCGTTCGCAGGGCCTGTCGCCGGGTAAATTCCGCGGTGGCGGGCGGCGGCGGCAGGGGGGCCGGCCGTGGCGGTTGTCCTGCTTCTGTCATCGGGTTGCAGGCCGATATCTTCGGGCCGCCGGACCATGAAAAACAAGTTCGGAACAACGCCGATGGCGAGTACCAGCACCGCAATGGCAATCCATCCGGACCGCCAGTCGCTGCCCTGCATCGCGGCATGGGCAAGCATGGGAATCGTGGCGAGGCTGATGCTCGATATGACATTGATGTATGACATCGCGGCGGCGCGTGACCGGACGAACCATTTTGCGACCACCGCGGTTGTTCCAATATCGAAGGGGCTGGCGAAGGGTCATCCGGGCGATGCAGAAGAAGGCGTAGAACCAGAACAGGGTTTCGGTCATTGATAGGCAATAGGCCGCGCCACCCAGCAACAGGGCGGAGACGACGAGGATGAAGCCGGACCCCTTGCGATCCACCATGCTGCCGACGAGGGGCGCGGACAGCGCGGCCAGGATTCCGCCGAGCGACACCGCGCCGGACATTTCGGTGCGGGTCCAGCCGAGTTCTTCCGTCATCGGTGAGACGAAAACCGACAGGGTGCCGACAGCACCGCCCTGCTTCACATAGGCGCCGCACATCGCGCAGGCGACGATGACCCAGCCGTAATAGAACGGCAGGCGACCGGAAAGGGCGCTGGCGATGTGATGGTTCGGGGTCAGGGCGGGGCTCCGTTCTGTCTGCCTCGGGGATTCCGGAAGCAGATCGGTTCCTACTGTTGTCTGTCACGGTAGTCCGTGATCCGGGTCGCGGTAAAGCGCCGGGGACAAAAGGGAAGGTATTAAGCCTGTTCGACCGGTTCAGAACGCCGCATTTGCCGATTGGCGACGGGTGTCAGCCTTCGATCAGATCGCGGATCAACCGCTTGACCTCGTTGATCCGGAGGGGCTTTTGTACCATCGGGTAAGACCGCAAGTTTGTGCGGTACTTCGCCTGAACTTCCGGTGGGTACCCGGACATCATCAGGACTTTCTGCGCCGGATCCCGTTCCAATAGCGAATCCGCAAGCTTGTGTCCCGATACATCGTCGGACAGAACAACGTCGATTACCACCAGGTCAATGGGGCGTTCCCGCAGGTATACCGCCAATGCTTCCTGTTCATCGGTCGCAACCAGCACATTGTATTCAAGGAATTCAAGCTGGCGGGTAATCGTCGCCAGGACAGTACGGTTGTTATCGACAACGAGGATTGTCGCCATGAAATTTCTGTCCCGCCCCTTGCACCGGCAACAAGAAGGGTAATGACCCTGTTGCCGTTGATCTCCCGCTATCAGGCCGACCAAAATACTCTTTTTAGTCGCCTAAGCCACCGATTTGTATTGCCCTCGGTATCTGCAGTCATAGACATATAGTCGGTTTTAGCAAGTGTTTCCGGAAAGTGCGCGCTCCAGAAATTCCAGCCGATCCTGCCCCCAGAACATATCGTCCCCCAGTATATAAGTGGGGGCACCAAAGACATTCCGGTCGATGGCTTCCTGCGTATAGGTGTCGAATAGCCCAGACGTTTCCTCGGTCTTGCTGGCGGCAAGCAGGGCGTCGCCGTCTATTCCCTGCTCGTTGGCAATCGCGATGAGTGTATTGTCATCAGCGATGTTGCGATCTTCGGCCCAGACCGCCCGCAGGATCGCATTAGAGAGTTGTCCCGCATCAAGCCCCTGCCGGTCCGCGGCAACGACCATGTGGCTGGCTGCCTGATCGGAGACCGGGAAGAATTTCGGTTCCAGGTTCAGCGGTACGTTCAGATAGTCGCGCCATCGGGCCAGTTCGGCAAAGCGGTAACGCTGCCTTTGCGGGGCGCGCTTGCCGACCGGCAATCCGCCGGATATCGGAAAAATCTTGCCGTATGAAACAGGCCGATAGGTGATGCTTGCGCCCGCCCGTTTCGCGATGTCATGAAACCGAACACTGCCGAGATAGGTCCAGGGCGAGGCGTGCGACAGAAAATAGTCAATATTGATGCTCATGGGGCATTTCCGTTTCCGGTCGCCCGCGTCGCATTGCACGACGCGGGGCGGGCCATTGGTTTAATCGTTGATGACGTTGATGGCCTTGCCGCCGGCGAAGGCGACGAGGTCTTCGACGACGCTGGCATACATGGCCGAAAGATTGTCCCGGGTGACGTATCCGGTATGCGGCGACAGCAATGTATTGTCGAGCGTGCGGAACGGATGGTCGGCCGGCAGCGGTTCGGTATTGTATACGTCCAGCCCGGCGCCGGCGATTTTGCGGTTGCGCAATGCGTCGATCAGCGCGGCTTCATTGATGATCGGACCACGCGAGGTGTTGACGATGAATGCCGTCGGCTTCATCAGCGCCAGTTCCGCCGCGCCGATCAGGTCGCGTGACCGGTCGCTCAGCACCAGTTTGATGCAGACGACATCGCCTTGCGACAGGGCTTCTTCCTTGCTGACTTTCGTGACGCCCAGTTCGGCGCAGCGTTCTTCGGTCAGGTTCTGGCTCCACGCGATGACGTTCATGCCGAATGCCTGGCCAAACTTCGCCATGCGTGCGCCCAGATTACCCAGCCCCAGACAGGCCAGTGTCTTGCCGGACATGGTCAGGCCCAGATTGGGCTGCCACTGCCCGTCGCGCATGGATTTGTCATCGGGTGCAATATTCTTCATCAGCCCCATGACCAGCGCCCAGCCCAGTTCGGCCGCCGGTGCGCCCGCGCCCGCGGCGCCGCAGACATCGACGCCCCGCGCCCGTGCCGCCTTGCCGTCAATCGAGGCGTTGCGCAGCCCGGTGGTGATGATCAGCTTGAGGTCATCCAGACGGTTGATGATTCCGGCGGTCAGCGGGGTACGTTCGCGCATGCAGACAATGGCATCGAACCCGCTCAGCCTTTCAACCACGGCATCCTCGCCGGTAATGGTGTCGTTGAAAACGGTCATTTCGGCCTTGCCGGCGAGCGGGCTCCAGTCCGCCACGGTCAGGGCCACATTCTGATAATCGTCGAGTATTGCTACGCGCATGGCGTCATCCCCTTTGTATTTTGTTCCCTTTGATTGCCGACCGCGCGTCCACGCGCAGAAATCACCGGTCCCGCCGGGTGGCAATCAAGAATTCATATGTGAAGGTTATATCAGACCTGAAGGTCGAGAAACGACCCGGCAGTTTGTTGCCGGCTATCAGACCGTTCTGTTTCAGCCTGGCGTGCATCCTGCGCCGCCTGACGCTCGACCTGCGCCACCTGGACGTCGTCACGGCGTGCCGCGATGGCTTCCTGCTGGCGGCGGGACGCGTTGGCGGTATCGTCGCGTGCTTCCTGCGCCTGGATCAATGCCGCACGGGTTTCGTTCTGGGGGACCCGGTTTTCGACGATGGCCTGCAAATCGGCTGATTCAGCCTGGGTGACCTGTTCCCCGCGAATGAGCTGCAGGGGAAACCCGTCGGCATCGGGGCCGAACTTCGCGGTAAAGGCGACGCGGGTCAGTTTCGGTGGGGTTGGGGGAATGTCCGACGGATCGGGCCGGCGTTTATCCGCCGCCGTGGTTTCCGTGGCCGTTGCCGGTGTGATTCTGCTTGAATCGGGCTCTGCTTCCGAGGGACGCCGTTGGTCCAGGGAAGCCAAACTTGCCAGAAGAGGCGCATTTCCAACCGACTGCAGCATGGCTTTCATATAGTGTAAAATCGTTAAAACTTCAAGTTATGGCGTTAATCTTTGGCCGCGGAACTGGGCACATTTTTTATTATTTCATGCCGTATTTTCCCGGTTAACAAGTATTCGCGACCGAACGACTGTTTGTGACGCCGGGGCGGAACAGGCGATTCGGCGGCTGGCCGGGGAATTTTCTGGCAATTCGGGGAAAAAGGTATTAGCGACGGCACGCAATTGCCTGAAGACCAGATAACGCCGTTACGGGCGTGGAGAAAATTTATGGGTATCGTGTTCGCCATCCTGGCGATGACGGGGATCGTCGCGGTTTCGAATTTTGCGGTGCAGTACCCCCTGTCCGACTGGTGGACCTGGGGAACATTGACCTACCCGATATCCTTCCTGATCACGGACCTGACCAACCGGACCTTCGGCGCGGCAAAGACGCGGCGGGTGGTGTATGCCGGTTTTGCCTGCGCCGTGGTGCTTTCAATCTGGCTGGCGACGCCGCGGATCGCGCTGGCGTCCGGGACGGCATTCCTGGTGGCGCAGCTAAGCGACGTCTATGTCTTCGACCGGTTGCGCAATCGGTCCTGGTGGCAGGCGCCGCTTGGGTCCTCGGCGATTGGCGCGATCCTGGATACGACACTGTTCTTCTCGCTCGCGTTCGCATTGACGCCGGTGCCGTGGGTGACGCTGGCCATTGGCGACGTCATTGCCAAATTCGCGATGGCCGCAATCATGCTGATCCCGTATGGCGTCCTGCGCGCCCGCATTCGGCCCGCGACCGTAACCGGCGACTGATCGCGTGCGGCTCGACGATTTCGATTTTGACCTGCCGCGCGAGGCGATTGCCCAGCATCCGGTAACGCCGCGCGATAGTGCACGACTGCTGGTCGTGGGCGATGGTTTCGCCGACCGGTATGTGCGCGATCTTGCCGATATTCTGCAATCGGGTGACCTGCTGGTCGTCAATGACACGCGGGTCCTGCCGGTGCGGCTGGCGGGTAAGCGTGGCGATGTTTCGGTTTCTGTCACCCTGCATACCGACACGGGCAACGGATGCTGGCGCGCCTTCGCCAAGCCCGGAAGACGATTGCGGGTGGGCGATCGGGTCGATTTTTCCGATGATTTTTTCGCGACGGTCGATGCCAAGGATCCGTCCGGCGATATTCTTATGCGGTTCGATATGCCGCAGCATGAATTCGTTGCGGCCCTGCAGCAGCACGGGGCGATGCCATTGCCGCCCTATATCCGCCGCGCGAAATTCAAAGGCGGCGACCTGACCGATTACCAGACGATGTTCGCCGAAAAGAACGGTGCCATTGCCGCACCGACGGCGGGCCTGCATTTCACACCCGATCTGATGCAGCGGCTGGCGGAACGCGGCGTGGGCTGCGCGCGGCTGACCCTGCATGTCGGCGCCGGGACCTTCCTGCCGGTAAAGGTGGACGCGCTGAAGGATCATAGGATGCATGCCGAATACGGGATCGTCGATGCGGATACGGCGGCGACAATCAATGCGGCGCGCACGGCCGGCGGGCGGATTGTTGCTGTCGGCACGACCAGTGTCCGGCTGCTGGAAAGCGCAGTGGATGAAAATGGCGTGGTGCATCCCTTCGAGGGGGATACGTCATTGTTCATCACGCCGGGTTTCCGATTCCGCGCTGTCGACCGGATGATGACGAATTTTCACCTGCCGAAATCGACCCTGTTCGTGCTGGTTTCCGCCTTTGCCGGCCGGGAGCGGATGCGTGCGGCATACGCCCATGCCGTCGAAAGCGGTTATCGGTTCTATTCCTATGGCGATGCCTGCCTGTTATCCCCGGAAGGAGCCGATGCATGAGTTTCGCGTATGAGAAACTGGCGACAAGCGGCAAGGCCCGGCGTGGCCGGCTGCATACGGCGCATGGCACGGCGGAAACGCCCGCCTTCATGCCGGTCGGGACGGCGGCGACGGTCAAGGCGATGACGGCGGATGCGGTGCGCTCGACCGGGGCGGAGGTGGTACTGGCCAATACCTACCACCTGATGCTGCGGCCCGGCGCGGAGCGCATCGCGCGGTTGGGCGGGTTGCACAAGTTCATGGGGTGGGACGGCCCGATCCTGACCGATTCCGGCGGCTTTCAGGTCATGTCCCTGTCGAAACTGCGCAAGATCACCGAGGACGGCGTGGCCTTCCAGTCGCATCTGGACGGCTCGCGTCACAACCTGACGCCGGAACGCGCCGTCGAAATTCAGCATCTGCTGGGCTGCGATATTTCCATGGTGCTGGACGAATGCACCCCGCATCCGGCGACGCATGAGGTCGCGGCGAAATCCATGGCGATGTCGATGCGCTGGGCGGCCCGCTGCCGTGCGGCATTCACGCCGCGCCCCGGCCATGCGCTGTTTGGTATCGTGCAGGGCAGTGTCTATCCGGACCTGCGGGCGGAATCGGCGGCAGCGCTGATCGATATTGGCTTCGAAGGCTATGCGGTCGGCGGGTTGGCCGTAGGTGAGGGGCAGGAAGCGATGTTTGAGGTGTTGGATGCGACCGTGCCGCATCTGCCTGAAGATCGCCCGCGTTACCTGATGGGCGTTGGCATGCCCGACGATATCGTCGGTGCGGTGCTGCGCGGTGTCGATATGTTCGATTGCGTGCTGCCGACCCGATCCGGGCGGACGGGTCGCGCCTTTACCGCCCGCGGCATGTTGAATATCCGCAATGCCCGCCACGCGGACGACGCCCGCCCGCTGGAGGAAGACTGCCCATGCCCCGCCTGCACGGGACACAGCCGTGCCTATCTGCACCATCTGCACCGGTCGGGGGAAATGCTGGGCGGCATGCTTCTGACATGGCATAACCTGTCCTATTATCAGCGGCTCATGGCCGGGCTGCGCGATGCGCTGGACGCGGATTCCCTTGACGCTTTCGTGGCCGACTATCGGGAAGGACAGGCGCAGGGCGATATCGACCCGCTGTGACGAAGACAGAAGGCAAGGGCAGTTTCATGACGGATACGCAATCGCTTACCCAGCTTGGGGGACAATATGCATTGCCAGAATCGCCGGATGCCGCCGTGCTGGAAAAGGTGCCCAACCCGCAACCGGGCGTGCGCTATGTCGCGCGGTTCACCTGTCCTGAATTCACTTCGCTATGCCCTGTTACCGGCCAGCCGGATTTTGCCCATCTGGTGATCGACTATCTGCCCGGTGACTGGCTGGTGGAAAGCAAGTCGCTCAAGATTTACCTTGGTTCGTTCCGCAATCACGGGGCCTTCCACGAGGATTGCACCGTGGGGGTCGCGCGGCGGCTGGTTGCGGAGATCGAACCGCAATGGCTGCGCATTGGCGGTTACTGGTATCCGCGAGGCGGCATGCCGATTGACGTTTTCTACCAGACCGGCCCGACGCCCGACGACCTGTGGATACCGGACCAGGGGGTGGCCCCCTATCGTGGACGGGGATAGCCGCCAGCCTGCCGCGAATGCGCGGGAGGAAATCCGCGAACAGGTGTTGGCTGCCGGGTTCGATGCGGTTGGCTTTGCGCCGGCGCAGGCGGCGCCGGAAGCGGCCGAACGTCTGAAATCCTTTCTGGCTGCGGGTATGCAGGGCGATATGGGGTGGCTGGCGGAGAAGGCAGATCGCCGTGTCGGGCCAAAGGCGTTATGGCCGGAAGTGCGCTCGGTGATCGTGCTGGGGATGAATTACGGTCCCGACCATGACCCGCTGGATATTCTGGACCGGCGGGACCGGGGCGGGATTTCGGTCTATGCGCAGGGGCGCGATTACCACGACATTGTCAAGAAGCGGCTGAAACGGGTGGCGCGCTGGATGCATGAAACATACGGGAACGACGTAAAGGTTTTCGTCGATACCGCGCCGGTCATGGAAAAACCGCTGGCGATGCGCGGCGGTATCGGCTGGCAGGGCAAGCACACCAATATGGTCTCGCGGGAATTCGGATCCTGGCTGTTCCTGGGGGAAATTTTCACGACGCTGGAATTATCGGCTGATGCGCCGGAAACCGATCATTGCGGCGGTTGTTCGCGATGTCTCGATGCCTGCCCGACAAAGGCGTTTCCCGCGCCGTACCAGCTGGATGCGCGGCGCTGCATTTCCTACCTGACGATTGAGCACAAGGGCGTCATTGCGCCGGAGTTTCGCCGCGCGATGGGCAATCGGATCTATGGCTGTGACGATTGTCTTGCGGTCTGTCCGTGGAACAAATTTGCGCAATCGGCCACGGAACCCGGGCTGATGCCGCGCGAAAAGCTTTCAGCGCCGCGCCTGGCGGAACTGGGCGGGTTGGATGATGCCGGTTTTCGGGAGATGTTCGCCGGCTCGCCGGTCAAGCGGACGGGACGTGACCGCTTTCTGCGCAATGTCCTGATTGCCATTGGTAATTCGGGTGACCTGGCCCTGGCCACGGTGCCGCGGGAGCGCCTGGAAGACCCGTCGCCGCTGGTGCGCGGCATGGCGGTCTGGGCCTTGCGCTGCCTGCTGCCCGCCGCAGAATTTGCGACCCTGAAACACGAACGCCGGCGCCGGGAAACCGACACCGGCGTTTGCGCCGAATGGGATCTGGAAAACTGATCCGCACGTTTCACTCCGAAAATTACCGTGCGCCGCATACGAGGGCATGCGACGCACGGCGGACAGGAAACGGACCCTTCGAAACGCGCTGAGTAGTTGGGAGAAACGCGCAGCGATCGGGGGGAGGAAGCGGGTCGTTTTCCTGAATTGTCAGAAGGATGCCGATATACCGATGATCCCGCGCGCATCACAGCTTTCACTGCCGCAGGTTGCGGTGTCGATATCCGTGTCCACGTAAGTGGCGCCAATCGAGAAATTCGCGAGCTTCGAATTCAGCTCGCCGAGGTCGTAGCTCAGACCGACGCTCCATGTGTTGTAATCCGGCAGGGCGAAGGTCACTTCGTCCTTGATCGCCTGGTGACCATAAAGGGCATTCAGGGTGAAACCGGCGGGCAGGGGAACTTCGACATTGGCTTCGTAATACTGGGCGTCATCGCTGCCGCCAAAGAAGTCAGGCGAGTAGGCGAAGAGCAGGCCGACCGAAGCGAATCCGAAATCGTAACCGACCTGCGGCACAACTTCCCAGTAGTCATAGTTGCGGCCGCTGTCCGCGCCCGGATAACTGTAGTAGATGGCGCCGATGTCATAGGAGAACTTGTCGATGCTGCCGGAATACCCGGCGTATAGATCCAGTTCCAGATGGGCATCATCGCCATCGCTGAAATCAACGTTCGACGCCCACAGTCCGGCATACAGGCCGATATCGTGCGACCAGTCCATTCCGCCCTGCAGTGCCGGTTCCTGACCGGTCTGCGATACGCCGCGGAACGTATAGTCAGAGAACAGGCCGACATTGGCCGAGAAGGTGCCGATATCAGCTTCGCCGTCCGCTGCAATAGCGGCGCCCGAGTACCCTGCCGCAAGCGCAACGGCGCCTGCCGAAAGCCAGGATTTGAGATTCATTTGTACTTCCTCCAGTTTCTTTTGCGCATCGCGCATTTTTGACGTCGCAGCTAGTTGTGCAACTTTAATGCCACAGAAGCAGAGGAAGCGAATATTTGTAACTTATTGTATTATAATGAACTAAAAGACCTGCATTAAAAATATGCAGGTGCAGTAATGTCTAATAATTACTCGATTGCCCAAAAAAACGGCACGTTTAAAGATGTCGCATGATACGGCGATACGCCGGGAATGGAAAAACGACGACCTACATTTTTTCCATGACCTTGCGGGCAAAATTCTCGATCAGCCCGTATCTTTGTTCGAGTGGGGTGATGAAATTCAATGCGTTGAGTCCCTGTTTTTCGAGACCGTGCAATTGCTCGACGATTTCTTCCGGATGCCCCGCAATACAGAAATTCCGGATCATTTCCGGCGTCACGAAGCGGGCTTCTTCCGGGTCGAGATAGCTGTAATGGCTGGCATGCAGCGCCTGATGTTTGGTTTCTTCGTCGCGGCTGTTGTGAAAATCCAGATACTCTTCCCAGATGGGCAGGACAAACGCCGGCGGCTCCTTGCCGGTTTCCTTCACCCAGTCGACCAGATAGTGGACATTGGCCATGATCGCCGAGCCGCATTCCGAGATGACCCGTTCGGATTGCAGTGTTTCGCCCGGTTCCAGCATCAGAAGATTGGCGAGGGCTGTGGTCTTGAAGCCTTCCATCGATCGGCCGGCGCGGTCGGCGCCTTTTTTCACATTGGCCAGTGTTTCGGGAATGCTGCCGCCGCGCGGGATGCCGGTTATGACGCCGTCGCCGATTTCACCGGCCAGTGTCTGTGCCATCGGGCCGAACCCGCCAACATGGATCGGAATCCGGTTGCTGATATCGATGATGCCCAGGTCCAGATTGTCGAATTTGATCGCGTGGGTGCTGCCGTTCAGCGTGTAGTCAACCTGTTCGCCATCCAGCAGCCCGCGAACAACACGGACATATTCGGCAAAGGGTTTGAAACGCATCGGCGCCTGACCCATCGTCCGCATCGCGGTGTTGCCGGTACCGATGCCCAGGAACGTACGTCCGGGCGCCAGCCGGTTGATTGTCGCGATGCCGTTGGCCGCGACCGGGGCCAGCCGCAGTCCGGAAATTGCCAGGCCGGTGCCAAGCTTGATCTTGCGGGTCTGGGTGGCGGCCAAGGCCAGCACGGCCCAGGGGTTTGAACGGATGAGCTGGCTATCGGTTGCCCAGGAATAATCGTAGCCGAGATTTTCAGCGTGAACGATAAAGCCGATATCGTCGATTTTTGCGCCGGTAACGCCAAATTCCATGATCTTGTTCCTTACAGCTTCGACATGACGTTACGGGAGAAATCCTCGATCTGCCGGTACATCTTGTCGACCGGCAGGCTGAAGGTCATGGCGTTCAGTCCCTGTTTTTCCAGCGTGCGGATCTGTTCGACAATTTCTTCCGGATGGCCCGCGATACAGAAATTCCGGATGATTTCCGGCGTCACGAACCGTGCTTCGTCTTCGTCCAGATAGCTGTAGTGACTGGCGTGCATTTTCTGGTGCCGGGTTTCTTCGTCCCGGGACATATGGAAGTCCATGTATTCTTCCCAGATCGGCATGATGTAATCGGGTGGCTGCCGCCCGGTTTCCTTCACGAAATCGACCAGGTAGTGAACATTGGCCATGATCGCCGGGCCGCATTCGGCGATGACCCTTTCCGATTCAAGGGTCTCGCCGTTCTCCAGCATCAGCAGGTTGACCAGCGCATAGGTCTGGAAGTCGTCCAGCGAACGGCCGGCCTTGTCGGCGCCCTTTTTCACGTTGGCGAGCGCCTGCGGGATGGCTCCGCCGCGCGGAATACCGGTGATCAGCCCATCACCCAGTTCACCCGCCAGTCCCTGCGCCCGGGGACCGAAGCCACCAACCATGATCGGGATGTGATGTTCGATGTCGATATAACCCAGTTCGACATTCTGGAAGCGGATCGGGTGGGAGGAACCATTCAGGGAATATTCGGTTTCTTCACCCTGCAGCAGGGCCTTTACGACGAGGATGTACTCGGCGAATTCCGTAATACGCGTCGGGGACTGGCCCATCGTGCGCATCGCGGTATTGCCCGTACCGGTACCGAAGAAGGTACGGCCCGGCGCGATACGGTTGATCGTGGCGATACCACAGGCCGCGACCGGTGCCAGCCGCAAGCCCGGGATCGCAAGCCCGGAGCCGAGCCGGATCGTACGCGTTTGCTGCGCGGCAACGGCCATCGTGGCCCAGATGTTGGAGCGGATCATATGCGTATCGGAAAACCACGCATAGCTGAAGCCAAGATTCTCAGCGTGGGATACATACCCGATTTCGTCGATATAGCCGCAACTGACGCCGAATTCCATCGTTCCCACCCCGTCCTTTACTTCGTTTAAGGCCACTATATCGATACCGACCGGCAGAGGACAATCCGAAGGGACCGGGATATGCTTCGGGCGCTTGAACATTCATTTCCGGTTAATCCTGTTTTGATATTGTCCCGTGGAACCTCGCGGCACAGGGGTGGGACCCGTGCCGGAAGGGGGAGGGAAACATGCGAAATATCAGCTTTGTTCTGGCTGTCTTTGTTCTTCTTGCCGGATTGCCGGTCGTTGTCTGGCTGGATATGCGGCATCTTTCTGAAAAAGATCTGCATCGACAGGCGGAAGACTTCAGCAAGGTCGTCGGACTCGTGCGCGAATTCTATTCGCGGGATGTCGTATCCCGCATTGTCGCAAATGATGGCAAGGCAGTGTTTTCCCATAATTTCCGCGATATCCCCGGCGGTGTGCCGGTTCCGGCGACGTTTTCGCTGGAACTGGCAAATCTGCTGCAACAGGATACGCTGAACCTGCACTACCGGTTCCTGTCGGACTATCCGTTTAAAAATCGCCCGGAACGCAAGCTCAGTGATTTCGACTCCCATGCGCTCAGCACCTTCCGGGCCGGTGGTGAGCAGGAAATCATGCGATTCTCCGGTGACCTTCTGTCGCGTAAAATCGAAATGGCGATCCCTGTCACGATGCAGCAGAACTGCGTTGCCTGTCACAATACGCATCCGCAAAGCCGCAAGACGGACTGGCAGGTCGGCGATGTACGCGGTGTACAGGTGTTTTCGGTCGCGCAGCCGATCGCGTTCGATTTTTCGTCCTATCGGAACCTGTTGATATATTTCGTATTGCTGGCGCTTACCGGTGGCATGTTCATCCGCCATCAGGCGCGGCAGGCGCGCACGATCAACGAATCAAATTTGTCACTGTCGAAGCTCAATCAGTTTCTCGAAGGCCTGACATCCAAGCTATCGGTTTACCTGTCACCGCAAATCTACAAGTTCATTTTCAGCGGCGACAAGAATGTTTCGATTTCGACGGACCGCAAAAAGCTGACGATTTTCTTTTCCGACATTCAGGGGTTCACGGAAACCAAAGACAACATGCAGCCGGAGGACCTTTCGAATCTTCTGAACGAGTATCTGACGGAAATGTCTGAAATCGCGCTCAAGCATGGCGCGACGATCGACAAATATATCGGCGACGCGATCCTGGCATTTTTCGGCGACCCGGAAACAAGAGGCGCTACCGAAGACGCCAGGGCCTGCGTCCGAATGGCGATCGAGATGCAGCTGCGTCTCGTTGAGCTGAACGTGAAATGGCGGCGTCAGGGAATCGCAAAGCCGTTCGCGGCCCGCATGGGCATCAACACCGGCTATTGCAATGTCGGCAATTTCGGCAGTGCGAAGCGAATGGATTATACGATCATCGGGATGGAGGCGAACCTCGCGGCCCGGCTGGAAGGGTACGCAGAACCGGGATCTATCGCGATCAGCACCGAAACCTTCGGGTTGGTAAAGGATATTGTTGAGGCTGAAGCTGGTGCGCCCGTGGCGCTCAAAGGAATCGGCCGGGAAATCACCCCGTATATCGTGAAGGGGCTTGTCGATACCCAAGAGAAGGGGGGCGATGTCATCGCGATGAGTTCCAAAGGGCTGGATCTCTATATTGATGTCGGTGCCGCCGCCGAAGGTGAACTCGACGAACTGATTGCCAAGGTTATCTGGCTGCGCGCGGAACAGCGCGCAGGATTGCGCGGCGGTGATAGCGCGCTGGGTGCGTCCGGCCCGAAATCCGCCTGATCTGTCTTCCGGTGCCGTGAGAGAGCGGCCCATTCATATTTCCCGTTTTAGTTGCAGGTTTTACTCCTGACAAAGACCGCTGCCCGAGAGCGCGACAGTTGCGTATGACCGGTCAAGTGGGATAGTCGTCTTTGCAGCCAAGGTTGCGGCAGAGACAAAGATGCATTTCCGTTGATGGGCGAGGGTTACCTCGCACCTGCAAGTTTTCAACAGTACTTACCCAAAACGAAGGAGCCGTTCTATGAAGCTGTTCTACTCGGGCAATTCGCCCTATGCCCGTCGCCCGCGACTTGCTGTTGTGGAATTCGGTCTTGAAGACAAGGTCGAGGTGATCGACGTTTCGCCGTTGAATGACCCCAAGAATATCCTGCACAACTATGGCCCGGGCGCGAAGGTTCCGGCGCTTGAGACAGACACGGGCGCTTTTGTCTGTGAAACGCTGCTGATCCTGCAGATTCTGGACGAGGCATCCGGCGGCAAGTTTTATCCGTCCGATCCGGTGGCGCGCGGCAAAGCGATGCAGATCGAAGGCATTGCCTCGCTGTTGATGGATTCGCTGTTTGAACGCTCCCATGAAAACCGTCGCGATCCGGCTGAAAAGTCAGCCGCGGTGATCGAAAAGGAAGCGGGTCGCGCGGCGCGTTGTTACGATGCGCTTGAAGCTGCCGTGGACGAACTTTCCGGCCCGTTGCACATGGGGATTCTCAGCGCGGCTGCCTCGCTTGGCTATGCCGATGGTCGTCATCCGGGGGACAACTGGCGCACCGGACGGCCCAAGCTCGCGGCGTGGTATGAAGACTTTATCAAGCGCCCGGCACTGGCCAATTCCATGCCGAATTTCGGCTAGGGTATAGAAGCCCCAATTCCGAAAAAGCGTTGAAAGGCTGTCTGGTCAGCTCAGTTCAGATAGCGGGCACCGATCCGATAGCCTTTCACGCCGCTTCCATTGCGGTGATAGGTCGCGTGTAGAATGTCGGCATTGTCGATCACCGCGATTTCCCCGGTGCCGATGGGCGCGTCCCAGCGCTGCTCCAGGATGACATCACCCAGCACCGACGCCATTTGCGTTTCCATAAATAGGTCCAGGCTCATCCGGGCGCCGCGTTCTATGGCCGGATCGCATTGTCCCTCGCGGACTCCCTGCAGCCAGGAAACGATATTGGCGATGAATAATGTCGAGGATTGTCGTGGCTCGCGCTGCTCGGCGTCGTTCGAATCGCGGGTGAAGCATGAATACCGGTTCGCCATATCCGGGCCGCGATCCGTGTGGAATCGCAGGTTTGGGGAAATAGTGTGGTGACAGCGGTCGCGTGCGGTGCCGGCGATATTGGCATTGCGGAAAAGCACCGGCCCAAAGCGTGCCACCAGCGCGCGCACGGAGTTTTCCAGGACCATATCGTCTTCATGAATGGCGATATCAACGGGTTCCTCGAATGCGATCCGCAGGCCGAACTGGTCGTGTATGAACGAAATATCCGACTGCCCGCACATCGCCGCCAGGCTGCCGGCGGTAATGCTGCGGTAGTACCGGCCAATATGTGCGCCATATTCGGGGATACAGATATTGGCGCGGAAGGGAATGCCCTGCAGCCTGCCTGTAATCACGCTTTCCGTGCCGCGCCATAGTGGGTCGAATTGCGCGATGTCGAACAGGTTTCGCGTCAGGGTATCTGCGCGGGCAAGCATTGTCAGTCGGCGCCTGTCGCCGACACGAAGCAAGGCATGCTATCCCGCATCAGGTTTTTGGCCTGCTCGCCGATCAGGTCCGGCAGGGCGCCGGCGATGGTGTCCATATCCTGCTGCAATGCAGGAAGATCGATATGTGTTGCCAGCGGGGTGACTGGCTCCAGCGAAAATGTTGTTTCAACCCGCATTTCCCAAGTAAAAGGGAGAAGTCACTCCTCTGACGACAATTAATGTGTTATATTGCAGCATGTTAAGTGGGCTTAAGGCGGCGGATCATGGATCACCCAAAGGGTGCAAGCGAAACGGATGGTGCGCGGCTTAGTTTTGACCGACGGGTCCGGTTGGAATTTCATGGTTCGAAGATCAGTTCGGACGGTGGATTACTGTTGTTCCGGGAATTGGATGAAGTGCTTGGCCTGCACGACATTGCGGGCGGATTTCTGAGAGACACGCGAACTGGCCACAATCGCCTACACTCACTGGTTGGCTTGTTGCGCCAGTCGGTCTTTGGGCGGCTGGCCGGATATGATGATGTGAATGACGCAGACCGTTTATCGCTTGATCCGGTGATGCGGCAGGTCGTTGGAGGGCGTGCCGTTGATGCCAAGGCCGCGTCCGCGAGCCAGATGGGCCGGTTCGAGACCGAGGTGTTGGCGGCAACCGACAATCGCACTGTGCTGGCGGATTTATCAGGACACTGGATCGACCGGGTTCATGACCGCAACCCACCCAAGTGGATCACACTGGACATGGACAGTTCCGTCAGTCCCACCCACGGCGCACAGGAAGGAACGGCTTGGAACGGGCATTTCGGCTGCATGTGCTATCACCCGCTGTTCGTCTTCAACCAGTTCGGGCACCTCGAACGTTGCGCCCTGCGCCCCGGCAACGTCCACAGTGCCGACGGCTGGGAAGCGGTTCTGAAGCCCGTCATCGCGCGATATGCGGATCGTCACCTGATGCGGTTCTTCCGGGGGGATGCTGCGTTCGCCATCCCGGAGTTATACAAAACTCTGGAAGCGGAAAGCTATTTTTACGCCATCCGCCTTCGGGCCAATCGCGTTCTTCAGGGCAAGATTGCGCATCTGCTCAAGCGCCCTGTGGGTCGTCCGCCAAAAGGCGTGAAGCGCATCTACGGCGACTTCGAGTATCAGGCGGCATCTTGGGACAAACCCCGTCGTGTCATCGCCAAGGTGGAATGGCATCCCAGCGAGTTGTTCCCTCGCGTCGGCTTCGTTGTCACCAATCTGCCAATGGAACCAGACTGGATCATCCGGTTCTACAACCAACGCGGAACGGCAGAGCAGCATATCAAAGAAGGCAAGCAAGCGATCAACTGGACACGGTTATCTTGCAAGGGGATGGCGCAGAACGAGATCCGCCTGCAACTTCATGCACTGGCCTACAATCTCGGCGTTTTACTGCAAGGGACCGAACTACCCGAAGAGGTGGCTGATTGGTCTCTGACCAGCCTCCAAACAAGGCTGATCAAAACTGGAGCGAGGGTGGTGCGTCATGCTCGGGCCATCACGTTCCAACTGGCCGAAGTCGCGGTCAGCTGTGACCTGTTCACTCGCATCCTTGCAGCCATACATCGCCTTCGCTCACCACCGGTTCCAGGATGATGACCTCAGCAACAAAATCGGAGGAAAAGCGGCGCGATTGGTCCGTCCAAAGGGGTGTTGATCACAACAAAATCCGGGTTAACCAAGCTGTCGAGACCAGAAATCGCGCTCAGTTCCTGGGTCAGGTGCCCAAACAACAGCGAAAGTCGTACAGGCGGCTTGCTCGGGGCACAAAACATCGACAACATGCAAGAAAGGGCATTCTACTTGGGGAATGTCGGGTCAAGCGTGTCCTTGGCATTCGTAGGCGTAGAATCCTTACGCCTTGGCATCTGTATCGATTTTACGAGAACAAAACAAGAATATTGTTGACATGCAGATTTAATTAGGATATAAATCCTATTATCAACGCCACAACTCTAACTGCAACCACCCGGCACGTCTTCGCGCCGGGTGGTTTTTTTATTTTCAACATTGTCCGGGTCGGAAAAGGTGAGGACGACCCGCCAGGATGCGCGCAATTGCCCGGCTTTTTGCAGCTTTGTCAGCCCGTCGCCCAGCAGCTTTACGCCAACAAGGGAGCCCGCGTAAAACCAGATTCGTGGCAGCTTCCACAATTCGCCATCCACGCCGAGATGCCCTTCGCAGGACCAGCATGGCTGAAACAGCTCCAGACGCTTGAGAGCAAATACCAGCGGCAAGGCGCCGGGTTCGACAGGTTCGCCAATCGGGTCCGCCGTCAGCAGCGCCGATGCGTCGGGGCCGGCCTCGGCGCAATTGCTGCCGTAGACGACGCGCCCCCGGATCAGACGTACCTGCGTGGCGTCGATAAGTTCAGCGTATCGTTGGTGGCGGTTTTCTGAATCCGGACACGAAATTCTCATGGGGCGACCCTTTTGTGGCGGCCCCAAACTGTCGAATCTCCATGAATTTCACGTTAACGGATATGCTTAATTTATTGTTTACAGGCTGGGTCAGGGCCGCATGGTATGAAAGCTTTGTCCGGCTTCACGCAGTGGGGCTGCCGTATTGGCGAAATCGCACAGCAGCGAACGCGTGTCCCGCGGGTCGACGATTTCTTCGATCCAGAATGCCTCTGCGGAACGGAACGGGGAGCGCAGCTTACCCAGCCGGTCCTCGATTTCAGCCATTTTGGCGTCGCGGTCGTCTGCAGCGTCCAGGTCACCGCGATAGGCGGCTTCGATACCGCCTTCCAGCGGCAGGGAGCCCCAGCGACCCGATGGCCAGGCATAGCGCATGCAGTATCGCCCGCCGCTGCGATGCGCGGCGCCGGCAACACCGAACAGGTTGCGAATGACAATCGTGCACCAGGGGACCGTCGTCTGCCACATGGCATGCATCGCGCGAACGCCTTCCTTGATGGTGCCGGCTTCCTCCGCTTCCTTGCCGATATGGAAGCCGGGGCAATCTGCCAGATAGGCAACCGGCAAATGAAAGGTTTCCGCCAGGTCGACGAATTTTGACACCTTTCTGCAAGTATCGGCTGTCCAGCCGCCGCCATAGGAATAGGGGTCGCTGGCCATGATCGCGACCGGCCAGCCATCAAGCCGCGCAAAGCCGGTGATGACCGACTTGCCGTATTGCCGGCCCATTTCGAAGAACGAGCCCTCATCGACAACAGCTTCGATGATCGGCCGCATCTTGTATACCTTGCGGATGTCGCGCGGAATGGCGTCGATCAGCCATTCGGTGCGGCGGTTGGGATCGTCGTTGCATTCCGTCCGTGGCGGCAACTCATAGACTGAGGACGGCAGATAGGACAGAAAACGCCGGGCGCATTCGAAGGCTTCTTCTTCGGTGCTGACCGCGTGATCGACCGCACCGGCGCGCAACTGGATCTTGTAACCGCCCAGTTCATTCTTGGTCAGTTTCTGACCCAGGCGTTCGACGACGGGCGGCCCCGCGACGAACACCGCCGACTTGTCCTTCAGCATCACCGAGTAGTGTGACGCCGCGAGATGCGCCGCACCCAGCCCTGCGACCGAGCCCAGCCCCAGCGCGACACGCGGTACCGTGCCCATATTGGCGACGACTGTCTCCCAGCCGGCAGTGCCGGGCACATTGGCACGGCCGGTGGTTTCGATTGTCTTGACCGATCCGCCGCCGCCGGATCCTTCAACGAGCCGCAGCAGGGGCAGGCGCAGCTCGTTAGCCATGCGCTCGCACATCAGGTGCTTGTCCTTGATCGTGGCGTCGGCGGAACCGCCGCGAACTGTGAAGTCATCGCCACCGATGACAACGCGGCGGCCATCGACCATGGCGCGGCCGAAAACAAAATTGGACGGTGTCAGTTTTTCAAGATCGTTGTTGCCGTCATACTCCGCCATGCCGGCAATCTTGCCGAGTTCGCGGAAGCTGCCGTCATCGGCGAGCATCGCGATGCGTTCGCGAATTGTCAGCCGGCCGCCATCATGCTGGCGCTTGACCCGTTCGGGACCGCCGAGTTCCTCGGCAAAGGCTTCGCGACGTTTCAGTTCGTCCAGTTCCGGCTGCCAGGTCATTCGTGTTTTCCTTGTTTGCTTCGTGCGGCGCTGCGGTTGGTGCAGATTTCAAGCATACGTCAGGAACCGTGGGATATGCTATTCTGCTTTCCGGCCACGGGGGCCATGCAGTGACGGGGAGGAAACAGGATGGCAATCAGTGCTCTGGACCATTTCACGATTTTGACGCCGGATGTCGAAGGCACGGCGCAGTTCTTTATTGATGCGCTGGATTTCGCGCCCGGTCCGGCGCCGGATCTCGATTTCCCGGTCCGCTGGGTCTATTGCGGCGAGCACGCGACGATTCATATCGTCAATCGTGCCCTGCCGGAGACAGAAGGCAGCAACAGGATCGATCATATGGGATTCCGCGCAACCGATTACGCCGGAACCAAGGCGCGTCTGGATGATTACGGCGCGGATTACATGGAACAGAACCTGCCGGCTATCGGCCTGCATCAGATTTTCGTCAAATGCCCGCATGACATCTGGCTGGAACTGAATTTTGCCCTGGCGGACTATCTTCAAGGCACCGCCTAGTTTGGGTTAGGGCTCGACTTTATCGTCGTGCTCGTCCGGTGGCCAGGTGCCCCATGGTGCCACCGGGGTAAAGTGATCGATCAGGAAGTTCACGAAGACCCGGACCTTGGGTGACAGGTGCCGCCGATGCGGATAGACCGCGTAGATTGGCCGTTGCGTGGTGACGAATTCGTCCAGGCAGGATATCAGCCGTCCCGCCTTCAGATCGGGCACCGCCACGTATGAGGCCAGTTGGGCAATGCCGATGCCGGCCAGCGTTGCGGCGTGCACGGCGACGCCGCTATTCGCTTCAAAGGGGCCATCGACATGGATCTTGCGGGTTTCGCCGCCTTGCGAGAATTCCCAATCGCTGAGCGCCTGCGCCGTGCTGAGGATCAGGCAGTTGTGCTCGCTCAGGTCCTCGGGAAGTTTCGGCAAGCCGTGTTTCTCGACATAGGATGGCGCGGCAACGACGATTCGACGGTCAACGCCGAGGCGCCGTGCAACCAGCGATGAGTCGCTCAGTTCCGCGATCCGGATGGCGACATCGAACCCTTCCTGCACCATGTCGACCACGGTGTCCGTGAGCGAGAGCTGCAGCTTGATGTCCGGGTAACTGGCGAGAAATTCCGGCAAAATCGGCACAATCTGCAGGCGTCCGAAGGTTGTTGAACTGCTGACGCGCAGGATACCGCGCGGCGAACCACCCCGGTTTGAAATCATCGCTTCCGTTTCGGCGATATCGGCGAGGATGGAAACCGCCCGGTGAAAAAAAGTTTCGCCTTCTTCGGTCATGCTGAAACGCCGCGTCGTGCGGTTCAGCAGCCGGACACCCAGCCTGTCTTCCAGCCGGGTGATCTGCTTGCTGACGGCCGAGGGCGTCAGGTGCAGCTTGCGCGCGGCCGCGGAAAACCCCGCTTCGCGCACAACGGCGACGTAGACGGCCATTTCGCTGTTCTGTTCCATTCGGGCACCATTGTTGCCTTCAATTCATAAGACATTTGAAAACTTCATGGATTGTTAATCAACGAGAAAATATTATTTTGCAATGCAACAAAGGACGCTAAGGGGTGTCCGGGAAATTCAAGTTCAGAAGGAGATTTAAAATGACTGACGTGAAGTATATCGACCACAAGGAAATCGAACAGGCTCTTCGTAATGCTCATGAGATCAGAAGTGAAGAGTTTCATCGTGTTATCACGTCATTGTGGCAGGGCGTCGCCAACTTTTTCGGCGCTGTCAGCGAAGGTGTTCAGGCTGGCCGAAAGACGAATGACATCCTCTAATTTTGGGAAGCCATGCATTTCCGGAATTGCTGCAATGCAATATATGCAGCGCTGAAATGCTGCGACAGAATTAGCCAAAACGGGCGCCGGATTATCGTTCTCCGGCGCCTTTTCTGTGTTTGCCGTGGTTCGGACGCCGTCTGTTCGGTTTTTCGCATTCCCGCGCTAGAATGGGATGTGCAGATATGAGGGAGGCGGAAAAATGCTGACGCAAGCGCAGATCGCGCAATATCACGACAAGGGTTATGTGGTGCCGGATTACCGGCTGTCGCCGGAAACGCTGGCGTGTATCAAGCGGGATTACGACCGGTTGCTGGAACGTTACCCGGCTTTCCGGGACAATTGCTCTGCCCTGCTGTCCTATGACATGGCATTCATGAACTATGCCCGCGATCCCAATATCCTGGATATGGCCGAGCAACTGATTGGGCCGGACATTGCGCTATGGAATATGAGCTTCTTCGCCAAGCCGGCGCTGAACGGCAAGAAAACGCCATATCACCAGGATGGCGAATACTGGCCGATCCGGCCGCTGGCCACCTGCACGGTATGGATCGCGGTTGATGATGCGACCGTTGAAAATGGCTGTCTGCGGTTTATCCCGGGATCGCACAAGGACAAGCGCCTGATGGCGCATGAGCAGAAGAATAATCCCGAATACGTACTGCAGCAGGAACTGAAAGCGACCGAATTCGATGAAAGTGCCGCCGAGGACCTTATTCTGGAGGCCGGGCAGATGTCGTTGCATGATGTCTTCCTGGCACACGGGTCGGAGCGGAATACATCCGCGAAGCCCCGGCGCGGCATCACGCTGCGGCTGATGCCGACAACGTCGCTCTATGACCGCGACATCGCACGGGAGAATTATGTCAATCGCGGTGGCGGCAATCTGGCGCTCAATTCCCTTTTCCTGCTTCGGGGGCAGGATCGTTCGGGGCTGAATGATTTCCAGGTCCGGCCAGAGATCATCCCGGCATAAGACGCGGGTTGCCCGTCAGCGGGACCAGGTTGTCGGGAATGGCCAGTGCGTGGCCCGTGTGGCCATCTGGCGGCGGCGGATAATTATTGGTAATTTGTCGCCAGTTCGAACGCATTCTCCGGGGTAGATATGACACAAAAAGAAAACGATTCAGTCCCGCCATTACTGTTTACACCGATCAGCCTGCGGGGGGTTACCGCGAAGAACCGGATCGTGGTGTCGCCGATGTGCCAGTACAATTCTGTCAATGGCGGACCGGGCGACTGGCAGATGGCGCATCTCGGGCGGCTGGCTTTTGGCGGTGCGGGTATCATCTTTGGCGAGGAAACCGCGGTCGAGGGACGGGGCCGCAAGACCCATGAATGCGCCGGCATCTGGGATGACCGGCATATCCCGCAATACAGCCGCATCAACGATTTCCTACGCCAGCAGGGCGCGGTACCGGCGATTCAGCTTGGTCATGCGGGGCGCAAGGCATCCTGTCATGGCGCAACCGAAGATTGGCGGCCGCTGACCGATGAGGATGCGAAGGACGGGTTCGCGCCCTGGCAGGGGCTGGCGCCCAGCGCGCTGGACCAGTTGCCGCGCCGGTTCACACCGAAGGAAATGGACCGCGACGATATCCGAACGGTTCTCGATGCGTGGCGGGAATCGGTTCGCCGCTCGATGGACGCCGGATACGACATTGTTGAGGTCCACGGCGCGCACGGCTATTTGATTCATCAGTTCCTGTCCCCGGTCAGCAACCATCGCACGGATGCCTATGGCGGCGACCTTGAGGGGCGCATGCGGTTTGCGCTCGAAGTGGCGGAAGTGACACGCGATGCCTGGCCAGCCGACAAACCGGTATTCTTCCGGGTGTCCTGTGTGGACGGCAAGGGGGGGATCTGGGGGCTGGACGACACGGTCGAACTGTCCAAGGCGCTGAAGGAACGGGATATCGATCTGGTCGATTGTTCGTCCGGCGGGATCACGGGCGATACCGATATGCCGATGGTGCCGCGGATCGTCCAGTTCCAGGCCGGGTTCGCGGAACGCATCCGGCGTGAGGCGGATATCATGACGATAGCGGTCGGCGGGATAACCACCGCGCAGGATGCGGAAGCCATCCTGCAACGCGGGCAGGCGGACCTGGTGGGCGTCGCGCGGGAATTCATCTGGAATGCAGATTGGGCGGCGCATTGCGCGAAGGAACTGGGTGCGCCTGACCCCTATGGGCAGATGCCGCATGAATATGCGTATCGCCTGCGGCTGCGGGAAAAGGCGAAAGACATGCCGATCAACCAGGGCGGCGAGGTGACCCAGGCGGCTTATCAAAAGATATTCGGCGCATGACTCCCGGCAGCGTTCTGCTGCGCCCTTGATCTGGGTCATAGTGGCCCCTGTGTAGCCAGCTTACCTTACGGGCAGGAAATTTTGTCTGTAGGGGAAATCCATGGCGGCAGAAATTCAGCAGAAAAATGTACGCGAGGCCGTGGCGGTCTTTCACGATGTCGAGACACTTGAAGAAGCGATCGACGAACTCCTGCGGTCCGGATTTGACCGGGCCGAACTCAGCCTCGTCGCGGGCGCGGAAACGGTGACTGACGAACTTGGGCATATGTATGAAAAGGTCGCTGACGCCGAAGACGATGCCTCGATACCCCGGGCCGCTTTTGTATCGTCACATTCGTTCAGCGAGGCGGAAGGCGCGCTTGTCAGTACCCTGTTTTATGTCGGTGCGGTCGCCGCCGCCGGTGCGATTGTTGCGAGCGGCGGCGCCATCGTCGCCGCACTCGTGGGCGGGGCCATGGCAGGGGGCGCCGGCGGACTGGTTGGCGGGGCGCTTGCGTCCTGGCTGGACGAACATCACGCGCAGTATTTGCAGGAACAGCTTGACCGGGGCGGGCTATTGCTTTGGGTGAGGGTCTGGGACAAAGCGCGTGAACTGAAGGCCGTCCATATCCTTAGCGGGCATTCGGCACACGATGTCCATGTGCACGGCATGCCGGATCCGGCGCCATGACTTGGAAGGTTTTGATGAAGTGGTGTGGCCGCGGATATGAGTGACCGGACCGCGTCGGCATGCAAAGCGGAAATTGCGGCAAATCTCGGGCCGGACGTTTACGCGAAATGGCGCGCTTCCGAGCTTGGCGGGATTACGGAATGCCTTGAAGACCGCCTTCTGTTTCGGTTTATCGGTGATCCGAAGGGAAGCGATGTCCTCGATATCGGCTGTGGCGATGGTACCTTCGCGATGTCTCTGCGGGAACGTGGTGCAAGGATACGCGGTGTCGATGCGTCCCCCGCAATGATTGATGCAGCGATGAAGCGTGCCGCCGTGGTACAAGCGGATGGCGCCATGTTCCAGGTCGGCCGCGCGCAGCGTCTGCCTTTTGACGATGACAGCTTCGATATTGTCGTTGCCAAAACCATCCTGTGCTTTGTCAAGGATCCCACCGATGCGTTTGCGGAAATGGCACGCGTGCTGCGCCCTGGTGGACGGCTGGTCATCGGAGAGCTGGGACGCTGGAGCCTATGGGCGTTGCAGCGCCATCTGCGGGCGTTATTCGGCTCGCGCCTCTGGAAAATGGGTCATTCCTGGACGGCCGGGCAATTGTGCGGGTATGCGACGGGTGCGGGGTTGTCGCCAACGGATATCCGGGGTGCGGTTTATTTTCCACGAAACCGGATTGCGGCCCGCTATCTGGCGGGCTTCGATGACTCCTTCAGCCGCGTGACAACGATCGGGGCCGCCTTTATTGCAATGTCGGCGACGAAAAACGGCGCTGCCTGATTCACGTTAACCGGTTCCGGATTCCCCGTGTTTCGGGTGATTTTCGACGAAATGCCGCAGCACGCTTTTGAGTTCCACGATCCGGTGCAGATCGTTCCGGGCGACGGCCTGTTCCAGATCGTCGAGAATGATCCGCTGAATTCGCGCCTCACCCTTCGCTGTTTGGACTAGATATGCGCCAAGCTCCGCGGCGACGATCGCAGGGATATGTTCATGCTCGCTGATGGCTTGGATTTCCGCCTCGCTTAGTTCGCAGAGGCCAATGCAGTCTTCATAGGTGAGCATATGCATCCTCCTGTCCGGGGCCGTTGCGGTTTATATGGCCTCGGTATCATTCTATCGATTTGGTGCCGGTGTTCGCTGATCTGTATCAATCGCGGGCGATCTGTTTCGTGGGGTGGCTGCGACTATGCGTCATTACAAAAGGCGGCTTCCTGCCTTGCACGAGTCCGGGTTTCGGCATAAAGACTGATTCTGGTATCCAGAGGGCAGGGGCCTTATCCCGTATCTGTCCGCTATCCCGGTTCGCCGCTCATACACCCCTGAATCATTGTCGACGGGGAATATCCGGCGCAGTGCATTCGGAGACATCATCGTGACAGGCGCCAACAATCCAGAAACTCCGCCTGGCGACCGCCTGTCCCAGCGCGAATTTGTCGTTCTTATGGCGTTGCTGATATCGCTGGTCGCGTTATCGATCGACGCGATGCTGCCGGCACTGTCGGCAATCGGCAGCGACCTTGGCGTCAAAGAGGCGAATGACAGCCAGCTTGTTGTGACGTTCCTGTTTTCCGGGTTGCTGGTCGGGCAGCTGATCTATGGCCCGTTATCCGACAGTATCGGCCGCAAACCGGCGATCTATGCCGGCCTTTCCCTTTATCTGGCGGGGTGCGTCCTGTCGACGTTCGCATGGAGCTTCGAAGTCATGCTGGCCGGGCGCGTGCTGCAGGGGCTGGGCGCCGCGGCATCGCGGATCGTGACCATTGCCCTGGTGCGCGATCAGTATTCGGGCCGGGCAATGGCGCAGATCATGTCGCTGGTGACGTCTGTTTTCATTGTTGTGCCCGCGCTCGCGCCAATGTTGGGACAGGCAATCCTGTTGTTTGCCTCCTGGCGCGCTATTTTTGGCGTATTGCTGGCCCTGGCGACCATTGCCCTTGTCTGGTTTGCGATACGCCAGCCCGAAACATTGACACATGACCGGCGCAAACCGTTCTCGCTGATCGGAATTTTTCGCGGAGTCGCTGAAATCCTGCGCAACCGGCAGTCATTCGGTTACACGGTGTCCGCCGGGTTCGTTTTCGGTGCCTTTATCGGCTACCTTTCATCCGCGTCCCAGGTATTGCAGCAGCAATATGGGCTGGGCGTAAAGTTTCCCTTCTATTTCGGCGCGCTGGCGCTATGCATCGGCCTGGCCTCCTTTGCCAATTCACGGCTCGTTGTCCGATTCGGCATGCGCCGTATCACGACCATTGCGCTTTCGGTTATGGCGGTCAGTTCGATTGCCTTTACCGGCATCGCATTCTGGCAGGCTGGACATCCGCCGCTGTGGTCGCTGATGGCCTGGGGGATGGTGACCTTTGGATGTTTCGGAATGTTGATGGGCAATTTCAATGCATTGGCGATGGAACCGCTGGGCCATATCGCCGGAATCGGCGCCGGGGTGGTGACGTCGCTTACAACTGTATTGGGTGTCGTGCTCGGCACGGTGATCGGTCAGGCCTATGACGGCACGGTACTGCCGCTTGTCGGCGGGTTCGCGCTGTTCGGCAGTCTGTCGCTGTTTATCAAGCTGTGGGTCGAGTCCGGATTGGCACGCGACAGCCAGGACTGAATCCGGTCAACATTTTTTGATTTGCCCCATTCCGGGAACGCCCTACATATCGTGCTGTAACCGGAACCGGAAGCAGTGGTGAATGCGGTGAATCGATTGTCTGCCTGGCGGATATTTTGCGGCTTTATGGCTGCCTGCGTGCTGGCTGTGCCGGCGGCTTCCGCAAATGACAGGGTCAGTACCGATAACGTTACGGCCCGGCTGGTCGTTGAGGCGGGACAGGTTGTCCCCGGCGATACCGTAGCGGTGATGCTGCATCAGACAATTCGCGAGCACTGGCATACCTATTGGAGGAACCCCGGGGATAGCGGCCAGGAAACCGCTATCGAATGGACCCTGCCGGACAACGCCGATGTGGGGCCGATCCAGTGGATGGCGCCGGATCGAATTGAATTCGCGGGGCTGGTCAATCACGGCTACAGCGATCAGGTCGGGCTGATCAGCGACATTACGGTGCCCGCGGACTGGCCCGCCGGAACGGATTTTCCGGTGCAGGCGGAGGCGACCTGGCTGGTCTGCGAGAAGGTCTGTATCCCCGAATCGGGGCGCTTCGAAATTTCCATACCGACCGGCGGCGAAACCTTACCGAACAGTGGGGATGCTGATTTGTTTGCAGCGGTGCGTCAGGGCCTCCCTGTGGAGGCGCCCTGGCCCTACACGGCGGCGGTGCAGGGGGATGTGGTGACGCTTGCCTTCCAGGCGCCGGGGCTTGAAGCAGACAGGCTGTCCGATGCGCATTTCTTCGCGGATGCATGGGGCATCGTTGAGCCGGCGGCGGAACAGACCCTGCAATATGACGCGCCGGTATTGCGATTGACGATGCGGCGCGGCGAGCTTCCCGTACCGGCTGCACTGTCGGGCGTGCTGACCCTGCGCGAAGACACCGGCGGGGAACCGTCCCGGCTGGCTTTCGTCATTGACCGCGCTACGCTGACCGCCACGACGCCGGCAGCAACCGCAATGGCGGTTCAGGCCCCTGCGGCGGCGCCTGCGACGCCCATGGCCTTGCCGATGATCCTGGCCTTCGCTTTCCTGGGCGGATTACTGCTTAATCTCATGCCCTGTGTGTTTCCGGTGCTGGCGATCAAGGCGCTTGGTCTGGTCAGTCATGCGGGCGATTCGCGTGCCGCGCGGTTATGGGGCGGGCTGGCATATACCGGCGGGGTACTCTGCGCCTTTGCCCTGCTCGGCGCGGCTCTTCTGATGCTGCGATCGGGCGGCGCCGCGATTGGCTGGGGCTTCCAGTTGCAGGATCCCGTCGTTGTGGCGCTGCTCGCCTATGTCCTGTTCGCGGTGGGCCTTAATCTGGCGGGGGTGTTCGAGGTCGCGGGGTCCTGGACCGGGATGGGGCAGTCGATTGCGGGACGGTCCGGAACGGCCGGAAGTTTCTTCACCGGCGTGCTGGCGGCAGTCGTTGCTGCACCGTGCACCGCGCCCTTCATGGCGGCGGCGCTTGGTTTTGCGTTCACCCAGTCGGGGCCCGTTGCGATGGCGGCGATCCTTATGCTTGGGGCAGGGTTGGCGGCACCCTATCTGTTGCTGACGGCGGTGCCGGCGGTGGCGCGTATCCTGCCGAAGCCGGGTGCGTGGATGAACACTTTCAAACAGGTATTGGCGTTTCCGATGTTTGCATCGGCGGCGTGGCTGATCTGGGTGCTGGCACAGCAGGCCGACCCCGATGCCGTATTCGCTGCACTGCTGGGCATGACGGCGCTGGCGTTCGCGTTATGGTTATATGGAAAGGGTGGCGGTGTCGTGCGGCACGCCCTCGCGCTGGCGTCCATCGCCGGGGCCTTGTGGCTGGGCGCGACGATCCAGCCGGCAGACGGTCCGGCAGCCCTGGTGCAATCATCCGAAGGGGAACGGTTTTCGCAGGCCCGGTTCGATACGCTGCGTGCCGAAGGCCGGCCCGTGCTGGTGAATATGACGGCGGCCTGGTGCATCACCTGCAAGGTGAACGAGCGGGTGGCGCTGGCCAGCGATGAATTCCGAAACGCGTTACGGAACAGTGGGGCGGCCTATCTGATTGGTGACTGGACCCGCCAGGACCCGGAAATCACCGCCTTGCTGCGCCGGTATGACCGGGCAGGGGTGCCGCTATACGTATTGTTTTATCCCGATGAACGGCCGCCGCAGGTGTTGCCGCAACTTCTCACCGCATCGATTGTCGTTGATGCGCTGCAGGGCATTTGAGTGAACCTGGTTCCCATGGAAAGGAGCATACTTATGAGACCCGTTAATCGAAGAACACTGCTTGGTGTGGCGATTGCCGCGTCGGCGGCGCTCGCATTTGCCGGCGGTGCCGCGCAAGCCGCCGGCGATGCCAAGGTCGGCAAGCCGGCGCCCGGCTTCACAGGAACCACGGCGACGGGCAAACCGATTGCGCTGGACGCCTATCGCGGCAAGACCGTGGTGCTGGAATGGACCAATCATGAATGCCCGTATGTTCGCAAGCATTACGGTGCCGACAACATGCAGAAGACCCAGAAGTCGGCCGTGGACAAGGGCGTGGTCTGGCTGTCGGTGATTTCTTCCGCGCCGGGTGAGGAAGGTCACGTCGACGGGGCCGAGGCGCTGAAAATCGCTCAGGAGCGGGGCGCGCATCCGACGGAAATTATCCTCGATCCGGAAGGTACGATTGGCCAGACCTATGGCGCGCGCACAACGCCGCACATGTACATCATCGATCCTGATGGCGTGCTGAAATACATGGGCGGCATCGACAGCATTGCGTCGTCCCGGAAGTCCGATATCGAAAAGGCGACGAATTATGTCACGGTCGCCCTGAACGAGATGGCGGCGGGCAAGCCGGTGTCGAACCCGGTAACACGGGCCTATGGCTGTAGCGTCAAATATGCCTGGTAGGCTGTCGCGCCGTGTGCGCGGTTTATTTTTGACGACAATGTTGGCGGCGGCGCTGGCGTTCACCACGACCCCGCCCGCCGCGGCATTCGATGAAGCGATTGCGAAGGCAGCATCCGACTGGCTGGCCGTTCTCGATACGGGCCAGCGCACGGAAGGCACTTACGCCTTCGATGATGACGAACGGTTCGATTGGCACTACACCCCGCGCAGCCGTGACGGCGTCGCGTTGCGCGATATGTCCCCGGCACAGAAGGGCGCGGCGCTGGCGCTGCTGCGGGCAACCCTGTCGGCCAAGGGGGTGATGAAAGCCGAAGCGATCATGGCACTGGAAGCGGTGCTGGCAGAAGTCGAAGGGTCCTCGCTGCGGTATCGGGACCCGGAAAACTACCTTGTGACCGTATTCGGCGAGCCGGGTTCCTATCCCTGGGGGTGGCGTTTCGAAGGGCATCACCTGTCGATAAACGTGACGCTGTCTTCGCCGCGAACCGTTTCCGTAACGCCACTGTTTACGGGCACCAATCCCGCGCGCATCCCTGTCGGTCCGCGCGCGGGGGGAGCGGGTACAGGGCGACGAATACAATCTTGGCCTTGAGCTGGCGCAAAGCCTGACAGAGGCACAGCGGGAAGCGGCAATAATCGGCACCGGTTCGCTGGGGAATATCGTCGCCGGTCCGGGAAATGCGCAGCGGATTAGCACGCGGGCCGGGGGTGGCGGTGTCCGCATTGTCCGATGCCCAGCGCAGCCTGCTGTTGCGCCTGATCGAATCCTATGTCGGGTTGGCGCGGGATGAAATCGGCAGGCCCTATATGGCGCTGGTCCGCGACGGGCTTGGCGAATCCCGGTTTGCCTGGGCCGGGGGCCATGCGGGACGGCGAGGCCTTCTACTACCGTATCCACGGTCCGCGCATCCTGATCGAATTTGATAACACGCAAAACAGCGCGAATCACATTCATGCGCTGTGGCGCGACCCGGCAAATGATTTTGGCCGCAACGACCTGCATCGACATTACGGCACGGCGCCTGCAAGCCACGGGCACCGGTTAAAGGGAGTATCACCATGAAGCAGCGACAAAACCGCTTGATCAAACGCCGCGACCTGTTGATTGGGGCCGGGCTGGCGCTGCCCTTGTTCGCGTCCGTGCCGCTTCGTGCGGAAACCGTGCTGACGCCCGCGTGCGGCGACGCTGCGGTACCGACAGCATCGCAAATGGAAGGGCCTTTCTATACCCCGGATACGCCGCTGAAGGCCGATTTTACCGGCGATACCGCACCCGGCGAGGTGCTGGTGCTGCAGGGGTTCGTTCTTGATCCGTCCTGTCAGCCCGTAGCGGGAGCGCTTGTCGATCTTTGGCATGCCGACCGGCAGGGGCGGTACGACAATAGCGGCTTTGTCTTGCGGGGCCATCAGATCACTGATGCGGCGGGCCGTTACCGTTTCATGACTTGCACGCCGGGTGATTATCCGGGCCGCGCGCGGCATTTCCACGTCAAGGTTCGCGCGCCCAAAGGGCCGCTGCTGACAACGCAGCTCTATTTCCCGGATGACCCGCGGCGGCAGAATGATTTCCGTTTCAACCCGGACCTGGAAGTGGCGCTGGCGGGTGGCGAAGGCCGCCGCACGGGCCGGTTCGACTTCGTCGTGCAGGTGTAAGGATAAGGCCTGGGGCTTCAGCTTACCGGAACAGTTCTTCGATCATGCGGGGGGGCAGGCCCAATCGCGTGGCAAGTGCTTTGCGGTTTACCGCCTTAACATCGGTCAGAATTGCGCCGAGGGAGCGTTGGTCGAGTGTTACATCGGTCAGGAGTTCGCGTTGGCTTACCCGGCCGTTGCGATCCGTATCGAATGCCTTGTGCAACCGTTCCATGCCGATACCGTCCGCCATCAACAGGCCGACCAGCACGGCGCCACGGTCCTGCGGCGACAGGACATCCTGATAGGCGCTGAACCAGCCGCCAAGCCGTTGACGCAGGGATTTCAGTTCCGGCAGGGTCAGCCCGTGCTGTGGCGATACTACGACGAATTTCCATCCGGCATCGATGCAATCCCGCGCCGCGCGCGAGGTGCAGGTGCGGGATGTCTCCTGGATAAAAGACTGCACCGTCCGGGCGTCCGGCCCGGACTTTTCGGTGTCGGCGAGTGCCGTGGTGGCGCATAGCAGAAGGAAAATTGTTGTCAGGCGCATCGGGACACTGTCTTTCGGCAATGTGGTAAAATTACGGTCGATTTTTTCTTTGCTTGCAAGACTATCCCGAGCCATTAGGTGTATTAACGCGAAATCGGATCAGGAGTTGAGAAAGCCGATGAAGAGATTCGTTGACCTTACATATTCCGTTGCCGGCTGTCTGCTGCTGGCATTGGTTCTGGCGACACCGGTTTCTGCCCATCCGCATACCTGGATCGACCTGCGGACCATTGCCATTTTCGATGCGCAGGGCCGGATATCGGCGTTGCGGGTATTGTGGACCTTCGATGAATTCTATACGGCGTTCGCTATCGACGGCATGGACAAGGATGGCGACGGCATTCCCGACGATGAATCCCTGCGGGCGCTGGCGGCGGCGTCGACCGAGGGACTGGCCGAGTATTCATATTTCACTTTCCTGCAGGTGAACGACAAGCCGGTTTCGTATGGCGCCATTCGGGACGTCGAATCGACCTATTTTCAGGGACGGCTGGGGCTGGTGTTCACCTTGCCATTGACCGAACCGCTCGATCCGCGACAGGAGACGCTGGTCTACCGTATCTATGATCCGACCTATTATATCGAGGTTCTGCACATCAAGGACCGCCCGGTATTGTTCGAAGGATTGGTACCCGAAAGTTGCGGTTATCAGATAAAAGAAGCGAAGCCAGATATGCAGGTGTTGTCGCTGGCGCAGTCGTTGGATCAGTCGCAATCGGCCGGTGATGGATTGGGACAGCATTTCGCGGAGACGGTGACGATTCATTGTCCTTAGGAAAAGGCCCAATTGGCCGGTGGCGGAATGCTTTTTCCGGTCTTGTTTTCGTCTTTGTCGTGATGGCGGTGTTTCCCGCGCTGGCGGCAGGGCCGCTCGACTGGGCCGGCGATCAGTGGACGGCTTTTTCGGGCTGGGTGTTCGACATGCAGCGCCAGTACCACCGTGAACTCGTGGCCCTGGTCCGCGCGGTGAAAAGCGAAGGTTCGATGGCCGCGGCATGGGCGCTTATCGTGGGCAGTTTCATTTACGGTGTTTTTCATGCGGCCGGTCCCGGGCATGGCAAGGCAATCCTGTCAGCCTACCTGCTGACCCATGAAAGCCACATCCGCCGGGGTGTCTGGATCGCGCTGGCCTCCGCACTGGTGCAGGGCGTAACAGCCGTTGTTCTGGTGGAAGGAGCGCGGGAATTGATTGGCTGGTCGACCCGCGATGCCTATGCGGCATCCGGAACGCTGGAAAGCATCAGTTTCGGTTTGATCGCGGCGCTGGGGGCGATGCTCGCCTGGCGGGGAACCCGGGCATTATGGTCTTGTCCCGCTTACGTTCCGGTCTTTCAACTCATTTATGCGGCCTTTCGTTCGAATGCCAAGGGGCTTTTGCTATTCAGTGATGAGTGGCGGCGGCGGGAATTGTAGAACCCATTGATATACTGGAATATAGCTCCTTCTGCTTGGCGACGTGTATCCCAGCGGTTGCGCCAGATGAGCTCTGCCTTGATGGATTTGAAGAAGGTCTCAACCATGGAATTGTCGTAGCAATTGCCTTTGCCGCTCATCGATACCTTGAAGCCATTCTTCAAAAGGCGCTTCTGATAGTCGTGCGAACAATATTGCGACCCGCGATCCGTATGGTGAATGCAGCCCTCTGGCGGCTGTCGCAGTGCCACGGCCATGTCCAACGCCCGGATCGCCAAATCCCGCTTCATACGGCTGCTGACGGCCCAGCCGATAACGCGACGGGAATACAGATCAAGGATGACAGCCAGATACAACCAGCCTTCACTGGTCCAGATATAGGATATGTCGCCCGCCCATTTTTGGTTAGGCGCATCCGCTGAGAAGTTCTGAGCCAGCAAGTTGGGCGCGATGTTGAACGTGTGGTTGCTGTCCGTCGTAGCTTTGTATTTCTGGGTTCTGATAACCTTGATGCCGTTCTCACGCATCAAGCGACCCACGCGCCGGTGCCCCACTTCAAGCCCCAATTCTTGCAGCTCTTCGGTCATGCGCGGCCGCCCATAGCTTTGCAGGCTCAGACGGTGTTGCTCACGGATATGGGCAAGAAGCACCATATCATGACGTTGGCGTTGGCTCATCGGGCGCAGGCGCCAAGCGCGAAACCCACGCGATGTGACCCGCATAACGCGGCAGAGACACTCCACTGGCCATTCTTCTTTCCAGGCGTCGATGAAAGCGAATCTCATCGGCTTTGGCCTGCAAAGAAGATTGCCGCTTTTTTTAATATTTCCCTCTCCTCGCGAAGTAAGCGGACTTCCTTGCGGAGGCGTTTATTTTCTTTCTCCACCTCCTCGTGAGGGCCAGACATCAGATCGTCATGCTGATGCTTCTGGACCCACTTGTTCAGCGTCGATAGACCAACGCCCAAATCTGATGAAACTTGCGGTCGCGTTAAGCCGCTGCTGATCGCGATGCGCACTGCATCACGCCGAAACTCGTCCGTGTATCTTGTTGCCATTCTTTATCTCCTTCATTGCAAACATTGCTCGAAAGAGACCGGAACTAAACCGTGACAAGACCATTCCTGCGATCCCGCAAGACGGGGCAGGCGGTGGCGGTTCACGATCATGCACAGGGGCGCCCCTTGGTGCCGGACGCCCATCACGATCACCACGGCCATGATCACGACCACGACCATAGTGGGCATGTTCATTTCCCGACGCCGGATCAGGTCGCGCAGCAGGACTGGCGGACGATTGCCGGCATGATTCTGTCAATCGGCATCCGGCCCTGCAGCGGGGCCGTGATGGTGCTGATTGTCGCCGGGTTGATGGGGCTCAGGATACCGGGAATTCTGGCGGTGCTGGCAATGTCGCTGGGGACGGCCGCTGCGGTGGCGGCGCTGGCTATTCTCGCCGTCGGTGCGCGCAACCTGGCCGCGGTGCTGGCGCAAAGCCAATATGAGAATTTGACAACCGCGACGCATCTGGTCGCCGCAATCGGTGGAATATTGATTGTTCTGGTGGGCGTGCTATTGCTCTGGGGGTCGCTCGGCCCCGCCCATCCACTACTGCCCTAACGAAACTGAAGGTTTGCAATGCTGGAAATCGCTGCCCTGATCGTCCTGCTGGTCGCGTTGTCTATATTCGCCAATCGCAATCGTGTTTCCGGCTGGTTTCCGGAACTGACGCGCCTGCAGGTTGCGACGGTTGTGGCGGGCATCTATGTCGCGGGCGGCACCTTATTCCTAGGGTTCCTTCTGGTCGGGCGGACCGAGTGTCAGGCGATCTCGGCGGAAATCATGATGCAGGGATCCGGTTTTCCTTTTCTGGAAGAGCCGGAAACGGAAGAAGGCATGGCGGCGCTCTTTACCGAACGCTGCCAGGCATATCGCGAAATATGCCGGCTTGAGGAAGACGGCGGTTCCTCCCGGGTCGAGAAAATTTGCGCAGCCTATCCCGCGCAACCCTGATACGGCTGTCATAAAACAGTCGAGGGCCGGGCATGTGGAGGACATGCCCTGAACCACGTTGACACAAGGCGTGTTCAATAATAATGTTATGTTATAACATTTCTTTATTGAAGGAAGAACCATGAACCGCGGCCCTCGTTTCTTACTGTTTGCCTTGAGTATGCTGCCGTTCCTGGGGAGCCCGACATATGCGGCGTCGCCCAATGTGGTTGCGTCGATCCTGCCGGTACATTCGCTGGTCGCGGGGGTGATGCGGGGTGTGGGCGAACCGTACCTGCTTGTCCAGGGAAACGCTTCGCCGCATGACTTCGCATTCTCGCCGTCTTCGGCACGGGCGCTGCAATCATCGCAGGCCGTGTTCTGGGTCGGCCCGAATGTAGAGCCCTTTCTGGAAAAACCACTGCGCTCCCTGTCCGGGCAGGCAAACGTGGTGGCGCTGTCGCAACATGTTCGTCTGCTGCGCGGCCGCGAGGGCGGAGCATGGGAACAGCATGGGGATCATGAAGCCGGCCACGACGAACACGGCCATAAAGAAGCCAGCCACGACGAACATGGCCATAATGAATCCAGTCATGACGAAGCGGATCATCACGATGCGGATCATCATGAGCCAGACCACAAGGCACATGACGCCGATAATACGCACGCAATTGACATGCATGTCTGGCTCGACCCCGGCAATGCGAAGGCGATGGTGCGCATCATTGTCGCGACCCTGCAGGAAACCGACGCGGCCAACGCCGCCGCCTATGCCGCCAATGGCGCGGCGCTGATCCAGCGGCTGGACGGTCTCGATACGGCCCTGAAGGACATTCTGTCACCGGTCAGGGCGATGCCCTATGTGGTCTTCCACGATGCCTATCAGTATTTTGAACGCCATTTCGGGCTCAACGCAATCGGTTCGATCACGATAAGCCCGGACCGCAGCCCCGGCGCCCGCCGGCTGGTGGAAATTCGCCAGAAAATCCAGGAGACGGGGGCACGTTGCGTCTTTGCCGAGCCCCAATTTACGCCGGCACTTGTTCGCACGGTGGTCGAGGGGACTCCGGCGAAAGCGGCGAGCCTCGACCCCCTCGGCGCGCTGATCACGCCGGGGCCGGATGCCTGGTTCACGCTCATGGAAGCCCTGGCGACATCCTTGCGGGATTGCCTGGCGGCCAAGGGATAAATCCGGGCCGAAAGATCAGGAGGCGTGCCAGGCCTTCTTGCCGTATTCCGGCGTCACAATGTCGAAGACGACGCCGTTGGGGTCGCGAAATTTCATTTCGGACATGCTTTCCGGCAGCGCAATAATTAGCGCCCAGGAAATGCAGCACCGGCAGGTTGGCCGGGCATCAGATCATCGGGCCGAGTTCCGTAATGGTGTCGGCATTCCAGGGGTCGATTATCTTCTTCGCAATCAGCCAGGTGCCATCGATCTTGATCATGGTGTCGCGGTAGCAACCGATATGGCGGACGGATCGTTCTGTGGTTGCCGGGTCTGTGGCGAGGCCGGTCCAGTAGGAAATAACCAGAATTTTGCCGTCGCCGGCATCCTGGACGGACATGTGCTGAATCCAGTGCTGGCCCCAGGGCCGGTTGCTGGCGGCCAGAAAATGGTTTGCAAACCCGGGGACGCCACCGGTTTCGGCATTCCATAATTTTCCGGTCACGTCGCGGATGGTTGCGTCTGCGGTGAAATTTGTCGGTACGGCGCTGATATTCCCTGTGTCCATGCACCAGAGATAGCGCCGCAGTCTGGTGAAGATAGCGTCGCGTTCTTCCAGGCTGATATTGGCTTCATTCATGTTGTTCCCCCCTGAATCGGTGCAAAGATACTTCATCCATTACGACCGTCTCGATTGTTTTTTCTCGTGACACACGAGAATACAGGTTTGCAGAAATGCCCGGATTTGTCACATTGGTGAGATATGGTCCGGCGCCCTTCCGCGCCGACGGATAAGAAATACAGACAGTAACAGGGGACATCCATGCTGATCGTCGACGCGCAGGTTCACATCTGGGGGGCGCATACTGCCGAGCGGCCGTGGCCGGAATACGGTTTCGGCAAGGAACACCGGCCGGTTCCCCTTTCGGCGGAACAGCTGGTTGCGGATATGGATGCGGCCGGTGTTGATCGCGCGGTGCTGGTGCCGCCGTCCTGGGAAGGGGAATACAACGATCTCGCCATCGCGGCGGCGCAGGATCACCCCGGCCGATTCGCCACAATGGGCCGTTTTGATATTGGTGACCGTGCGAACGAAGCGCGCATGGCAGATTGGAAAAAGCAGCCGGGCATGCTCGGTATACGGCTGACCTTCCTGCGTGCCGAACAGCAACAATGGTTGAAGGACGGTTCCGTTGACTGGTTCTGGGCACGGGCAGAAGAACTGGGCATTCCGGTCATGGTGCTGCCGCCCCAGCAGATACCGCAGATTGACCGGGTGGCCGAGCGGTATCCCGGCCTTCGGCTGGTGATTGATCACTTGTCCATGTCGAACGATATCGCGGAGCCGTTCTCGGTAATAAAGGACGTCCTGACGCTGGCGCGGCACAAGAACGTGGCGGTGAAGGCATCCTGCCTGCCGAAATTTACATCGGAGCCTTATCCCTATGCCGGTATCCGCCATCATATCGAGGCGGGTATTAGATCATTTTGGTCCGGATCGCATGTTCTGGGGCACAGACGTGACGCGGCTACCGTGTTCCTACCGGCAGGGGGTAACCCATTTCACCGAAGAGCTGCCCTTCCTTAAAGGCGAGGATCTGGCGCGCGTTATGGGCACGGGAATCTGCGACTGGCTCGGATGGTCCGACTGACCGGGTTGGGCCCTTAAAAATACAGGCATGGAAACAGGCGTCGTGAAATCTTTAGCAGAAAATTAAACAGGATACGGTTATCACCGAATGAGGCGGAAGTTTATTCGCTGTTCGGAACCAGCCAATTAAAAGATGCGCACCAGAATTAAATCAGGTCAGTATTTCCTTTTGTTTCTGACCGTCTCCGTTTGCGTTTGTGCGGTGTCGTATTTCCGGTATAGCGACTATGTCGACAATACGGCTGAAATTGCCGAACAATCCAACCTCAGCACAAGTGCGCAGGTGACCGCCCAGGTGTCGGATATCCGGCGGCGCGTCAGCGTGTTTGTTGACGAGCATCAAAAGCAACTGCAGGACCTGGCCGGTTTTCCCTACGATCCGGAAGGGTATGATGCGCTTCAGCATGATCTGAAACAGCATTTTCCGACATATTTCGCGGCGACAATCGCCGATGAATCTGGGGTTGCGCTTCTCGAAGGGCACGATCACTTCGTCGGCAAGCGATGTCGTGTGGACATTCTGAACTTCACGCGGAATCCTGAGAGTCAGAATATCTACCTGCATGCCAGCAGCAACAATACGAACCATCACTTCGATATTATGGTTCCCCTGGAATATGCACCGGGCAAGACCGGTACTTTCTTTGTCAGTTTTCTTGTGTCTGACATTGTGAATGTCCTTTCGGATATGGCGGTTAAAGGACAACGGCAGTTTTTGTTGATGAAACAGGCCGCTGCTGCCACCCCGGTGTTGGGTCATACCGATCATGCCGATCATGCGGGGCATGCCGGGAACGCTGATTCCTATCGCATCGAAATTGGTGCTGACGGACCGGGGGGGACGCTTTTGCGGGAACGGTTTCTGTCTGAAGCAGAATGGTCGGACAGGCTGGCCTCCCGGGAGGTTCCCCAGACTCTGTGGACGCTCGTGACTCTTCCTGCGCCGGGGCTTTTCCCCAAGGCAATATGGCGAATTGCGACCGAGGGAGCGATTGTCGGTACGATACTTTTGCTGCTCGGGGTTCTTCTGCTGCACTGAAGGGCAGAGGTCAGTCGCCTCAGCATCGAGGGTGCCGAACTGGAACGACGTGTCTGGTCGCAGACGCAGGCGCTGCGCAATGAGATCGGAGAGAGGGAGCTTGCCCAGCGTGCGCTGGAGGAGGCGAACGACCTGCTTGAGAAGCGTGTTGAAGAACGGACACGCGACCTGAATTTGCGGGAAGAAGCCCTGCGGGAGAGCGAAGCCCGCTTTCGGGATTTCGCAGAGTCCAGCGCCGACTGGTTTTGGGAAATGGATGAAAACCTTCGGTTCGCATACATGTCGCCGAATGTGGCGCGTGTTGCCGGTATACCGCCGGAAGGATATTTGGGCAGAACCCTGCAGGAATTACTGGGTCCGGATTACGACAAGGAGACATGGGACCCGCATTTTCAGACGCTGGAAGGGCGGCGTCCTTTCCGGGATTTCGAGTTTTCCAGGGCACTCGACAATGGTTTGGTGAAGTCACTGTCGATCAGCGGGACCCCGGTTTACGGGACGGATGGCCGCTTCCTGGGCTATCGCGGGACGGGAAGCGATTTCACGGAACGCCGCGCCGTTGAGGAACAATTGCGGCAAGCGCAGAAGATGGAAGTCGTCGGGCAACTGACTGGTGGCATTGCCCATGACTTCAATAACCTGCTGGGTATCATCGTCGGTAATCTTGACCTGCTTGAAAGCGAGTTCGATGGCGATACCGAAAAGCGTGGTTATATCAGTTCGGCCCTGCGTTCGGCGTTGCGCGGCGGAGAATTGACCAGCCGCCTGCTGGCCTTTTCACGCCGACAGGCATTGCGGCCGGAAAACATTGATCTGAACAGTCTCGTACCGGAAGTCATGGCGCTATTGGAACGGTCTCTGGGACCGTCAATCGATGTCGAACCGGTTCTCGCAGACAGCCTTTGGCCAACAAGGCTCGACAAGGCGCAACTGGAAACGGCCCTGATCAACCTGGGGGTCAATGCGCATCATGCGATGCCGGAAGGCGGCACGCTCCGGATCGAGACACGGAATGTCGAATTTTCCTGGGAAGACCCACAACGCCCGCGCGACCGCAAACCGGGCCGGTATATAATGCTTTCTGTTTACGGATACCGGCAAGGGAATGTCGCCTGATGTGCGCGAAAAGGCGTTCGAGCCGTTCTTTACGACCAAGGAGATTGGTCAGGGCAGCGGGCTTGGCCTGAGCATGGTGCATGGTTTCGTCAATCAATCCGGCGGGCATGTTGCCATTCGCAGCGCGGAAAATTCGGGCACAACGGTCGATCTGTATTTTCCGGTTGTGACGATGCCGGGACGTGAAAACCAAGCGCCGGTTGCGCATGTCGTACCGGTCGGCACCGGGCAGACGGTTCTGGTGGTTGAGGATGAGGCGAACCTGCGTAATCTGGCCGTGACGCAGCTTAGCGCGCTTGGGTATCAGGTCGTCGAGGCTGAAAATGGGGGCTGCGGCACTTGCCGTTCTCGATCAGGGGGTGGCAGTGGACCTGTTGTTTACCGATATTGCACTGCCGGGGGGGATCGACGGTGTGAAGCTGGCCGAAATGGCCCGCGCCCGGCGGTCCGGCTTGAAGGTGCTGTATACGACCGGGTTCACCGAAAATTTCGCGGCTGAGGGTTCGACAGCAGAAATGGATGTGCTGCTGAAACCATACAGGCGCGATATTCTGGCCAACAGGCTGGCGAAGGCCCTGGGTGGAACCGGCTGATCCCTGCAGCGGGTTCGCATTCAGACAAACTGTATATCACCATAGAGCCGGGCTACCCGGCGGCCGGTTGCTCCATCCAGGTATTGGCCAGCCCGCCATCGATGGGGATGCTGACGCCGTTGATATCCTTGGCGGCATCGGTACACAGAAATGCGATGACGCCGGAAACGCGCTCGGGCTGAATGAAATCGGTGTTCTGGCCAAGCTCCTTGCGATAAATAGGCGCCATCTCATCAAAGGTCAGGCCGCGTTCTTCGGCGATGCCTTCGATACGCTGGTGGATAAACGGCGTAATCACCGATCCGGGGCACAGCGCATTACAGGTGATGTCCGGCCAGGCCAGTGTTTCCGCTGCGATTGCGCGCGTATAGCCGATCAGGGCCGTCTTGGTCGCGATGTAATCCATGCGCCCGGGTTTTGCCCGACAGGCCCAGCGTGGAGGACATGCTGACGATACGACCCCATTTATTTTCGATCATGCCGGGCAGTGTTAAACGGGCAAGGTCGACCGGTGCGGTCAGGTTGATGGCGAGGGCATGGTCCCATTCCTTCGGGTCCATATCGACGACATTCTTGTAATACCGGATCACCGCGTTGTTGATCAGAATATCAAGCCGGCCGAACTGGTCCTGGGTCGACTTGGCGAGATCCTCGACTTCCTTGCGCTGCGCCAGGTCGGCGCCGTGATATTTCACGGTAACACCGAAATCATGGGCGATGGTCGATTTTGTATGCTCGATTTCTTCTGCGGTGCCGAGCCCGTTCAGCATGATGTCGCAACCCATTTCGGCCAGCGCCCGCGCCGTCGTTGTGCCAATTCCGGTGACCGATCCGGTTACCAGCGCCACTTTACCTTTCAGCATGCTACTTCACTCCTAAGGGATTTTCTGTTCGGACAGGATCAAGTCGGCTGCCTTTTCGCCGATCATGATCGTCGCCGCATTGGTGTTGCCGCAGACGACATTCGGCATGATCGACGCATCGGCGACGCGCAGGCCGTCAATCCCGTGCACCTTCAGTGTCGGGTCGACGACAGCCTTATCGTCGACACCCATCTTGCAGGTGCTGGCAGGATGCAGGCAGGACCGGCCGTATTGCCGGGCGTAGTCCAGCAATGCTTCATCGCTTTGTGCTTCCGGCCCGGGGGTGGTTTCGAATTCGAAATGGGGGCTGCATCGCCGCCGTCGCCATCAGATCGCGCGACGTGCGCATGGCCGATACTGTGGTCTGTCGATCCCCGTCCGTCGCCAGCAGATTGTGCCAGATTGCCGGTGGGGCCGTGTGGTCCGGTGACTGCGCAATGGACATGGCCGCGTCCTTCCAGCCGCAACGGGCAGGCGCCGATAGTGACGCCGGGTTCGGGATCGAGCGAGCGGTCGCCAAGGGCCTTGTAGGTTGCGGTGAAAAACTGAAGCTGTACATCGGGTGAGGCGAGTTCCGGCCGGGTGCGGATATAAGCGGCGACGGCAAATGTTGGCTGGGTCAGCACGCCCTTGCGGCGCAGGATGTAGTTCAGCCCCTCCGCCATGGCGCGAATGCCGCGCGTACGGTCGTTGAAGGTGCGGGCGTTCTTGATGCGCCAGCGCAAATGGACAGCGAAATGGTCCTGCAGATTTTCACCGACGCCGGGCAGGGCGTGTACCACCGGTATGCCCAGCCCCCTGCAGTCGTGCGGGGTTGCCGATACCGGACAGCTCCAGTATCTGCGGGGAGGCGAAGGCGCCACCGGACAGGATGACGGCACCGGGCCGCGCGTGCTTCCTGGCGAGTGCCGGCGCGATCGTATTCGACGCCGACCGCGCGTTTCCCTTCGAACAGAACCCGCCGGACCAGCGATTCCGGCTGGACGACGAGGTTGGGCCGGTTGCGGACCGGCTTCAGATACGCCGTGGCGGTGCTGCTGCGGCGGCCGTTGCCGATACTCGCCTGATGCCAGCCGATGCCATCCTGTACCCGGCCATTGATATCCGGGTTGAAGGGGATGCCGATTTCCTGGGCTGCGGCCAGCATCGCCTTGTTGATGGCGGTCTCCTCGCCAACGTCGGAAACCCGCAGGGGGCCATCGCCACCATGCAACGCGCTGGCGCCACGGCTGTTGGTTTCGCATTTGATGAAATAGGGCAGCACGTCGTCATAGGACCAGCCGTGACAGCCGGCCTGTGCCCAGCCGTCGAAGTCTTCTACCTGCCCCCGGACATAGACCATGCCGTTGATCGAACTGGTGCCGCCCAGCACCTTGCCGCGCGGCAGGAAGTATTTCTGGCCGTGGCAATATTCTTCCGGCTGCGATTCGAAGCACCAGTTGACGTCGGGGTTAACGATATTCCGGCCATAGCCAAGCGGGATATGAATCCAGAAATTTTTGTCTTCGGGGCCTGCCTCCAGCAGCAATACGCGGGTTGGCCGGGTCGGCGCTCAGCCGGTTGGCGAGAACGCAGCCCGCTGACCCCGCACCGACGATGATGTAATCATATGTCATCGGGTGTGCTTATGCCCTTGCCAGGATCATGTCGGCGGCTTTTTCCGCGATCATGATCGTCGGTGCATTGGTATTGCCACAGATCACATTCGGCATGACCGACGCATCGACAACATAAAGCCCTTCCATGCCATGCACCTTCAGGGTCGGGTCGACAACGGCCATGGAATCGACACCCATTTTGCAGGTGCTGGCCGGGTGCCAGTTGGACGCGCCGTCCTCGCGGGCATATTCCAGCATCGCGGCATCGTCGTCTGTTTCCTTGCCCGGCGTCATCTCGAAATCGTAT